>NZ_JAJNKE010000025.1:16467-59832 GCF_021043395.1 Clostridium guangxiense
ATATTAGTTTTCTCTATAATCTGGGGTTTGGGCGGTTAGCCCATGTGATATCTAAACCAAATATTAGTTTTCTCTATAATCTGGGGTTTGGGCGGTTAGCCCATGTGATATCTAAACCAAATATTAGTTTTCTCTATTTTGAATGTATTAGAGAGCTAGTAACCGTATTTCAACTAATAGTACAAAATGGGGCATATACTTCATTTTTTTGGTTTACTAAAGTAACCTCTTCTTTATTAAGATAGTCTCATCACTTGTTCTGGGAAATTCATCAGCGCATCAGGCTTATCTAATTTTTCCACATGTGCCTCAGCGTCAATTCTTAAAATATATTTTTGTTCTTTAGTAGACATGAACCATTTTGGCTTACCATTTATAACAAAATGTACATACATATCATGCAAAATATCTCCTGATTTTTTCACTTCCTCTTGTGATAAGACTTCAAGAAGCATTTCTGGCATGCTATCTTCCCACAGTGCCATGATGTCAAATGCATGAAGCGCAGGTTGTAATTCATAACTGTACTGCCATACTGGAAGTCCTCTTTCTATTAAAATATCAGCTAATTTATAAGTGTGAGTTCTATACATATAATCAGAGATGATATCGCATTTCTTTTGAATTTTATCTTTTTCAGTGATGTCATTAAAAATTTTGCTAAATTCTTTTTCTGCATATACCGAATTATCACCAAAAAGCTGTTTAGCTATTTTGCTGAACTCTTCATTCTTAGTAAAGTAGCTGTACCATCCGCATTCATTTTTATTACAGCCAATAACTACGCTGCCTTTCCATCCATCTTCCTTTTTAATGTCCTGGCTCCAGGTACTTTGAATTACAACATCATCAGCCACAGGCCCAAAATAACAAGTAGATGCACTGCTGCTGCAAAACTCTTCATTTGCTTTCATTAAGCTGTCATTTTCTATAGTAAGTATATCTTCAATATTATTAAGCTTTAAAATCTTAAGAAAGCGTTTTGTTATTTCATGTGCAGTCTTGGTATCTCTTATGCTTTGAATTCCGCCACTTGATAATATAGCACTATGAAACAAAGCTTTGGATTCTTTTGCTACCATAAGTGCACCAATAGATTTAGCACCAGCAGATTCACCAATCACTGTAATTCTATTTGAATCGCCGCCAAAGGCAGCTGCATTATTATAAATCCACTTTAATGCTGCTATTTGGTCTAATGTACCGTTATTACCTGAAGTCTTGTATTTATCCCCAAGCTCTTCTCCTAAGTAAAGATAGCCCCACACTCCTACACGATAATTAAAACCTATATAGACAAAAGGCTCTCCCCTTAATAACCCGACCCCAGTCTTCACCTTTTTATCAGCTCCACCATTTTGAAACGCTCCACCGTATATATCAACAATAATAGGAAGTTTTCCTTTAAGATCTGGCGTAAATATATTCATACTTAAGCAGTCATTTGACATACCAAATTCCTCTTTTGCCTCTTTAGAACTTTGCCAGCATCTTGCACCACATTTAAAAGCCTTAAAAGTTTCCTTCCACTTTACTTCATGAGGTGGACAAAATCTCTTTGCCTTTGCAAATGGGATTCCAAGAAAAATTTGATATCCGTTTGAAACAAAGCCTTGAACTTTACCACTTGTGGTTTTTATAATATCTGTAACTATCATACAGTACTACCACCTTTCAAAAATAATCTTAGGGCTAAAACCTGCTTTCTTGCAAAATTCACTTAAAAACTCTGAAATCATAGTTGATGTAGCAAGAAAACTGAACTTTTCCTATGCAGAATCTCTCAAAGCTTAAGGACAGCACAAATGATAGAAGATAACAAAATAATTATCGGCTCTATCAACACTTATCTTGAACTAAAGATAAACCATAGGTGAGTAAACATGTACGAGGCTTAGGCTTTGCCCATTATCCTTCTATACCTTAAGCAAGTACTCGTTTAAAATTACCATTTAGATTTATAGAATTTTTTTAATGTTGCAAAGCAGTATCACTTTGCATTATTTATATAATGTTAACTAAAATAAAATTATCCTTTAACTGATCCAACCATTCCAGCTACAAACTGCTTTTGCATTAAAAAGAATACTAGAGCTGTAGGAAGTGTGGCTATTACTATTCCTGCCATAATCATTCCATAATCCGGTGTATAGGAGGAACCCATAGTTGAAATAATAAGAGGTACTGTTCTCTTTTCTGGGCTTTGAAGTGCAATAAGAGGCCACATATAATTATTCCAGCTAGACATAAATGTAATAATTGCCCCTGCTGCATAAGTTGATTTCATTACTGGAACATAAATTCTTGTGAATATCTGAAATTCATTTAATCCATCTATACGCCCTGCCTCCAAAATATCTTTAGGAAATGCCTTTGTATTTTGTCTAAAAAAGAATACTAAAAATGCAGTTGATATACTAGGAATTATCACTGAAGACATTGTATTTAAACCTACAATTTTAAAACTGCTGAACATTTTAAACAAAGGTACCATAAGTGCAGCAAATGGAACCATCATAGATAATAGCAATATATTAAATACTTTATCTCTAGCTTTACTTCTATATATTTCAAATCCATAACCTGCCAAAGATGAAACGGTCAACGCTAATATAGTTGTAATAATTGCTATTTTAGCCGAATTCCATATAGATAATGCGAAATTCAAATCAGAGCTAAAAAGATTATGAATGTTTTGGATAAAATAAGTTCCTGGAATTAAAGAACCTTTTGTAACATCTATTGATTTATTAGTCATACTTATAATCATCCATAAAAATGGAAAAATTGATATTATCGATATTAAAATTAAAAATATATATTCAAGCACCCTTTTACCATTTTTCATTTTTCATCACCTGCCACTTTAAATTGTATTATTGACAATATTATAATCATAACCACAATAGTGTAAGAAACTGCAGCTGCATATCCAAAATTAGAACTATATTTAAAGCTCAAATTATATATATACTGAGATATAGTAGTAGTTGCATTTCCCGGTCCACCTTGTGTTATATTCATAACTTCATCAAATAATTGAAGAGTTCCTATAGTTGAAGTAATAGTTGTAAACAAAATTATTGGTTTTAAAAGTGGTACAGTTATATTAAAAAATTGTTTTGCCGCCGATGCTCCATCTATTTTAGCCGCTTCATAAATCGATGCATCAATGTTTTGAAGTCCTGCTAAATAAAAAATCATATTATATCCAGTCCAGCGCCAGGTTATTGCAATAATTATTGTGATTTTAGCCCAAAATGGACTTGTAAGCCATTCTATTGGAGTAGCTATCAAGTGAATTTGCATTAAAAGTTTATTCATTAGTCCATCACTTGCAAATAAACTTTTAAATATTACAGAATATGCTACTAATGAGGTTACGCAAGGTAGAAATATTGCTGTCCTAAAAAACCCCTTTCCTTTAATTTTTTTATCATTTAAAAGAACAGATATAAATAAAGCAAGTAAAATCATTATAGGAACTTGTACTACTAAATAAATTAGAGTATTTGTAACTGCTTTTTTAAAAATTTTATCAGTAAATAATCTTTTATAATTTGAAAGTCCTGAAAATTTCAAATTATTCCCCACGCCTGATTTTAATGAGGTAATAAAAGCCTGGACCATAGGATAAAAAACAAATGTAATTATAAGTACTATGCTTAATATTGTAAAAAGCCAGCCTACAGCATTATATTTTTTCTGTAAGGCATTTTTCTTGTTAATACTCAATTTAAAGCCTCCTTTTTAGCAATATACTAGATAAATCCCTTGAAATGCAGAAAGTGTGTATTTGAAATACATCCCGATAAACTGGAAGTTGATTCAGAGCACAGAGTACAAAGTACAGAGTACAGTGAAGGTGGATTTACCTTTCGTTTCTCTCAAGTAAATCTTAGAACTTAATAGTGTCAGCTACGCTGAGCACTATATTTTAAGCGCTTTGCGTGCATTAAGTTTAAGATTTTTGTAGCGACAGCGGAGAAAAATCATCCTTCACTGTACTCTGTCCTCTGTACTTTGTACTCTGAGTTAAATTCCAGTTTGTCAGAATAACTTTGAATTAGTAATTCTAAAGTTCCAAACTGTCTAGCTATCTTTGCTACTTTGCTACAGCTGCTTCTGCTTGAGTCTGAGCATCCTTAAGAGCGGTATCTATATTGGCACCTTTTTTAACAATAGATTGAACTGTTGATGTCAAAATGTCTTCTATATTATAAGTGTATAATCCATAATTAACTGATGGTACTTGCTCTGTCCAATTAGAAAAATCCTGTAAAGTTTTTTGATTGTTATAAAACTCAACTGTTTTTTGATAATTTGATGTGGTTGAAGCAGATTTCAATGTACTTACAAGCCCAATCTTATCAGCAAGAGTATTAGCAAGCTCTTTGTTGCTTCCAAATGTCTCAGCAAGAAAATCAGCGGCTGCATCAGCATTTCCAACCTTCTTTAGAACATACCAGCCAGCACCTCCAATACTAGATGCATTTACTGAAGCAGATATTGTGCTAAGCTTTGGTATTGGAGCAATTGCCCACTTCTTACTTTGATCTGCTGCTTTAGTTATAGAACTTGAAATCCAACATCCTGTTGGTACAGATGCAACATCACCCTTTTGAAAGGCACTTACAAATTGATCCCAGTTTGAAACTGGCTTTACAATTCCAGCATCTATCATCTCTTTATAAATCTTAATGCCATCCTTTAAAGCCTCATTATTTTGCAGGTTTACAGTTTTTCCATCATCTTTTACATACCATTCTCCTGCTGACTGCATCATTATTCTAAGTATTCCTAAATCACTAGGATCTAGTGTAAGCATCTCCTTCCCTGTTTTTGCTTTTACAGCCTTACCAATTTCTATAAATTTATCCCAAGTAATGTTTTGCATATCTGATGTCTTATAACCCGCTTGCTCTATTAAATCAGTTCTATAGAATAAACCAGCTACACCACTATCAAAAGGAATTCCATACAGCTTGCCCTTATAGCTTTCTGGTTTAATTTTGTAATTCATAAAATTTGACTTACTTACTTTACTTGAAACGCCTTGAAACCAATCTGAATAAGATGTAAGAAAATTTTGTGCTCTATAATCTTCAATCAAAACTATATTGGGCAATCCAGAAGTAGTATTTGAACTTAAATTTGTATTCAATTTCTGAACTATATCATTTTGAGCCATCTCAACTACTTTTACTTTTACTTCTGGATGTTTCTTTTTATATATTGCCGCTGCTTCCTTCGCAGCAGGAACATTAAAAGTTCCATCCCATGCCCATACAACTAGCGATTTACTCCCGCTATTAGAAGCACTTTTATTTGATGTAGATGTACCACTTTGCCCACACGCCCCTAAACCCAGCGTCATAAATGCACTTAAAACAACAGCAATTATCTTTTTCGCTTTCATTAACTATT
Organism: Clostridium guangxiense; assembly: GCF_021043395.1. Classification (GTDB taxonomy): domain Bacteria; phylum Bacillota; class Clostridia; order Clostridiales; family Clostridiaceae; genus Clostridium_S; species Clostridium_S guangxiense. Next base: position 21,895 of record NZ_JAJNKE010000025.1, read on the forward strand.
CCCCCTAAAAACTTAAATTCTATTTTAATCAACTTATAGGATTTACAGTTCAATTATTAAGTTGTGCATTCATCATAATGCCATGAATGCATCCATTTTGGAACATGCATAACTTAAGTTTGACCTTGTGAACCCTTTAGTTGTTAACCTTAAGTTAATTATAATTGAAATCGTTTAAATTTATTAGAAATATATTGATGTAAACTTGCTATATTTTGATGTGCTTAAATTATTGCCAAATTGTAAACTTGTATTTTTTTAAGATTCTATAAATATTTTTGTATACATTTACATAGGCTCTACTTTGCCATTCTATTAATTGAAATAAATCATTTATTATCTTATAATAAAATATAAACAGAGATAAACCATTTGAAACTTCAAATTGATTTTGGTAGTTAGACTGGTTTATATATAGTAACATAATACTGAATAGCTTTTAAAATCTTTAAGGGAGTTGATCTTGTTGGATAATTTATGCAAAATTTTGATAGTCGACGATGAATATCTATTAAGACAAGGCATAAAGCACCTTATAAATTGGGAAAAAGAAGGCTTTGAAATTACAGGAGAAGCTTCAAATGGAAAAGAAGCTATTGAACTTATAGACAAACTTAAACCTCATATAATTATTTCGGATGTTGTTATGCCTGTTATGGATGGTGTTGATCTTTCAAGAATAGTAAAGACAAAATACCCCGAAATACAAATTATAATTTTAAGCAGCTACAGCGATTTTAAATATGTAAAGGATACCTTTAAGCACGGTATAAATGATTATATATTAAAGCCTAAGTTAAAACCAGAAGATCTCATTTGCCTTTTAAAAAACACAGCTGCCAATATTCCAAATTTTGTTCTCTCAACTCCCAAAAACCTTGAAGAATTGAATTTAAAAAACTTTTTAAATAAACTAATATCTGGTTTTGATGCGACTCTAGATCAAAAAAAGATCAAAAAATTTTTCCCTTATAACTCTTTTTTACTACTAGGCACCAATTTAAAAAAGTCAATTATTAATACTTCTTCAAATTCTCTATCACTTAAAGCTATTTTATCTGAAACCTGTAAAGATAATTTAAACAATGTAGTTTATTACGAGATAAATGTAGACAGTAATTTATTTTTACTTCTAATAAATTTTGATTTAACAAATAAAAGTAATATTGCAAAAAAAATAGACAAAATTTATCTAAACACTTCAAATAAATTTTCAAAAATATTTTTTGTAGTCAGCAAAGTTTTTGACTCCATATATAAACTTAAAGATGTTTATATATATGACTTTAAGTCTACACTTGGATACAAATTTTATTTAAAGGGTAAAAACATAATATACTCAAAAGATATTTTAAAAAACGATTCAAAGTATAAATTTGATTTTAAATATTATTCAAATCAAGTTTACATGCTTAACCTTGAAGCTGCATTAAATTATTTAAAAAATTATATTTCCTTTTGTATAAAAAGTTTAACTATAAATGAATTTGATCTTAAGACACTTTTTGAAAATTCACTTTATAGCATCATCAACATATTAGATGAACTCAGTTTTAATATAGAAGAAATAAACGATTCCAAACGAGAATATTTTGAAAAAATAGATAATGCAGAGTCTGCTGATGAATTGATGGACTTTGTTGACGTTTTAGAAAATAAATTCAATGCATTATTAGAGCATCAAAAGAATTCTTTTAATAATCATATAATAAGCGAAATTATAGAATATATATACGAGCATTATGATGAGCAGCTTTCTCTAAAAGAACTGGCAAATAAATTCCATTTTAATTATTATTATCTTTCATCCTATTTTAGCTCTCATAGCAGTGAAGGTTTTAGTGAGTACTTAAACAAAGTTCGTGTAGAAAAAGCATCAAAGCTTTTATTTGATGAAAAAATACCAGTTTCCGAAATCAGCTATATGGTTGGATATTCAGATCACAGTTATTTTTGCAAAGTATTTAAAAAGTTAAAAAAATTAACTCCAAGTAAATATAGAAAACTTATTTTGGATAAAAAAAGAGGTTCTTATGTATAATTTAACAAAAAGACTTAAAAATAAAAGCCTATTTTTTACTTTGGCCACAATAATGCTTATAAGCAGTGTGAGCATTTCAATTATAACTGCAATAAGTATAATGAATATTTCAAAGAAAATATTTATAAATAATTTTAGTATATCAAGTACAAAAATTTTAAAGCAAATCCAAGCTAATTCTTCAGATTTAAATGATAAAATTATAAGTACAATAAATACTGTAAACAATAGTTGGGCCTTTAGACGTTACTTTAGTGAAAACATAACTGATCCATCAGAATTATTTTATGTAACCTATAATCTACAGCAGCATATAAAAATCAATGAACAGCTTTTAAATGATAACTATATAGAAATGCTGCTTGTAGGTAAAAATAATACTATTTATATAAGCAATAGCTCTTTGCTTACCACACCTGTTAGTGTAGTAAAAAATAATGTTATAACAAAAATAGCACTAAAAAATCCATATAGAGTTTTATATCAATATAACAATCATGGATTTACAAGTCTAACTAAAAATGACAGTGCAATAGTCGCTACAAAAGTTTTGTATGATCAATTAACAAAAAGCCCTTTTGGAGTAATATATATGACTATAAACGAAAAAGTTTTTAAAAAGCTTTATTCTAATTTCACTACTACAGGTAATGATGTTGCAGTTATATCTTCTAATGGTACTGTGGTTTCTTCCAGCATTAATAATATGATTGGAAGTAAAAATTATAATCTTTTAAATCTAGGCAAAGAAATCAAAAAAAATCATATTAAGTATTTAAATATAACTTTAAATAAAAAGAAATGCATAATATTATCAGAATATATGCCCATATATGATTTTTATCTTGTAAATATAATAGATACAAATAAAGCTTTAAGTGACATGTATAATACTAAACAAATAATATTGATTTGCTCAATAATAATTTTTATAACCTTTTCAATTTTATTTATGGTAACAAGAAAAACTACAGCACCTCTCAGAATTTTAGTAAAAGAAATGTCTAAAATTACTGAGTGCAACTTTAACAATCACATAAATCTTAAGGGTAGTCCCGAAATAACAAAGCTTAGTAGTTCCTTTAATTACATGCTTGATAGTCTTAACGATTACGTAGAAAAACTAATGCTAGCCCAAAAAAAACAAAGAAAAGCTGAATTGTCAGCCCTTCAAATGCAAATTAACCCTCATTTCATATATAATACTTTAGCCTCCATAAAATGGCTAATGCTAAAAGGTGATAAAGAAAAAACAGGTAGTACTATAGATTCTTTTATCTCTTTACTACAGAATACAATAAGTGATACAAGTGAAACAGTTACTGTAGAAAAAGAAATTCTTAATTTAAAAAATTATGTATTTATAAATGAAATGAGATACGGAGAAAAAATAAAGGTTAACTTTCATGTTTTTCCTCAATGCAATGAATATAAGCTTCCAAAACTCATGCTGCAGCCTTTTATAGAAAATGCTTTTTTTCATGCCTTTACAGGCGACGAAGAAGGACATATTCACGTATTTATATCAGAAAAAAGTAAAAATCTGCTCTGCGAAATAATTGATGATGGAATTGGTATAGATAAAACTGAATTATCAACTTTATTTTTATCAAAAACTTCAAAGCATAAGCACTTTACAGGAATAGGTATAAAAAATGTCGATGATAGAATCAAGCTTTTATATGGTGATAAATATGGTGTATCCATAAAAAGCAAACCTAACGTTGGAACTACAGTGAGCATAGTTTTGCCTATTATTTTATAAATTTATATGGTACAATTTAAATAATTATATGAAAATGTATACATTTATCTCACAAAATATTTAGGAGTGATCATGATGAACTTTTTAGTACTAGATGTTGGCGGTCAAGCCATAAAATATGCCATTATGAATGAAAAAGCAGAATTTATAGAAAAAAATCAAAGCCCTACCCCCGTTGATACATTAGAACATTTTATCGATACCATAGGCTCGATTTTTGACAAGTACAAAAACGTAATTTCTGGAATAGCTATAAGCATGCCTGGAAGAATTAATAGTAATACTGGATACTTATATACTGGAGGTGCTTTGGAATACAATAATGAAACAGAAATAGGAACTATCCTAAGTAAACGCTGCCCTGTTCCAATTTCAATAGAAAATGATGGAAAATGCGCTGCACTTGCAGAAGCTTGGGTTGGAAATCTTAAAGACTATGATGATGGTATTGTAGTAGTTCTTGGTACTGGCATCGGCGGTGGAATAATTAAAGATAAAAAACTTCTCAAAGGAAAGCATTTTATTGCTGGTGAATTTAGCTTTATTTTTACTAATAATCCTCCTTTATACGGAAAATCTACTCAAACTTTTGCAGACGATTGTGGAACATGTGGACTAACTATCCCCCTTGCAAGATCCAAGGATTTACCATTAGACAAAGTAGATGGTCGTAAGTTTTTTGAATACGCTAACAGCGGCGATGAAGACGCATTACGGATATTAGATGAATATTGTCATAAACTAGTTCTACAATTATATAACCTTCAGCATATTTATGACCCTGAAAAGTTTGCTATTGGGGGTGGAATAAGTAGACAAGATATATTATTTCAATACATTGAAAAGAATATTGAAAAATGCTCAACAGAAATAAAATACATGATAAAACCTGAAATAGTACGCTGCAAATTTTTTAATGATTCAAATTTAATTGGAGCACTGCATAATTATCTTATGCGATTCGGAAAATAAAAATATTGCGAAGTAACAGTATCTTGAGATATTAAATGGAAACTATAAATCTAAGGTGATGATTGTCAAAATTCTAAGAAGTTTCAATAACTCGCCTGTGGCTCAAACAGATTGAAACTTCTAAGCCTTTTAACAATCATCACCTAAGATTTATTAGCTTTCATTTAAATCATCTCTTCAATACTGTTACTTCGCTAAACCGGAAATGCAAGGTAAATTTTTCTCCGGTTCCCTACGAAAAATACGCTATAATCACTGTTAATCAATAAATGAGTGGACAAGTTCACACCAAAAATTCCGTAGGTACGGAGGAATTTTTTCCTTGCACTACCGTGGGAGCGAAGTAATACTGCTGAAGGAACGATTTAAAAAAATTCTAATAAATCTTGGTAAAAAAATCATAAAATACTTAGATATTTTAATTTGTTTGACCGATAGGAAGTTATTGAAATATCTTAGGATTTTATGATTTTTTTACCTTAGATTTATAGAATTTTTTTAATGTTGCAAAGCAGTATTACTTCGCAATATTTTTACTTTGTCATTACTTCTACTTATTGCTAATTTTATGATAATATCCATTAACTTTTGAAGCATCCTTGCTGTTGATTATAACAAAGCCATCTTTTAACATTACATATAAATACGGTCCCCTGTTCGTTTCAAGAAAAATATATCCATCGCCATACCCTGATACATTAAATCTACCTCTGTTTATATCCTCCATATTAAGTCCAGATATTTTGCTAAAATTAGGAATTGTATTTTTAATATATACTTTTTTTATGTCATTAAAATTAAAACTTGTTGATTCTAGACCTGATTTTATTTTTACTTCTTTTCCATTTACACTAACTTCTGTCTTTCCATTAAGTTCTATTCCAAAAATAATTCCTATAGGTATAATTGTCACTAGAATAATAACCAATATAACTATTAAGCCCAGCTTATTTTGTTTTTGCCTTGATCGTATTGAATTTTCATTCTCTGATAAAATGTATTTTCCGCTTCCTTTTACAGATACCATAACAAGCACCATTATCAAAATAAAAAAGATAATCAATGATATAATAAAGAACCTGTCATATTTAAAAAATAAATTTAAAAAGCCTAAAACTATTAAAAGTCCACCTATATACATAAGGTTTTTTCCATCAAACTTAGCAAGTCCCTCTCTATCATATTCTTTTGTTATATCATATCCAGAAAGTATTTCTATTTTCTTTGATTTATATAAAAATACTCCTATCCCCAATATTAAAACTCCACATAGAAAAAATGTTAAAAAGAGCATTAAATCCATCTCCTTTATTTTGTTATATTGGTATTATAACATATAGGTTTATAAAAAGCATGAAATTCTTAAACTATATTACAATGAAATGTTATAATTACAACAATATGGATCAATAAAGAAAATCTATACTCAATTTTTAACCTTTTAGCTTATCTATAAGCTCGCTTACAGACATTGAATGTGATGTAAACTTAGTGATATCTACTTTATTTTCAATAACCTTTTTAAGAAGCGGTAATTTTTTGGCATCGCCTATTATTATTGCCCCTACAATATGATTATCCTTTATAAATATTCTTTTGTACGACAAAGACATATCATCTCCATCAGTTAATGTAGTGCTGCACTGCTTCTCATCTACATTTCCTATAGAAAATAAAGAAATGTTAAAAGCATTTAAAGTTGTTACAGGTACTATCCCAGAGTACTTAACCTCTTTACCTGCTATATTGTATCCCGCAATTTTTCCCTGATTGGCTGCTGCGCTCCAGCTTCCCGATATTTTACCCTCAAATTCTGCAACATCACCAGCAGCATATACATCTTTTAATTTAGTTTGCATCATATTATTTACTATTACACCATGATTTAAACTTATTAGTGAATCTTGAAGGAAATCTATATTTGTCCTTATACCCACAGAATAAACTACCATATCACATTTTAAATTATCACCAGAATTTGTTAAAGCTTCTTTAACCTCACTTTCTCCAACGATGGTCTTAACCTGAGTATTCAAATGTACTTCTATATTAAAACTTTCAATAGCTCTTTGAAGAGTCCTTGAAGCTTTATCGTCAAGTTGTGCAGGCATTAATCGGTTTTGAAACTCAACTATAATAATTTTTTTCCCATGTTGATGGAGTACCCATGCAGTTTCTAAGCCTTGTATTCCTCCGCCTATGTTTAAAATCACTTCTTTTTCTCTTAAAGTATCTTGCAACTTTTTAATATCCTCTAACTTCCTTATTGAATATACTCCCGGCTTTTCTATACCTTGTATTGGAGGAATAAAATTATGAGCTCCACTTGCCAAAAGAAGCTTTTTATAGGAAAATTTACTTTCATCATCTAAAATAACCTTGTGGTTATCAGTATCAACTTTAATAACTGATCTACCTAAATACAAACTTACATTATTGGCTGCATACCAATCTTTTTTTTGCAAAAGAATTTTATCTTCCTCAAGATTCTCAAGCATACTTTTAGTTAATTTTATTCTGCTGTAAGGATAAAACTTTTCATCCCCAATAAGGATTATCTCCGATTCTTTATCATACTCTCTTATTGCCTTTATTGCATTTACAGCGGCAACTCCAGCTCCAACAATAATAATCCTGCAAGCCACCTTATTTCCCCACCTCCATTTTTGATAACATAATTTTTGCAAAATTTTTTCCAAACTCCATGCAGCTTTGAAGTTCCTGTTCATCTGGCATGTATTTAGCCTTTAATGGTTCTTCTATAACTTCGATTTTAGCCTTTGTAAGATAATCAGATAACATTTTAGGGGATTCTCCACTCCAACCATAACTTCCAAAAGCTGCGCCAACCTTATCAATAAACTTTAGCCCCATTAAATCTTCCACAACTGGCATTATTGACGTTAGTACACCGTTATTTACCGTCGATGACCCTAAAATTATGCCTTTAGCCTTAAAAACTTCCGCTAAAATATCATTTCTATCAGCTGTTCCTGTATTGAATATCTTATATTGAACGCCTCCTTGTGCCAAACCCTTTGCTATAAATTCCGCCATATTATGTGTTGCTCCCCACATAGAGTTATATATTATTACAGCGCTTTTTTCAGATATACCCTTCGACCACTCATAATACTTCTCAACAATTTTCATAGGATCTTTTCTCCATATTATTCCGTGACTTGGTGCTATCATATCTATAGGCAACTTAAGTTCTTTTATCTGTTCTATCTTTTTAGTAACCATTTTGCTAAAAGGTGTCAATATATTTGCATAGTACTTTAACGCTTCCTGATAAATCTCACATTCATCTGCCAAGTCATTAAAAAGCTTTGAAGATGCATAGTGCTGCCCAAAGGCATCATTGGAAAACAAAATATTTTCTCCTAGTAAATATGTAAACATACTATCCGGCCAGTGCAGCATTGATGCTTCTATAAACATAAGCTCATGCTTTCCTATGTTAATTTTTTCGCCTTGAGTAACCACCTTTAAATTCCAATCTGTATGGTAATATTCCTTTATACTTTCCATTCCCTTTTTGGACACTATTATAGTGGCATTAGGAATGTACTTCATAATAGTAGGCAAAGCTCCAGAATGATCTGGTTCCAAATGATTCATTACAACATAATCTATTTTGCTTATATCTACAACCTCTTTCAAATTTTCAATAAGCCTATCCGTCAGTGGTTCCCATACCGTATCTATAAGTACTGTCTTCTCATCTTTTATAAGATATGCATTGTATGAACTTCCTCTATGCGTTGAAAGCTCATAACCATGAAAATATCTTACTTTCCAATCAATAGCTCCTACCCAGTAAACATCCTTACTCAATTCTTTCATTATTTTCACTCCTTACAAATAATTCCTAAGATTAATATGAGCGTTTACCGTATTAATTATTCAAAAAAAATTTGATTGAAATCACATTAATTAATAACTTTCGGCAGTAAAATAAATCTATAAATTAATGAAATACTTAGGAGGTATTGTATATGAACTCAATAAATGAAGATAGAATTAAAAATCTTACAGCTGTTTTAAGAAAGCTTAACGAAGGTGTAACGGAAGAATCAAGGAGAGAAGCTTTAAATATAGTTGCAAATATAGATCCTATAGAATTATCTATTGCAGAACAGCGCCTTATAGAGCAAGGGGTAAATCCACAAGACTTAAGAAATTTATGTGACATCCATATGGAAGTTCTTAGCGATGAATTGGTAAAACTCAAGAAAAAAATTGAGCCTGGGCATATGTTAGATACTCTTATAATTGAACATGAAAAAATAAAGGAATTCTTAACAGAATTAGAAGCACTTAATTTAACCATTCAAGCCTTAAATAATTACAGTGAAAATCCAAACTTATTTACAAAATTAGAGCATTTAGCAAATAATATTTTGGATGCAGAAAAACATCACAAACGCGAAGAAGATGTATTATTTCCAGAGCTTGAAAAGAGAAATATTACAGGTCCAACTAGAATAATGAGGATGGAACATGATGATCTTAGGAAAAGGAAAAGATTGCTCAGAGACGCAGCACATGAAGCTCAAAATGCTGACTTTGATGAATGTAAAGCAAAAGTAGATGAATTGGCTAAATATATTGTTTTTCATCTAAGAGACCACATTTATAAGGAAAATTACATTTTATACCCTACAGCTATAGATGCATTAAAAGATGAAAATTTATGGGCAGAAATGAAAAACAAAAGTGATGAAATAGGCTACTGCCCTTTTACACCAGGAAAATAGTACAAAGATTGCGAAGTAACAATGCTTCGTCGCATAAACCACTGTGGGTTTAGGCGTTTAGCCCATGTGATTCTTGAACTAGATAAAAATATTTTCTTAAATAGTCCTATAAATCTAAGATTTATTAGGACTTTTTTAAATCGTTCTTTCAGCATTGTTACTTCGCTCCCACAGTAGTGAAACAGAAGAAAATCATCCTTTTTTAGCTTGAAGCTTTATCTCTTCTTCTTCAATAATCTTTTTATCTAATCTTTCAAACAAAATTTCAAACTCCCCAATTTGTTTTCCACACTCCAAAGAAAAATACTCAAACTTATCCACATTAAATTCAAGCCAGTGCTTAATTTTGTGAGATGAAAAAGGTAAAAATGGTTCAAGTATATTGGCTATATTAGCTATTGCATTTAAACAATTATAAATAACATTTCCGCAAATCTTCTTATCACTCTTTATAGTAACCCAAGGAGTATTTTCATCAAAATATTTATTTATGCTTCTTATAAATTCAAAAACCTCATCAACAGCATTTTTTAGTTCTCCATGTTCTATCTTATCTCCTATATTAACATACAGCTCTAAAATAGATTTTTTTAAAGCTTCATCTTCTTCTCCCTCTGGCACAAAGTTATCAAAATACTTATTTACAAAAACCAAAGTTCTATTTACAAGATTGCCATATGCAGAAAGAAGCTCGTTATTATTTTTCTTAATAAATTCTCTAAAAGAGAAATCCGTATCCCTTCTCTCTGGCCCATTTGATATGAGAAAATATCTTATGGCATCTGGATTATATTTTTCAATTATATCTGGAACCCAAACCGCCCAATTGTTACTTGTTGATATTTTTTTCCCTTCCAAAGTCACATATTCACTAGAGACAACCCTGTCAGGAAGTTTTTCGATTCCAATTTCACTTAAAAGGGCTGGAAGTATAACGGTATGAAATGGAATATTGTCTTTGCTATGAATATAGTAGCTTCTAGCATCCTTATCCCAAAACTTTTTCCAATCTTTATGATTTTCCTCTCCCCATTTTTTGCTCACAGTTAAATATCCAAGAACAGCATCTATCCAAACATATATTTTTTTATCCTCATAGCCTTCAATTGGCACATCTATCCCCCAATCAAGGTTTCTTGAAATTGCCCTGTCGCGAAGCCCTTCTTTTAAATATCTTTCCGTATTGTTAACCGCATTTAATCTCCATTCACTTTTAGTTTTATCAAAATACTTTTTAAGGGTTTGCTGAAATTTTGAAAGTGCAAAATACAATTGCTTTCCACTTTTTACAACTGGTTCTTCGCCGCATAGCTTGCACTTTCTATTATTCAATTCTAGTGGTTCTAATATAGTTTGACAGGAATCACACTGATCTCCCCTTGCCTTATTGCCGCATACTGGACAAGTTCCTTCAACATACCTGTCTGGCAAAAATTGATTGCAATGTTCACAATACAGCTGTTTTACTTCCTTTTCATAAATAAATCCATTTTTATATAACTTTTTAACTATCTTTTCAATCTCTTTTTTATGATATTCGTCATCTGTTCTTGAATAGTAATCATAGGAAAATCCAAGTTTATCAAAGCAATATTTGAATTCCTTATGGTACTTATCTGTAATTGCACCTGGTTTTATATTTTCTTTTTTAGCTCTTATGGCAATTGGTGTTCCGTGGCAGTCACTTCCTGAAACATATAATACGTTATCTCCCTTCGCCCTATAATACCTTGCAATAACATCCCCTGGTAATACTGATGAAATACGTCCCACATGCAGTGATCCATTTGCATATGGCCATGCCCCTCCAATTAAAATATTCATTTTTCATTCCTCCAATATGATTTTTTAAATCAAATGGAAAAGGAATTGATTTCCTTGTGCCTCGGATGAACTTTATAGAAAATAAAAAAACTCCCGTTCCTAAGAAATTAATCTTAGGAACGAGAGTTAACCTTCGTGTTACCATCCTATTTTACCTATACCTCGCGATATAAGCCTCTTCAAGTACGTCACAAAAATGGCTATGATTATACTCTATCCCTTTAACGTGAGAAACCCGCCGCAGCCTAACATATGAATTTCGGTACGGAGCTCCAAGGCCATTTTCACTTTAATATTCCTCTCTCCCTCTCACCAAATAGGAGTTCTCTGTAAAAGTAATTTTTAAAGCTACTTTCCTTGTATAATGATGGTGCATTTGTTGTTGAACAACTTTCGACAGTACAATAAATTTATAAACTAATGAAATACTTAAGAAGTATTGTAATGAACTCAATGAGCGAAACCCATGCCCCGTGAATGTTTGCTCGCTGAAAAAATGCTCAGACAATTGAAATATCTAAGCATTTTATAAGTTTTAGATTTATCTGACGAGAGGAAGATAAATCATCCTTCATTGTACTCTGTACCCCTTACTCTTTCTTTGCTTCACTCATAAGTCTTGGGAACATAATATTATTTTCAAGATGAATGTGCCTAAAGGTATCATCCTCCAAAGCTTCAAGCAGTCTATAAGTCCCTATATAACTGTTACAAACATCTTCTGGAATTTCATAATTATTTGTAATTTCCCTTAATTCCTTTAATATAGAGCCTGCTCCCTCGTGTTCTTCTTCTAATTCTGTGATTTTTTGAGTTGCATTTATTAGTATATCTTCATCTCCTGTTTTTTCGTATTCAATTATAAGTGGAAATACAATTTCTTCTTCCTTTATAAGATGCTGCTCAAATTCCATCTTTAAACTGTGAAAAAGCTTGTGTACTTTAATTAGTTCTGAGTGGTTTGCACCGTGTACTCTTAATATTTTTGTTGTAAGCTCGCTAAGACGCGGTAGTGTCTCATTCAAATAAGCATGATGAGTATTTATAACGTGTTCAATTAGCCTTGAATAAGGTTCTCTGTTCCAATCTACATTCTTTGTCTCTTCAATTATATATTTACTATATTCTTCATTTATTTTAGATACTATTTCTTCTCCACTTAGTCTTTGTTCCTTAATAGCTTCTTTAAGCAGTCTATCTCCTCCACAGCAAAAATCTATTTTATACTGTTTAAATATCTCCATAGCCCTTGGAAACTTGGCAACAATCTCTCCAATTTTTTGATCTAAACTAAATATATTATTCATAATTTTTATCCTCCATTTTATTTTATCTTTAGCTATAATTTACCCCAAAAGCAGCCATTAATTCTGTGATTGAAATCAAATTTTAAATTGATTGTGGTCATAGTTTAAATAGTCAATAACTCATATAATCAAAGCATCGGTAATACAAGAGATATACGAAGGAGAGATAATGATGAATAATAAAATACAAATTGCTGAAAAATCATTTTGGGTTGGTAAGGTAGATGATAGACCTGTTCCATTCCACAGATTGATACTAGAAAAAGGAACAACCTATAACTCGTATCTTTTAGAAACTGAAAAGCCTACATTAATAGATACTGTAGATATTTCTTTTGGAGTAGAATTTGTAAAAAAGCTTTCAGAAAACTTTGACTTAAATACTTTAAAATATGTAGTCATAAACCATGTAGAGCCAGATCATGCAGGTGCACTTCCTGCTTTAATGAGCAAGGCAAAAAATGCCGTAATTGTTACAACTGAAAAAGCTAAAGAATTTTTGAATGGCATGTTTAAACTGCATAACAGAGAATATCTTATAATAAAAGATGGCGATACCCTAGACATAGGCGGAAAGACATTAAAATTTTTTCAGGTTCCATATCTTCATACAGAAGAAACCATGATAACTTATTCAATTGAAGATAAGGTGCTTTATCCTTGTGATATATTTAGCACTCACATAGCAACTTACAAATTATTTAATGACCTTGCATCAGAAGATATAACTGAAGACTTTAAAGTTTACTACTCGCTTATTATGGCCTCTCACAGACCTTATGTAAGAGAAATGCTTCATAAGCTAAAGGATATAGAAATAAATATTATAGCCCCAGCTCACGGCTTTATATTAAGAAATAATGCTAAAAAGTTTATTGATTTATACGATAAAATGAGTCTTAAAAATGCATCCAATAAAAAAGCGCTTATTTTATATACTTCTATGACAGGCAATACTGGAAAAATAGCAAATGATATTTATGAAGGTCTTACAGACTCAGGAATAGAAGCCAGAATAATAAATGCCAAAACCTCATCAATTGATGTTGTAAAAGAAATGGCAGCGGAAAGTGACATAATTGTCATAGGAAGTTCCACAAGATACGGTGACATGATAGGTAATATTGAAGCTTATATAAAAGAAATAGTTTCTATGGATCTTTCTAGCAAATACGGTTTTGCCTTTGGCTCTTATGGATGGAGTGGTGAAGCTATAGAAATAATAAATGATTATCTAAAGCAGAGCAACATAAATCTCCTTGATTCTACTAAAATTATTAAAGCTACAGGGGAAAATGATCTACACCTTCCTCTTAGAATTAACTTCTATGATAATGCTAAAAAAGTGACCTCCGTAAACACAGGAAAAATGGCCGCAGAATTTATAGTATAACTTTAACTAAGGCCGCCCCAATTTTGACGGGCAGCCTTTAAAATCATTTTAAAGATAAACCACCTTGAAACTTGAAATTTATTTGTACCAAAATGCCGTCTTCTAGACATTTTGGTGCACATGAATTTCAATAGTTGAAGCGGTTTATCTACATCATATTCTGAAAATATGCTTTGTTCTTTATTATAAGCCTCTTATTGCCTATTAATTCAATTACACCATCATCCTGAAGAGAAGTGAGTTTTCTACTTATAGTTTCTCTAGTGACCCCTATGTAGTTTGCCATTTCTTCTCTGTTTAATGGAAGGTCAATAACTATTCCATTATCATCTTCTACACCAAAATCTCCTGCAAAGCTTAAGAGCATAGAAGCAATTCTAGTTTCTATATCTTTTGTGCTTAGATTTTGTATAAGATTCTCAAGGCTCATCAGCCTATCATGAAGAACTTCAAGGATTTTTAAGGTTATTTCTGGGTTTCTAGTAATTATTTCATCAAAATCATCTTTTGCAATAGTGCATATTAAAGTATCTTCAAGGGCCTCTGCATTAAACTGAAAATTCCCCTTTTTTAAAAGGCTCATATCTCCAATAAACTTGCCTTCCGACAATATATATAATATCTGCTCGCGGCCTTCTCTGTTATACTTGTAAATTTTTATTTTACCCTGATTCACTATATAAAGTTTATCTTCAACATCACCTTCAAAGAATATAACCTGCCCTTTTCTATATTTCCTTGTAATAATTATATCTGATATTTTTTTAAAAGCTTCTGGTTGTAATGTTGAAAAAATATATACCTTTGATACACAGTATTTTCCTGTGCACTTAATACAATTCTTGTCACAATGCATATACCTTTCTCATCTCCCATTTCAATCTCTATATATTGTACCCTAAATTAAGGCAATATAGTTCTTATAAAACCCAAGATTTCAAAAACTCTAAAGTCCCACTTTTCCTAATCTACACAGTTTCATAAACCTCTAAAATTGAATACATTTGCAGTGAACCTCCAATAGTGCATGTTAATATTATAACAAAGTCACTTTATGCCTTCAATATGAAGCTCTCAACGCTATTTTTGAAAAAATTAGGTTCACTGCAAAATTTAATACTTACACAGTGGACAAATATAGTATTCAATGCAGCTAGCATTATATTTTGTGCGCTGCAAGAGCATTAAATTTAGATTTTTCAAAGCTCAGCCGAAAAAAATCATACTTCACTGTCAATTGTCCTCTGTCCACAGTTTAAACTGATTAAAGCATCCAAAATACTACTTGTAAAATTATAATGTTAGTCATTTTAATCTTTTAGTCTGTCCATCTATATAATACTGCTTTATCCTTTCAACTTCATCCTTAATCTTTAATTTAAGTTCCTCAGGCTCCAAAACCTTAACATTACTTCCCATACTAAGCACCCAACTTATAATTTCAGTTTTACCTTCCATGGTTGCCTCAAATATTATAGATTTATCCTCATTCCAGGTTATTTTCTGATTGCTAACCCATATTTTTTCGCTTACGATATATGACATAGGATAAAAAACGTGAAGTTTCAATTTATACACTCCATCCCTATATATTCCAAAATTGTTTTTCATATATTCCTTAAGTGAAAAATCCTTTGGAAAAATAAACTTTTCAGAAAGAACCTCATACTCAAGTATCCTTGATATCTTAAAATCTCTAATACTGCTTCTTTTCTCACAATATGCAGCAACATAAATAGCATTTCTATAGTTTATGAGTGCATACGGGTGAATAATCCTGGTACTCTCACCTGAACTTAAAGCAAAATATCTTATTCTTATTTTAGACTTAGTTATAACCGCTTTGTGTATATCTAATAATTTTTTCTTGTCCTGCTCTATTGATACATCTGATTTTATAAAATACTCAACATCATTTATTTGCCTATCTTTCATTTTTCTAGCTGCCGTAATTTTATCTGTAAGTGAATTTATTTCATCTAAATACATAAAATTGCATTGTCTAAGTTCACTATCAGCAATACTTAATGCAGAATACTCATCTTCATTTATATCAAGGTTTAATAAATAATCATATCCTTCTAGTTAATATCCACCATTACTTCCCGTTGTCGATTCAATGTATACATTAGCTAATTCTAAATCTTTTTTGTATTTTCTAACCATTCTCTCATCAACTTGAAGTTCCCTTGAAATATCAGAAATTTTCATTTTGCCATTGCTTCTCAAGAGTATTATCATCCTTAATAAGTTTGAAAATTTACTCATTATCATCCACTCTTTATCATTTATTTTTTTCTACTAACTATGTAAATGTACTTAATAATTTCATGATTACACATTGATGTCTAAAAATCAATTATCACAGCAAACTTTTGTAGTCACAACAAATAAAAAAATTGACTTATCCTAAATAGACAAATCAATTTTATGTGCAATAGTTTTTTACCTAGTTTTTATTTTCAAGTTTCCCATTAATTTCTCTTATTCTTGCTTTCCAATATACCCTAAAAGAAATCCATATGCAAACATAAATAAGTACAAAAATTGCTGCATATCCTATCTTTGGTCCTACCCCTTCTGGCATCCACTTTCCTAAAATAGATGCTATAGAAAACACACCTCCAAGTATTACAAAATGAATTACTAATTTCTTCAATTCGCTCCACCATTCAACTTTAAACACAACTGATGCCGCTGACATAAAAAATCCCAATACACCAGCAATAAATAAACCATCTACAACCATCCGTTCAGGTACATTCCCATCTATTCCATATGCATAGGCTTCAATGCAGAATATTACCTGCCATATAAAAGTTCCTACAGTTATCCCTAAAGCTCCTCTTTTTAATGCTTCCTTAAAATAATTCATATTTATTTACCTCCAATACTCAAATATTCCTTTATCTTTGTTACATATTTTCTAGACACATACTCCTGTTTTCCATTAGTAAAATTGACGCACATGGTTCCATTGAAAAACATTTCTAAATTTTTGATTTTATCTACATTTGCAATAACGGATTTTGATATTCTTATAAAGGATGTATTTTCAAATTGTTCTTCAAGTTCATATAATTTTTCTTTTATCTCATAGCTATTATCTCTAGTTTGAGCTATTATCTTTTTGTTTTCACTATAAAAAAAGAATATATTATCGGGATCAAGAATGTACATTTTTTCATCTCTACTGCCTATAATGTGACGTTTTGAAACATGCTTTAAAAATTTCAAAACTGCTTCTATTTCTTCTGTCATTTCTGGCGATTCTATAATTAACTTGCTCTCGTTAAATTCAGAATCTATTTTTAAATCAACCTTCAACTCTCTTCCCCCCTTCAACAATTTCATTATATAGATTAAATAAATTTAAAACCATGAAAAATGCATAAGTGGTAGTATTTTTTATACAAAATGCTTTAAAAGATGAGTAAAAAATACAGTAAATGATGATTTTTATAGAACTGCTTTTAAACAGATACTATTTAACCTACTACAAAGATGAACTTATATAATATTTTCAAAATATGAAAAAATCGATTACAGAATGAAGGGCTAGACTTTTTCATTATGTGCTATTATCAAACCGTAAGTTATCTTTATATGGAAGTACAAGTTCTAAATGGGCTTTAGGCTACCCTGTACTTCCAACTAAAAAGGGGAAATAACACTTATGAAAAAGTTAAAAATTGTTACAATTGGTGGTGACAGCAGCTACACTCAAGAACTAATGGGGAGTTTTATAAAACATTATAAGGAACTTCCTCTAACAGAAATCTGGCTAGTTGACATTGAGGAAGGAAGAGAGAAGCTAGAAGATGACATGTTAAAAAATGAACTTAAAGAATTTGAGAAAGGTGAGACAAGAGCTGAAAATGTTAAACGCATAGAAGCTGAATCATTTGAGTCATATAAAAATCATAATTTAGATCACAAATCAGAACAATTAACACAACGTGGTGGGGCTTATTATTCCGACGCTGCCTGTGAAATTATAAATTCTATATACAACAACAAGCAAACGCAAATGGTTGTAAGTACTGAAAATAACGGAGCTATTTCAGATTTACTATATGATTCAATTGCTGAAGTATCTGCAGTTATTACTTCAAATGGCCCTGTACCATTAAATTATGGTTACTTTAACATTTACTTTAGCTGTTTTATCACTTTCAGAGATTTTCTTTGCTGTTATGTTTATTTTCTTTACGGCATTAATGTAGACTTTATAAAATTCATCAACTTTTTTATTTTTCCTTTCCCCCTCTGTAATAAAAAAATAGGATGATTAACATCCTACTTCTTTATTGGTTAGAAACCATATTTCCAATTTCTTTTCCGTATTCAAAACTATCTTCTGGAAGCCAATTGTTATCCTTTAAAACAAATTTAAAACTTTTCTCTTTTGTTGCAGTCCCTGGTTTGGCAGCATTTAAATCTTTTTCGAGCTCATTTAAATTAAAATCAAATAAATAAAACCTCAGATGCTTCTATGGCATCTGGTGTTTTATTTATTTTTAGCAAAAACTAAATCTTTTATTTTTTTACTCTATTTAAACCATATCTCATTTTGGAAGTATAAAAAGCTCTAAATAGAAAGTACGACCCTACAGATATCATTATAAATAAAAAGCTCATGAAAAACCCATAAATCATATCACCTGAATTTGGGAATAAATAATTAACCATAAAAATACACCTCCAATAAATAACAAAACTATTATATATAATAATTATAGCCATCATTTATGTACATTTTATGTTTTTTATATTAAATCTTTGTTTTTTTTATAAAAAAAGTATAAAGAAATAGCATTTTGGAACATTAAATTAGCTCAATACTATTTCTTTATCTAAACGGCTTAATAAAAACTTTTCTCCTTTATTCTACGAAAATTTAGAATATTAATGTATTCGCTAAATATTATTAATATCTATCTTATCAAAGGCATTTATAATTTTATCAGCTTTAGATATATCTTGATTTTATGAGAATCTTCTATAACAACACATTCTTCAGGCAAAACTCCTAATTTATTTGCTGCATATAAAAATATATCTGGTTATGGTTTGCTCTTTTTAACATATACTTGTTACATATCAATTGCTATGCAAAACACTATAATTATAAAGCTTTGCATATCTGTTTTTAATATATTCCCGAGTAAAATTAGTTTTATATTATACAAAAAGAATGCAGTGATTTTAATAATCTCTGCACTCCTAATAAACTTATTTTTTTCTCTAACTTTATAAATCTAAATCTAATATATGGCTACGTTTAACTTTAAATTTAATTTTATATGTTTTGGTTGTTTTTCCATCTTCAGCTGTTACCTTTATTGTTGCTGTTCCATTTGGTTTAGTTGCTTGTGTTATTACAACTTTAGCTTTAGAATTTGTTGCTACTGCATAAACTTGTGGTGCCTTTCTTGTCTCTGATGAAAGTTTTACAGTATATGTTGTATGCTTTGGTGTAAACTGAAAATATACTTCTCCAGCATTTACTGCTATGGTTTTTAATGTTGCATCTTTGCTTGTTTTAGCTGGTACTATAACATTTATACTAGCTGTGTCTGCTGTTGTTCCATCAGCTACATTTGTTACAGTAAACACTAATGCTACTGTTGTATCTACTGTTGGTGGTATTATTTTTCCGTCTTCAGTTATTACATTAGGCTTATCTGATGACTTAATTTTTATTTTATAACCATTTGGCACTTTTGGTAATGTTAACTGTGTTGCATCCTTTGCTGGTGCTTCCACACTTGTTATTCTAGAAGCCACTTGAGTAAATGGACTAGCATCACTTTCTGTTTGTTCAAAGTACACGTCATCCAAATAATAAGTACCGGAATTCCATTCTCCAATTCTTATTTCTTTTATTGCTGATAAATCAACACCCTTAACGGAGCTTAATGGCAAGGTTGTCTTAGTCCATCTATCTTTAACAGCATTCTGATCTGTCCATCCACTCCAAGATGATCCACCAGCATCTATTATTGTTATCTTTTCAGTATTGTTCCCTTGTGTATCTTTTACATAAAAGGCTAAATAATTGTATCCTTTTGCATCAACTTTACTTCCACTTTGAGGTAATATATTAACGCATCTATTTGCCTCTCCAGGATCTCCACTTGAATCAACTACAAGTTTTACAGCTTTTGATCCACCTATAGAGCCTGTATCAGCATAACTATTTACAGCAGCATTTTTCACTCCAGCAGAAAAACCAACTCCTGATTCAAAATTTTGATACCATTTACTAGTCAAAAGTACTGGATACTCTGCAGTTACTGTCTCAGAAGCACTCATGTTATTTTCAAATGCATAAGCCTTTACTTTTGTATTTGGATCAATCTGTATAGTTAATGGTGAAGCTGCTGATTTTGCTGTACTACTTGTTTTTGGTTCACTTCCATCTGTAGTATATTTAATCATAGCTCCTTTTGTTGCAGAAGTTATTGTTACATTGGATGAACTAATAATTCCTCCAGCAATAGGACTAAATGTTGGATTACTTACCTTTGGCAATGTATAATCTGCAGTTATTACTTCTGAGGCATCCATACCTTCTTTAACTGCATACGCTTTTATTGTAGTTTCTGGATTTACATGTACTTTTATTGGAGAAACTCCAGACGTAGCTGTTAAACTTGACTTTGGATCACTTCCATCAGTAGTGTACTTAATGGTTGCTCCTTTTGTTGCACAAGAAATAGTTACATCCTCTGGTGATGTAATTATAGCTGCCTTTGGACTAAATGTTGGATTAAAGACACTATTAGGAACTGGCGCAGTAGTATTTAGCGCTATTCTAGCAGCTACAGTTGTAGAATTTGTATAAAATTTACTTGTCTGTATTTGTTGACCCCATTTTCGTTTGATCTCATCAAATGAATCTTTGGTAGTATCAGCTACTTCTTTTTGACCTACATATAAGAACCAATTGTTGCCAGGGTCCTGTTTTGATCCCTTATAAGCCCATGAACTCCAACTTATTCCATACTTATTCATTTGCTCTATTCCATATTCTTCATTTGTATCACCAAAATTAAATTCTCCTGCATAAACAGCTGTTCCATATTGAGTTTGGAAATTAATTAAATCGTTAACTCTAGCATTTATATTATCTTTAGTACTATCATATAAATGCATCTGATAAAGCATATTGGTCCATCCGTAAGTTTTTGGATCTGGTAAGCAATCCCCTGCCCATATAGCTTCCATAGAAATCACATGATTTGGGTCAACTGTTCTTATAGTCTTATACAGCTTATTATAAATATCATATGTGTATTTAAGAGCTTCAGCCGAGCCCGGTGTATATGCATGATCTCCTGTATAACCATTATTGTTTTGAGGTTCATTCATAATATCATAAGCAGCAACATCAGGACTATTTTTATAACGATTTGCTATTTTAGTCCACATGTCTTCAAAAATTTTTTGATCCTTATCGCTAGTATAAATATTATTTTGTCCAAGAGTACCTGTACTGTGATCCATACTTTGTCCACCCGGAACTCCGTGACAGTCTAAAATAACATATATTCCACGTTTACTACATTCTTTAATTACCCAGTCAAGCTTTTGAATACCAGGATTTGAATCTAAATCGCTTCCAGTTATCCAAGTACCATTTTCATCACTCATAAAGTTTCTATACCAGAAAGGTATACGAACAAGATTTACGTGCATATCTTCAAGTTTATCCAAGTCATCTGTTGTAACCCAATTACTCTCATATGTATCATATAAATCTTGAATTTGTTTATCAGTAAACCCACGACTCTTTAACGCATTAATACTATCAAGATTAGCCCATTTTCTATCTTCTCCATTTACTGGGCACATCCATGACTCTTGAACTAACCATCCACCAAGATTTACACCTCTAAGTGCAACCTTCTTATTATTTTGGTTCCATAGAAACCCATCTTGTGATTTTAGGAAGTCACTTTGACCAATTGGAGATGAACTTTGTTTTACATAATTAGGTGCATTATCTGAAGCGTTTACACCAAAGTATAAATCATCAAAGTAATATATGTTATTGTAATTCCAGTACTCTCCAAGTCTAATTTCACTTATTTGAGACCAATTTAATTTCTGGGTTTTGTCAAGAGTAACTACTACTTTTTCCCATTCACCTTTAACTGCATTTTGATCTGTTGCAAAATCCCATGAAGCACCACTCTTATCTTTTATAGTTACATGTACATTATTGTTACCTGCCATATCTTTTACATAAAACATTAAAAAATTATAGTTAGTTGCATCAAATGTAGCTTGTCCACTTGGATATATTATAGCGCTATTTTTATTGTTATCCCAATCACCTTCAGACGTTCCCATCATGGTCATTTTTAATGAATTCCCATCCATTGCATTTGCACCGTCTTTAGATATTTCAGTTTTTACATTGGAACTTGAAGCAAATCCATTTGCACCAGCAAAATTTTGAAACCAAGTTACAGTTGGATTATTAGCTGTTGAAGCTGCAAATACAATTGATGGTGTTCCTCCAAAAATTGCAAAAATCAAAACAACAAATACTTGAATTATCGATAGTATTTTAAATTTCATACGCCGATCATTAAGACCTTTCATATAAAACAATCCCCCTTAAATAATATTATTCATCAGTATATAGTATATAACTAATGAAGCTACAGCAATAAAAAGATCTTTTATCCGTCAACTGCTATAGCTTTATTAATTTTACATTGAGAAGTATATTGTTACAATAACAAAATGCTTTTAACTATCTTGCTAATCTTTCAACAAAGGACTTTGCATCTTTAAATTTTAACACCTCATTTTTAGGTAATGCTCTTCCAACCGTCTGATTTGTCATTTTAACTTTAATATTTAATGGTTGTGGTCCTCCATTTTTTTCTAAATCTTCATAAAATTCAGTATATTTTTCTTGCTCATTACCTTGATAGCTACAAGGATTATATTGAACAAAATTTGTAGAATAATCATATTCAATATTAAAATTATCGAAACTTCCTGTAACTTTTAGCTTAAATGATTTCATTTTCATCTCTCCAAATTATATTTTAATGTAATTTTTATTTTTCTACATTTACACCATTTTCTATGCTTGCACTGCTTAATTCTTCTTTAACATATTGAGCATCCTGTGATTTGAAAAATGGTAAGTACACTACTGCTGCCATAAGAATTAGCAATATCTGTAAAGCTGCGCCTCTCCATCCAGCTACTATAAATCCAGATATTATAGGTGGTGTAGTCCATGGAACTTGTACTGCCGTAAAACATGGAACTAATCCTGAATATATTGCAAAATAAGTAATTATACCTGAAAATAATGGAACTAAAACAAATGGTATTGCCATAAATGGATTTAATACGATTGTAAAACCAAACAATATAGGTTCATTTATATTAAACATACCTGGTACTATTGAAAGTTTTGATAAAGTTTTTAAACGTTGTGATTTAGCAAAGAACAGCATAGCTATAACCAAGCCTAATGTCATGCCAGCACCACCAAAAGTGATATACTGATCCATAAACTGCTGTGTTACTATATGAGCATTTTTTCCTGCACCTGAAGCTATTAACTTAGCTCCTGTTTTTACTACATCTTGATTGGCAAGTCCATTGGCTTGAAGTATTGAGCTCATAACTCCACCAACAAGATTTGAACCGTGTATTCCAAACCACCATAAGAAAGATACTGCAAATGGTATTGCCATAGCTCCACCTAATGAATCTGTTATTCCTTGAAGTGGAATTTGTAGTACTTTATATATCCATTCAACAAATGTTCCACCTGTAGCAACTTTTAATGCTATATAAACAAGCATTGAACCAGTTATAAGAA
Source organism: Clostridium guangxiense (assembly GCF_021043395.1). Taxonomy (GTDB): domain Bacteria; phylum Bacillota; class Clostridia; order Clostridiales; family Clostridiaceae; genus Clostridium_S; species Clostridium_S guangxiense. The sequence continues at coordinate 45,822 of NZ_JAJNKE010000025.1, forward strand.
CAGCTCCTGGAATTAATGATGCAAATGCATTAACAACTCCTTCTGGTACTCCTTCTGGTAATTTAATTCTTATGTCTCTCTTAATAAACCAAGAATATACATATCCTGCAATTAATCCAACAAGTATTGCAGTAATCATTCCTTTACCGCCAGTCCATCCTTTAGGTATAATACCTCCAACTTTATCTGCTGTTTTAAGTGCAACTCCTCCAAATTTATCTCCACCTTTAAAAGGTACATATGAAGGTGTTATGATTAAAAACGATACTAATCCTAATATTCCTGCTGAAATAGAGTCACATCCCTCATTCTTTGCATACTGTGAAGCTATTCCAAATACAGCTACTAAAGCCATTATGTCAAATGTGCATCCTGAAACCTGGTTAAGTGGTTCAGCCCAATTTGCACCAAATGCTCCTGTCATAATAGCATTCCATCCAGCTTGGCTTGGAAATGGGAAATTTGCTATTAATAAAAATATTGAACCTATGAGCGTCAAAGGCATTGTGGTTATAATTCCGTCTTTGATTGCTATAATTATTTTTGAATTAGCAAATTTCATTATTTTAGGAAGTACTTTTTCTTGAATACTTTCTACTTTCATTTAATTGTCCCCCTTAATTTAAATTATTTAATTAAAAATATTTAATTTATAATAAAATTAGATATTTTATTATCTTGTTAGTTACTTTTTATCATCAGCATAGATACATATCATTTAATAAATCGATTACAATAAATCATGTATAGTATTATTTAAAGTTATCTTATTCTATTACATTTTCAGTTAATTGCCTTTGTACTTTACAAAGACACCTATAGCTTTTTTGATAGCCATCCACTCTTTCCTTAATAGTCTAAGATAATCTCATGTATAATTATTTTCCTGCCATCTTTAATGCATGTTCAAGTACCTTAGCACCATTAAGCATTCCATAATCTACAGAACTTATTACTTCTACTGGAATTCCTTTTTTACCACACAATGCTGTTGCCTTTGGAAGTACATACTTAATTTGAGGTCCAAGTAGAACAGCATCTGCTCCTTCTAAATGACTTTCCATCTGTGCCTCAGGAAAAGCATTTATTTCAACCTCAATATTCTTTTCCTTAGCTGCCTTTCTCATTTTTGAAACAAGCATACTTGTTGACATACCTGCATTACAAAATAATAAAATTTTAGTCATAATAATTCCTCCTTAATTTTTATTTGATAATTTATTAATAAGTTTTCTCATTTCAATCATTTCCAAAATCATATTTCTTTCAGATATTGTTGTCATAAGATGATCTTGGGAATGTACAAATAATATTGAAACCTTTAAGGGTTGTCCATCAGCTTCTTGTTGTAATAAACTCGTTTGAACATCATGTGCCTTTCCAATGGCAACATTTGCCTTCTCAATTAAAGAATCTATTTCATCATATTTTCCTTCCTTAGCACAATTAAGTGCTTGATATAAATAACTTTTAGCATCACCTGAATATATTATTATACTCATCACTATTTGTTCTATATCCATATTTTAGCCTCCTTTATATTTACAACGTGTCACTATTAATTATAGCAAATACTGTGCCAAACACTAATATAGTGATTATACCAATTATTTTTCTACATTACCTAAAAAAAAGGTTAATGTGTTTAATTTTTTTTCAAGTGTATTGATTAGTTTAAAAAAGTGTTTAAACACATCTGATTTTTATAGTTGAATTATTTAAACTATTAACTTATAATTAAGCTGTTATTATATTAAATTAGGAGTGAAAACATGAATAAAAAGGAATATATCTATAATAAACTGCTGGATTTACCAAACAGCAAGGGCATTGATGCTCAAAGCCTTGCTTCCATATTAAATATGACTAGGGCAAATGTAAGTCATGAGTTAAATGACTTATGCAAAGATGGAAAGGTTTTCAAAATACCCGGACGACCTGTTTTGTTTTATGTTTCAAAGACTAATTCAAATAAATCAAAACTAGATACGCTTGTAACAAACAATATAAGTCTAAAACAAGCTGTTGAACAATTAAAGGCGGCTATTCTTTACCCTCCAAATGGTATGAACTGTTTAATTCTTGGAGCTACAGGCGTAGGCAAATCAATGTTTGCCTCATTAATGCATGAATATGCTATTGAAATGGGTATAAAAGACAAAAAATCTCCATTTATAGAGTTTAACTGTGCAGATTATACAAATAATCCTCAACTTTTAACCTCTCAGCTTTTTGGAGTGAAGAAGGGAGCTTACACTGGTGCAGATTTGGACAAAACAGGTCTTATAGAAAAAGCAAATGGAGGAATCTTGTTTCTTGATGAAGTTCATAGACTTCCACCCGAAGGTCAAGAAGCTCTTTTTACATTTTTAGATAAGGGAATTTTTAGAAGAATGGGGGATGATGAAATAAGAAAGTCCAATGTCCTTATAATATCTGCTACAACTGAAAATCCAAATTCATCTCTTTTAAAGACCTTTACTAGAAGAATTCCTATGCTTATTACGATTCCTTCTCTTAGTGAAAGAACACTTGAAGAGAGACTTTACCTAATAAAAACCTTTTTCAAAAACGAAAGTAAAAAACTAAACAGAGACATCGCTGTATCTCTAAACACTATGAGAGCCCTTTTATCATATGATTGCCCTAATAATGTTGGTCAATTAAAAAGTGATGTTCAACTTCTTTGCGCAAGAGCTTATTCAGAATTTCTTACAAATACAAAATCAGGTGTAAGAATAACTAGTTCAAGCCTTCCCCTATACATAAAAGAAGGTCTTTATAGAGAAAAAGAGCACAGAATTCTATGGAATAAACTTATGGGAGATGAAATTGAATTCTTTAAATTCTCCAGCAAAGGCGAAAATACAGAAGAATCTACCGATAAAACTAGCAACACCATATACGAATTTATCGAACAAAAACTTGAAAAATTAAAGTACAAGGGAATTTCAAACATAGATATCGAAAACATACTAGAAAAAGATATAACCAAATATTTCAGTAAATATATAAGCAGAGTTTCTGAAGAAGTCAATAGAGAAAATCTTCTTAACATAATAGGTGAAGATAGTCTAAATTTTATTGATAAAGTAGTTTATCAAATTGTAACTTCATTAAAGAAAAATATAAGTAACAACATTTATACAGCCTTAGCACTACATATAAATACACTTATAGCAAGAATACACAATGACAAAAATATAATAAACCCTGAACTTAAAAAGATAAAAAATTTATATCCAGAAGAATACAATATAGCCTTAAGTATAAAGAAACAAATTGAAGAATATGTACATCATTTAATTCCAGATGACGAAGCAGGTTATTTAACGCTATTTCTTGTAAACGATGATAAAATATCAAAAGAAATCAAAGATAGAGTAAATATCATAATTATCGCTCATGGAAAGTCTACTGGAACCTCTATAGCTGAAGTAGCAAATGATCTTCTAGAACAAAATTCTGTAATAGGCATAGATTGTCCTTTAGATGTAAAACCTTCTGTGGTGCTTGAAAAATTAAGGGTTACAGTTAGAAATAACTTTACTACCAGTGGATATATTCTTCTAGTTGATATGGGTTCTTTAACTACCTTTGGTGAAATAATAGAAAGCGAATTCAAAATTCCTGTAAAGGTTTATCCACTCGCTTCAACTCTTCATGCAATAGAAGCAGCAAGAAAATCTCTATTAGGGCTTTCTATAGATGAAATTTACAACGATATACTATCCGTTAATTCATATCAGCATATAAAAGCTCAATCCAGCTATGCTGATAGCAAAAATAAAAAAAACGTCATAATAACATCTTGCTTAACCGGTGAAGGAGGCTCTCTTGCAATAAAAAACTTTTTAAACTCTAAACTTACATATGATAAAGATTTGTTTGAAATAATATCTTTAAACTGTTTAGATAAAATCCATTTTAAAAATCAGCTTCTTGAACTTCAAAAGGATAGAGAAATTTTATTTTTAGTATCCACCTTTCCAATAGATTTAGATATAAAACAATATAATATGCATGATGTCCTATGCATGAAGGTAATGGATGAATTGCAGCAATTAGTAGATACAAAGTCTGTAGTTCAAAAAATGTCATCTATTCTTAAGGAAAATATAGACAATATAGATGGAAGTGAACTTTACACAGACATAACTCAATTCATTAACGCCGTAGAAAATAAACTTAAATTCAAGCTGGATGATGATTCACTTATAGGTCTTATACTCCATACAGCTTTCTCGATAAGCAGGCTAAAAAAAGGACAAGAAGCAGTTGAATTCCCTGATAAAAACGAATTTATAGAGAATAACCTTAACTTGTACAATATTATAAAAGAAAACTATCTTTTTTTATATAATAAATATTATATTAAGATATCTAAAAGTGAACTTTGCTATATAGCAGACTTCTTTCTTGAATCCGCAAAGCAAAAGAATTTAACATAAAAAACTTGAGACTAAGAAGAGGCTGTCGCACTAAAAATCAATTCAATAATAATTTATAAATATCGCAAACTAATTTGAGTGAAAGATTTTAACTAGCAGAGCAAGTTAAAATCTTTCACTATAGTTGCTTCGCAATATTTATGAATTACAATTAAAAATAAATTTAATGCGACAGCCCTCTTTTAAATTATTCTGTTTAACTCATCATAAGTATACTCTATTATATCTGCACAGCTTATCTTATTCTTTTTAAGCTCTTTACATATTTGAGTTCCGTATCTTAAATTAACACTATCCATTAATTCCTTTGTATACTTCCTAGCTTCATTTGATTCTGTTTCGCTTTCCCTTCCTTTAAGATATCCTATTATAACGGCCGCTCCTCCAACCGCACCGCATAAGCTTCCAGTTGTAAATCCTGTTCCCATTGAACTTCCAAGCTTAACAGGAATATCTGTATTATGTTCATCATTAAAAGCCTTTATTATAGCTTCTCCACAAGTATAACCTTTTTTATGATATTCAGATGGCTTATTCATTTGCTAAAACCCCCATTTCATACTTTATTTTTGTAAATTACCATTATAAGAACTAGTTCCACCTTTAACATTCACTACATTAAAACCCATGTCTGATAATTTGCCACAAGTTTTTGCACTTCTCATACCAGATTGGCATATTATATAATACTCTTTTGACTTGTTAAGATATTTTTCTGGACTTTGAAGCACAAAATTCATTGGAGCGTTTTTTGCCCCAGGGACATGTCCTTCTCTATATTCCTCTGGATTTCTGACATCTATCAATGTTATTTTTCCTCGTAAATTCTCTAATTCACTTATGTCTATTGATTTAAACTTATTCTTATTTAAAAATGAAAACATGTTTAATCCTCCTTTGTTAATCTTTTAATAGAGTAGAGAGTAAATAGTTTTGATTGAATTGAAGGAAGAGAAATCATCCTTCAATCTACTCTGTGCTCTCTACTCTTAATTTTTATAAATCACTTGTAATTCTCTAATAATCAGCTTTTAAAATTTTCATGAAACCTATATAAACAAGTTTACATTTGAATCTTCTGCCTCTCCAAGGTAATAGCCGACCCCTCCTATTTTAACTCCGTCAATCAATTCTTCCTTTTTTATTCCCATAACATCCATTGACATTTGACAAGCAACTATCTCAATTCCATTTTTAATTCCAGCTTTAATCAAATCCTCAAGAGATGTTATATTTTTATCCTGCATGACTTTCCTAATCATCTTAGGTCCAATGCCCATCATATTCATTTTAGAAAGTTTAAGTTTTCTACTTCCTCTAGGCATCATAATTCCAAACACTTTATCCATGAAACCTTTTTTCACATTAATTTTTTCTGGTCTTCTTAAGATATTAAGACCCCAGAACGTAAAAAACATTGTCACTTTTTTACCCATTGAAGCTGCTCCATTGGCTATTATAAAAGAAGCTATAGCTTTATCAAGATCACCACTAAATACCACCATTGTTTTATTATCTTTAACTACCGCAGCTTGATTTTTAAGTGCAAGAACCTCAGAAGCTTTCTGTATAACAGCAGTAATAATTGCCTTATTTTTGTCAAGTCTCAAAAGCTTATTTCCCGTCCTTTTACACCATGCTTTTATATCTTCATAAAATCCAGGATCTGATGCATTAACCTTTAAAATTTCACCCTCTTGTAACCTATCTATATTTTCTTTTACGCTCATGAGAGGTCCTGGACAACATAACCCACAAGCATCAAGTACTTTATTATACTCTTCTGAATCTAACGCCGCTTCTTTTTCAATACTTCTATCATCATTATTTTTATTTAAAGGTTTAAAATTAAGTGCTGATATGGATTTGTAACCTCCAGTGACATTCTTCACTTTAAATCCATTTTGCATTAAAATTCTCCCGGCAACATACCCTCTAAGTCCAACCTGACAATAAACTATTACTTCTTTACGCTTATCAAGTTCATTTAACCTTTGTCTCAAATCATCTACAGGAATATTTACAGCTCCATCTACATGCCCATTACTAAACTCAAGTTCTGTTCTAACATCTACAATAATAGAGTTTTCTTTGTCATAGCTTAAAAATTCAGCTGCAGTTACAACCTCTGCCTTTCCAGTCAAGATATTTTCTGCTGCAAAACCTACCATATTTACTGGATCCTTTGCAGAAGAATATGGAGGCGCATATGAAAGTTCAAGTTCAACTAAATCATAGATGCTGCCTTTAAACCTTATCGCAGTTGCTATTACATCTATTCTTTTCTCAACACCACCATAACCTACTGCCTGAGCTCCAAGTATTTTTCCCTTTTCATCAAATATTAATTTTAATGAAAGAGGCGAACTTCCAGGATAATACGATGCATGAGATGCTGGATGAACTACAACAGTTTTATACGGTATATTAAGTCTTTTTAAAGCTCTTTCATTGTTTCCAGTGCTTGCAGCTGTAAGTCCAAATATCTTTATAACTGCTGTTCCCTGTGACCCTTTAAAGGATGAATTTAAATTGCAAACATTATCTGCTGCTATTCTTCCCTGTTTATTTGCAGGACCAGCAAGAGGAACTGCTGTTTTCTGACCGTTTACAAAATCCACTACCTCTACAGCATCACCAACTGCAAATACGTTTTCTATATTAGTTTCCATCTTATCATTTACAATTATGTGACCTTTAGGACCAAATTCAATTCCAGAACCTTTAAGGAATGAAGTTTCTGGTGCTACTCCAATTGCTAAAACAACAAGTTCTGTCTTTACACTTTTTCCACTTCCAAGCGTTATCTCAACATAATTTTCACTATCCTTAAAGGACTTTACTCCATCACCTAAAATTAAATTCACTCCATTTTCATTTAATTCTTTTTCTGCCATTACAACCATGTCTGTATCAAAAGGAGCTAAAATATGAGGTGCTGCTTCAACAAGAGTTACATTAATTCCTCTTTCCTTTAAGTTTTCTGCAACTTCAACTCCTACAAAGCCTCCGCCAATAACTACAGCATTTTTTATTTTCTTACTGTCAACTTTATCTTTTATCTTATCCATATCTGGAATATTTCTAAGTGTCATTATTTTATTGCTCTCAATTCCCTCGATATGTGGTCTTAATGCCCTTGCACCTGGTGATAAAATAAGATAATCATAATTTTCCTCATATGTTCCTTTATCTTTACTTTTAACCTTAACTTTTTTATTTTTTGTATCAACTTCAAGTACTTCGCTGTTATTTCTAACATCTATATTAAATCTATTTTTCATGCTCTCTGGCGTTTGAACAATTAATTTTTCTCTTTCCTTTATAGTTTCACCTATATGATAAGGAAGACCACAATTTGCAAAGGATATATATTCGTCTTTTTCAAACATTATAATTTCTGCTGTTTCGTCTAATCTTCTAAGTCTAGCCGCTGCAGACGCTCCTCCTGCAACTCCACCAACTATCAAAACCTTTTTCATAATTTAACTCCTTTCTTTAATTAACATTTTCATAAATATATTTATAGTTCATCAATTCTCTTATAAAAAATCCGCATCTAATATTTAAATATTTATATATTAAGATATACAAATATATATTTTAAGCACATCTTTAAAGTTTCCATTCAACGGCTAACAAATAAAGTGCACTTTTGTGTAATAAATATAAACTCAATCAATTAATCGTTACAAAGAACTCTCATTAATTTTTCAACTTTTTCATTGCAAACTCTATATATAATTTCTGTTCCATTTCTAGTTCCTTCAATAATTCCTGCTGTTCTTAACTTTTGGAGATGCTGAGAAATGGTAGACTGAGGGCAATTAAGGCAATCTGTCATATGCATAACATTACATTCACCATTTTGTAAAAGTCCTGCAACTATACAAAGCCTAACAGGATGTGCAAGAACTTTTAAAAGTTCAGCTGCATTATTATATTTTGAATAATCTTTTTCCATAAGTTTTTACCTCTTCATTTATTAATATATTTATATATTACGATATATAAATATATATGTCAAGTAAATTTTATGTTATAGCAAAATCATTTGCTACTTTGCACTTTGTGGCACGAATGCTGTTATTAGATCTAATATTCAATTTAATTCTTATTTATTATTGTAATCGTTGTCAGAAAATGTTATTATTGTGTTGATGTAAAAAAATGGGAGGTAACTTTATGAAAAGATTAATTTCATCTTTAGTTGCACTGTCACTAATATCAACTATTAACATGTTTACTGGTAACAATAATAGTAAAGCGTATGCAAATACTTTAACTGCTTCTAATGTATCTTCTAGTCAAGAAATGTATAATGAATCTTTTAGAAATCAATATCATTTTTCAAGATCTTTAGGATGGATGAATGATCCTAATGGTTTAGTTTATAAAAACGGGGTTTATCATATGTTCTATCAGGCTAATGAAGATCCAAGTCAATTATTTTGGGGAAATATGAGTTGGGGGCAAGCGACAAGTAAAGATCTTATACATTGGACAGAAAAAGGAATTGCCATTCCTGAATCTACAAATCAACCTTGGGAGAATTTTATGTTCCAAGGTAAGAATGATCCAAAGGCCTATAATTACATAGGCGCTCCTCATACTAATCCAGGACAAACTCCAAACAATACTAAAGCAATTTTCAGCGGTTCAACCATTGTAGATAAAAATAATACAGCTGGCTTTGGTAAAAATGCAATGATAGCAATTTACACTTCAGATTATTTTTTAGCAGTAAGAGATAAAGATGATACAACATCTGATTCTTTAGGTAAATTTTTAGGATTAAGAGAAGTTCAGGAGCAGTGCCTTGCATACAGCCTGAATGACGGTAAAACATGGACTAAGCTTGCTAAACCTGTAATTCCTATAACTGCCCTAAGTGGACAGGGATATGATTCCCAGAATTTCAGGGATCCTAAAGTAACTTGGGATGCTTCTACTAAAGAATGGGTAATGGCTACTACTACAGGGCAAAGAATTACTCTATTTACTTCAAAAAACTTAAAAGACTGGACCCATGTTTCTGATATTAATAGGGTTCATGACGTTAATAACGGTGTTTGGGAATGTCCTGAACTTTTTCCTATTAAAGTTTCAGGAACTAATACAACAAAATGGATTCTTTCTGTGAGCATTCAACAAGGAACTCCAGCAAAGGGTTCAGGTATGGAATATTATGTTGGAAATTTTGATGGTAAGAATTTTATCACTGAAAATGCTTCTACTATGTCAAATCCTAAATACACAGATTATGGAGAAGACTTCTATGCAGGTCAAACATTTTCTAATATTCCTAATAACAGAAATATAATGTTAAGTTGGATGGCTAATTGGAATTATACAAATGATAGGGATACCTTTCCTACAAGTCCATGGAAAAATTCTATGACACTTCCAAGAGAGTTAACCCTTGTGAGAACAGGTTTAGATGATTATTCACTGGCACAAAAGCCTGTTCATCAGATTTCTTCCCTGTTTAAAAAAACAGTTAAGATTAAAAATCAAATTATAAACTCAACAGAAAATGTAGAAAATTTCAAAGGAACAACTTATACTATAAGCTCTGAATTTAGTTGGAACAATGATAAAAAACCAGATAATTTTGGCTTTAATTTGCGTGAAAGCTCAGACGGAAGCAAAAAGGTTACTGTTGGATATGATACATCTAAAGGTATTGTATATATTGACCTTAGTAAAGAAGGAGATCCAAGATTAACTTCTGACAGGTACCTTATGTATGCTCCAATAAATGCAACTGATAATCATATAAAATTAACAGCTTATGTGGATGTATCATCTATTGAATTGTATATAAATGATGGCAAAAAAACGATTACTCAGTCTATATATCCTAATTCAATAGCTAATAATAATGGTATAGATACAAATAATATATCTATTTTTTCGAATAAAGGAAACGTTAACATTAGTAATGCCAGAATTCAAAGTATAACGAGTATTTGGAATAGCAATCAAAAATAGAATCGTTGCCCTACCTGAATTATATTTAAATGCTGAAGGTGAAATGATTTTATTCATAAAATTTTTACAAAAATTAGAATCCTTAACTTTTCACTTATGTTAAAAGTTAAGGATTTCACATAACTTTTCTTGTCAAAGGTGAAGTTTTTTCCACAGCAAAAAGTTAAGAAATGCTTTATTAATTAGCAAACAAATCATTGTCCTTATCTGAATTCCAAACATATTCAATTGCATGTGCAATATTTTTTGCTTTTTCTACTCCAAACCTATCAGCTGCAAATCCTAAAGCCATATCTATTCCAGCGGATACACCAGAAGAAGTATAAAATTTACCGTCAGCTACCCATCTAGCACATAGCTGCCAGTTAACATCAGTGTTTACAGACTTCACCCACTCAAAAGCTCTCTTATTTGAAGTTGCTTTCTTAGCATTCAATAAATTCGTTTTAGCAAGCAGAGCAGAACCAGTACATACAGTTAGACAATATGTTGATTTAACTGCAATTTCCTTAAGTTTCTCTATAAAAACATTATCATTAACCAAAGGCCGTGTGCCTTGTCCACCTGGAACTAATAATACCCCCTCAAAATCAGCGTTCTCTAATTTTTCAGTTATAACTTTTGTACCTTGTCTACTTATAATAGTTCCACCATCTATGGAAAAATAACGTAGTTTATATTCTTCAAGGCGTCCAAGTACTTCTACCGGTCCAAATGCATCTAGTGTTTCAAAATCAGAAAATAATAAAACATTTATGTCCATAATAGCACCCCTTTAATACAGAGGACAAAGTACAATTGACAGAGTACAGTGTCCTCTGTACTCTAATTTTATTTTATTATACCACTATCTAAAAATTAAGTTCACCTATATTTTTAAAGGAATTCATATCAACTGCAGCTATTTTAGAATCAAATATACTGTACAAGGTATTTCCTATATAAATCGCTCTACAGGTTGTGCCTGAATTTTCATCCGCTTCAGCTTTGTACACAAGCTTGAAACCATTCTTCAAGTCAACCTTGTATACATAAATATAATACCTTAAATTTTGCCCATCATTAACAAAAACTGGAAATGCCATAATTCCTTTATCTTTATCAAATAGTAATGCCTTATGATCATATAAAACATCTGATTCAGTAAAACTATCTTTAACATCATAAGATGGCGTTACAGGAGATTTTATATTCGGCAAATTTTTTTGATTAAATGTATCATCTAAATTTACATTATACATTTGTTTTGGATTGGATATATCAGTTACATCGAACATGGCAAATTTCATACCACCCGGTTTCGCCATTACAACTCCACCTTCTGAAACATCTGTTGAATTTCTACCAAAGCCTATAATATGATTTCCATCATAGGGCTGCAAATAGGTACTAAATCCAGGCATTTCAAGCTTTCCTGTAATCTTCGGTTTGTTTGGATCTGACAAATCTATTGCGAAAAGAGGATCAGTCTGCTTAAAAGTAACCATGTATGCCCTATCACCCATAAATCTCGTACTATATATTCTTTCCCCTTTAGCTATATCAGAAATTTGAGAAACTAATTTAAGATTTTTATCAAAAATATATATGGCACTGGACATATTATTATTTATAAAATCACTTTCATCTTTTGTTGTCGCTACTCTCAAATAACCATTATACTCATCCATAGAAAATTGATTTAATATATTTCCATCAACTTCAGTCTTAGTTTGTAATTCTGCTTTGCCTTTTAAAAGTTGAAATTTATATACTGTAGTTTTGCTGCTACCACTTTGAGAGGCAATATACACATTTCCGCCATTACAGTATATGTCTTCCCCATTTCCCAATACCGATGTAACTTTAGCCTCAGTATTTATATTTGAGAGATCTATACTTGAAATGTTTACATAGTTTGGATATATGTCTTTAGGATTATATACTATATCTTTATAATCCACCTCTTTAACTTTCCCTTTTAAACTGCTATCTATATAAAAAGGAGCACTCTCTTCCTTACTTGCATTTTTAAAATCTATATTTATATTTTGGTTTGATATTACATAAACTTTATCTCCTATAAGTCTTGAATCTTTGTAGCTTCCACTCACTATTAAACTTTTGACAAGCTTTGGTTTTGATTTATTGCTTATGTCATACACTAGTATCTTAGAATTTTCCCATGAATACCAATTATCTTTTATATTATCATCATCGCTATACGAATTCTTATAGTATCCGCCAAATACTACTAAGAAATCACCTTTTAAGAACATATTACTAGCATGAAAATTGCTATCTATGGATATACTTGATTCCAATTTCATAGTTTGAGCTGGATAAGCATTTACTATGCTAATTTTATTTTCTTTGCTATTTAAAGTATAAATGTATTTACCATCATTCTTAACTAAATCAGGCTCATCAACTCCATTTACCTGTACATTTGTGGATGAATGACTTATACTTTGAGAAGTTTTATCATTAGCAGAATTTTTCAAAGCATTACTGGTGGAGCTTACTGAGCCATTCTTTTTAGAATAATCTATTGAAAGCTTAGGCGATATATTACCTTTATAATTTTCTAGTATACTTTTCAAATTCTTATATGAACCTACAGCTGCAATACCTCTTGAATCCACCTTTGTTGTTTTTTGAAAATAAAAACTTCCTATGCGAGTTTGCAAAAAGGGAATTCTAAGCACTATAATTATAAGAGCTGCGGCTGCTACAAAATAAAGGCTTAGGCTCCTCGTTTTATCTTTCTTCTCTTTCTTTTTTAATCCTTTTTCTATAGAAAAATCTATTTCAGCTGGAACTTCTATATTGTCTATATCATCCTTAAATTTTTTTATCTTATCTAAATCATCCAAAATATTCTTTCCTCCTCTACTCTTCTGGACAAGCCATATTTATTCTAAGTGTCTTCAATGCTCTGTGTAAATAAGTTTTCACAGTACCAATAGGACATTTCATAACCCGGGAAATATCCTCAAAGCTCATGTCCCTAAAATATTTAAGTACTATAACTGTTCTATATTTGTCATTTAGTAAATCTACAGCTCTATATAAATCTATATTTTCTTCAATATTTTCATCTTTTGATGTTTTACTCAAAAGTACAATTTCATTGTCATTTACAAATACTTTCTTCTTTTTCAGCATATCAACAGCGCAATTGATGAGTATTCTTGTAACATAAGTATTAAAAAACTCTGGATTTTTTAGCTTTTTAATTGAACTATAGGCCCTATATACAGTTTCACTTACTATATCAAGTGCATCTTCTTTGTTTTTTACGTATATGTAGGCTGTTTTGTAAAGTACATCCTTTCTTTCATACATAAGCTTTGCGAAGGCTTCCTTATCCCCCCACTTTGCAAGAGTAATAATCTCTTCCTGCTCCAAAACTTTCACTTCCTTTAAATTCTTTCTAAACATTAGACTAAGATACGCACATTTTAGTTTCAAATAAACAAGAAATAACATTAATTTAATTATAATCTGAAAATATTGCGAAGTAACAATGCTTCGTCACATTAAAAAAATTCTATAAATCTAAACCTCAAAAATCATAAAATTCT
>NZ_JAJNKE010000026.1:0-12090 GCF_021043395.1 Clostridium guangxiense
TTAGAGGTGTAAGGATGGTAACATTTTTAGCTGACTAATACTAATAGGTCGAGGGCTTGACCAAATATAAAATAACAGTTACTATGCAATTTTGAAAGTACAATGTATTTTCAATTACATATATGATCCGGTGACTATGGCTTAGCTGGTAAAATGTCTAAATGACATTTTACGGGAAATCTAGCAAATTGTAATTTGCAATAAGGATTGCCCCGCGTTACAACTAAGAGGGATTTAGGTTCACCTGAGAAGTATGAAAAACTAAATAAGTTTGATCCGGTGACTATGGCTTAGTTGTAACACCCGTTCCCATTCCGAACACGAAGGTTAAGAACTAATACGCCGATGGTAGTGCAGGGGAGGCCCTGTGTGAGAGTAGGACGTTGCCGGGTAAAATACGTGGCCAGATAGCTCAGTCGGTAGAGCAGAGGACTGAAAATCCTCGTGTCCCTGGTTCGATTCCTGGTCTGGCCACCAAAGCTCAAGCTTTTGCTTGAGCTTTTTATTTTTTTGTTTAGCTTTATTAGATAACTATATTGATATATGATGCTGATCATGACAGCTTTATAAATTGATATTTTAGACTAATAGAGCCTTTTATTATAATATAATTTTGCTCTTTATTAATAATTTTTAATAAATGTACAAAAATACAGTGTATATGTTTATAAATTATATTATAATATAATTATGAAATAACATAAATATAAAATAATATGTGCATAAAATTGCTGAAAGTGGGGGAGATCAATGAAGGTTAAAATGTCTGAGTTTTTGATAGAGAAAAGAGACATTGTTAAAAAATTAGTACATATATTATCGAAAGATTTTAAATATGTATCTGTTTTAGGTACTGATTCACATGGGAAAAAGTACACTGTTCGAAGGACAGGAGTAAATATTGGTGATTCATTTTGGAATGAGAGAGGCTTTGTAGTAAGAGTTTTTAATGGTGTTAACTATTCTGAATATTCCTTTAACAAATTAGATGATGATGATATTGATAAAATAGCATTAACTATAAAAAATAGAGTAAATACACAAATAAATAAATTACATAATAAAGCTAACATAACGAAATATCCAATTGTGGAAGATGAAAAAATAGATGGTAGTTTTATAGGTGAAGTTGATATTCTTCCTGAGGATTTTGGTGACAAGGATATAATTCATAAGCTCACTAAAGTAAAGGAAAAGGCTCTTTCATTTTCACAATTTCTTTTAGATGCACAGGTGATTTTTCATCAGGTTCAAGTATCTAAAATATTTATTTCTAATAATAAAGACTTATATCAATCATATATATGGAGCGAAGGTTATATAACAGCTTTAGCTAGAAAAGATAATAATACTAAGATTAACTACAATGTATTTTCAGGACTTAAGGGAGCCGAATTATTAGATGAGATGGATAGTAAGATTAATGATACTGTTGATACAGCAGTAAAGCTCCTAGATGCAAAGACTGTAGAACCAGGAGTATATGATGTTATATGTTCACCAGATGTATCTGGTTTAATTGCTCATGAAGCTTTTGGACATGGAGTTGAAATGGATATGTTAGTAAAAAATAGAGCTAAAGCTGCTGAGTATATGAATAAACCAGTGGCTTCTAAGCTTGTTACTATGCATGATGGAGCAACTTCAGCTAAACAAGTTTCTTCATATTTATTTGATGATGAAGGGGTACTTGGTACAGATACTGTAGTTATAGAAAATGGAATATTAAAAAGAGGTCTTTCGGATAAATTATCTGCGCTTAGGTTAAATATTAAACCAACAGGAAATGGAAAAAGATTTTCATTTGAAAGAAAAGCATACGCGCGAATGACTAATACTTTCTTTTCTCCTGGAAATGATAAACTAGAAGATATGATAGCATCCATAAAAAGAGGATTTTTATTAATGTGTCCTTCTAGCGGAATGGAAGATCCTAAAAATTGGGGTATTCAGTGTATGGTTAATTATGGAATTGAGATTATAGATGGTAAATTGACAGAAAATCTTGTTTCACCAGTGGTTTTGACTGGATATGTTCCAGAACTTTTAGAGTCGATTTCGATGATATCTGATAAAGTTCAAGTAGATGGCAATGGAGCTTGCGGAAAGGGATATAAGGAATGGGTAAAAGTCTCTAGCGGTGGACCATATATTAAGGCGAAGGTGAGGTTAGGATAATGATAAATAAAATAAAATCTATTTTGGAAGATGAAGATGTTAGTGAATATAAAATAATTGAAACAAGGACAAGCTCAGAAGAGTTATTTTTAGTTAAAAAAGATATTGATATGACTAGAAGCAAGGATGTACAACATTTTGAAATTACAGTATATAAAGATTTTAAAGAAAATGGACTCAAGTATAGAGGTAGCTCTGTTTTTAATGTAGATCCAACAATGACAGAAGATGAAATTAAAAAACTCATAAGAGATAACATCTTTGCAGCTGGATTTGTGAAAAATGAATACTATGATATTCCTAAAATAAATAATGATAAATTGGAAAGTATATATAGTAAGTTTGCAGAAGGTGAACTTTCAGATTGGATGCCGAAGTTAATAGAGGCGTTGTACAAAAATGACGACGAAGAAAAGGGTGGAATAAATTCGGCAGAAATATTTTTGAATAAAAATTATAAGAGAATTATTGCATCATACGGTGTAGATTCAAGTTACTATAATTATGATGGTATGATAGAATTTATAACAACTTGGAAAGAAAAAGAAGAAATTGAACTATATAAAATGCTTACTTTTTCAGATTATGATCCGGATTATATATCAAATTCTGTAAAGGACATGATATTTTTAGCTAAAGAAAGAGCTAAAGCTAAAGAAACTGTTAGGTCTGGAAAATATAAGATCATATTAAGCGGATCTCCTGTAAAGGAAGTACTAAGTTATTACGTTAATAATTCTAGGGCGTCTAATGTTTATAATAAAATATCTACTTTTAAATTAGCACAATTAATTCAAGGTAAAGAAGTCAAGGGAGATCTAATAAATTTAATACTTGATCCTAAAGTTAGAAACTCTATTTATTCTGAGCCTGTGGATGATGATGGTGTGGCTTTACATAAAATCACAGTTATTAAGAATGGAAAACTTGAAAAATATCATGGTGATTTAAGGCACAGTTATTATTTGAATACTAAGGTAACAGGTGACATTAAGAATTTTGTTGTAGAACCTGGAAGTAAGAGTATAGATGACATGAGGAAAGAGCCATACTTGGAGCTTGTAGCATTTTCTGATTTTCAAATGGATTCAACAACAGGAGATTTTGGTGGAGAAGTAAGGTTAGGCTGGTATTTTGACGGAGAAAAGACCATTCCTATAACTGGTGGTTCGTTAAATGCCAATATAGACAATTTACATGATAACATTTTTCTATCAAAAGAGACCCAAAGTGAAAATGGATTTGTAGGACCTAAGGCGATAGAAATGCATGATGTTGTTATAGCTGGTAGATAAATTGTATAAACTACAGGAAACCCTAAGTTTTCTGTAGTTTATTTTTAATAAAATATTGTGTTCTAACTAAATGTAAAAATCAACATTTAGTTAGAACACAATCTAATAAAAATAGTTTATGCGTTTTTGCTTAAATGTGTTTGAATGAGACTAAAAATTTGAAAAATGTATTGACAAAATGTTTAATTTTGTTTACAATATAATCAAACAAACAAATGCAAGCACAAACGCTAGTAAACGAATACATGAAAGGTGATTATATGTTTGCAGAAGAAAGACAAAAACAAATAAGTTCAATGTTAAATAAAAATGGAAGCATAAAAGTAAATGAGCTTTCCGAATATTTTAAAGTTTCCGAGGCTACAATAAGAAGAGACCTTCAAGAAATGGAGAACAGAAAGATACTTAAAAGAACTCACGGTGGAGCAGTTAAGATTGATATAACTAACTTTGAACCATCTTTTATAGATAAGAAAGATGAAAAACTTGGTGAAAAATTAGCTATAGCTAAATATGCAGCCAGTATCATTAAAGATGGCGATACAATAATTCTCGATTCTGGTACAACCACACTAGAAGTAGCGAAAAATATATTGGCAAAAAACTTGACAGTGATAACAAATTCCATAGATATAGCAGAACAACTTTCCAACAATAAGGATATGGAGCTTATCATAACTGGAGGAAGTTTAAGATTTAATACTAGAGCTATGGTTGGTCGTACTTGTGAAGATATTTTTAAGTATTTTAGAGTTGATAAAGCTTTTATTGGAGCTAATGGCATATCGGCCATTGAAGGTATTACAACACCAAACTTTATTGAAGCACAAACTAAAAAAGCTATGATGAATTCTGCTAATAAAGTGTTTATAGTAGCTGATAGTTCTAAGTTTGAAAATGTATGTCTTTCAGTAATTTGTGAAATTAAAGATGTTACATCAATTATTACGAGTGGGGATATAGCTGATGAAGTTATAAGCGATTTTCAGAGTAGAGGTGTTGATATTATAGTCACTGGCTAAAATGGAGGTGAACGTTAATGGTAATTACAGTTACATTGAATCCAGCAATGGATAAAACAATTGCAATTCAGGATTTTGAACTTGGAAAAGTAAATAGAGTATCTAAACTTAGATATGATATAGGTGGAAAAGGGATAAATGTTTCTAAGGTTCTAAAGAAATTTGGAATACCATCGGCGTGTACCGGATTCATAGGTGGAAGCTGGAAGAATACCTTTAAAAAAGAATTAAGAAATATGGGAATAGTTAATAACTTTTTAGAAATAACCGAGGATACTAGAACAAATATAAAAGTTGTTGATAACAAGAATAAAATTTATACAGACATAAATGAACCTGGGCCTGAAATTACAGAAGAAGAATTAAATGATTTTATAAATAAATTTAAAAGTATTTGTAATGAAGGTGATATAATAGCCCTTTCTGGAGGAGCGTGTCCTAATATTCCTAAAAATATATATGGGATTTTAACAAAACTAGCGAAGGAAAAAGGTGCTTTTGTGATTTTAGATGCAGAAGGAGAACTTTTAAGTGAAGGAATAAAGGAAAAGCCTGATATTATAAAACCTAATAAACATGAGTTTGAAATTCTTCTAAATAGAAATTTGAATTCAGAGGATGATATGATATGTGAGGCGAAAAAGCTTATAGATAATGGACTAAAGAAAGTTTTAATTTCACTTGGAGAAAAGGGAGCAATTTTGGTAAGCAACAAAATGGTATTATATGGTAAAGGCCTAAAAGTGCCTGTAATGAGTACTGTTGGAGCAGGTGATTCAATGGTTGCAGCCTTGATATATTCAATGCTAAATAATTTTGATGATGAAAAGACTTTGAAATTTGCAGTGGCAACAGGGGCTGCGTCAGTATCACTTGAAGGAACACAGGCATGTGATTTAAATCAGGTTCAAAGCTTGGTACAAAAAGTAAATATAAATGTTAGGAGGAATTAAAATGAGCACTAAGGATATGTTTTCAAAAAATAGAGCAGAATTTAACTTGAAGGCTAAAACTAAAGATGAAGTTTTAGATGAATTAATAGATATATTGTATAAGGATGGAAAAGTAACAAATAAACAAGAACTAAAAGATGCTGTTTTAAAAAGAGAAGAAGAATTCTCTACAGGAATTGGAATGGGAATAGCTATTCCACACGGAAAATGTAGTGCAGTAAAGGAACCAACGATAACTTTTGGTTTAAGTAAAGAAGGAGTAGACTATCAGTCAATGGATGACAAACCAGCAAAACTATTTTTCTTGATAGCAGTACCACAAGAATCTAGTGACGTTCATTTAAAGGCACTTAGTGAGATATCAAGAAAGCTTATGCATGAAGACGTTAGAGAAAGGCTATATAATTCAAACAACTTTGAAGATTTCATAAAGATATTCGAGTAGATATAACTTAATCTAAAATTTTAAATTAAGCTATTTTAAGGAGGAGTAATTATGAAAAAGCTAGTAGCGGTAACATCTTGTCCTACTGGTATTGCACACACTTATATGGCAGCAGAGGCGCTTCAAATGGCAGCGAAGGAAATGGGGATTGAAATAAAAGTAGAAACTCAGGGATCTGTAGGAGCAGAAAATGTAATAAATGAAAACGATTTAAAAGAAGCTGCTGCTGTTATTATAGCAGCAGACACAAACGTAGATAAGTCAAGGTTTGCAGGAATGCCACTAGTTGAAGTGCCAGTTAAAGATGCAATAAAGGATTCTAAAGCACTTATAAACAGAGCACTTTCAACAAAAGAAGTATTCAAGGGAAAAGAGAAAAAAGAAGAAAAAGCTCCACAAGCAGAAGGAAAGTCCATTGGTAAGGGTATATACAAGAATTTAATGACTGGTGTTTCATTTATGATACCTTTTGTTGTAGCAGGAGGAATACTTATAGCACTTGGTTTTGCAATAGGAGGAATTTATGTTTTTAAATCGCCAGGTACTATTGGTGAGGCTATATTTAGTACCGGAAAACAGGCATTTGCACTTATGCTTCCTGTTTTAGCAGGATATATATCTTATTCTATAGCTGATAGGCCGGGGCTTGTACCAGGATTTGTTGGTGGGGCTCTTGCAAGTACTATAGGAGCAGGATTTATAGGAGCACTTTTAGCAGGATTTATTGCAGGATATACAGTAGTCCTTATTAAAAAGTATATTAGACTTCCTAAAGCATTAGATGGTTTGATGCCAGTTTTAATAATACCTGTACTTTCAACTTTAATTATAGCACTAATAATGATATTTGTTTTAGGCGGACCTGTAAAAGTAATAAATGATGGTTTGGCAGGATTCTTAAAGGGACTTCAAGGAGCAAATGCAGCATTACTTGGAATTGTGTTAGGAGCAATGATGGCTTTCGATATGGGTGGCCCTTTCAATAAGGCAGCATATGTATTTGCAACAAGTACTTTAACAACCACAGCGTTGTCATCTGGAGGAACAGCTATAATGGCAGCAGTAATGGCAGCAGGTATGGTTCCACCACTTGGAATAGCACTTGCAACAGTTATAGCTAAAAATAAATTTACAGAGCAGGAGAGAGAAGCAGGAAAAGCAGCATGGGCACTTGGTGTATCATTCATAACTGAAGGAGCAATACCATTTGCAGCAGCAGATCCACTTAGAGTTATACCATCAGTTATGGCGGGCTCAGCTGTGACTGGAGCATTATCAATGGTATTGGGTTCAAAGCTTGCAGTTCCTCATGGAGGTATATGGGTATTGTTCATACCAAATGTAGTAACGCACTTATTAGGATATATTATAGCGATAGTTGCTGGAACAATTGTAACAGGAGTAGTACTTTCGGTTGTTAAAAAGAAAAAAGTATTTTAAGGTTTTCAAAGTGAAGAGGGTTTAGTACTCTCTTCACTTTTATTTTAGTGCGCCCAGCATGGGCGACAACTTGGCGGTGCAAGTCCGCTGTGGGCTTGATAGTGGGAACCACTAGCCGACGGCAAGGGTGTCCTCCGCGAGGGGGAATCTGAAGGAAGCAATAGGCAAAATCTCGGTCTGAGGTACACGAATCACATATAAGGCTTATTTAGGAAGGACGAGTTTGCTAAACAAAACGAAGTCCAACACTATCCGAATTTCTAGAGAGTAAATGTGGCAGATATATGAGATGAAGGTTGTCGTTCTTACCTGGGGAGGTCTGATAGATAAATCATCAAAGAATGTAATTTCTGAATGATAAGTTATATAGTGATATGTAGTTGAACTATCAGAAGTCAGCAGAAATCATAGTACCACGTTAAACGCGTTAACGTGGGAAGGATTGAACAATAGGAGGTTTCGAAATTTTGAAAGATACGAAGGAATATGAGGAAAGCAGACAACTTCATAAAGAAGGCTATCTACAAGAGAATAGAGTGGAACTCAAAGATAATGTAGAAGTGCAGAGTATTTCGTCCATGTCCGAAGAAGGAAGAAACAATGTATATAAATATGGCAATGATTTACTTAGCAAAATTCTATCAAGAGATAATCTAAATAGAGCTTTTCTAAGAGTAAAGGCTAACAAGGGGAGTCATGGAATTGATGGTATGAAAGTAGATGAACTTCTACAGCACTTAAAAGAAAATGGTGAAACCTTAAGGCAGTCATTGTTGATGGAAAGGTATAAACCTAAACCTGTTAGGCGAGTAGAAATACCAAAACCAAATGGTGGAACAAGACTACTCGGTATACCTACTGTCGTAGACAGAGTTATTCAGCAAGCAATACTAGGATGGGTTAATTACTTTTCGATTGCTGACATGAAAAGTACACTTCAAAAACTTGATGCATGGCTTAGGAGAAGAATGAGAATGTGCTTTTGGAAACAATGGAAGAAAATTTCTACGAAGCATAATAATCTTGTTAGGCTTGGAGTTTCTAATTATAAAGCTTGGGAATATGCCAATACAAGGAAAAGCTATTGGAGAATATCTAAAAGTCCTATTTTAGAAAAAACATTAACTAAGAAATACTTAGAGAAGCTTGGTCTTGTATCTATGACAGAAATATATTTATTAAAACATTAATTTCTATTGAACCGCCGTGTACCGAACGGTACGCACGGTGGTGTGAGAGGTCGGTAAATGAAATAATCATTTACCTCCTACTCGATTAGCAGTGATGATAAGTATTAGCATATTTCATTAAGTGTATAGTTGCTATTATTGGTGATTTTGCTTTTTAATTTGTCTAAGAAAGCAGTATCCATATTTTTATACTTATTTTCACTTTAATAATTTCTTTAAATGCACATACTAAGTCTAAAAGGGTGGTGTACATATGAAGAATTTTAAGATAAAAGATGAAATTAGAAATATAATTAAAATTTATTTTAGAGATATTAGAACTATCTTAACTAACTATGTTACATTCGGAATAATATTAGCCCTTATTGCTTTGCCATCACTGTATGCATGGTTTAATATAAAAGCCTGTTGGGATCCATATTCAAATACCAAGGGGTTATCTGTAGCTGTTGTCAATAAAGATAGAGGAGCTAGTTATAAAGAAACAAGCATAAATGCAGGAAGTGAAATTATAAGCCAGCTTAAAAGCAATAATAAAATAGGATGGAAGTTTACAGATGGTTTGGAGGCTTTAAATGGAATAAGAAGTGGAAAGTATTATGCCACGATAACTATACCTGAAAATTTTTCGAGGGATTTAATATCTGTGGTTACTGAGGAAAAACCAATAAGAGCAGAGTTAATTTATTCGGTAAACGAGAAGAAAAATGCTATAGCGACAAAAATTACAGATAAGGGCGCAGCTAGCTTAAGAGATGAAATAAATAAGGAATTTATAAAAACATCAAGTAATATGATTTTTAACTTTTTAAATAAATTTGGAACAGAACTGGAAAAAAATAAGCCTGCACTTCAAAGATTAGCGGATACAATCATTGACCTTGATAATAAAATGCCTGAGATATCAAGAAATATAGATAATACTTATTCAGGGGCAATAGTTCTTAAAAGCTATATAAAGACTGTTCAAGGCAACATACCAGTAATATCAGATACTTTAAATAGAACTTTAAGTATTGTAAAGACCAATGATAAATATTTAAGTCAGGTTAGAGCGTCTACAAATGTTATTGCTGCTGTTGTGAAGGCTGATGAGGAAATTGCCAGAGGTTCATCGGATACGATAAAAGGCCTTTTAAGTGGGGCACAGCAAATTAATACTTTGGATACGCCTAGTTTAATACAGGTTTTAAATACTGTAAAAACTAACTATGTAAATAGTTCAGCAAAGATAAGCAATGATATAAGTATGCTTCAATCTATGATTACAGGTCTTAGTCAATCGACAAGCGGACCTAATGTTTCTGCATCAAGCCTATCAGGAACTTTGAATCAATTTAAAGGAAGCTTAGCTAATATAAAAAATAAAATTGATTCCCAAGCTAATAATGCGGACAATGCAGTAAAGTTACTTCAGAATGGTTCTAACACTGTTGGAAATATACCTCTTAAGGATTTAATTCAAGATGCTCAAAATATATCTAATCAAATAGATAGTTTAATAAATCAATATGATAATGTTACAGCTCCTGCTATAAATAGTGCTGTGAATAGCTTCTCGGGAATATCTCAAAATACAATAACAATTTTAGAGGGAGCTCAAAATAATTTACCAGTTTTAAACAATTTGCTTGGAATTGCAAGTGGGCAAACTTCTTCAGGTATTATTGCTTTGCAAAATATAAAAAATAAATTTCCATCAATTGAAAGTGATGTACATTCTAGTGCTGATAGGTTAAGAAAACTTAATGCGGACGGACGATACGAAGAAATTGTAAGGATGCTTGAGAAAAATGCTATAGCAGAAAGTGACTTCCTTTCTAATCCAATAGATATTAAGGAAAATAGGATATTTCCTATTCCTAATTACGGTTCTGCTATGTCACCTTTTTATACTACGCTTGCAATATGGGTAGGAGCATTTATACTTCTTTCATTGTTATCTGTTGAACCTATGGAATTAAAAAATGGCACAAAACTAAGTTCAAGAGAAAAATTTTTAGGTAGATTTTTGACCTTTTCAACAATTACTACTGCACAGGCACTTGTAGTTAGCATAGGTGATATGCTTTTACTTAAGACTTATGTATTGTTTCCAATTTTATTTGTGATTTTCAGTGTATATGTGAGTATTGTATTTACGATGATAACTTATACTTTAGTTTCTGTGCTTAATAATATAGGAAAGGCAATTGTAATGATATTAATGGTGCTTCAGGTGTCTGCTTCAGGTGGTACATTTCCTGTGGAATTAATACCTCCATTTTTTAAAAATATAAATCCATTATTGCCGTTCACGTATTCTATAGGAGGTATGAGGGAACTGGTAGCCGGGATAGTGTTTTATGAACTATTATATAATATAATATTGCTGCTTATTTATTTTGTCGTATTCTTGATCATCGGGATTTTATTTAAAGAAAGAGCAAATAAGATAAATGAAAGATTTGTAAAGCAATTTAAAAGCAGCGGTTTAACTGAAGAATAAAAAATTTTAGTGGTAATTTTGTCAAATAAGTTATATTATATATAGTAAAAAATAATTTGTTAGTTGAATTGGTGGGGTGCAAATGAAAAATATAGGAGCTTTTTTTGATATAGATGGGACCTTGTATAGAGAGGGGCTAATAACGGAGGTTTTTAAGAAACTTATTAAATATGAAATTGTAAATCCTAAAAAATGGTACGAGGAAGTACAGCCGGAATTTAAGAAATGGGATACAAGGAAGGGGGATTATGATAATTACCTCCTTAAAATGGCGGAAATTTATATCGATGCAGTTAAGGGGCTCCATAGATCACAGGTAGAATTTATAGCAAGGCAAGTAGTTAGGCAAAAAGGTGATAGGGTATATACTTATACTAGAGATAGAATTAAATGGCATAAGGCGAATGGTCATAAGGTGATAACTATTTCTGGAAGTCCTCTTGAACTTGTAAAGCAGATGGCAAATAAATATGGGTTTGATGATTATAAAGGAGCGGAATATATATTTGGTGATAAAAATGGAATATATACAGGAGAAGTTATTCCTATGTGGGATAGTATAAGTAAGGACAAAGCTATAAAGGAAATGGAGACGAAATATAATTTGGATTTAACTAAAAGCTATGCATACGGTGACACAGCGGGGGATCTATCTATGCTTAAGGCAGTTGGAAATCCAATATGTATGAATCCAACAAAGGAACTTGTAAGTAAAGTTATGGAAGACAATATATTAAAAGAAAAAGTAAAGATCATCGTTGAAAGGAAAGACATGATTTATAGACTAACTCCCCAATGCCTAATCTGCGAAGGAGAGTAATCATACGCGGGGTTTGGGCGTAAGCCCATTATCCTTCTAGAACTTCAAACAACCTCTTTGTTAGCAAATTCAAATAACTGAGAGTAAATACAAACTAAAATCGCGGGGCTTGGGCGTAAGCCCATTATCCTTCTAGAACTTCAAACAACCTCTTTGTTAGCAAATTCAAATAACTGAGAGTAAATACAAACTAAAATCGCGGGGCTTGGGCGTAAGCCCATTATCCTTCTAGAACTTCAAACAACCTCTTTGTTAGCAA
>NZ_JAJNKE010000026.1:12100-59328 GCF_021043395.1 Clostridium guangxiense
AACCTCTTTGTTAGCAAATTCAAATAACTGAGAGTAAATACAAACTAAAGTATGCGGGGCTTGGCTGTAAGCCCATATTTTCTAATTTCTGAAGGTGTCATATTTGTATTCTTTTTAAAGATTCGACTAAAGTAATTTGCATCGTTAAATCCACAGCTTAAAGCTATTTCTGTCATATTAAGATTGCTTTCCTTTAAAAGCACCTTAGCTTTTTTTATTCTAAGATTATTAATGTACTCAATTACGGTTTGCCCAGTAGATTCTTTAAAAAGTCTACAAAAATGATAAGTACTAATATGTGATAAAGTGGCGAGTTCATCTAAGGTTATTTGTTTGGTATAGCTATTTTCTATATAATTTAAAGCTTCACTAAATTGTTTTAATTTAATTATTTTAGAGTTAAGCTCCTTTGGCGTATAAATTCTTGCAATATAATTACGTAATAATAAAGCAATTAATTTAAATGTACAACCTTTTATGGAAAGTTCAAAGCCTATCTCTTTTGAAAAATATTCTTTTATGATTTCATTAATATACTTCAAAAATTCAGTGTCATTTCTAATTAAATTTTCAAATAAAATCACATTGTTTGCGAGCGGCGTCATAAACTTTATTTGGCAAGAGTCAATTTGATTGCTAAAAAGAAAAGATAAATCAATTCTAATTACATAGTATTTTAAATTAACACATGAATTCTCTATAGAGTGAAGCTCAGTACTGTTTATGATAACAATGTCATTTGCAAAAGCTTCTATTTTTTTGGAGCCACATCTAAGAAGCGCTTTTCCTTCAGTAAAATAAAAAAATTGAATATGCTCATGCCAATGTGTCCTTAAATCTGTTCCTACGCTATAATGATTTTTTTCAAATATATCTACAAAAAAATTTTCATCAGGCATTTTTTTATAAAAATAATTTTTATTACTTTTTTTCATGGATTTCTCCTTTTCTATAATATAGCAAAATAATGCTAATATTAAGCAATATAATTAATGAAATACAAGCACTATATTGCTAATATAATAATAGCAATTATAGCCTAATATATCAATAATATGCTAAATGTATAAGTTGGGTTTTATCTTAATAATCCTTTAGAGAGGGGAGTTTAATAATGATTTTGGCAGAAAAAAATAAGGAGCATAGCAAGTGGATTATTTTGTTTGTAGTAGTATTAATGTCTTTTATGTCTTGTGTTGACAGCAGTATTGTAAATGTAGCATTGCCTACAATGGCAAAAAAGCTTTCAGTAAATATGGCTCAAATAGAGTGGGTTGTCGCTAGTTATGTTATGATTATTTGCGCTAGTCTTTTGATATTTGGACGATTAGGGGATATAAAAGGGAAGTCGAGGATATTTAAAATTGGCACTATAATATTTACTTTTGCATCGCTTATGTGTGGACTTTCAAATTCCTTAATTATGCTTGTAATTTTTAGAGTAATTCAAGGAATAGGGGCAGGTGCGTATATGGCGAATAATCAAGGAATTATAACTCAAATTTTCCCACAAAAAGAAAGAGGAAAGGCTTTGGGAATTTTAGCATCAGGAGTTGCACTTGGGACTATGATAGGAGCTCCAGTGGGTGGACTTATTGTAGGGTTTTTAAGCTGGAACTATATATTTTTTGTAAATATACCTATAGGTATAATAGCTTTTGTGGCAGGATTGCAGGTGCTTCCAAAAGGCAAGAATATCGATGAAAAACTTGATGTAAAGGGAGCTTTTTTATATTTTATAGCAATTATATTTTTATTTGGTTCTTTAATTGGTGAGCAGCAATTTGGGTATAAGAACCCCATGATTATAGTAAGCTTTGTTTTATCAATAATTTGTTTAATAATATTTGTTTTATCACAAAGAAAAATAGAACTTCCAATTTTACAGCTTGATATCTTTAAGAATAATCTGTTTTTGTTAAGTTTGTTTTGTGCACTTGTATCATTTGTATGTATAGCTTCTTCGATAATTATAATCCCTTTTTATTTACAGGATACATTAAAAATGTCTTCTTCAACTGCAGGAATGTTTATGATTGTGCAGCCATTAATTATAGCTGTAATTTCACCAATTTCAGGTGATTTAGCAGATAAAATAGGATCAGAACTGCTGGCCTTTATAGGGATTATATTTATGACGATTGGATTTCTATTTATGATATTTTTAAATGAGCATTCTCTTTTAATAGACGCAGCGTTTTGTATAGTTTTAATAGGTTTAGGACAGGGATTTTTTCAGCCAGCTAATAATTCCTTAATAATGTCGACAGTTCCTAAAAACAAGCTTGGTATAGCAGGAAGTATTAATTCATTGGTAAGAAATTTAGGACAAATGGTTGGAATAACTTTGTCTACAACCATTTTATATAATTTCATGAGCATCAAAATGGGACATAGAGTAGTGGATTATGTTTTCGGAAGGGATGATGTTTTTGTTTATGGGATGAGACATGTATATATTATTCTTGTGTTTGTGTGTGGCGTGGGTATAATAGCTACTATTTTTAGAATGATAAAGGGATAGTATGGCCTGATGATGTTATTAATTATTACGGTATGAATACTTTACTTATCTTAGTTATTATTATATCCTTCACTCTACTCCCTACTCTGATTTACAAATTCCAGTTTAACAGAATTAATTTGGCTTGCTTATGTAAAAAATTCCGTAAAAAGGATTATGAAAAAATATACATTAAGTATTTTTTGATGCAAATATAACAATAAAAAATGTGAATATAAATACATAGCTTTGATCAAACATTATTTTGCAAATTTACAGCATGGCAAATAAATTTTGTATATGGTCACAAATATGGACTTATAAATTCAAATAAAATTGGAGCATTTTATAAAAATTTATAATCATAAATATAAAATGTAAAATAACTTAAAATGTATATTGCATAAATAAATATTTGTTGCAAATGCTGTCAACAAATATGATAGAATAAAAATAACAAAAAATTTATAATAATACCATAATTTATTAAGTAG
This sequence comes from Clostridium guangxiense, assembly GCF_021043395.1. Lineage (GTDB taxonomy): Bacteria > Bacillota > Clostridia > Clostridiales > Clostridiaceae > Clostridium_S > Clostridium_S guangxiense. The sequence goes on from NZ_JAJNKE010000026.1 coordinate 15,098, forward strand.
TATTTAATATATTCTAATAAGTTATGGTATTTATTTTACAATTTATAAAAAACTAATTCGGTATTTGTACAAATAACGTTATTAAATTGCTAAATTATAAATAATTAGAGCTTGATATTTCATTATTTATAAAAAAAATGTAAAACGATAAGAGAAAGTCATTAAATATAGCTAATAAATGAATAATATTTTTAATTTTGAATAAATGTGAATTAAAAGTATGACTTATTTCGATTTATAACCTAAAAAAAATCGAAAAAGTCATATATTTTAAGCATACAATATGCAATTATCAAAAAAAACCAATAATTATTAAAAAATTTTAATTTAACTTAATTTGAAAAAGACTAAATACAAGAATAATATCAAATCGTATGATGAGGAAATAAATTTTTATATTATCAGAAACATATTTTTGTTATAATTGTTACTTTGATAATATGAAAAAATTGGAGTTAAGGGAGGAATTTTTATGGCTATAACTGTAAAAGAAGCCTTAAGCCTTGATATATTGCAAGGCTTTGAGGTTATTGCTGGTAGAAAAGGTCTTTCGAATAAAATAAATCATGTAGCGGTTTGGGATTATGAAACGCCTAAACTAATAGAGGAAAATTTTAGTCCAGAAGACTTTGCATTAACTACACTAGTTGCAATAAGAGACAGGATCGATGAATTATATGGAGCTGTTGAAATGATGATTAAAGTAGGAATAAGCTGTTTAGCGATTAAGAATATTTATTTTGATCATATTCCTGATGAAGTAATTGACCTTGCTGATAAAAATAATTTTCCTATTATGACATTTAAAGATACGTTTACTGAAGATGTAATTGTAATCGTTAATAAAGCTATTGATGAGAAGAAGGAATATGAAAATCTAGCACTAAAAATAGACGATATTTTGTATAAAAATTTAAATGAAATAAGCATAAAAAAAATTGCTCATAAGATAAATATAAATTTTAAAGAGCAAAACATAGTAGCGTTTTGCAAGAAGAAGAACAACAAATTAGTAGGCATAAAAAGCTTTTCTGATAAGGAAATGGAGGAAGCTTGTAGTAAGGTTATACCGTATAAAGATGGATATATTCTCATTAATACCTTTGAAGATGCAAAACAAAACGATATTGATAAAATTATTTTGAGAAGACTTAAATGGTGGGGATTTAGTGAAAAGGAGTATGTTATAGGAATTAGCAGTTTGTATGAAAATTTGGGTAGTTTGAGTAAGGCCATACAGGAAAGCTTGTATGCTTTTAAATATTCAATTATATACAAAAAGCAAATTTCGTTTTTTAGTGAAATTGGCATAAATAAAATGATTATTCCAATTTTGGATAATCCATGGGTAATGAAATATTACAAGGAAATGATAGAACCATTAATTGATTATGATAAAAATCACGAAACAGAATTATTAAAAACTGCTGTAAAGTATGTTGAGAATAATGGAGATATGAAAGCTACTGGAGAAGAATTATTTCAGCATAGCAACACTATAAGATATAGAATAGAACGAGTAAATAAAATATTAAATGAAAATTGTAAAACCAAACACTTTTATGAAGAACTAGCTGTAGCCATTAGAATATACAATTTGATAAAGATATCTTTGTAAATTTTATAAAAGCATGCGTTTTGCAATTTAAATTATTACAAATCCGAAGTATCCTCCTAAGGTGTATTATATGCATGTAAGAAAACAATAAATAAATGCGAAAACTAATTTCAACTGAAAAATACAAATTTAAATAAAATTAGACGGCGATTGACAAGCACTGCTTTGATTACTGTCGTTAATAAAATGATTAACATAGTGACCCCCTGATTCATTTATACATTCTTTGTGTAAAAATAAGTATATTATAGGCATATTTGGATTAGAATGAATTTATTTCATTGGAAAGAGGTTTTCGAATTTATTTGAAATCTCAAAGGAGGACAAAATTATGAAACATTTAAAAATTGCTTGTACTGAAGAATCTAAAGAATATTTTTCAACTGATAGAAACTTAGTTTTAGCTGAAAACACAGATTATACAGATGTATCAGCAGTTGTATTAACTGATTCTGATATAGACTTAATTAACAATGTACATAATACAAAGTTTGGTATTCCTGTATTTGTCATTCTAAAAGATAAAGAAAAACTTGATGGTGAACTTCTTAAGAAAGTTTATCATGTAATGGACGGAAACAAATTTGATGAAAAACTTTACTCAAGGGAAATTGAGACTGCTGCAAACCAATATGAGGAAAAGGTATTGCCACCTTTTTTCAAAACATTAAGCAATTATGTCGAAAAGGGAAATATACAATTTGATTGTCCTGGACATCAAGGCGGTCAATATTTCCGTAAACATCCTGCAGGTAGATTTTTTTATGATTTTTATGGAGAAAATGTATTCAGATCAGATATTTGTAATGCGGATGTTGAATTAGGAGATTTGCTTATTCATGAAGGCCCAGCTATGGATGCTGAAAAACATGCTGCTAAAGTATACAATGCTGATAAAACTTATTTTGTAATGAATGGAACTAGTATTTCTAACTGTGTAGTTACAAATGCCGTAGTTGCACCAGGAGATTTAGTTTTATTCGATAGAAACAATCACAAATCCGTATACAATTCAGCTTTAGTTCAATCTGGTGGACGACCTGTATATTTAGAAACCGCACGTAATCCATTTGGTTTTATTGGTGGTATTGATGCACACTGCTTCGATGAAGAATACTTAAGAAAATTAGCAGCAAAAGTTGATCCAGAAAGAGCTAAGTCACAAAGACCATTTAGATTGGCTGTAATCCAGCTTGGAACTTATGATGGAACTATCTATAACGCTAGACAAGTAGTTGATAAAATTGGACACCTTTGTGACTATATCCTGTTTGATTCAGCATGGGTTGGATATGAGCAGTTTATACCTATGATGAGAGATTGCTCTCCATTATTATTAGATTTAAATGAGGACGATCCCGGAATATTTGTAACTCAATCCGTTCACAAACAACAGGCAGGATTCTCACAAACATCTCAAATTCATAAAAAAGACAGGCATATCAAGGGTCAAAAACGTTATGTAGATCATAAAAGATTTAACAATGCATATATGTTACATGCTTCTACTAGTCCATTTTATCCACTATTCTCAGCACTTGATGTTAATGCGAGAATACAGGAAGGTGAAGCTGGTAAGCGTTTATGGTCAGACTGTGTAAAACTAGGAATTGAAGCTAGAAAATTAGTTCTAAAAAATTGCACATTATTTAAACCATTTATCCCACCAGTTGTAGGTGGAAAGAAGTGGGAAGATCATGATACAGAAGAAATTGCAAATAATATTGAATTCTTCAAGTTTTATCCAGGACAAAAATGGCATTCATTTGAAGGATATGCTGAAAATCAATACTTTGTTGATCCTAATAAATTCATGTTAACAACACCAGGAATTAATGCTGAAACTGGCGAATACGAAGATTTTGGTATCCCAGCTACCATTCTTGCAAATTATTTAAGAGAGCATGGAGTTATACCAGAAAAGAATGATTTGAATTCCATATTATTCCTATTAACACCAGCAGAAACTTTGACAAAGATGAGTAACCTTGTATCACTATTGGTTAAATTTGAACACCTTGTAAAAGAGGATGCACCATTAAGTGAAGTACTACCAAACCTTTACAATAAAAATGGAAATCGTTATAGCGGATACACAATTAGAACGTTATGCCAGGAAATGCATGATTTCTATAAGAAAAGCGATGCAAAAACATATCAAAAGAAATTATTTAGAGCAGCTTCATTCCCAGAGCAAGCAATTACCCCTCAAGAGGCTAACTGGGAATTAGTAAGAAACAATGCTAAATTAGTTAGGCTAGAAAATATTGTGGGTGAAGTTGCATTAGAGGGTGCACTTCCATATCCACCAGGAGTTTTCTGTGTTGTTCCAGGAGAAAAGTGGAATGAAGTAGCACAAAAATATTTCTTGATATTAAAGGACGGAATAAATCAGTTCCCAGGATTCGCTCCGGAAATTCAAGGAGTGTACTTGAAAGAAGAAAATGGCGTTATTAATGCCTATGGATACGTGTTAGATAAGAAAACTAAGTAACATAAATTTTGTAGTCTGTACATGGATAAACTTGGAATTTATAATTTTAAGGTTCCAAGTTGTTCATCTATATGCAAGTGTTGGATTTGTAAATAAATTAATAAACGTTATAGGGGGAGGAAATGAATTATGGAAAAAACCAAGAATAAGATGAGCGTTCTTCAATTAACTATCTTAACTGCTATAAACATGATGGGTTCTGGAATAATAATGCTTCCTAGTAAATTAGCTCAAGTTGGAACAATGTCAATTCTTTCATGGTTAGTTACAGCAGTTGGATCAATGGCGTTAGCTTATGCTTTTGCTCAGTGCGGTATGTTTAGTAGAAACGCTGGCGGTATGGGTGGATATGCAGAGTATTCTTATGGAAAAGCAGGAAGCTTTATGTGTAACTACACGTATGGTTTATCGCTTGTAATAGCCAATGCAGCAATAGCAATTTCTGCTGTAGGTTATGCAGCTGTGCTTCTAGGAATAACACTTTCACCACTTCAAGTAGCATTATGTACAATTTTTACTTTATGGTTGGCTACAGTACTTAACTTTGGAGGAGCAAGTATAACAGGTAAAATTGGATCAGTTACTGTATGGGGTGTAATTGCGCCTGTATTAGTAATGTGTACTATAGGATGGTTCTGGTTTAGTGGTAAGCAATATGCAAGTGCATGGAACCCTAATCATTTTTCATTTTTTAATGGTATTGGAAAATCAATAGCAATAACTTTATGGGCATTTTTAGGTCTTGAATCAGCTTCTGCAAACATGGATTCAGTTGATAATCCTAAGAAGAATGTTCCTATTGCATGTTTAGGAGGAACTATAGGTGCCGCACTTATATATATTATTTCAACAAATGTTATAGCTGGTATAGTTCCAAATTCAGCATTATTAAAATCTGATGCACCTTTTGGATTAGCATTCGCTTCTATGTTTGGACCTATTGCAGGAAAAATAGTTATTGCACTTATGGTTATGTCATGCTTTGGTTCTTTACTTGGATGGCAATTCACTATAGCACATGTATTTAGAAGTTCTGCAGTTGAAGGATATTTCCCTAAAATATTTAATAAAGTTACAAAAACAGGTACTCCAATTGTTGCAATGGTAATTATTACTTGTGCGCAAACTTTACTTTCATTAATGACAATTAGCCCAAGCCTTAGTAAACAATTTGACGTACTAGTTAACTTGGCCGTAGTTACGAATATTATTCCATACTTGTTATCTATGAGTTCATTAAATGTACTACAAAAAGCAGAGGGAGTGCCAGAGGGGAAAATCAAGACAACTAACATTATTGCTTTAGTGGCTTCAATATACAGTTTATATGCTCTTTATGGTTGTGGTCTTGAAGCAATGACATATGGTGCTATAGCTACTTTTGCTGGATGGACATTATATGGATTTGTTTCACATAGATTTGATTTAAAGAAAAATGAGAGTAATTGTAATACAAATAACTAGTATTTATATAAGCATCTTATAATAATTTAGTTAGAATTCCTTTTGATGAATAGATAGTTGAAATTTTTTTATTGAGTTATTAAGCTCAACCATACGCGTTACCTAATAAAACTAAAAGCAGACATAAATTCGTGTCTGCTTTTGTTTTTAACTGAGAACTAAACAAATATTACTTGCATAGTTTTGGTACTTGCATTCTTAAGCTTTTAGTTAGTACATTTATAATAAAATAGGCTATGGTACATAAATCCTTTTTACCCTTTTGCCTATTCCGCAGATAAATTCATAATTAAAGCTTCCAGCCATATTTGCTAATTCCTCAACAGTAATGGTATTTTCACCATCTTGTCCAACTAAAGTTACTTCATCTTCTATTTCAACACCATCTATATGTGATATATCTACCATCATTTGGTCCATGCAGATTCTTCCTAGTATAGGTGCATATTGTCCGTGAATTAAAACTCTTCCCTTTGAAGAAAGTCCGCGCATATATCCATCTGCATAACCTACGGAAATAGTTGCAATTTTAGTTTTTATCTTTGTAATGTAAGTTTTACCATAGCTTATACCAGTACCTTCATAAACTTCAGAAATATTAATCACATGAGCTTTCCAGGTTAGGGCAGGTTTCAATTTTACAGAAGCCTTGTTGACTTCATCTGATGGATACAAACCATATGTAATTATGCCGCTTCTAACCATGTCAAATCTGTGATCATTAAGTTCCATAATTCCTGCACTATTGCAAATGTGTTTAAGTGCAATATTAATCTTGTTTTTTTCAAGAGTTTTTAAAAATTCATCATATTTTTCTTCCTGCAGTTTAGTGTAATTTTTGTCTTTTTCATCTGCACAAGAAAAGTGGGTAAACATACCTTCAACAATTAAATTATCCATATTTATAATTTTTTCAATATCCGAGATGCTTTTTTGCCTTACTTTAAATCCAATTCTGTTCATTCCAGTTTCTACTGCAATATGAACTTTTATTGTCTTTTTAAGTTTAACTCCACATTTTGATATTTCTTCTGCCATTTCAAGATTGTAAATGGTTTGAGTTATATCATAGTTAGCTAAAATTTCATATTGCTTTGGAGAGGTATAACCTAAAATTAATATTGGTATACCTATTCCGTTTTTGCGGAGTTCTACAGCTTCTTCTATAGTTGCAACTCCAAAGTAATCTACTTTATCTTTAAGAAAGTCGCCTATTTTTATAGCGCCATGACCATATCCATCAGCCTTTATTACTGCCATTACCTTTACATAGTCTTCTATTTTTTTTCTTACCTCATTTATATTATGTTCTATAGCTTTTAAGTCTATTATTGCGCAAGTTCTAAGATATTCTTCCATGTATTAGTCCCCCTTTATCAACTCCTTGAATAAATTTTATCTTGATTAATATTTCAAATCTATATTTTTTATATCTGTTATTAACATGTGACCAGGGGAATGTGTAATAACTATCTTAGGTTTGACGTTCATAACCACTGCTTGAGGAGTGACTCCACAAGGCCAAAATACAGGCACTTCATTATCTTTTATAGTTACGGAATCTCCAAAATCAGGTTTATTTATGTCCTTTATTCCTATGACAGATGGATTGCCTATGTGAACTGGTGCCCCATGCACTTTAGGCATTTCACCACTTACTAAAACTGATTTTACTATATTTTCATAAGAAAGCGGCCTCATGCTTACAACCATTTTTCCATTAAATATTCCAGCTGGTGTACAGTCTATATTTGTAATAAACATGGGTACATTACAATTTTCCTCTATGTGCCTTATAGGAATGTTTGCCTCAATCAGCTCAGATTCAAAAGAAAAGCTGCAGCCAATTAAAAAGCTTACAAAGTCATTTCTCCAGAAATCTGATATATCTGTGTATTCGCCAGTTAATATACCATCTTCATAGACTCTATATTTGGGAATATCCTTTGTGATATCAATATCTTCACCTAGATATTTAAGGTTTCTGTTACCTACGTCACTTACTTCTAATATTGGGCAGGATTTAGGGTTCCTTTGGGTAAATAACAAAAAATCATAGGCTAATTCCTTAGGTAAAATAACCAAATTAGCCTGTGCATACCCTGCACACATCCCAGCTGTTGGTGTTACAACTTTTCCTTCACGAATCAATTTACGAACCTCATAAGGCTTCATGCTTGAATAATTCATTTTTACCACACCTTAAATTATATTTTTTAATTTTTCATATTTATAAGCATCATCGTCATAAAATCCAAGTTCAATTACTTTTTTAAACCAAGTAGAGCAGGTCTTTTCTAATTTCATAGAGGATTCTATGGTTTCCCTCATTAAACTAACTATGGAAACATTTATTTCTAGGTTACAGCCATCTATAGCAGGAATTAGATCTCCGTACATGTCTATCATTCCACTTCTAGATGCTGTAATCATAGCTTCTTTTTCCATTTCTTTTGTGTGCATTATATTTAAATCTTTCTTTAAATAGGCTAATGCAGCTATAAGTCCGTAGCAACCCCAATCTGAAACTGTTGCAGTTATAATGTTGTCTGCTGCTACATCTGCGATTATTCCACCACCACAGCCACAGTTACAGCTTCCTTTTGCAGCATATGGAACATATTCTTCTAAATGTTCTTTTAGAGTTCCCATGCCGAGTTCATTTCCTAGGTCTCCTATGGCTATATTTAAAATACCTTTTTTCTTTAATTTAGTGAATAAAATATCCTGCTTTGCTTCTAATTCGCTTACATCTAATCCAACTGCATTGTGGTAAACACCAAGAGAATTAGCTCCTGGGCATTCTATACTTATAACTGCACTTGGAAGACCTTTTGACATAAGTTCATTTGCTTGATTTTCAGCATCTTTATCATTTTTTGTGAAAGGTATGCCTGCTATTGATAGAGGATATTCCTTTAAGCCTTCAATGTTGTCATGAAAATGAAGTCCAATTACATATGACAAGTTTTCTACAGCTCGCATGTTATCTTCAGGACATAAAATTATAGGTTTTACATTGAAGCCTTTTACTAAAGCTCTTGCCAAAAGCATTGTGCTTACAATCCCATCCATTTCTGCCTTCTTAAATGGGCGCAATACAAAGCCTGTCATTATATAAACAAAGTCGCCTTCTTTTAATGTTTTTACTAATTTTTTAGCACTATTCATTGTTAAAGGTTCTTTAGTGTATTCTCTTGCGGCACTGTATAGAATTCTACAGACACCATATCCTCTTGGATCTAAGTTCATTAAATTATCCAAGTTTTCGCCTATATTTAATATTGTTAATTCTTCTTGCTTCATATAGACATCTCCCCCTAAATTTAATTTGTAGCTTCTAAGAATTCATTAAGTAATGCAGCTTGGAGTTTTTTGATAAGTTCTGGGGCTTTCCCACCTACAGGTTTTCCGTCTATTTCGCATGCAGCCATACAAAATTGACCTGAACTAGTGACTATAACTTCGTCTGCATCCATTAATTCTTTTAAAGTAAATGCGGTTTCATTCACAGGAATATCAAATTTTTTACACATGTTTATAATATGAGCTCTTGCTATACCTGGCAAAATTAAATTATCTGTTGGAGCTGTTTTAAAAATTCCATCTTTTATAATAGATACATTGCTGTGAGCACATTCAGTTACTCTATCTCCTCTATGGAATACTGCTTCCTGGCATCCAGCCTCTTCTGTTTTTTGTGCTGCAATTACACTTGGAAGTAAATTTAAAGTTTTTATATTACAGTGTAAAAATCTAGTATCCTCTAAAGTAATTAGCTTTAGTTTATGAGACATGTCCTTTATATTTGTTGGTTTTAATACTATCCAAAGATTTGCTTTTACTTCATCTGGAGGAAAAGCATGATTGCGCATTCCTGTCCCTCTTGTAACCTGCCAGTATACAAACTGTTCACCAGAATCAACTTTTGTAACCATATCAGCCAATAGTTCTTTTAATTGTTCCTTTGTATATGGAATTTTGATTCTCAATAAACCTGCACTATTGTAAAAACGATCGATGTGTTCGTCTAGGGCAAATATTTTATGATTTCTGCTATATGTGGCATCATAGACTCCATCACCAAAATAACATACCCTATCATTCATAGGGATTTTCATATTTTCAATTAAATCAAATTCTCCGTTATAATATCCTAAGTTCTTCATAAAAAGGCACCTCCTATAAATTTAAAAAATAATATTAAAAAGCAATATATATTATATAATTGCTATAAAAGAATATTCTTCATTAACACATTACTATTTAAATATATGGTATATTAATAAATAAATTTTTTCAATGTTTTCTGAGAACTATGCGGAATTTATTTTTTATTATGCTTTTTACAAAAATATTTACGGTTTTTAACTATATAATATGAAAAATTTATGGCTAGCGAATTTTATGAGGTATGATTATTTTGATATGCAGAAGTCAAAAAAATAAAATCCGTTTAATCTTTCACGGATTTTAAAATATAATAAGTTTTTGTTTTAGACACGCCTTCTAAGTTTTTTATATTGTTGTGAATCTTTTCTAAATCCTCTGATGATTTACAAAGTATTTTAAGCATAAAATCAAAATCACCTGTTAGATAATAGCAAAAATTTATATTTTTATTTTCCTTAATTGCCCTAGTAAATGATTCATAAAACTTTGGATGGTCAAGGCTAACCTCCATTAAGGCACTTGTATCATTTCCTATTTTGCTTTCATCTAAAACTACTGTATAATTTTTTATTATCCCACTTGTCTCCAGCTTATGAATGCGTTCAATGACCGCGGAGACTGATAAATGAATTTCTTTGCTTATTGTTGATGCTTTAGTTCTAGAATTGGCTTTTAAATATTCTAATATTTTATAATCAACATTATCCATAACAATCACTCCTAGTAAAGCTGTTGTTTTATAGAATAATTATAACAATAGTTTAATAAATAAAAAAGCAGGTATAGATTTTATTACGATCTATACCTGCTCCTTTATTATTGCTGAGATACTGCTTTTAACATTTCTGCTTTTTCACCCACAGAATATATATAAAGTTTATGCAGTGGACGCGTCATTGCAATATAAAGCAGTTTTACATCAAGTTCATCAGATGTATATTGATCCTTTGATGCATTCGCTATTATAACCATGTCAAATTCAAGTCCTTTTACCAAATAAGAAGGGATTATTAAGATTCCACTAGAATAATCATTTTCTTTTTCACTTATTATTTGTACCTTATAGCTTGAATTTTTAAATAAGCTTTTAAGCTCCTTGCACTCCTTCATAGTCTTACATATGATTGCAGCAGATTTTAATTTGTTTTTACGTAAGGCTAACAGATTTTTTTCAATTTCATTTTTTACTTCAGCTAGAGAGCCTTTTTCCATTACAGTTACAGGGTCGCCGTGGCGTATTACTGGTTTTGCAAGTGGAAGGCTCTTATTATTTAAAAATTTTATAACTGAGTTTGCTGCATCCATTATCTCGATTGTGGTTCTATAACTTTGTTCTAGTTTTAGTAAGTCTGGCTCATTGCCGCCAAAGATAAGTTCTGCAGTTTTGTTCCAATCTGTAACTCCTCTAAAACTGTATATTCCTTGACACAGGTCTCCAAGGATTGTAAAAGAAGGACTGTCTATTATTTCTTTTAATACTGAAAATTGAAAAAGGCTAAAATCTTGAGCTTCGTCTATGATTATGTGTCTTACGTTTATTTTTTCGTCTAGACCTTGTGTTAAATATTTTATATACATTAAAGGAGCTAAATCTTCAAACTCAACGACATTTTTGTCTAAGATATCGCTTGAAGTTTTTCTTATTAATTCTGAGAGCTCATGATTTATATATTTTTCAGTTAGCTTATTAAATAAAGCTTTATCATTTAGCAGTTTTTTATAATATTCAAGAGGAGACAAAACAGAAATCTTTGATAAATAATTTTTAACAAGTGTTTTTGAATTTTTGTTTATGCCTTTTAGCAGAGCATCTCTTTCATCTATTATTTTTATTATAATTTTGCGTCTTTCAGGTGAATCTGGAGCTTCATCTCTAACCTTGTTTAATTTTTCGTCGTAGGATGACTCAACTCTTTGTAAAATTCTTGCTTTATTGTTTTCAATACTGTTTGTAAGATGTTTTTTTATTTCATTGATTCGCTTCATAAGTGGCAAGCTTTTGTAATCTTCAAGAAACAACTTTTTTATATTTTTTGAACTAATAAGAACAAAAGTGTGAAGTTTAAAATCTTCCTCTAGAATGAAATTTTGTTCTATTAGCTTAATGAAATTCTGTATTGATGTTTTAAATTCTAGGGAAGCTTTAAAATTGGATATCTTTTTTATATTTTCACAGTTTATGCTGTCTCTTAAGTTTACAAGGTCTGAAAGCTTTTTGGTGCTTGGCATGATTTTTAGTTTTCGACCTATGATTTTTTGAGCAAAGTCTTCAAAGGTTGTTTGCATGACATTTTCTACACCGAGTTCTGGCAAAACGTCAGATATATAACTTAGGAAAAAATGACTGGGAGCCATAATCATAAAGTTTTCCGGCTTTAGTTTTTTCTCAAAAGTATATATTAAATAGGCAATCCTGTGAAGGGCAATTGTGGTTTTACCACCGCCGGCAGCACCTTGAACAATTAGAGGTCTCCACATGTTTGCTCTTATGACCTTATTTTGTTCAGCCTGTATTGTTGAAACTATATCTTTAAGCCTGTTGTCCTTACTTGAGCCTAGACATGCTTGAAGAAAATCGTCATTTGTTGTTATATCAATATCAAAGAAATCTTGAAGTTTTCCTTTTTCAATCATATATTGACGTTTAAGCTTTATTTCTCCTTTAATATTTCCATCCGGGCAGGTGTAATTTGCTGTCCCAATACGGCCATCATAGTAAAGGTTAGAAATAGGAGCTCTCCAATCTATAATTAAAAATTCACCAGTTTCCTCCTTTAGAAGGGACATTTTCCCTATATATAAATTCTGGAGTTTATTCTTATCTTCTTCTTTAAAGTCGACTCTTGCAAAGTATGGTTTCAAAAGGCTACGCTCAGAATTTTGAATTTTTTGATGAAGTGTGTCTCTTACAGAAGTATTTAAAGTAACTTGAGTAAACTGTTCTTTATTATCTGGATCAAAATATTTAAGCTGGGAATCTATTTGTGTGTCTAAACTGGATTTTTGTTTAGTAATAACTTCTTTGTATGTTTTTAAATAGTCAAGCGTGTAGTTGAGCCTTTTAAGCTCGGAGTTGTAATCTGGATGTTTTATCAATTTTATCACCTCGTTTAATTCAGAGTACAGATTACAAAGTACAGAGTACAGTGAAGGTTGATTTTCTGCTGTGGCAGAAAATTTTAAATTTAATGGGCTTGCGCCCAACCCTTTTGGGTATGTTTTTTCAGCGAAGCTGAAGCTATAAGTTTAAAGGTTTACCTGACGTAAGGAAGGCAAATCATCCATCACTGTCCTCTGTCAAATGTACTCTGCTTCTAAGATCCTGTTCCTGTGTAGTGTCTTACGCCAAATTTCCATAAAATATAGCTTGGAATAATAAATAAGCATGCAATCAATGGAGAAAACATGTAAAAGATATTGTGACTTCTCCCTATTATATATAGGAGAGGATAGTAGTTAACAAAGGCTAGTGGAACGATAAATGTAAAAAATCTTAGTACAGAAGTTTTGTATATATCTAAGGGATACTGGGCAAGTTCTCTTCCGCCATCTGTAAAGATGTTTATGACTTCAAGACTTTCTATGGTAAAAAAGCAGATGACTGCGGAAATCATAAATAAGCCAAAGAATAAAAAGGTTCCTCCTATTATCATTAATATAAGTGTAAGAATTTTATCGGGCGAAAAGTGAACTCCGCAGGTTTTTATTGAATATATAAATATTATTAATGCTTGAACAAGTTTGCCTATTCTTGTAAGTTCAATTTTTGTACCTAATACTTGCAGCACTTCGTTTCTTGGTCTTGTAAGTATTCTGTCAAAACCTCCATCTGATATTATTGAAGAAAAATTGTCAAAACCTCTTCCAAAGCATTCAGCTAGTGAGAAGGACATAAAAATTGTACTAAAACATAAAAGAACTTCATTAAAGCTGTAATTTTTAATGTTTCCAAAGCGTTTAAATAAAAAATACATGCTAAGAAAGGAGAAAAATGTCGTTAAGCATTGACCAATAGTTGTAAGAAAGAATGAAATTTTATATTGCATTACGGATTTTAGTTGGATTGAAAAGTACTTTAAATATAGTCCCATAGTTAGCCCCCTTGTACCGTTACGCGTTTTAATGCTTTAGAGATTATGAATTTACCAATAATAATTAAAGTTGCTGCCCAAAAAACTTGCAAAACTATGGGAAGAAGTGCTTCACTTACTGGAATTTGGCCACTGTAAATTCTAAATGGAACATTTTGCATTGCAGCAAAGGGTGAAAGATAAAGATATTTTGTGAGCCAGTTGGGCAAAAATGGAAGCGGAACAAGACCTCCAGAAAGAAAATCTGCTGTCATTACAAGAGCAAGTCGTACGCCAATAGGTGATACTGTATAAAAGGTAAATATATAAACAAGCATACAGTAGGAAATAACCACTATAAAACTTAAAAATGCTGTAATTAAAAATAGTAAAGCAGAAGCCAATGAGCTTGGTAAGTTAAATTTATACGGTGCTGGCAAGAAAAAAGCTATAATGAGTATTGGAAAACATCGTAAAAGTGTTCTTGAAAGTCTAACAGCACAGCTTTTAACAAACCAGGTATTGTATATATCAAAGGGTCTGCATAATTCATAAGCTATATTTCCACTTGTTATTAAATTAAAAATATCATTGTCTAAGAACCAGGTCATGAAAAGTGCTAAAAATGCTTGTTGAAGCCATATATAACTGGAAAGTTGAGAAAAATTCATTGGTGCCTTTGAGGGATTACTTTTATATAAAGCTTGATACAGCATTATATACATAAAGCCCCAGGCAAATTGTGTGACAATTCCAGCATAGGCAGCGGTTCTGTATTGAAGACCATTTATAAAGCGAATCTTAAAAAAACATAAATAAGCTCTCATATTTATACTCCTTATAAAGTTGTGTGGATAGATAACTTGAAAGTTTAAAGTTGTCAAATCCAAGTTTATCTCGACAAACTGGAATTTAACTCAGAGTACAAAGTACAGAGGACAGAGTACAGTGAAGGATGATTTTTCTCCGCTGTCGCTACAAAAAATCTTAAACTTAATGCACGCAAAGCGCTTAAAATATAGTGCTCAGTGTAGCTGACACTATTAAGTTCTAAGATTTACCTGAGAGAAACGAAAGGTAAATCCACCTTCACTGTACTCTGCACTTTGTACTCTGTGCTCTGAATCAACTTCCAGTTTGCAGGGATAGATTAGGTATTAGCAATTCAATCTTTCAGCTTGGTTATCTATATTTTTTCTATGATCCTGTTGACTTATATCTACTTAATCCAAATCTAAAAAATCCATAACTGGGAATTAAGAATAGCAAGGATATTATTGGTGAAAACATAAAAAGGATATTTCGGTTTATGTCCAATAAATACAATAGAGGATAATATTGAATCAAGGCCAGTGGAACTATAAATGTTAGAAATTTTAAAATACCATTTCCATACACGGAAAGTGGGTATCGACCAAATTGACGTGCACCATAAGTGAAGATGTTCAAAAACTCCAAGCTTTCCATTGTAAAAAGTGAGCATGCAGCGTTAATGAGAAATAAACCAAAAAACAAAACTCCTCCGCAAAGTATCATAAGACATAGTGTGATAATCTTTTCAAAAGTCCATGTAATAGCACTCATAGGTATTGTATAGAATAGTACGAGTGCAGCCTGCAATAATAAACCAAGTCGCGAAAAATCCATATTAGGCATCAGCACTTGCAATATAATGCTTCTTGGCCTTATAAGGGCGCGGTCAAACTCACCATTGCTAAGCATACGGGGAAATGAAGCTAATCCTCCTCCAAACATTTCTCCAAGTGAAAAAGCCATCATTGTAACGGAAAAGCATAGAAGTACTTGCTGGTAGGTGAAGTTATCTACCGCCTTAATTCGTGAAAAAATAAAATATAAGCCAAAGAACGATGTAAATGATGTTATGAACTGTCCTAATGTAGTTAAAAAGAAAGATACTTTATATTGCATCTGGCTTTTTAGGTTCAAGGCTATAAAATTTAAATATAGTTTCATATTAACCTCCCTGTACAATTACTTTTTTTAGGGTGCGCCGCATAATAAACTGTCCAATGACAAACAGTACTACAAGCCAAAATAATTGAAAGGCAACACCCTTCAAAGTAGCTGTACCTTTAACAGTTCCACTGTATATAATAAGTGGCATATTTTGCATTGCCGCAAAGGGAAGCAGTTTAACAATTGCAAGAATGGGTGCAGGAAAAAATGGTAAAGGTATTATGCCTCCAGATAAAAATGATGTAAAAGCAGTAACTATGATTTTTATACCTCTCTGAGACAGTATATAAAACATTGAAATATACATAAGCATAGCAAATGAAACAACTACGCACAATGCAAGTACTGTTGATAGTAAAAACAGAAGGAATTGTGCCATACCAAGCGGCATGCACATTCTGTACGGCTTTGGCATGATAAGTGCTAAAAGCAGTGAAGGTAGACAGTTAAGTATTGTAAAAGTAATGCGGTTGGCAGCGGACTCACAAAACCAACGGCCATATAAGTTCATTGGGCGGACGAGTTCATAGGCAATGGAACCACTTTCAATGGTAGAATAAATTTCACCGTCTGAAAAAACCACTGCGAAAAGTACTATTAATGTTTGTTGCATCCATATATAAGAAATCGTCTGTGAAAGTTTCATTGGAAAAGTGTTATTGCCAGTGTGATAAAGTGCTGAATATGCAAGTACTTCCATAAGGACCCATAAAAACCTTGTAAGAATTGCTCCAAATGATACAGCACGATATTGTAAGTTGTTTATAAAACGTATCCGGAATACTGATATATACATATTCATATGCTATATTCCTTATAAAGAGAGGCAACCATTTCTTCAGTAGTTATGTCAGAGACTGAAACGTCAAGTAATTCCGTCTGCGTGGCAAAATATCCAATTGCATCTGAGACCTGCACTGCTGATGGATCAAGGGAAATTACAAGCTGTCCTTCACTAGCTTCAGTAATTGTCATTCCTGCACAAATTTTAGGTGCTTTCCCGCGGTATTTTATCACAAGTGTTTTGCGCTCGGATGCATGTTTTTTTAGCTCATCTAGACTTCCATTGAGTAGTATCTTGCCTTTTCCAATTAATAGTATACGATTGGTTAATGCCTCAATATCTTGCATATCATGGGTTGTAAGTATGACAGTTGTGCCCCTTTCAGCGTTAAGCCTCTTAATAAAATTACGCACAGCTATTTTGGAGACTGCATCAAGTCCTATAGTTGGTTCATCTAGAAACAATGTTTTTGGATTGTGCAGCAGAGAAGCAGCAATTTCACAGCGCATACGTTGGCCAAGACTTAAGTTTCGTGCTGGCGTTTTTAATAATTCCCCTAAATCAAGAAGCTCGGAAAGCTCATCCAAATTGGCTTTAAAAAGTTTTTCATTAATCTTGTACATATCACGTATTAATTCAAAGCTGTCAATAACAGGTACATCCCACCAGAGTTGGCTCCTTTGGCCAAATACGACTCCAATTTCACGTACATGAGCTATACGGTTTTTCCAAGGGGTACGTCCATTTATAATACATTCACCACTATCGGGAGTGAGAACGCCGCACATAATCTTGATAGTGGTACTTTTTCCAGCACCGTTTGGTCCTATATAGCCAACCATTTCACCATCATTAATTGTAAAGGATATATTTTCAAGAGCTTTTACTACTTCATATTCTCTATTGAATAGAGCTTTAAAAGCATTACCGAGTCCAGCATTTCGCTTGGAAACTTTAAAGGATTTAGAAATTTCTTTTAATTCAATCACTTAAACACCACCTTTGTACTCTGATTTCTGTGCTTATTAATTATATAGATAAACAGGCTTTAACGAAAGTTTGCATTTAAGTCTTATTTTATACTACAATAGGTGCCAAAGTAATCTTAATAATTTTTCTAGGTTTTTCATATAATATCTAAATTTTAGTTGACAGACTTGCATTTTTACTATAAGATATAAGTATAAAATAACAGTAAAATAATTAAACTATTGACCAACATGCCAAAAATGGCTAACATAATATGGAAATGCGCCCTTATCCAGCTTGGATAGGGGCTTTTTATATACTTACATGTATTGATTTCAGTGCACAATTTATGTAAGTTAAATGTATCAAAAAGATTTTTAACTAATTTAAAATTTGAAATTAGTAAATAATATATAGGTTAAGGATTGGAAGTGGAAAATTTGAAAATATCATTTTTAGGTGGAGCAAGAGAAGTTGGTGCTAGCTGTATGCTTGCGAGGCTTATGGATAAGAACATTCTTCTAGATTGTGGAATAAGGCAGGGAGCGGCTAAAGATATACTGCCAGACTTTAGTACCATTCAAGAAAATGGTGGTGCAGATATAATCATAATAAGCCATGCACACATGGATCACATAGGGGCACTGCCTTTAATAAGTAAGGAGTATCCCAATGCCAGAATTTATATGAACAACATGACAAAGGATCTTACGAAGGTGCTTCTTTATGACAGCTTAAAAATTATGAACAGCAGAGAAGCTGAAATACCACTTTATGCAGAAAAAGATGTAGAAAATATGATGGGCAAGATTTTTACAATTAATTATCAAGTTGAATTTGAAATTGCAGCTGGTATAAAATTGAGTTTTTATCAGGCTGGTCACATTGCAGGGGCAGCAGGAGTGTATATAACCTCAAAAGAAGGAAGTCTTTTCTATTCGGGAGATTTTTCTATATTTAAGCAGAGGTCTATTGAAGGAGCAAAAATACCTAAGCTTAGACCGGATGCAGCTATATTTGAATCAACCTATGGAAATAAACTTCACAGCAACAGAGAAATAGAAGAAGATAGGCTAATAGATGTAATAAGTGATTGTATTAAAAATAACGGTAAAATGCTAATTCCGGCCTTTGCACTAGGCAGGGCACAGGAAGTTTTACTAATTATAAAAAGTGCCATTAATAAAGGTAAGCTTCCCAAAGTTAAAGTTTATGTTGACGGAATGATAAAAAACATAAATAGGGTATATAAAAATAACCCACTTTATTTAAAAGGGAGCCTTGGCAAGAAAATATTAAGGGGAACGGAACCTTTTTATGATGACAATATTTCTCCTGTAGAGAATAAAGAGGAAAGAGAAAAGCTTCTAGATTCCGAGGAAACAGTAATTATTATATCAAGCTCTGGAATGATGACAGGAGGACCTAGCCAATATTACGGAGAAAGAATAGCAGGAATGGAAAACGGGTATATTGTTATAACAGGATATCAGGATGAGGAAGCTCCGGGCAGAAAACTTTTGAACCTCATAGAACTTCCTAAAGAAGAGAGAACTATGGATATAAACGGAAAAAGTATTCCTGTAAAATGCAGCATAGAGAAGGTTGGACTTTCGGCTCATAGTGATAAGAATGAGATAAAAGCACTGGCTGAGCAGCTTAGCTCAAGAAATATATTTCTTGTTCATGGAGAAGAAAGCGTTATTGAAGGTCTTGCAAGTGAAATAGCTAGTGATGTGATGGGGAGAGTATATGTGCCTAAAGATGGAGAAACAATAGAGGTAAATATAAGAGTTCCTAGAAAGCAGCTAAAAAGACAGCTTGAACATTTATTAAGCCGTAAGGATGAGATTAGTGAAGAAAATGTAGAGGAGCTTTGGAAATTTGTACGTGAAAACTATAATGAAAGACTATTTACTATAGAAGAACTTCTTGTTATATGGAAGGGAAATGCTGTTTTTAATTCTGTGGAATTTGAAAGCATGAAAAACGTTCTTTTAAATTCACCATACTTTGAAAATGATGTTAGAAGATTTTTTATGTTTAAAGCAAGGTCAAAAGAAGATGTAGAAGAGGATCTTAAGCCTAAAGAATTAAAACCAAATGAAATAAATGATTTAATTAGAGAACATTTTAATGGATATGCTTTTAAAAAGATAAGCATTAAATTGGGAGAAAAGAAAGTAATACTTGTTTTTGATTTTCCAAGAGCAGTAAATAAGGATATAAGTAATATTATATCTGATTTTGAAGGTGAATTTGAATGGAAGGTTGAAATCAATAAGGAAACAAATAATAATGCTTTAGAAAATTTAATAAGAACTCTATTTTTAAATTTAACTATAAAGAAAATATCATTTTTGCTTAATGAAAACAAAGTTTTAGTGTTAACTGATGATAAAGTAGAGGGGTTTGAAGCTGAGAAAGAAGAATTTAAGAAGAAAACTGGCTTTGATATAGTTCTTCAAGGCAGTAATAATATAAAAAGCACAATTAATGATAGCTGCGTAATGTCAGCGGGAAACTCACCTATGATGGAGCAAAATGAAGCATTAAAATATATAGATACCTGTTTTCAAGGTGAAAAGCATAAACCTTATAAGAAAAGCATTAAATCTAAAGGAAACCTAGAGCTTAGTTTTATTTCACCTATAATAGGAAGAAAATATGCAGAAAAAATAGGGTCTATTGCAAAAGACATAGGATGGAACATGTCTATATCAAATTCTGTAAACCAAAATGAAGTTATTAATATTGTAGTAAGACTTTGTGTGAAAGAAGGGATAAAGCTAAAGAAGAATCCATCTTTTAATCTTGGCACTATGGAGGTTACTTTGAGTTTAGAAGATGGAAGCAAAGAAGTGTTAGAAAAAATTAAAAGTGAATTTGAGGGAAGTACAGGATGTTATTTAAATACAGCTTTATAAAAATATTTAATATTTTATTACATTTGTAGTATAATAGTAAATGGAAAAAATTTGAATTTGAGGGGGGTATAAGTGTTATGAGTAAGATTTCTAAGGTAGCGATGGCTGTTTTTTGTTTAGTATTTTTGAAATCATTAACAGTTCATGCTCAAATAGTAGATAATCAGGTTGTTGGTAAGTATAAGACATGGACTATAAAATTTAGTAAGGCAGTTAAATTTGATGATAAAGTCAAAAATAAAGTTCATGTATTTGATAATAAGCAGGATGATATTAAAGTCAGTGTAAGCAAAGGAAATAGTGACAATGAGATTTTAGTTAGTCCACCAAGTGAAGGATATAGTTTGGGAGAAAAATATACTTTAAATGTACAAAAGGATATTTATTCAACTGATAATAAAAATTTAAGTAATGATGTGAAAATGAATTTTAGTATAAATCAAGATGTAAGTAGTAACGCCAATTTAGTTAACGGTGGGGAGATTGCATCGGATGGAGAATGGCTTTATTATAGTGCCACTGATGGACTTTACAAAATTAAAAGCGATGGAACTGGTAATTTTAAGTTAAGTAAAGATACTGCAAAATATATAAGCGTAAATAATGGCTGGATTTATTTTGTCAATAATGATGACAGAAAAATATACAAAGTAAAATCAGATGGTACAGGACCATATAAAGTATCAGATGTAGAGGTTAAGGAAATTTATGTACAAGGAGATTATATATACTATCATAATTATAATGGACTAGGTGAATATGTTTCTAAAATGAAAGTTGATGGTACTGGTGCCGAGGAGATAGGAAAGAGTGACATATTTGAAGGAGAATTTGCACTAGACGGAAATTATATTTACTGCAATAATGGTGGAACCGTAAGTAAAATTAAGGCAGATGCTGTTTCAGGAGATACGGGTACTACTATTATTAGCAAAGTAAGAGGACCACTGTATATATATGATGGCATGATTTATTATGGAACTAATAGTTCAGATTATATATCAAAATTTAACTTAGGTAGAGCAAATGAGGATGGAACTGGAGCATTAAATTTGAATGTAAAAAACTTAAATTGTGTTAATTTTGCAGGTAACAGTATGTATTATAGTGCAGATGAAAATAGTATATTATATAAGGCAAATTTGGATGGAAGTAATCCGATTAAAATAGGTCAAGGTATTAATAACTTTTATATTTTAGGAAATGAAATTTATTATATAAATAGCAGCGATAATTCATGGTATAAAATGAATTTGGATGGAAGTAATCATATAACACTTGGAAATTAACAAGTTCATTTTTAAACAACGAGCAGCATATTATCATATTATAGTTTAATACAAATTTATTTATATCTGATGTAGTCATTCTAAGTGTATCTACGGAATAAGACATAGGTACGATATTGTTAATTACCCTATAAAATGCTGGTGCAGTTTCTATTGGAAAAGTTCCTCCAGAATAAGCTAACTGCAGCATTAATATTTAATATTTCAATAACACCAAAACTTAAAATTATTGCCTGTAAAGCTACAAGTGCTGAGCCTAGTGTGAATTTTTCCAAAAAACTGTTCAAAAACTTGGACATATCCTCGGAACTAAATTTAAGTTTATTATCCATATTATTGTATCCATTATTTAAAGCATTGTTAAGCTGACCTGTTCCTTGGTTAACGGTCTACAAACCATTCATTAAAGAATTAGAACAGGCATTTAATACCTTTAAACCATCTGTTAGGGTACCTATCTTATCGGCTGCAGTATGTAGTCCCTTTTCTAAGGTTATACTTCCATTATTAGTTGTTTGTAAGCCATTTACTAAAAGTTTTGAATTATTATTTAATGTTCCAATTCCGTTTGTAAGAGTTCCAAGCTTATCAGTGATAGTAGGGAAATGGCAACTATTATCACTAAAGCGATTAAAAATATAGCTGATAATTTATAGACTTGACGCATTTTTGTTTATGAATTAAGTAAGAGGTTGCGTGAGTAAAAGGAATAATGTATTCTTGAACCATAGTAAAAACTTGAGGAGGAAGTAAGTATGATACCAACTAATTGCTAATATTAATTAACCAAAATTAATATGGATTTTCATATTGAGTTTTAAAAGCCTAGTTTTATATAGGCCTATTTATGGATAGACAACATGGAAGGTTGAAAATGATAATGCCAAGTTTATCCTATTAAACTGGAAGTTGATTCAGAGCACAGAGTACAAAGTACAGAGTACAGTGAAGGTGGATTTACCTTTCGTTTCTCTCAGGTAAATCTTAGAACTTAATAGTGTCAGCTACGCTGAGCACTATATTTTAAGCGCTTTGCGTGCATTAAGTTTAAGATTTTTTGTAGCGACAGCGGAGAAAAATCATCCTTCACTGTACTCTGTTCTCTGTACTTTGTACTCTGAGTTAAATTCCAGTTTGTAGGGATAAATTTGGTATTAGTAATTTAAATCTTTCATGTTGTCTATGTACAGGATACTCTTTATGGGATAAAGCATTTAGAAGGCAGCTTACTTTCAGGAAATTTTTATTATAAATTTGATGTTGATATTTTATAGAAGGTTTTGTATAAGTCACAAAACTTATATTAAATTTAACAAATTATAATAGATATATGTAGTATTTTTGGACTGTAAGAGGAAAACATCTTCTTACGGTCCTTTTTATTTAAAGAAAGAAGGAATTTTTATGTTTGAATTAACAGTAAATAATATAAAAAAATATATGGAAGGCTCCCTTATTCTTAAAAATATAAGTTTTCAGGTTTATTCAGGAGAAAAAGTCGGTATAGTAGGTGCCAATGGAAGTGGCAAGAGTACAATTCTTAAATTAATAGCTGGAGTATTGCCCTTCAATTATTGGCCTGGTTACCCAAAGGTTTCAAGTCCGGGCTATGATGAAGGGTGGGTTGTGATACCTAGAGAAGCTACTTGTGCTTATCTTGAGCAAATACCAGAGTATAAGAGCGGTTTAAAGGTCATTGATATTTTAAAATTGGCTTTTGAAGACATTTACCATATAGAAAGCGAAATGCATAAATTAGAAGAAAAAATGAAACTTTTAGAAGCTGATGCTTTAGAAAAGACTTTGAAGCAGTACAGTGATTTAGTTCAATTATATGAGGTTAAGGGAGGATATGCTGCGGAAGAGAAATTAAATAAGATTTGCACAGGACTAAAGCTTTCTGACAGTTTTTTAAACAAAAATTTTAGTTTATTAAGCGGCGGTGAAAAAACTACAGTTCTTCTAGGGAAGCTTTTAATTGATGATCCAGATATACTTTTACTTGATGAACCTACAAACCATTTGGATATGGATTCAATTGAATGGCTTGAAGGGTATCTTAAAGGTTATAAAGGAATCGTAATTGTTGTATCCCATGATAGATACTTTTTAGATAACGTGGTATCAAAAATTGTAGAGGTAGAAGATAAAGAGTGCATGACCTACAAAGGTAATTATTCTGCGTATGTTTATCAAAAAGAAGAAAATTTAAGAATACAATATGAGAATTTTAGGGAGCAGCAAAAGAAGATTAATACCATGAAAGATACTGTAAAAAATCTTCGTGACTGGGCAATGAGAGCTGACAACAATAAATTCTTTAAAAGAGCTGCAAGCATACAGATAAAGCTTGATAAAATGGAGAAAATAGCAAAGCCAACTTTTCAAAAAAAGAATATGAAATTAGATTTAAAGGCAGCAGAAAGGTCAGGTAATGATACAATTAAGGTAATAGGGCTTTCCAAAAGCTTTGAAGATAAAGTTATTTTTAAAAATTCAGATTTGCTGGTGAAGTTTGGTGAGAGAGTAGCATTAATTGGTCCAAATGGCAGTGGAAAGACCACATTTTTAAAACTTCTTTTTGGTGAAGAAAGGCCAGATGCTGGCACGGTGGAACTTGGAGCTAGTGTAATGGTGGCGTATTTACCACAAAATATCACCTTTAAAAATGAGGAGCTTACGGTTCTTGAATGCTTTAGAGAAGATATTTCTATAGTGGATGGAAAAGCGAGAGAATACCTGTCAAAGTTTATGTTTTTCGGAGGAAGTGTATTTAAAAAGGTTAGGCAGTTATCAGGAGGGGAAAAAATTAGGCTTAAACTTAGTAAATTACTATATGAAGATATTAATTTATTGATATTAGATGAGCCTACTAACCACCTTGATATAGATTCCATAGAAACTTTTGAAGAAGCCTTGGAAGAATTTAATGGAACTATATTCTTTATCTCACATGATAGATATTTTATAAACAAAATTGGTGAGAGAGTTATTGCTCTTGAGGATAAGGCTTTTAAAAGTTATGCTGGTAATTATGATTATTATAAAAAACTAAAGGAAGACTTAAAGCTTCAGTCCCCTAAAAAAACTGTAGTAAAGCGTGAAAAAAATAAAGAGCAGAAGAATAATTACGAGAGAAAAAAGCATGAAGCAGAAACAGCCAAGGCTTTAAAAAGTGTTGAGAGTCTTGAAAATGATATAAAAGAGGTTGACTTGGCTATGACTGAGGATGGATTAAGTTATGATGAGCTAAACAAGCTTTACAATAAAAAATGTGCATTGAATAAAGAATTAGATTTAGCTATGAAGTTATGGCTCAGTTTAAGTAACTAAAAAGTTGATTTCTACTATGAGAATTGTTTTTTATAAAGGAAATTTTGAAAAACTCTTGACTTTGACGTCGTGTCGTCCATTATTCTGATTAAAGAGAGGAGATGAGCGTATGGAATTTATGACTATCAGCGAGGTGAGTAAAGGCTTTAAGGTTTCTACCAGGACGCTTCGATATTATGAAAAAATAGGATTGCTGCCAAGTAAGCACGAAGAAGATTACGCATATCGAGTTTATGATGAAAGTTCTGTAAAACGTCTGCAGTGCATTCTAATATTACGCAAGCTGCGGATTTCACTAAAGGAAATTGCGTTGATTCTGGAAAATCCTGAACAGCTTCAGATTATTGAAATATTTCAAAAAAACATTGCCGAGCTTAATGGTGAGATAACTGCTCTCAATATTATTCGTGATGTATTGGAGATTTTTGTATCACGCTTGAACGAAAGTATAGGAACAAAAATTAGACTCGATTTATTGGGAGATGCTGATATTATAAAATTTATTGAACCGCTTACCCCTTCTCGAATTAATTTTAAGGAGGAAGGATCGATGGAAAAATTAAATAAGGCAAATGAGGCATTAGGTAAGCTTAGGAAGGTTCGTATTGTTTTGCTGCCTCCAATTACTGTTGCTTCGTATCATTTTGTTGGTGAAAATCCAGAAGAAACCGTTGGAGGTGTGGTAGATAAGTTTGCTTGCGAGAGCAAGCTCTATGAAAAAAAACCAGATGCAAGGATGTTTGGATTTAATCATCCAAATCCATCGCCGATTAAACCAAATTATGGATATGAGGAGTGGGTAACTATTCCAGAAGATATGGAAGTGCCAGCACCGCTAGTAAAAAAGAGAGTTGAAGGCGGAATGTACGCGGCACATACCATTGCATTCCCTGATTTTCAAGAATGGCAGCTTTTGAGCAAGTGGGCTGAAGAAAGTGACAAGTATGCACCAAATTACAGTGAGCAGGGAGAAGAGATTATGGATGGCTGCCTTGAAGAACACTTAAATTGGGTTTATTCTTCCTATATGGGTTGGCCTAAAAACGGAATAGATGGGTATATTGATTTGCTTTTGCCAATAAAGCTAAAATAACGTTAGATAGACGACTTGGAAGATTAAAAATGGCATTAACAAATTTATACTGACAAACTGGAAGTTGATTCAGAGTACAAAGTACAGTGAAGGTGGATTTACCTTTCGTTTCTCTCAGGTAAATCTTAGAACTTAATGGTGTCAGCTACGCTGAGCGCTATATTTTAAGCGCTTTGCATGCACTAAGTTTAAGATTTTTTGTAGCGACAGCGGAGAAAAATCATCCTTCACTGTACTCTGTCCTCTGTACTTTGTACTCTGAGTTAAATTTCAGTTTGTATGGATAACCTTTTAATATAAGCTTTTAGTGTTTATTGCATACTTACTTTTCCTGCCTTGTCTGCGTCTTTTATTGCATTTATAAATTTTTCTTTCGTGGACATTCCAGGTGCGTATTCCCATTCAATAACAGAAGCAGCTTTTTCTGCAACTATAGGCAAATCTTTTTCTGTAAGACCGATTTCTTTCATAGTAGTAGGAAGCCCTACACTTTTATTGAAGGCAAGTATTTTATCTCTTTCCTCTAGCTGATTATCGTAGGTTAAGAGACATAATACACCAAAAGCTACAATTTCACCATGCAGGTGCTTTTCACATTCTGGTATCAAGGAGGAGCCGTAATATACGCAGTGTGCAAGTGAACTGTTATAGTAATATCTATCCTTTGGATCTGGCTGATTTATATGTACTTCACAGTTTGAAACAATACCTGTAAGCATTATAATATCTAAGGCAACTTGTTCAAGTTCAAAAGAAGATGTTTTATTTTTACAATCCGCTAGAGCTTTTTTTCCAAGATCAATTAATGGAGAGGTACATGTTTTGGCAATGCCTAAGCCTAAGAGAGGTATATGGTATAAGTTCTTGTCTCTGCAAGCAAAGGAAACTTCATATTCTTTTGATAGTGCATCTCCAATGCCTGCCCAGAACATATCATAAGGTGATTCGGCTATAATTTTTGTGTTTATGAATATGTGGTATGGAGGTTGCTTTGGATAATAATATTCCTTAAATGAGCCATCTTCATTGTAAATAACACAAAGTGCTGTACAACCGGCACAATTTGAAGCTAGCGTAGGAAAGGTAAAAATAGGTTTATCAAGCATATCAGCAACAGTTTTTACTGTGTCGCAGGCTCTTCCTCCTCCAACCCCGAAAAGCATATCTGCAGCTTGTACAAGTGGATCGTTTTTTAGTTTTTCTACATTTTCCATATTAGAATTTCCGCCGTACCACAAGAAATCAAGAATTTTAATACTAGAACCTTGTATTCCATCGAGTATTGCAGCTTTTGCTTTTTTTATTGCAGTCTTTCCACCAATTACAACTGCTTTAGTTCCATATTTTCTTGTTATGTAGGGTATTTCCTTATAACAGTCAGCTCCTACACTATAGCTTGGTAAATAAACATTGTAACTTGACATTTTTAACAGCCCCTTTTTATTTTTTTGAAATCAATACTATAGATATACAGTATCAACTACAAAAATCAATTTGCATCAAAATGCCTAGAAGATAGCATTTTGATACAAATTAATTTTCAAGTTTCAAGCGGTTTATCTTTAAAGGCACGATAAAAATCCAGAGCTGCTTAAAATTAGCTGCATAAAAAAAGAGCCATTCATCCTAATATTAGGACGAATGACTCGTGTTACCACCTAACTTCATATAGAAGTATTACAACTATATCTCATAACAACACGGATTTTTATAAATCGATGCCGTTTCCCATTTATACGGTAGGAAATCCGTCAGAGTCTACTCAAAACAGTAATATGTGCTGTTTCTTTTGGTCTGCAGCTCCGAGACTACTTCGTATATTACCTGATAAAGCGTTTCCACCATCCGCTTCTCTCTAAAATCAGTAAGAAATACCTACTCCTTCTCTTCATTGCCTTTATAGGATGAAATCACTGTGAAACTTTAAACTATTTATGTTTCAAAATACCAATCTTTAAGGAACTATGGTACATATATAGTTTGTAGTTGAACTGATTTCACTATATTTAATTGATTTTAAGGTAAATTATAGAACATACTTTTTTGTATGTCAACAGAGAAAGGTACACTTTAATAAATTGCTGAAAAAAACAATGCTATGAATGATATTACCAAGCCTTATATAGTTTATACTTATTTTGTCACAGGAATTTGAATTTCTGTTATATATTCATCTACGCTATCCTTTGACCAGTCCCCTTCTAAATACAATTCTCTATTAGGACCGGCAATTTTGTAATTATTGTCTTCAATCCACTTTTGAAGAGCGGCATAAGCAGCTGGTAAGCCTTCATAGCCACCCTTATGAACGGTACAAGCCATTTCATGTACAGCATCAAGTTCCTTAAATTTAATTCTGTCAGTATCAGGGGCAGTTCCAAGTACATGTTCAGCAATTTCAGCATCTACATCGCATTCTTTAAATCCTGGATCATAGTAAATAACTAAGCAAGGTGGAGCCATTTTTACATTGTTTTCTTTTAAATAATTACCAAGTTCTCTCCAAATGTTATGCTGAGACTCATAGTTTGGTAAAATGCTTCTTATAGAAGCTACCTTTATAGGATCAATTTTTTTTATTACAACATCATATTTTAACATGTTTAAATCCTCCTCATTAATTTTATTAATTAAATTTTTAAGCTTTAAAAGTTTTTCTTTCTCGTTTTCTATATTTTGCTTTATTTCATTTTCTTTGATTGAGAGCATAGATAAAACAGTATCCGTACAAAGTTTATTGTCTAATATATTTGCAATTTCTTTTAATGAAAGCCCTAAATCCTTTAATGCAAGTATTCTATTTAGTCTTGGAAGTTGACTTGCAGAATAATATCTGTAGCCACTCTCATCATCAATCTTATATGGTTTTAAAATCCCTAAATCGTCATAATATCGCAGCGCTTTAACCGATATTTTATTTAGCTTTGAAAAGTCACCTATTTTAAACATTTAAATCTCTCCTATGTGCACATATTTGGATTAAGATAAACCATCTGAAACTTTAAATTTATTTGTACCAAAATGCCATGTTTTTAGGCATTATGGTGCACATGAATTTAGATAGTTAAAGTGGTTTATTTGTACAATATTAGAATAAACCCTCCTGCTATAGGAGAGTCAACTACTTTTGTTGAAATTTTATTTTTTAAAGAAGATGATAAAATATTCTTTTCTCGTTAGGTTCCTTATTACTTGACTTCGTCCAAAGACACAGGTTTATACTTATTTTGTAAGAAAGGAAGTGATCGGGATGTATACAAGCGGTAAGTTTTGTATTATTGGACATATAACGAGAAGGGCACTGCGTATATATGAAGATATGGAGCTTTTACTTCCAGAATGGATTAATCCAGAAAACGAATATAAATATTATGATTCTAAGTAGGTTGAAAAAACAATAAAGATTAATGAATATAAAGAAGCAACCATTAAAACTGAAAATGTTGGTGAAGTAGTAGGAAAAGTATATGAAATGTGCAGCAAAGGAAAATTATGAGGATTTACTTTTGCATATAAAAAAGGAAGATATTTAAAGACAGTTCATAAAGGCCGCTTTTCAAAGGTTGGTCTTGCTCATGCAGCACTTCTTGATTATGCAGATAAAAACAATATTAAACTTAGAAAAACTGCATATGTTTATTTTTGTGAAAAATTTGATATAATATAAATAGGAAATTGAGAAAATAAAAATAGGGTGTTGGTAGCACCCTATAGTATAAATTTTAGTTGCTTAGGCAACTGGCATCACTAGAATTTATTAAAAAATAGTTGACAAAATAAACAGAATGGTCTAATATTAAATTAAGCAAATTAAATGTAAGGAGATTATAAAATGGCAAAGACAACAAAAGGCGAACAATCAAGAATAAAACTTATAGAGTGTGCTGCAAAATTATTTTTACAAAAGGGGTATAATGCCACAGGTATTAATGATATTTTAGCAAGTACGGATTTGCCAAAAGGATCGTTTTATTTTCACTTTGCAAGTAAAAAAGATTTAGCTATTAGTGTAGCAGAGTACTTCGAAAAAAAATTTTTAGGGTGGGCAGTAAAAACTTCAAAAGATAAAAGCTGGAATGAATTCATAACAGATTTAATTGGAGAAATGATTAAAGGAGCAGAAAATGGGAAACATTACGGTTGTCCTTTTGCTGTATTAGGATTAGAAATAGCTTTTTCTGATGAGGATCTTTCAGAATGTTATTATAACTCTATGAAAAAGTTAATAGATATATTTGCTTCAATTTTTGAATATTCTGGAGTACCTAAGGAGGAAAAATATGCATTAGCAAATCGTGCTTTTGCAATATATGAAGGCTATTTAGTGTATTATAGGCTTGGTAAAGATGTAGATATTTTAAGAACTATGTTAAAGGATCTTATAAAAGTATATGATGATTTTAATATGGTAAAATAGTAAAGTACAAATAAAAAAATCCATTAAAAGTGGAAAAATAATTATACTGAAAAGTTAAACAACAAATTTAAGAGATAAATTTTAGACAAATCAAACAGACTGGTCTATTCTAAAAATAAAAATTTATAATTTCAGGAGGAATAGAAATATGAGAGATGTAGTAATAGTAAGTGGAGTAAGAACTGCAATAGGAGCCTATGGAAAAACTTTAAAGGATGTACCCGCAGCAGAATTAGGAGCTATAGTAATAAAGGAAGCTGTCAGAAGGGCAAATATAAATCCGAAAGAAATTAGTGAAGTTATTTTTGGAAATGTACTTCAAGCAGGTTTAGGACAAAATCCAGCGAGGCAAGCAGCTGTAAAAGCTGGATTACCTGTAGAAATACCTGCCTTTACAATTAATAAGGTTTGTGGTTCAGGATTAAGAGCCGTAAGTCTAGCAGCTCAAATAATAAAGGCTGGGGATGCAGACACCATTGTTGTAGGTGGTATGGAAAATATGTCTAGTGCGCCATTTTTGGTAAGTAATGCAAGATGGGGACAGAGAATGGGTAACGGCGAGCTGGTTGATGAAATGATAAAAGATGGTTTATGGGATGCCTTTAATGATTATCATATGGGAATGACTGCAGAAAATGTTGCAGAAAAATGGAAGGTAACAAGAGAGGAGCAAGATGAATTTTCACTTTTATCACAGCAAAAGGCTGAAAGAGCCATTAAAAATGGAGAATTTAAAGCTGAAATTGTTCCTGTAGTAGTAAAAACAAAAAAAGGTGAAATAGTATTTGAACAAGATGAGTTCCCTAGGTTTGGAAATACCATAGAAGCACTAAGAAAACTTAAGCCTATTTTTAAAGAAAATGGAACAGTTACAGCTGGAAACGCATCTGGGTTAAATGATGGAGCAGCAGCTTTGGTGATAATGAGTGCAGACAAAGCTAAAGCTCTAGGAATAAAACCACTTGCAAAAATAAGCTCTTATGGATCAGCTGGACTAGATCCTGCAATAATGGGATATGGCGCATTTTACGCAACTAAAGCTGCTTTAGATAAAATTAATTTAAAACCTGAGGATTTAGATTTAATTGAAGCTAATGAAGCGTATGCTTCTCAAAGCATAGCAATAGCTAGAGATTTAAATTTAGATATGAATAAAGTAAATGTAAATGGAGGCGCTATAGCACTTGGACATCCGATAGGTGCATCTGGTGCGCGTATTCTTGTAACCTTGCTATATGCTATGAAAAAAAGAGATGCAAAAAAAGGACTAGCTACATTATGTATTGGTGGAGGTCAAGGAACAGCGCTAGTAGTTGAAAGAGAATGAAGAATGTTGTAACAATAGTTAATTATGAGATTGAAATTAATCTAATGGGTTTAATTCCTTAAGGAGGACTTCATTATGGATATAACTGCTCAAATGATTCAAAAAAAGGCCTATGAGCTTGGCTATGAAAAATGTGGTATTATTCCGATTGATTTAATGGATGAGTATGCTGAAAAATTTAATGAACGTATTGAAAAAATTCCAAAATCAAAGATGTTTTATCAAAGTCAGCAGCGTTTGATTAATACTAAGAAGATATATCCATGGGCAAGATCTGTGGTAGTACTAACAGTACCATATGGAAAATACAAGGTCCCAGAAGAATTAAATGGTCACATAGCTAAGGCATATTTATTTGATACACGTGTTGATAAAAATACAAAAGAATATCAGAATAATCGTGCACTGGAAAAATATATGCAAGAGCTTGATTTAAAGGTAGAGACAGATCAAAAGTTTGGAGTGGTTGGGATGCGTTGGGCAGCTCTGCAGGCTGGAATTGGCATTATTCGTAGAAACAATTTTTTATACACAGAGTCTGGTTCATGGGTTCATCTTGAAGCTTGGATAACTGACAGAGAAATGGAGCTAAAGGAAACAAATAATGTTGTACAGTGCCCAAAATCTTGTAATCGCTGCATGACGTCATGTCCTACAAAATCACTTTCTGCACCATATACCATGTCACCAACAGAATGTGTTTCTTTTTTGACAACCTTTGGTGGGCGTAATTTACCACAGGAACCGTTGAGTAAAACATTTGGAAACTGTATTTATGGATGTGACATTTGTCAAGATGTATGTCCTATGAACAAAGGAAAGTGGAAGGGGGAAATAGAATTTCCCGGTCTTGCAGAACTATCTTCTTCATTGACACCAGAAAATATTTTGAATATGGAAGAAGCTTTCTATCGTGAGAGAGTACAGCCCAAATTTTTCTATTTATCGCCAGAAGATCTTTGGAAATGGAAAGTAAATGTATTGTGCTATATGTGTAATAACTATAAGGAAAGTTATAAATCGCTCATTATAAATGCCTGCAATAGCGAAAATAATAAAGTGCGTGAAATTGCTTATTCAATTTGTAGAGAACTGTGTTTATAATAAATTACTAATTGAAATTATTGTAGTTATGAAAAGCTCTTATCTTATAAAAGGATGAGAGTTTTTTATGGTTTACTATTATTTTATTATAAATTAATCTTTCTATAAGAAAAAATTTATTTAACTAATATTTTTGTTGACATAAGAGAAAGCAGCGGTTAAAATTTAAATTAGTAGTACATGATGTACTACTAATTTAAAAGGGGGTAAAACTTATGGATCAAATACTTGATTTATTAGAAAATTTAAATTTTACAAAAACTGAGGGGTTAGTATATGTTGATTTACTAAAGAATTATAGTCTTACAGGGTACCAGATAGCTAAAAATTTAAATATATCTCGTTCTTCTGTGTATTCAGCTTTAGACAATTTATATAAAAGAGGTGTTGTATTTTTATTGAATGGCAATTCTCAAATGTATATAGCAGAAAAACCTTCTACTTTAATTAATAAGATGAAAAGTCAATTTATGGAGAATGCTGACCTATTAGAAAGTAAGCTAAATAGGCTGGAAAAATATGACTTGGAGGAGAGGTATGTAAATATAGAGGGTTATGACAATATTATTTCAAAAGTAAAGGAGCTTATTTTAAAAGCTAAAAGTGAGATCTATA
Organism: Clostridium guangxiense; assembly: GCF_021043395.1. GTDB lineage: Bacteria > Bacillota > Clostridia > Clostridiales > Clostridiaceae > Clostridium_S > Clostridium_S guangxiense. The sequence goes on from NZ_JAJNKE010000026.1 coordinate 48,752, forward strand.
TCAATACAGATTTTGACCTTCATCTTTTCTCAAAGGAGTTTAATGAAATTAATAAAAGAGGTGTCAGGACAATTGTATTTTCCTTTGCAAAATTAGATAAAGATAATCTTCCTGTCGAACTGTATAGTCATTGTAGTTCTGCTTGTGATGATAAGCAAACAAGAATTATGCTGGTGGTAGATTGTAAAACTTCACTTATTGCTGATATAACACCTCATCGGGATGAATTTTTAGGAACGTTTACAGATAACTTACTTTTGACTTCCATAGTTTCGGAACACATACATAATGATATTTATCTTTTGAAATTAAAAAATAAATATGGAAAAGATTTGATTACTGAAGATATAAAATTAAATACATTACTTGAAAACAGATAATCCTATTAATTTGAGAGAGGTGTATATAAGTGCTAGATAATTCTTTTAATGATAAATCTTATTATAAAACTATATTAGCTATTGCTATTCCAATATCTATACAAAGCTTATTTCAAGCTTCTTTAAGTGTAATTGATCAACTAATGGTAGGGCAGCTTGGTGAAAATGCAATTGCAGCTGTTGGACTAGGTTCAAGGTTTCCTTTTATTTTTATAACTACTTTAGGTGCAATTGCTACAACGGCATCTATCTTCTCTTCCCAATTTTGGGGTAAAAAAGATACAAGGAGTATAGGTCATGCCTTTGGTGGAACACTTGTACTAGGTATGGTAATAACAATTATTTTCTCTTTAATATCATTAGCTTTTCCAAAACAGATACTAGCGCTCTATTCTAGAGATGAAAAAATAATAGAAATGGGAGGCTCATATCTTAGGATTATAGCGATAAGCTACATTCCATTATTACTAACTGCTATTTTCTCAGCGATTTTAAGAAGTACAGAACATGTAAAGGTACCAATGTATGCTGGATTATTATCCATTGTATTAAATACCAGCTTAAACTTTGCCCTTATATTTGGTAGTTTTGGTTTTCCTAGATTGGGGTTATATGGTACGGCTTATGCTACGGTCATTGCTAGATTTGTTGAATGTATATTGATCTTATCTGTCACATATGGTAAAAAATATGTAGGTGCCTTCAAGGTCAATGAATTTATTTTTATTCCTAGGGAACTTGTAAGGAAAATACTTATAGTATGTGTTCCATTAGTACTAAATGAGTTCATGTGGTCTTTGGGTGAAACTATGTATTCTATAGTATATGGAAGAATGGGGACCTTTGAGGTAGCCTCTATGACTTTGACTTATCCTATTCAAGGCTTAAGCATAGGACTATTTACAGGATTAAGCAGTGCAGCTGGAATAATGGTTGGAAATAAACTAGGTGTAGGTGATACTGAATTAGCCTTTAAGTATTCAAAAAAACTTATTAAAATTGGTATTGTAGGTTCAATATTATTTGGTGGGCTGTTATCGATTTTTTCAAATTTATATGTATCAGTATTCAATATAAATAATAACCTAAAATCTTGCACAGCTAATCTTTTAATCATATTTAGCATAGTACTGTGGATTAAGGTTTCTAATATGATTATAGGCAGCGGAATACTAAGAAGTGGTGGGAAAACTCACTATACTCTTTTCTTAGACATGTTTGGCACTTGGTGCATTGGAGTTCCTGTGGGATTTCTGTCAGCTTTTATTTTTAAGTTATCAATTGAATGGGTTTACTTTATAATATGTGGAGAAGAGCTTGTAAGATTTATAATTGGTCTTAAATTGTTATATTCAAAAAAGTGGATGAAAAGTTTAACAAATGTTACCGATGAGCATGGCACATCAGAAGTATTTGACTAGTTACAGTAAACTGGCATATAAAATGCTCAATCTAAGCTTGATTTGACACAAAAATTATCTGCATATGAAGATTAGTGTCAAAGAGTTAGACTTTTATAGTGTTACAGTAAAATAAATTAATATATCTAAATTACAGGCTATCAATGTTTGACACAATAGTGCCACTAATTTGGCATATTTTTTGCTTTGAATAAATAGGATGAAGACTTAATTAAAGCTTAGGTATTATGGAACATGTATAAATTAATAGTTGGGTCGGTAATCATATAAATAGGAAAAGCTTGAAATGTGCACTAAAGAAAATTCAGATAGGTGGTGTTATTGTTTATGTTAAAAGATGATACTCTAAAATATTTGTATGAAAAAACAAAGAATTATGAGAAGGGTAAAAATAATAAGATATTTACAGCTCAATATATTTCGGAGCTATTTAAGGTAAAACGTAATACTATAAGCCATTATATAAACCAAATGATTGAAGATGGTGAAGTAATTAAGGTTAATACAAGACCAGTATATTTTTTTCATAAAAGAGCATTCGAAGAAACGTTTTTTCAAGTTTAGACGAACTATTTTTTAGAGAAGATGAAGGTGAGAAAGTGGAGGAAGTATTTGATAAACTTATAGGTATCAGCGGAAGCTTATGGGGAAAGACATATTCTTATGCAATGTGTGTATTAGAAGAAATGCAGTGGATTAAGACAAAATCTATACAGGCTCCTGAATACTTCCACGGTACACTTGAAATTGTAGAAGATGGTACATGTGTTGTACTTTTAAGAGGTGAAGATGAAACAAGAGTTATTTGTGATAGAGTTGAGAATTTTACAAAACAACACTCAAGCAAATTTACAATATTTGATACAAAAGATTATGTAACAGAAGGGATAAGCGATGAATTTAGAGGGTTATGTGTAAAAAAGCTATTGCTAGAAACTTGAGTTTTTAGTAATAGTTTTTTTTATATAGGTATTGACCTTTTTTTTGTTTTAGTGTACTATATGTATAGTACACTAAAACAATTAATTATGGTGAAATCAGCTTCGCTGTGATTTCACTCTATTTGAATGAGAATTATAAATGTGGTATTATTTCAAAGGCTTTAATATTAAGAACATGGAGGTAATTTATATGCAATATGATAACAATATTCCAATTTATATACAAATAATAAACAGCATAAAAGCAGATATAATAAATGGCAAACTGAAGACTGGTGACAAATTGCCATCTATAAGGGAAATGGCAGTAAAGTTTAAAGTTAATCCTAACACGCTCCAAAGAGTTTATCAGGAGCTAGAAAGAGCCAATATAACTTATACGCAAAGGGGAACAGGAAGCTTTATTAGGGAGGATGAGAATATGGTTAAAAATTTAAAGAGAGAAATGGCAACGGAAGTAGTTGAGAACTTTATAGAAAGTATAAAGAGTTTTGGGTTTGATGATGAAGAAATAATAAAAGTTATTAAAGAGAAACTTGAGGGGAGCAAGTAAAATGGTAGAATGCATATTAAAAGTTTCTAATCTCAACAAAAGTTACTTCAGAAAAAAGGCTTTAGATAATTTTGAAATGGAAATAAAGGAAGGAAAAATAGTAGGGCTTTTAGGACCAAATGGAAGTGGAAAAAGCACCTTTTTAAAAATACTAGCAGGTCTCCTAAGAAAGAGTTCAGGAGAGGTTTTAATAGATGGAAATGAAGTGGGAGTATATACAAAATCTATAGTATCTTATTTGCCAGATAAAAATTACCTTTATAAATGGATGAGAATAAAAGATGCATTTAGCTATTTTAGAGATTTTTATAAGGATTTTGATTATGCAAAAGCAGAAGAACTTTTGAAGTTTATGAATTTAGATATAGATAGCAAGGTAACAACTCTTTCAAAAGGAATGCTTGAAAAACTACATCTTGTACTAGTGCTTTCAAGAAAAGCAAGACTTTATATACTTGATGAACCATTAGGTGGAGTCGATCCAACTACAAGAGAAAAAATATTGGATACAATAATAAATAATTTTAATGACAAGAGTTCAATGATAATAACTACGCATCTCGTAAATGACATAGAGAGATTATTTGATGATGTTGTATTTATATCAAATGGCAAGAATGTTCTAAGTGGAGGTGCAGAAGAACTTAGGAATGAAAGAGATATGTCTATAGATGAGCTTTATAGGGAGGTTTTTAAGGATGCTTAAACTTATAAAATACGAAATTAAAACAGTGTGGAGAGACTTAATTATACTTTTAGCAATTGTAGTTTTGCTAAATCTAGCTCTCCTAACAAGAGTTAATGTGTGGAAAAATGATCTTGTTTTTGGATTAAGCTGTTTAATTTATTTTGGAGGTTTAGTTGCAATTTTCATAGGTAATATAAAAATATTTACAAGAGATTTAAAGGAAAACACAGGGTACTTATTATTTACACTTCCTCAAAATGGCTATTCAATCGTTGGAGAAAAACTAATAATATCATTAGTAGAAGTTATTATTATAAGCACTGCTGGAATAGGCTTTATTGATGTTTTTTCAAGTTTAGTATCTTTACAATTATTTAAAGGCTTTAACTTTGGGGCAGTTTTGCAGACTGTGGGAGATTTATATGCATATATATCACTTATTATATTTATATATTTTGTAGTTGCGGTTACGAAGATGATAATGAAGGGAAGAAGATTGAGTGGTCTAGTAGAATTCGGAATATTTGGAATTTTAGCATTTGTATCATATAAAATAGATGTAATTTTAGAAAAGATATTTCCACAGAAGATTAATATATCAGGAGGAATAACAAATCTACAAATATCTCCTGATAAAGTTAGCAATGTTAGTTATGGAAGTGTATCATTTAATATTGCAAATGGAGTATTTGGTTTTATTGTAACTGTAATCTTATTCGTGGTTACAGCGCGTATTTTAGAAAAAAGAATAGACTTATAGATTTTAGGAGGAATAATTAATGGGAGAATGCATATTAAAAGTTTCTAATCTTAATAAAAGCTATTTTAGAAAAAAGGCTCTTGATAATTTTGAAATGAAGCTGGAAGAAGGAAAGATATTAGGGCTTTTGGGACCTAATGGAAGTGGCAAAAGCACATTCTTAAAAATATTAGCAGGCCTTTTAAGAAAAAATTCAGGAGAAGTTTTAATAGATGGAAATGAAATAGGTATATACACAAAATCTATAGTATCTTACTTGCCAGATAAAAATTATCTTTATAAGTGGATGAAAATAAAGGATGCATTTAGCTATTTTAGGGATTTTTACAGCGACTTTGATTATGCTAAGGCAGAAGAACTTTTGAAATTTATGAATTTGGATATGGAAAGCAAAGTAACAAGTCTTTCAAAAGGAATGCTCGAAAAATTACATTTAACACTTGTGCTTTCAAGAAAAGCAAGATTGTATGTACTTGATGAACCATTGGGAGGAGTCGATCCAACCACAAGGGAAAAAATATTAGATACTATAATAAATAATTTCAATGAAAAAAGCTCAATGATAATAACTACACATCTTGTAAATGACATAGAGAGATTGTTTGATGATGTTGTATTTATATCCGATGGTAAAAATGTTTTAAGTGGAAGCGCTGAAGGACTTAGAAATGAAAAAGGCATGTCTATAGATGAACTTTACAGGGAGGTTTTCAAGGATGTTTAAAATTATAAAATATGAAATTAAAACTATAAGCAAAGAATTTTTAATAATTTTAGCAGCAATAGTGCTTTTGAATTTAGTACTTATGACTAGAATTAATGTTTGGAAAGATACTACCTTGATTATGTTGACATTTCTTATATGTTTTGGAGCAGGTGTAGTTGCTTTTATATACAATATAACTATGTTCACAAGGGATCTAAAGCAGGATACAGGATATTTGATTTTTTCAATTCCTAAAAGTGGATATTCAATTTTAGGAGCAAAGATGATTTCTTCTATAATTGTAATTGCAGCTTCATTGATTATTAGTGCAATTATGAGCTTTCTTCTTGGAATTGTTGCAATGGGAAACTTTAATGATTTTATTAAAGGATTCACTAGTTTAAAAATATCTGGTATTGATGCTATTAAAGCTGTATTAGTTTTAATAGCAGATGTTATTATAATTATTATTGGATATATTGGAACTCTTTTAATTATATATTTTTCTGTATCAGTATCTAGGGCTATAATGAATGGAAGAAAATATAGTGGTCTTGTTAGCTTCTTGATTTTTATAATAGTTAATTTAGTATCAGGAAAAATATATGACCTTCTATCTAGAGCAATTCCTAAAACTATAAATCCTTATGTTACGCTTTATAGTAATAGTATTGTTAATTCAACTAATAATCCTGATCCATCTATACTCTTTATTCCAATAAATTGGGCAGGCGGAATTTTTTATCTTGTTTTTAGCGTTGCTTTATTTATAGCAACAGGGTATATACTTGAAAAGAAAATAGATCTTTAATAGTTGACGATAGGCAGCATATAATCTTGTGCAAAGCACATAATTATATGCTGTTTTTTTATATAGATAGACAACTTGAAACTTTAATGGGATAAGTGATGGAGTTGATTTGCAGTATTTAATAAAAGGAAAAACTTTAAGAGAAAATATTGTAATAAACAAAGCAACTTCTGCTAATAGCTTTACTTTTAATCTATCCGTAAAAAATTTAACTGCTGTAAAAAAAGACAATACCATAGAGTTTTTGGATAAAAAGACGCAAAACGAGGTGTTCAGCATAGTACCACCTGTTATGTATGATGCAAATGGAGAAAGTTCAGAGGATATTCAAATTGATGTAAAAGAAAATAAAAAAGGATATACTTTGATCCTAACACCAAATAAAACTTGGATGAACAGCACGGATAGAAAATACCCTATAGTAATTGATCCTGATGTAACCTCAACCTTATCACAAAAGGATATAGATGATACCTTTATTTGTTCTAACGATACAGAGAATAAAAAATACAATTTATTTTTAAGAGTAGGTAATGTTCCAACTATAGGTACTACAGAAACTTATTTAAAGTTTAATAATTTGCCAAAGCTGAATACTGGAGATATGGTCACAAACTGCCAATTGTATTTGGATAAGCAAAGTTCTTACAGCGGCTCAGATGGAGAAATAGAAGCTCATAAAATTTTGACAAATTGGAATAATGACTCAATATCCTGGAGCAATAAGCCTGGTGTAGAAAGCAAAATTACAGATACACAAAAGGTTTCTGGAGATTGGTATTCATGGGACATAACTAATATAGCCAAGGCATGGTATAATAACGAGGCCAATTATGGAGTCATGCTTAAAAGAAGTAATCCTGCATCAGGTCATACAGCATTTTTATCCTCTGATACTTCGAGTGCCTACAGCGGGGGATGGCCAAGAGTTGTTGTATCGTATACTAATAACAGTGGACTTGAAGATTATTGGACATATCATTCGCAAGGTGCTGGGAGAGCAGGAACCGGGTACATAAATGACTATAATGGGAACTTAATATTTGAACACGATGATATGGACACTACAGGAAATAGAATGCCTGTAGCTATAAAGCATATATATAACAGTAATGATAGAGATAGTACTTTTGGTTGTGGGAATGGCTGGAGGACAAATTTAAATCAAAGGATATTAAATCAGTCTATTGGTGGAACTCAATATTATGTTTATATTGATGAAGACGGCACAAAGCATTATTTTTATTATGATTCTACTTCAAAGGTTTACAAAAATGAGGAGGGACTAGATTTAACCTTTAAGATCAACTCTGATAGTACCTATGATATAGTAGATAAGGATGGCACAGATTTATATTTTACATCAGGAGGATATTTAAATAAGATAATAGACAAAAATGGAAATACTGATGTAATTCGATATAATGGTACCACTTTATATGAAGTGACGGATGGTGCTGGAAGGGTAACAAGTTTTACTGCAACAGCCCAAGGATATCTTACAGGAATTACGGATCCTGATGGCAGAAAAACTCAATTTATTTATACTGGCACAGATTTAACCAATATAATCTATCCAGATGGAAATAAAACCACTTACACTTATGATTCAAATCACAATTTGATAAGTGCAGCAAACTATGATGGCTTAAAACTAACATATTCTTATTACACAGTGGCTCCATATAGAGTAAAACAAGTAACTCAAACTGGTGCAGATGGAACAGGTGGCGGAAGCTTGAGCATTAGCTACGGTTTTAATGATACAAGCTTTACAGATGCTAAAAATAGAACAGAAATATATCAATTTAATAATTCAGGAAATACTATGTGCATAACAGATGGTGATGGTAATGCACAAGCTTATCAGTATACAACTGACAATGCAAAAAGCACAAATAAGCTTTCTTTAGATTCAAAGCTGCAAAAAAGCAACAAAAGTTACTTAAAAAACAGCAGTGCTGAAGTAAGTAATTCTTATTGGACCTTTGGCTATACTGGGGCATCAGCTGTTGGAAGTGGAAGCTATTCAAACGAGGCGGCATATGTTGGTTCAAATTCCTTGAAGATAGCTAAAACTGATTATGGAGATACTGTGTATTATAATGAAAATGTTGACTTGACTAAAGGAAAAACCTATACATTTTCTGGTTATGTGAAGGCAAACGGAATAACCAATGATAAAAAAGCTGGTGCTGCATTATATGTAATTTATCAAGATAAAAATGGAGTACAGCAGTCTGCAGCCTCAAGCTATGTAACTGGAACTGCAGATTGGGAAAGATATTCGGTTACCTTTACCCTGCCAGCGGATTCAGCCTCTACAACTGTATCTGTAAGAGCTGGAGTAGTCTTAGAAAAGGGTACAGCATATTTTGATGCACTTCAGCTTGAAGAAGGAACTTTAGAAAGTAGATACAATTTACTAGAAAACTCAGATTTTGATTACGGAAGCTTATCCTCAGAAAACTGGCTGTATAACATGGGGGATTCTACAGGAGGTGTTACAACCCTTGAAAATCGCTCGATTTATAAAATTCAAGGAAACCTAGGAAAGTCTAAAAATATAAGTCAAGTAGTAAATGTATCAGGAAAAGCAGGAGATTCCTTTGTACTGTCAGGTTGGGCAAAAGCAGATTCACTGCCTAAAGACTCTAGTGCAAATAGATATTTTGCACTGGATCTAGGGATAAATTTAAATGATGGCACAACTCAGTGGGTAGTTATAAATTTTAATGCTGATAGTGGAAAATGGCAGTTTGCATCTGGACCAGCTGTTGCTAAGGGAGATTACAAATCCTTAACCTATTATGCCTTGTATTATGATGAAGAAAACTGCGCATACTTTGATAACCTTCAACTTTACAAGGAGGAATATGGACAAAGCTATCAATATGATTCAAAGGGAAACGTAATTTCTACCTCAGATTTAGCAAAGCAGCAAAGCAAATTTGACTACAATGGAAATAATGACCTTGTAACAGCTACTGACCCCAGCGGTAACCAGTATAAATATGAATATGACGGAAAGCGAAATATAACAAAAGCAACTACAGCCATGAATGTAGTTTACAGCTTCCAATATGACTCCTATGGAAATCCAATAAAAAGCACAACAAGTGGAACAACAAACCACATAGATTCATCGGCAGCTTATACCTCTGATGGTAACTACATGAGTTCCTTAACAGATGCAATGGGCAATACGAAGAACTATAATTACGATTCTAAAACGGGAAATTTATTGACCTCCACGGATGTAAAGGGCAAAGTAACAACTAATACCTATGATAGTAATGATAGACTAACAAGTGTAACTAAGAATGTGGATGGTAAGAATATAGCTAACACTTATACCTATAAAAATGATAAAATAGATACTATAGGGCATAATGGCTTTAACTACAGCTTTTTGTACGATTCTATAGGAAGAAATACAGGGGTTAGTGTAGGAAATCAAAAGCTAATAACGAATATCTATGAGCAAAATGGAGATAATCTATTAGAATCCGACTACGGAAATGGCAATATAGTTAAGTCCGATTATGATAGTCAGGATAGAGTGATTTCTAAAAAGGCAAATGGAGTAGAAATAGCACATTATACCTACGATGCCAGCGGAAATTTAGGTTTACTTGAGGATAAAGTAAACAACATAAGCTATAAATACAGCTATGATTTAGCAGATAGACTAACAAAAATTACAGATTCAAAAGGTAATGTATATAAAAATATGTATGACAAAAACAATAATATGTCTGGCTGTAGAGAAGTAGTAAATGGGAAAACCATAGAAACAGATTATGATTATGATAAAGATAATAAAATAAGTTTAGTATCATTAAATTTCTTATATGAATATATGCGCTATGATTATGATGATTTATCAAGAGTAAGCAGCGAAATTCTAAAATATGGAGACTCAACATATTACGTTACTAAATTTGATTATTTATCAGGCAAGGATGGCTCCAGCACAACTAGAATAGGCAGCATAGATAACAATGGAAATAAAATATCCTATACCTATGATGCACTAGGAAATATATCAACAACAACACAGGCAGGAATAACAATAAAATATACCTATAATGAATTGAATGAAGTTACAAGAGAAGACAATGGAATGCTAAATAAATCCATAGTTTACGCCTATGATGCTGGAGGAAACATAACAAGTAAAACGGAATATCCATATACAACAGGAGCTTTAGGTGCAGCAACAAACACAATAAGCTACGGCTATGGCGATACAAACTGGAAGGATAAGCTGACAAGTTATAATGGAAAAAATATAACCTATGATGCCATAGGAAA
>NZ_JAJNKE010000027.1 GCF_021043395.1 Clostridium guangxiense
TTTGCTATACACTTTTTTATTTTAAAAATATTTCTAACTTTTTTTCTTTAAACTATTGACTATTACTAGCTGGTCTTTGACAAGCGTAGCTATGTCAAACCCTTCACTTTTCACATAGTGAAAAAGTTAACCTTTTAACGTGCAAAGCATCGTTAAAAACTTTCACTTGAGTTGCTTCGCAACATTTATATATATTGAATTAATTAAATTACCTGGAATATGTAAAATTTAAGATAGTAGGATTCATCATCAGTCCAAAGTATTGGATGATCTGGTGCCTGTGTTCTAAATTCTACCTGTCTTAGAGTTCTTCCAGCATCAAAGGCTGCAGAAGCTATTGCATCTTTAAATAATTCTGGACTCATAAAATGTGAACATGAGCAGGTAACTAAAAATCCGCCTGGTTTAACAAGCTTCATTCCTCTAAGATTAATTTCTTTGTAGCCCTTGGAAGCACTTTTTATAGTAGTCCTTGATTTTGTGAAAGCAGGTGGGTCCAGTATTACAACATCAAAGGTTTTACCTTCATCTGACCATTCTCTAAGTACATCAAAGGCATTATGACATTCAAATTTCACTGTATCAGATAAATTGTTAAGCTCAGCGTTTTTTCTGCAGAAATTAACTGCATGCTGAGATATATCTACACCAAGAACGCTTTTAGCACCGGCAATTCCAGCATTAAGCGCAAATGACCCAGTATGGGTAAAGCAGTCTAGTACAGTACTGTCTTTGCATATTTTATGTATTGCTTTTCTGTTTTCCTTTTGATCAAGGAAGAAACCTGTTTTTTGACCCTCTGCAATGTCAACATAATATCTAACACCATTTTCTGTTATTTGAACCATAGTATTAAAAGGTTCGGATAAAAATCCTTTTGTTTGTTTTAAGCCTTCTTTTTCTCTTACAGCTGCATCGCTTCTTTCATAAATTCCCTTTGCACCGTAATCTTCTTGTAGAATTTTAACGATAGTATCTTTGTATTTATCTATCCCAAGAGCCAAAGATTGAATTACATAATAGTCTTCAAATTTATCTATTATAAGACCAGGTAGAAAATCAGCTTCACCAAAGACAAATCTACAGCTTGAAGTGTCTATAACTTTTTTTCTGTATTCCCATGCAGCTTTAAGCTTTCTTCTAAAAAATTCTTTATCTATTTCTTCATTTATGTCTCTTGTTAAAATTCTTATTGTTATTTTAGAATTGTCATTTACATATCCTTTACCTATAAAATGATTATTATGAGCATATACTTCAACTATGTCACCATTTTCATATGTACCATAGTAGCCTTCTATGTCAGATGAGAACACCCATGGATGACCGAATTCTGCTAAAAGGTTTTTTCTCTTAATTAAATAAAATTTGCACGCCACTCTTACTACCTCCAATAATTTGAATGTATTACCTGGAAACTTTAAATTGACTAAAAGTTTTTGATAACATTTAATTTATGTAAAGTTAGTTCACAGTGCACAATTCACAGTTCACAATGAATGACAATTTTCTTCCGTTTCACTACGGAAAATTTTTAGATTTATCTGACCATAGGAAAGATAAATTATCCTTAACTGTGAACTGTGCATTGTGAATTGTGCACTGAAAAAATATTACTTGTAGAACTAATATTTTCGCTTTTTCAAGTATTACATTTATATTTAAAGTTTATTACCTATAGAATTATACCATACAGTAAAATTATGTGTTAAAAAGAAATAAAAATGCTTTGACTTTCGAGTATTATTAATTTAATATTTTATTATATATTTTAAAAAATTACGGAGGTAAGCGATGAGCATTTTAACAGTTAAAAATGTAAATCATGGTTTTGGGGATAGAGCTATTTTTGAAGATGTATCCTTTAGACTTTTAAAGGGAGAACACGTAGGTCTTATAGGTGCTAATGGTGAAGGTAAGTCTACATTTATGAATATAATTACAGGTAATTTAATGCCAGATGAAGGTACAGTTACCTGGTCAAATAAGGTTAGAGTTGGCTATATGGACCAGCATGCTAAATTAACTAAGGGAATGAGCATTAGAGATGCTTTAAAGGGTGCATTTAAGTATCTTTTTGATATGGAAGCTGAAATGATGCAAATTACGGACAAGATGGCAGAAGCTTCTCCAGAGGAATTGGAAAAACTTATGGAGGATATGGGTACTATCCAGGATACTTTAGATAACAATGGTTTTTACACTATAGACATAAAAATAGAAAGCGTTGCAAAGGGACTTGGACTTACAGGTATAGGCCTTGATAAGGATGTTTCTGATTTAAGTGGTGGACAGAGAACAAAGGTACTTCTGGCAAAATTACTTCTTGAAAATCCTGATATTTTATTACTAGACGAGCCTACAAATTACCTTGATGAAGAGCACATTGAATGGTTAAAAAGATATTTGAAGGATTACGAAAATGCCTTTATTTTAATATCACATGATATACCTTTTTTAAATGAAGTTATAAATCTTATATACCACATTGATAATAGAAGACTTACAAGGTATGTTGGAGATTATGACAATTTTCAGAGAGTTTATGAAGCCAACAAAAAGCAGATTGAAGCTGCATATGAAAGACAGCAGCAGGAAATTTCAAAACTTGAAGACTTTGTTGCAAGAAATAAAGCTAGAGTTGCTACAACAGGTATGGCTAAATCAAGACAAAAGCAGCTTGATAAAATGGAAAGAATAGAATTAGACAAGGAAAAACCAAAGCCAGAATTCAATTTCAAGGAAGCAAGAGCAGCTGGAAAACTTATATTTGAAACAAGGAAACTTGTTATAGGTTATGATGAACCGCTTACAAAACCATTAAATCTTATGATGGAAAGAGGACAAAAAATAGCTTTAGTTGGCGCAAATGGTCTTGGAAAAACTACACTTTTAAAAAGTCTTCTTGGGAAAATTCCTGCCTTATCTGGTGAAGTTGAACTTGGAGATTATCAGTATTTAGGTTACTTTGAACAGGAAATAAAAGAAGCAAACTACAATACTTGTATAGATGAACTTTGGAAAGAGTTCCCTTCCTACAATCAATATGAAATAAGAGCAGCCTTGGCAAAGTGCGGACTTATGACTAAGCATATTGAAAGCAAGATAGCGGTATTAAGTGGAGGGGAGCAGGCTAAAGTAAGGCTTTGTAAACTTATTAATAGAGAAACCAATATATTAATACTAGACGAGCCTACTAACCACTTAGATGTAGATGCTAAAGATGAATTAAAAAGAGCATTGCAAGAATACAGGGGAAGTATATTGCTTGTTTGCCACGAACCTGAATTTTATAGGGACGTTGTTACGGATATTTGGAATTGTGAGGATTGGACAACGAAAATTGTATAATTGATATTGAGTAAAGAAGTCATAAGAAATGGCTTCTTTATTTTTTGTTAATTGTAATAATATACAAAATGTAATAATATATAGAATATAAATGATAATAAATGATGAAAGAGGGAGAATAATGTTTTATCATAAATTTGAGGCAATTGCATCATGGTACGGTTATGATTATCAAGGTATTCTTTCAATATATTATGCTATAAAAAAAATTAACAATTTGATTGATAGTATGTATGATGTCAAAAAAATGGAGATTAAAGATATATATAAGGCAATAGATGGATATAGTATTGAATTGGAGTATATGGAGGATTTTTCGATAAAATTTAATAAGAAATATGTATCAATTCATCAAGTTAAGAGTGGAGAAGGAAGTCTTAAGGAAAGTGATGTAAGAGATACATACTTAAAGCTATTAGAAGAATATAGTGAAGATAATAGAGACATAGTTGGTTATTTTCATGTAAATAAAAGTGGAAAGTTAAATGGTATTAAAGCGACATTACAGAATGGTATAGAGAGTTATTTTAATAGTTTAAAAATAGAGTTATTAGAGTTAAAGAATAAAGAATTAGGTTCAAAGAAGGGTGAAAAAGGTAGTGCAATACAAATTCTAAGATCATATATGGTAGAGAATAATTCTAATTGAGATAGAAGCACTGCATATAGCACCATTTACAGGAATTCACATGTTTAAAGGGAAACCTATTCAAACAATGGTTGGATTTATGCTAGTACAGGGCATTGACCAATTGTATGAGTTTGTGAAAAAAAGTGGATGGAATCAAATTGCAGAGGTTATTACTGAACCATGGGGTGGAAAGACCTGTGAGGTTATTACAATTGATGGGAGTATTCTAAGGTTCTTTGAAATAAATGCGTGCATACAAAAATAAACATGTATTTTTAATATCTTTATGATAATATATATTATATAATTCATCTTAAGGAAGTGATGTTCTATGAATTGGAAAGAAGTTAGAACTTTGTATCCAGAACAATGGGTTAAATTGCATATAGTTAAATCACATAAAGAAAATGACTATTTATATATTGATGAAATGGATGTTATTCAAGCAATTTCAAATGACAAAGATGCTACTCATGAACTTGCTAATTGCAAGGGCAATTATATTGTATTTCATACGAGTCATGATACTATAAGAACTAAAATAATAAATAACATGGGGCTATTTAGGAGGATTCCAAATTGAAGCTTGAATATAAAAACGGATTATTGTATACGTCAATTAAACTCAAATATGGCAGCAAGATAGTTGAAATAAACAATATTGTGGTTGATACAGGAGCTTCATTTTGCATTATTGAACCTTCAGCTATTGAGATGCTTGGAATCACAATAAGTAAAGATGATGAGATTGAAACGTTTTACGGTGTAAATGGTGCTTATAGTTATGTGAAAAGAATAGCTGAGAGTATTATCATAGATAAAGTAACCTTAAATAATGTAGAATTTTATTTAGGAACAATTGATGAAAATATTAATGGATTATTAGGACTTGATGTTTTAATTAAATCTAAGTCTATCATTAATCTCAATAAAATGGAAATTGAGATTAAGTACAACTAAATTACTATTAGGCGTTTAGTTTAATATTTAAATTATTGGATAACGAAAATAGTTTAATGCAGCATAGTTAATAAGATAGCTTAAACAGCAGTGTTTAGGCTATTTTTGTTTTAAATAGATATTTTATTTAAAGAAAATGCCATAATGCAGGAAAAGGTAATAAGAGTTTATTTAAAAATGGCTAAGATATGCATTAACACAAAAAGACACTTGTTCACTGACAAATGTCTCTATATTGACATAACGAAATAAAAATGATACACTAAATTAGAATTACTCACAATACTATATAATATAATCTTACAATTAAATTATACAGTATTGCGATGCTGATGTCAATAGTACTGCGAAAAGTATTTCATTATTTATGAAAATAGGGGGTATATCATGAACAGAAACGATGTTGAATGGAAGCTTGAAAATGAATGGCTGCAGGGGGTTCTTAAAGAAGTTCAAAAACAGTATAATGAAAAACGGGATTTTAAAGAAAAGTTTAAAAAAGACGGTATTGAAACACAAAGGGAACTTTGGCAGGAGATAGGGTCAGTTTCTGTGAGCAATGGACTTGAGCAAATTGTAGACTTTATGCAGTATATTAATACGATGAAAATGGAGAAGAGAAACTATGAGTTCACCAGAAAACTTGAGGAAAAATATGAGAGAATACTTTTATCACCCTATTTTGGAAGAATTGATTTCCTTGAAAAGGGAGATAAGAAAGCTGAAAAGTATTATATTGGAATCTCAAATCTTATTAATGATAATTATGATATTCTCATATATGACTGGCGCGCACCTGTTTCCAGTATGTTTTATGATCACGAAATTGGAGAGGCTAGTTACGAATGTCCCGAAGGAATTGTAGATGGGAAGCTTACAATGAAAAGACAGTATAAAATTAATAATGGTAAGCTTGAGTATATGTTTGACAGCAATCTTAAGATAGACGATGAAGTGCTGCAGGATATCTTGAGTAAAAGCACTGATAGCAAGATGAAGACAATAGTAACAACTATTCAGAAAGAGCAGAATAAAGTGATTCGCAATGAGGAGTACAAAAATCTGATTGTTCAGGGCCCTGCCGGAAGTGGGAAGACCTCTATTGCTCTTCATAGAATTGCCTATCTCTTATATAAACATAAGGATAAAATAAAACCTCAAAATATAGTAATATTCTCTCCAAATAATATTTTTAATGATTATATTTCTAATGTATTGCCGCAGCTTGGAGAAGACAATATGTACCAGACTACTTTTAAGGAATATATGCATGCAGCATTAGGAAATGGTTTTATAAAGGAAAATTATTGCGAGATGATGGAATATATCCTTGTCTCTAAGAAGCAAGATTCTTACCAAAAGAGGATTAGCAGTATAAAGTTTAAGTCTTCCATGGAATTTGTAGATATACTAAAACGATATGTATCCTATTTGGGAAATATGGATATAAATTTTAGAGATATCATTTTTAGAGGTAATTTGATAATTTCCTCTAAGGATATACAAGAATTATTTTTTAAAGATTATGCACAGCTTCCATTGAAAAGGAGGCTTGAAAAGATAAGGAAAAGAATTTTGTTCCTTTTAGAGTCTTATAAAGAACTACGGATAGAAGAAGTGGCTAGCGACCTTAAGGATTCAGATTCCTATATGGATAAAGTGGAAATTATGAGACGAAGTATACTTATTGTAAAGGAAGAAATGAAGAATATTTATTATGAAATCAATAGAGCCACAGAACTTGATTTGATGGATATTTATAAAAAACTTTTTGAGAAACTTGAGTTTTTTTGTGCAAGTTCAAATGTTAAGCACAGCAAGACTGAAATTGATGAAATTAAAAAGTATACTTTAGAAAACCTAAAGAATGGAATACTTAATTATGAGGATCAGCTGCCACTTTTATATCTAAAGGGGGCGATTGGCGACCTTCCAAAAGCGTCAGAAATCAAATATGTTATTATTGATGAAGCACAGGACTATACACCGTTACAGTATGAGATATTTCATCAACTTTTCGGGTCTGCCAATATTACAATATTGGGAGATTTGCATCAATCCATCAATCCGTTTATGAATGTAGGAGATTATAGTAATATAGCCAGTATATTTTCAAAAGATAATACCTGCATAATAAACTTAACCAAAAGTTATAGATCAACAGTGGAAATCACTAAGTTTTCAAGAAGGTTGCTTAATAAGGAGATTTCTGCTGAATGTGTAGAAAGAAGTGGAGATGAGCCTTTACTCCTTGGCTTCATAGATGAAGAGGCTATAAAAGAAAGACTTCTTGAGGATATAAAAATGTATAACGAAAAAGGTTACAAATCAATTGGTATTATAACAAGAGACGTAAACGAAGCAGAGGAGGTATACAGTTTCTTAAAAGACAAGGTACATGTTAAAGCCATAATAAAGGATGATGATGAATATGTAAGTGATACATTGATAATTCCGTCTTACCTTTCTAAAGGATTAGAATTTGATGTGGTACTTATATATAATGCAGGAGATGGAAATTATAGTTGTGAGGAGGAAAGACTGCTGCTTTATACTGCTTGCACCAGAGCACTTCATGTTTTATGCATATACTATTCCGGTAAGAGTACACCATTACTGAAAGGAATTTAATAAATGTAATAGTGTATTAAAATATTATTTATTCCGATGCATCCTTATCCTAGGTTGGAAGGTTTATCAAATTGATATTCAAATAACTTATTTATTTAAGTACAAATTTGTGAATTATTGATACATCATACCCCTCTAAATAATTTATATTATGCGTATAAACTTATGGCATCTTATATGCTGAGCAAGGAAGACGTAAAAATATATGTAGACGAGTTTTATAAGTTGGTGGTGAAAACATGCTAAATCAAGGACAGATACTAGAAGGAAAATACGAAGTGATAAGGATTTTAGGACAAGGCGGTATGGGAACAGTGTACCTCTGCAAGAATAATAGACTAGGAAATCTTTGGGCAGTTAAAGAAGTAAATAGTGAGTGGAAGAATAAAGTTGATCTTCTTGCTGAGCCTAATATACTAAAGAATTTAAATCACATAGGAATCGTACGAATTATTGATATATTTTATGAACATGATAATTTATATATTGTGGAAGATTATATTAAGGGGAAGAACCTAAAGGAGTATGTAGATGCTGATGGCCCTCTGTCTTCAGAATTGGTGATAGATATGTCATTTCAGTTGTGCAGTATATTAGATTATCTTCATAGCCTTAATCCACCAATTATATATAGAGACTTAAAGCCATCTAATATAATGATAACACCAAGCAACAAGGTAGTGCTAATCGACTTTGGAATAGCACGAGTCTATAAGGAAGGGCAGGAAGGCGACACTATGGTTTTAGGTTCTAAAGGATATATAGCACCGGAACAGCTTATGAATAATCAATCTAATGCAAAAACTGATATTTATTCTCTTGGTGTAACTATGTTTTTTATGCTCACAGGAAAAACCATAAGTTTAAATGCGGATGCAATGTGTAAAGAAAATTATCCTACACATGCAGCTGAAGGTTTAGTTAAAGTTATTCAAAAGGCTTTAACTGTAAATGCTGAAATCCGTTATAGTAATGTAAAGCTGATAATGTCTGAACTTAGTACTATCATGTCTGATAAGGAATGTAATAAAACAAAGTTAATGAATTCTAATAAGTCTTATGCCAAAGATGATAAAACAGTTCTTGTACAGAATAAAAAGCATAGTAAGAGAGTTAAACTAACCATAATAGCAGTGCTTGCGTGTATAATAATTTTGTCTATTTTTCTAATATCAATTATTAGTAAAAAAGAATCTGATAAAAAAGATTTTGAAGCTCCTGCTGTTCATAAAACATCTGTGAAGACTGAATCGAAACAGTTGAATAAGGCTTACGAGAAATCAGGAGAAGAGCAAAAAAATCAAGAGCAAAATTCTAGTGATAAACTGAAAAGTCAGAAACAAAATTCAAATGAGCAATTGAAGAATCAAGAAGAGCAAAGAGAAGAACTGAATAATGTGGAGGAGAAGCGAGGGCAAGGGCTTAAAAAGTCAGAAGAGAAACAAAACAAGAAGCAAAAAAAGTCTAAAAAAAGCCAAAAAAGTTAAGTATGATTACAAAAAGGATAAGGATTATTGAATAAGGTATTAAATGAACATTAAGAAATCTACATTGTAAGCTCCTTTATAAAATCTTCATATGAATAAGGTAATATATAATAAAGTTAAAAATCTGGAGGGATTTATATGAATTGTCATGGAGGTAATGAAGGAAAACAAGGTACTCATAACCATAGTCCACTTAAGCACATGTTTCATATGATTATTTGCTGCGGTTTACCAGTAGTTATTATAGTACTTTTACCAACTATAGCTAGATTTAGTCCTGGAGCAAGTAGAGTATTAGGATTAATAACACCGTTTTTGTGTCCATTAATGATGATTGGAATGATACCGATGATGATGAAGAGTATGAAGGGTGATAAAAAGAAAGATTGTTGTGATGATAAAAATAATGAGATAGAAAATGGAAAAGTGCCTAAATTAAATAAAACTATTAAATAGTAATAGTGTGATATTATTAGTTGTTTAGAAATGCTTTTAATTTAGGCATTTCTTTTTATTTATATTCATTTTATTTTTTAAATGTTTAATATGCATACAAGTTGCACATACTAGCTTAGAAAAAATATATAAAGAATAAAAAGGAGGAATGAAGATGAGAAAGCTTTCAGAAGGAGAATTGATTTCCTTGACTGGAATATTAAAGCTTGAGAGTGATGGTTTAGCAGTTTCAAGGACAATGCACCCACTTATAAAGGACGATGAATTAAAGAAACAAGCAGAAGCAGGCATATTAGCTGCGGAAGGTAGAGTTAAAGGATTACAACAATTTATTAATGAGAACAGTGTTACAAGATCATAAAAAGGAGGAAAAAGATATGCCAAGTATTTTAGACAATATAGTTAGAAGCACTACAGATATAAATGATGAGGTTATATGTGCAAATATGCTTGCATCGGCAAAATGTGCGGCAGATGCATATTTAAATGCAATGATGACAAGTACAACACCAGAATTAAGATCACTTTATTCAGCAAGTCTCAATGAAGTTGTTGCTGGTCATTCAGCACTTACTGAGTTAAGTGTAAATAAGGGCTGGGCTAAACCATATACTCCACCTGTGGATCAATTGACAGAAGTTATAGATAAGTCTCAAAGAGTAGTTGAATAATTTTAGAGTTTTAGAAAACGGGGTTGCCGCACTAAATGCAAAAAATTCATAAATCTAGTAGGTAAGTTGTAAATAATTACTGATAAGCAGACATATTATATAGTAATAAATTGATCATTAAAGGAGTAACTATGTTTGTATTTATTCTTTTTCTTATAATTATAGGTGTGTCTGCTTATTTTATATTAACCTATAGCAAAAAAATAGAAGAACAGAAGCGAAAGATTATGGTTTTGTCTAGACAAAATAAAAAGTTAAAAGCATCAATAAAGGGAAACCCTAAGGTTTATAAAGAAATAGATAATATTATTGTAAAATATATCTCTAGTAACTACTCAATTGGAATCGTAAATTGCGATACTTTATTATATATAGCACCTATAGAGAATACTTTTATTTTAGGTAAAATAATGGAGGGCTTAAATGTTGAAGTACTAGATGAGTGTATTGTTAATAATGAAAATTGGTATGAAATTAGATTTCATTCAAATCAAAATATAAATAATAAAGGCTGGATACAGGAAGACTATATAACCTTTTAAGATGATTGAAATTTTTAAAGATTTTCTCCGAAGATGCTTTGCACGTCAAAGGTGAACTCTTTGGCAAAACCAAAAGTTAAGGTGATTTTTCTTCCGCTTTGCTACAAAAAAAATTATTAATTTAAATTAAAGATTTTCCATAGAAAAACGGAGAAAAATCATCATTATGCTGTGAGTTCCTCAAAGCTCAAAATAAATTTATCTGCTTCTTTTTTTAGACGTTCTATTTCTGTTATTGAGTATTTATCATGTACGGCTATTACCTTCATTCCTGCTTTTTTAGCAGAAAGTACAGCAGCAAGTATATCTTCGAATACAACACATTCACTTGGATCTGCACCGAGCTTTTTTGCTGCAAGCAGGTATACGTCTGGAAAGTCCTTGCATTTTCCGGTTTCATCAGTTGTGGTAATTGAATCAAAAAAATCATATATACAAAGTCTTTTTAAAACGGTATCGATAAGAAAGGTACAATTGCTTGTAGCAAGACCTATTTTTATGTTTTTAGACTTTAAAAATTTTAAATATACTTTAACGCCGTCTTTTAGTTCTACGTCATTTAAGTAATGTTTATATGCCATTTCGTTCCAATCGTTCATAATGTCATCTATAGAATCAGGTATGTTAAATCTATTCTTGAAATATTTTGCTGTTTCAATAAAGTTGAGATGCTCAATATCCCTTCTAAGGTCTTTTGGAATTTCTATACTAAACCTTTTTAGGTATTCTACATCTATTTGTTCCCAAACCCACATGGAATCAATTAAAGTTCCATCCATATCAAAAATAGCTGCTTTTATTTTATTGCACATAATTATTCACCTCAATTATAATTTTAGCACAATTACTATATTAATTTAAATACAAAAAAAGAGCATAAACTTCCGAGGAGTGTCCCAAAGGCTACATCTGTAGGATAGTGAACACCTAGATATATTCTGGATACTCCAACAAGAGTGCTTAAAACTAAAAATAGCAATGAGAGCTTGGGAAAAAACAGGCTAATCATTGTTGACATTGTAAATGCAGAAGTTGTATGACCTGAGGGAAAAGAATAGTTGTCCACGTCTATTTTTATGACATTCAGGTTGGTAAGTTTTATATAAGGTCTTATTCTATTAACGCTTTTCTTTATTATATTAGATAGAAGAGTACTTAATATCATTGCAGAGGTTAATTTGAAGCCAAGTGAGTTTATAGAGAATTTAGTTAATGCTAATGCTGCAAGACAAGATGAAACTCCAAATATAACTGAACCAATGTAAGTTACGCAGGTCATAAGTTTATCCAGAGCAGTACATCTTATTTTTAGATTAAGTATTTCTAAAATATCTACATCATGTTTCTTAATATTTAACAGAAAATTACCCATAATAATACAACCCCTTTGTATGGATATACTACCTCCAAGTTTTAAATTAATAAATATACTTTTGCCAGCATTTAACTTTTATAAGGTCAATGCACTGTGAACTAAACCAACATTATTTGTGTAATGTTGGCATTTTTATTTTTTAGTTTGGAGGTAGTTTCATTATATATTAGTTATAGTATACATTTGCATTGTTAAGGGTGTATTAAATAGGGTTTAAAATTCTCTTTCAAATATTTCTACCTTATGATGATCTTTAAAATCTTCTTCTGAATTTATGCCGATTTTAGCTAGAATGTCTTTCATACAGCTGCTATTAAGGGAAATTTTAATTTCTGAGTTTTCTGCTGTTCTGTTAGCATGAAATGTTCCTTTATCTATTGGAATTATGGCTTTGGGTCCACCGACACATCCACCAACACATCCCATGCCTTCTAGAAAATTGGCTTTCATTTCTCCGTTCTGAGCTTTTTCAAGTATAGCTTTGCAATCTTTGACGCCATCAACATGTAGTGATTTAAATAAATTTTTTTTATTTGGAAATAACTGAGCAACAGCTTCATTTACTGCTGTAGATACTCCACCTGCACGGGCATATAGTCTTCCTTCTCTTGAAGCATAGCTTTTTGTAGGCTCAGGGGTTAATTCCTCAGGATATACATTTAGAGTATCAAATATATCTTTTAATTCTTGAAATGTAAGTACAAAATCTATAGCTCCTAAAAGATCCTTTTGTTTAATTTCAGCTTTTTTTGCTATACAAGGACCCACGAAAACGACTTTGCAGTCTGGATTTAATTCTTTTATTACTCTACCAGAAGCAATCATTGGAGAAACTGATGGAGATACGTATTTAACTAAATCTTTATAGGCTCTTTTTACCATTCCAACCCATATAGGACAACAACATGAGGTTATAAGTAGGTCGTCTTTTGAATTTACATGTTCATCGAATTCAACAGCTTCTTTTAAAGTAAGCATATCAGCAAAAAAAGCAACCTCAACCATGTCAGAAAATCCAATTTTCTTAAATGCAGCTCGTAATTTATCAAGAGTTACATTTTCGCCAAATTGACCTGCAATTGCTGGGGCTACTGCAGCAATTACAGTCTTATTATTCTTCATTAGTTCAAGAATTGGTAGAAATTCGGTTTTGTCTAATAAAGAATCTGACGGACAAACTTCTACGCATTTTCCACAATCTGTGCATAAGTCAGCATCTATGTATGTGTTTTGCTTTTGTTTATCTAATAGTATAGCATCAAATGGGCAAGATTTTTGACATGCAGTTTCTTCACCATCATTTGTACACTTAGTAGAACAATCCTTTATTTTTTCAACAAGCTTTATATCTGGATTATAGTTTTTAATTGCTTTTTTCAAAGCATCAGTAAATTCATCTATAGTAGTAAATTTTATATTTGTTCCACATAAAGATGATATTACTTTAGCAAGCTCCTCTTTGTTCACAGAATCATCTGAAAGCACATGGTAAACGAAAGAATCAAAGGTATCTGAATAATAAGAGTCAACTAAAGATTTAAATAGCTCTGTATATTTGTCAATCAAGATAATCACTCCTTTATTTTGAACTGTGTTTTAAAAGTGTTGATATTATATGTTAAAGTCTATTAACAATATTCTTTTAGATATAGTCTTATTTTTAGTATATCCAATTTTATATGTATCTATTTTGCAAAATATTATTTTAAAGATAGACAAAAAAAATTTATTGTTATAAAATTTATTATTATAGGCAAATAAATAGCTTAGTTGAAATAATTGTAATAATTTAAGGGGGAAATAGTAGTGAAAGATGTTGTAAAAAAGATACTTCTATGTGCAGCGATAGTTGTTTTAATTCAGGTATTACCAGCTGGAAAACTTATTTTTGCAGAAACAAATAGTGGACAAACTAGCTCTGATACTTCAGTTCAACAAACAACAAGTTCTTCAAATGCAACTGAAGTTAATAAGATTGATGAAAAGACAGGTGTAGCTCTTAATAAAATATGGACTATTAAATTGTCAAAACCTGTAAATTTTTCTACGGTTACTAATGACATAATTAAAGTTATTGAAAAAGATACTGGCAATTCTTTTCAAATAAACTTACATATTCAACAGTCTGATCCAAGTTGTATAAACATAATTCCAGTAAATGATTATGCACCTAGTAAAGAATATTCAATTGTTATTTCAAAGAATTTAAAATCTCAAGATGGTTCTAATCTAAAAAGTGATGTTACAATGGATTTTAAGACGCAAGATTTGCCAGTATCTGCGGATAATATAAACATTTCAGTTATGCAATTTAATGATTATACTCTTCCAAATGAGGTTCAGGCTAAGATGCCTGATGGAACCACCAAGCAATGGGATGTTCAGTGGAATAATAATAGTATTGATACGAGTATCGTTGGAACATATACTTTTACAGGTACGTTGAATGGAACAAATGTGAGTGTTAATTTAAATTTGAATGTAACACCATATCAAATAACATCTGCAAGCAATGGGACAAGAAATCAATCTGCTCTACAAATAAGTCATCTTAATTATTTAATGGCAAGTAAAGCAAATAGAGATTCTGTTGAAGATGCAGCAGCAAAGCTTAATGGCAATAGCGAAACAAATACGTGCGTTTATTTTGCTAGTGAATCTTATAGAAGAGTTGGATTTGCTATACCTACTTGGGTTTGTAATACTCACAAATTTAGCGATTTGCTTACAAGCTATGGATGGAAAAAGGATTATAATAAGGATAATTTGATTTCAGGAGATCAGGCTTTTACTAAAAATGATTCGACAGGGTATCCTAATCACACATATACTTTTGTAAAATGGGTTAATGATAATGATCATTCATGGGCCTATATAGTTGATAATCAAAGAAGTATTTTTAATGACGGGCTTCATAAAAGAGATATATTACTTGTTGATACAGATCAATTTACTGCTTTTCAATATTTTATGTACAAGCCTAATTAACAGTTGAATTAGTGCACAGTTCACAGTGAACTGTGAATTGTGCACTTTTTTAAATTTACTATTGATTTTTTATTAAAGTTTGTGTATAATAGTACATGTTTGCGGGGTGTGGCGCAGATGGGAGCGCGCGTGGTTTGGGACCATGAGGTCGCAGGTTCAATCCCTGTCACCCCGACCAGTATAAAACCTCATATTATATGAGGTTTTATTGTTTTATTCAAAAGTAATTTCACGGGGTGTAGCGCAGTGGTAGCGCGCATGCTTCGGGAGCATGATGTCGCAAGTTCAACTCTTGTCACCCCGACCAAATTAGTTAACAGTAGATGCGAAGTAACATTGCTGAAGGAACGGTTTAAAAAAATTCTAACAAATCTTAGTAAAAAAATCATAAAATATTTAGATATTTCAATTTGTATAAGCTATAGCGAGTTATTGAAATATCTTAGGATTTTATGATTTTTTTACCTTAGATTTATGGAATCTTTTTAATGTGACGAAGCAATGTTACTTCGCATTTTTGTTTAAAAAAGCTTATTAAGGGTAAACTATAAGTGATTCACTGAAGTCTATATATTATGGTTTTTAAAATATATTTTGCAGGTTGGCTTTATATCGGTATTTTAGGAAGCAAAATGTAATAGATTTATAGTGTTTGGTTTTATTAAAATTATAGGTAGGGAGTGTTTTTTATGACGAATTTTTTGATTTCAGCAGTAGTTGATATAGTCCTTATTTTTGCATCGTATTTTATATTTAGAAGTGTAATAAGTGGTCCTACAAGACATAAAATATATGAAAAATTTATCAGTTCCTTTGGTAAGTTTGTTATATATATTTTTGTGGTTTCAACTGTTATAACAGGTCTGGCTGCCTTTATACTATATAGAACAAGATATGTTGGATATCTTAATATAGCAGCTCCAGCATTAGTTTCAATATTTATAGGATTTGTTGTATCTACTGTGCCAACAAGAGGAGTAAATGAAAATAAAAAAAATCATGCGCATTAACTTTTTTCAGTACGTTAAATAAAGTTTATAAATCTAAAGCCTGAATTTCAAGAGAATCTAAGAACTTTCAATAACTTGTTTCACTTAGGCATATTGAAAGTTCTAAGTTTTTTTGAAATTAGGACTAAGATTTATTGGACTTTATTTAAAGGATGATTTTCTTAAGTGTAAGAAAATCTAAAACTTATGCTGGTGTCAAATTGTTTATTTCAATGATCACATTTTAAAATTAAATAAGGTATAGGATGATTTTTCTGCAATTCGATAATGGACAAGTTATACATAAAATTAGAGAGAAGTATGTTAATAAGAAAGGTGGACGACAATATGAAAATACACTCAAAATTATTAATGACCATTATCAAGAGTCAATTATTGAGTATTATATATGCACTTATTAGTAGAATTAAAATAGATTTAATTACAGCATATACGTATATGTTTAAAGATATTATAGTATTATCTTTAAGTCTTATTCTTTTTACGGCATTTTGCATAATAACAAGTATTATATTTTTAAACAAAAGTATAATAAATGTTTTTTTGATATCTATAACTTACATAATATA
Source organism: Clostridium guangxiense (assembly GCF_021043395.1). Taxonomy (GTDB): domain Bacteria; phylum Bacillota; class Clostridia; order Clostridiales; family Clostridiaceae; genus Clostridium_S; species Clostridium_S guangxiense. Next base: position 16,672 of record NZ_JAJNKE010000027.1, read on the forward strand.
TTGGAGAATATTTTTGTCCATATCGTTTATTCACACTAGCAATCCAAATGATTATGGCGTTGGAATTTTAGGATTATCATTAGAAGTAATTTGGGGACTATTTGACTATTTTATTGTAATTCTATCCAGCGTAATTGCTGTGTCAATACACATAAACCGCATAGATAAAGTAACAAGGCTGCCACGGTAATATTTTGGAGCTAGTTTAACTATATATTTGATATGCAATTTAAAAAGACTGCGAAATAATTTAATCAATGCACAATGAAGGTTGATTTATCCTCCTTACGTCAGATAAATCTATAGTTATATAAAAAACTCAGTATGATGTTCAGCTAGCTGAACGAACATAGCAAGGTATTATTTTGAAATGGCGTCAGCAACAAGTTTTATATTTTCTGTAGTGAAACGGAAGAAAATCATCCTTCATTGTGAACTGTGCATTGTGCATTGATTTAGTTCGCAGTATTTAAAAATTACGATTGAATCTCTCTTTAGAGTTATTACTTCTGTTCTAAGAACATCTCGCCTACTTTGTACACGTCTCCTGCCCCTATTGTGAATAGAACGTCTCCTTCAGTTAAATTTCCTTTGAGATAAGTTACTATATCATCAAAACTGTGGAGGTTTTTACATGGAACACCATTTTTTCTTATCTCGTCTCCAAGCATATTGGAGCTCACAACACCTGTATCTTTTTCTCTTGCTGCATATATATCTGCTAAAACTAATGCATCAACATTTGAAAATGCATTAGCAAATTCATTAAATAAACTTTGAGTTCTTGAATAAGTATGAGGTTGAAAAACACAGAATATTCTTTCATGAGGATAATTTTGTGCAGCTGCAAGTGTAGCCTTTATTTCAGTTGGATGATGTGCATAATCATCTATAACTGTAACACCATCCTTGGTGCCCTTTATTTCAAAACGTCTGTGAGTACCATTGAAACTTTGAATTCCAGCTATTATTGAATTAGCATCAATGTCAAGTACAAGAGCAGTAGCTATACTTGCAAGGGTATTTAAAATATTGTGTTTACCAGGTATATTTAATCTTATATTAAATAAAAATTTATTTCCATTGTAAACATCAAATACTGCACAGCCATGATCATCATAACCTATATTTTTAGCAGTTATTTTACCATTTTCTATACCATAAGACACTATATTGCATTTTGCTTTTGAGGCAACACGAGCGGTTCTTTCATCATCATAATTTGCTATCAAATATCCATCTTCAGGTATTAAATTTGAGAACTTTGTAAAAGTCCTCTCAATATCATCTATATCCTTATAGTAATCAAGGTGATCAGCATCAATATCCAATATGACACCTATATAAGGGAAAAATTGAAGGAAGGATGCTTTATATTCACAGGCTTCTGTAATAAAATAATCACTTTTGCCAGCACGTACATTTCCACCTATTATATCTAAATCTCCTCCTACCAAAATTGTTGGATCGAGATTTGCTTTTAATACTATGTGGGAAATTATAGATGTTGTAGTCGTTTTTCCGTGAGTTCCAGATACTGCAACGTTAAATTTATGATCTTTCATTAGGGTGCCTAGAAATTCAGCCCTGGTTACAAGGGGGATGTTCAATTCTTTTGCACGTATTAATTCAGGATTATCATTAGGTATTGCAGCAGTATACACTATAAGATCTACATTATTTATATTACTGCTGTTATGACCTATATATATTTCAGCACCATTTTTTTCTAGTTTATCTGTAGCAAGGGATTTTTTTGCATCAGAACCAGAAACTTTATAATTGTGCTCAAGTAGGATTTCAGCAAGACCACTCATACTAACTCCACCTATTCCTATAAAGTGGATTTTTTTATTTGAATCATGTTTAAAATTAAAAGACATAAGCCATTCACTCCTAATATTTATAATATAGATGTTACCTGAAAGGTTGAAACTGCCAATTTAATAGTTTTATACAGGTAACTTGTAAAGATTAAGAGTAGAGAGTAGAGAGCAAAGAGTGGAGTGAAGGTGGATTTTTCTACGTTTTACTATGAAAAATCTTTAATTATTAAAACACAATGAAGCTTAGCAAACATAAGCAAAGCGATTTGAAAAAATTGGCAAAAGCATTAAGTTTTAAGATTTTCTGTGGTAACAGAAAATCATCCTTCACTCTACTCTCTACTCTGTACTCTTTACTCTATAATTTGACAAAATTAAATGTTACCAAAAATATTATAGTCAATTTAAAAATTCTCAGTAGTTTCATATGGTATTCAGTTTTAATTATATACGAATATGCATAAAAACAATACATAAATTCAAAAAAAGTTTAAAGTTTTAAATATAACTATTGCTTAACAATAGAAATAAGAATAAAATATGAATAATAGCAAAAAATAATTTGCTATAGTTCGTATACAGAATTTAAATAGAACAGGTGGTAAAATGGAAAAGTTCAGCAGAAATAATAGAGTTTCAGCTATAACTAAAATTTTAATAGAAAATCCAAATACTATCATTAATCTAAATACATTTACTGAAAAGTTTAATGCAGCAAAGTCTACTATAAGTGAAGATATTGTGATAGTAAGAGATGCAATGGAAAGACTAAAATGTGGAAAAGTAGAAACAATTTCCGGAGCAGCAGGGGGAGTCAGATATATCTGTGATATATCTGATGAAGAAGTTGAACGATTTATAACAAGTTTATGTTTAATTTTGAGACAAAAGGAGAGAATAATACCAGGGAACTTTTTATACATGACAGATATAATGTCTGATCCTAAAATAATACGCTCAGCTGGATTGATACTTGCTAAACAATTTAATCATATTGACATTGATTATGTTGTTACAGTTGAAACAAAAGGTATTCCTCTTGCGTATGAGGTTGCGAAGCTTTTGGGAGTTCAACTTGTTGTTGTTAGAAGAGGTAACAAGGTCACAGAGGGACCAGTTGTTACTATAAATTATGTAACAGGTTCATCTAAAAGAATTCAAAGCATGTCTTTATCTAGAATGTGCATGAATAAAGGAAGCAAATGTATATTTATAGATGATCTTATGAAAGCTGGAGGGACAGCATTTGGAATAGCAGATTTACTTAAAGAATTTGATAGTGAACTAGTGGGAACAGGTGTACTTGTAGATAATATGGAAAACCCTCAAAAATTAGTTCAGGATTATTATTCAATGGTTCAATTTAAAGGCATCTCAGAGGATAATTTTCCAATTGTTGAGCCTTCACCAGAACATAAATAATAAAATTTTCAAAAAATTTAATTTTTTTTAAAAAAATTAGAAGGAAAAACATAAGTTATAGAGAATATTATATTTAAATCATAAAGGTAAAGCATCTTTGGAGGTGTATTGTATGCAGATTACAGATGTAAGAATAAGAAAAATTACTTCAGAAGGAAAAATGAAGGCAATTGTTTCAGTAACTTTTGATAATGAATTTGTTGTTCATGATATAAAAGTTATTGAAGGACAAAATGGTCTCTTTATTGCTATGCCTAGCAGAAAGACACCTGATGGTGAGTTTAAGGATATAGCTCATCCAATAAACACATTGACTAGAGAAAAGATTCAGACAGCAATATTGGAAGAATATGAAAAAGTAAAGAATGAAGAAGAAACAAAAACAGAAACAGAGGAATAAAATAAAAAGGAGTTTAAGAACTCCTTTTTATTTTTTTGAAATATTACACTATTGAAATTATGTTTACAATAAAATATAATAAAACTTGTTTAAAGGTTTTATTATATTTATATAGAAAAAATACAATGTTTAAAACTTTTATGTAGTTTCAACATATATAGTATGTGAAGGGAGTTGAAAATCGTTAGCTGTGTAAGCTGAACGATGTTAAAATGTATAATTGTGCGTTGATATTAGCAGCAGGTAAAGGCAAAAGAATGAAATCAGATTTGCCTAAGGTGCTGCATAAAGTATGTGGTAAAGAAATGGTTAATATAGTTATAGATACTATGAAAAAATCTGGAATAGATGATGTAAATGTAATAATAGGAAAAGGAGCAGAACTGGTAGAGGAAGCAACAAAAAAGCAAAATGTATCTTATTCTTTTCAAAAGGAACAATTAGGGACAGGCGATGCGGTCAAATGTGCTAGGGAGTTTTTGAAAGGAAAAAAAGGTACTGTTGCTATATTTACAGGTGATGCTCCTTTAATTACGGAAAGTACTGTAAAGAAGACCCTTGAATTTCATGAGGTTGGTGGATATGCAGCTACTGTCTTGACTTCTATAGTAGATGATCCGGAAGGATATGGTAGGATAATAAGAAATAAAGATGGTTCTTTAAAGAAAATAGTAGAACATAAGGATTGCAATGAAGAAGAACTTTGTGTTAAAGAGATAAACTCTGCGATGTATTGTTTTGATATTGAAAATCTTCTTAATAATTTGGATAAAATAAATAATAATAACGCTCAGGGTGAATATTATTTAACTGATGTTATAGAAATTTTAGAAAGCCAAGGAAAAAAGGTAGGAGCCATTTCAGTTCCATTTGAACAAACTTTGGGTATAAATTCAAGAGTACAGCTTTCAGAAGTTGCTCAAATAATGAAAAAAAGAATAAATAATTTTCATATGGAAAATGGAGTTACAATTATAGATCCGAATAATACATATATAGGACTAGATGTTGAAATTGGTTCAGATACCATAATATATCCTGGTAACGTTCTTGAAGGTAATACAGTTATTAAAGGAAATTGTACATTATATCCTAATTCTAGAATAGATAATAGTGTTATTGAAAAAGGTGTAACAATTCAAAGCTCAGTAATACTTGACAGCCATGTTGGAGAAAATACAACAGTTGGACCTTATGCGTACATAAGACCAGAAAGCAAAGTTGGAAATAATGTTAGAATTGGTGATTTTGTTGAAATCAAAAAGTCTACAATAGGAGATGGTACTAAGGTATCACACTTGACATATATAGGGGATGCAGAAGTAGGTGGAAATTGTAACTTTGGATGCGGAACCGTAGTTGTAAATTATGACGGAAAAGAAAAACATAAAACTATTATAGGAAATCACTCATTTATAGGTTGCAACACAAATTTAGTATCTCCAGTTACTGTAGAAGATAATACATATATTGCTGCTGGGTCAACTATAACAGATAAGGTTCCAGAGGGAGCGTTTGCAATTGCTAGAGCAAGACAAGTAGTAAAAGAAGGATGGACTAAAAAAAAGGGATTAAGTAAATAAAGTTAGGGAGGAATTTTTATAAATGATAAACCATGGAAAAAATATAAAAATTTTTACAGGAAATTCTTATCCTGAGTTAGCACATGATATTGCGGACATAATTGGAGTTAGTGTTGGAGATTCTAAAGTGTCTAAATTTAGCAATGGAGAAACGTCTGTTGATATTAATGAAACTGTAAGAGGAACAGATTTGTTTTTGGTTCAAACTTTATGTGAGCCAGTTAATGATAATATTATGGAACTTCTAATTATGCTTGATGCATTTAAAAGAGCATCGGCAGGAAGAATTACAGCTGTTATTCCTCACTATTCATATGCAAGGCAAGATAGAAAGGCTAAAGCAAGACAGCCGATTACAGCTAAATTAATGGCTGATTTAATTCATACCGCAGGTGCAGACAGAGTTCTTACCATGGATTTACATGCCCCTCAAATACAGGGCTTTTTCGATATACCTGTTGATCATCTCGAAGGAGTTCCTATAATAGCTAAATATTTTAAGAATCTAAATCTTGGTTGTGAAGATGTTATTGCTGTTTCACCAGATATAGGAGGGGTAAAAAGAACAAGGAAGTTTGCAGAAAAACTTCATATACCTATAGCTATAATAGATAAAAGAAGACCTAAGCCTAATGTTTCAGAAGTAATGAGCATAATAGGTGACGTTAAAAATAAGAAGGTAATACTTGTTGATGATATGATAGATACTGCTGGTTCAATTGTAAATGCAGCAGAAGCTCTTCTTAAAATGGGGGCAAAAGAAGTTTATGCTTGCTGTACCCACGGAGTTTTGTCAGGACCGGCAATTGAAAGATTAGAAAACTCTCCAATAAAGGAAATTGTAACGTTAAATACGATTCCTGTTGAAGCTGAGAAAAAAATAGATAAAATAAAAGTTTTATCTGTAGCACCTATATTTGCTGAAGCTATAAGAAGAATATATGAAGACATATCAGTAAGCAAAATTTTTCAAGAGGAATAAAAACTGCGAAGTAACAATGATTTATCACCTAAGATTTATAAAGCTCTATTTAAACTGTTTTTTCATCACTATTACTTCGCTTTCACGGTAGTGTAAGGAAAAAGTTTCTCCGTTCCTATGGAATTTTGGGTATTAACTTATGCAATCAATTATTGGCTTATTTAATAAAAAAGGCGGTTTTAAACCGCTTTTTTAGTTAATAATGTATAATGATGATGATTTAATTAAAAAAGTGTGCTAAATTATAATTATATAATATTTGGAGTTTGGAGTGAGTATATGGATAATACATTAGGTAAGGTACTAATAGTCGATGATGACGAAAATATAAGTGAAGTAATAAAGCTATACCTTGACAGCAGTGGATATTCAACTAGAGTATGTAATGATGGAAAAGAAGCTGAGGATAACTTTTTAGAATATAAGCCAGATATAGTGCTTTTGGATATAATGCTGCCTAAAATAGATGGAGTAGATGTACTTAAATGGATAAGAAAAGAATTTAACACTCCAGTTATAATGCTTACTGCAAAAGGAGAGACATTTGACAAAGTCCTTGCACTTGAACTTGGAGCCGATGATTACATAGTTAAGCCATTTGAACCTAAAGAACTTATAGCAAGAGTAAAAGCAGTGCTTAGAAGAACGAGCATGGAAGATGTATCAAAAAACGAATTAAGTTTTGAAGATTTAAAAATAGATATGAGTTCTTATACTGTAATTTATAAGGGCGAAGAAATAAAGATGCCTCCTAAAGAGTTTGAACTTTTATTTTACCTTGCTAACAATAAAAATAAAGTTTTTACAAGGGAGCAGTTACTCTGTGAGGTTTGGGGTTATGATTATCCGGGAGATTCAAGAACTGTTGATGTACATGTAAAGAGACTAAGAGAAAAGTTAAAGGGTGGAGCCAACTGGCAGATAGAAACTGTGTGGGGTGTAGGATACAAATTTGAGGTTAAGTAGCATGAAAAATGGATTGTTTTCTAAAATGATAGCAGCCTTTACCATAATTATTTCACTTAGTTTTGTAGTGACTTCAGCTATTTTATCATTTTGGTTTCAAAATTACTACTTAACTCAAAGAAGAAATCAAATAGTAAGCCAATCTCAATTTGTGAGGACCGTAGCCCTTCAATATTTTGCAGGCAATATATCACAGGAAAGAACCAATGATACTCTTGAAGAGTTATCAGGATACTTAAGTGCAGATATAAAAGCAGATATGTTTATTATGGATATGTATGGTTATATTCATGCAACATCCAATCCCCAGTATGATAAATTGATAGGAAAGCAAATTGTAAGTAAGGATATAAAGGATATAAAAAGCGGTAAAATGGTGGAGAATACTAATGTCTATAACGGGATATTTGACAAAGCTGTTCATACTTATGAAATTCCTATAACTTATAATGGTACATTTGAAGGAATTATAATGATAAATACCTCCGTTACTGACATTAAGCATCCACTTAGAAGAGTATATATAATAATATGGATATCAGCTATATTGGCAATAATCGCAGCATGCTTTGTAATTTATTATTTTTCTCAAAAAATTATAATTAAACCTTTAGGAGAAATTAATAGTGTTGCAAGAAAAATAGCAAAAGGTGAAGTTGACAAAAGGGTAGGTATTGAATCAGATGATGAAATAGGTGAACTTGCGGAATCCTTTAATTTTATGGCAGATTCTCTTGAAAAAGTAGAAAATAATAGAAGAGAATTTATATCAAATGTATCTCATGAGATTAGATCACCTATAACCTCTATAAAAGGATTTATTGGCGGTATACTTGATGGAATAATACCTCAGGACAGAGAAAAATATTATTTATCTTTAACTTATGATGAAATAAATAGGCTTACAAGGCTTGTAAATGATTTACTTGATTTATCTTCTATGGAGGCTGGGCATTTAAAATTAAATATTGTAAAATTAAATATTAATGAGATGATAAAGAATACTGTAATTAAATTTGAAACAAAAATAAATGAAAAGAAACTAAAGGTTGATGTATGCTTTAATTCTGATGCCTTGTATGTTTTAGGTGATGAAGACAGAATAAATCAAGTTTTAACTAATCTTATAGATAATGCTATAAAGTATGTAAATGATGATGGAAAAGTAGTAATAACCACAAGAGGAAAGTCAAATAAAGCATATATATCAATTTATAATAATGGTCCCCAAATTAATGAAGAGGATTTTAAGCATATATGGAATAGATTTTATAAATCAGATAAATCACGTACTACTAAGATGAGTACTGGTCTTGGACTTCCTATTGTAAGAAGTATACTTACACAACATGGTGAGGATATACATGTTGAAAATAAAAAAGAGGGCGGAGTTGAGTTTACTTTTTCACTTAAATTAGTAACTTAATTTATTGAATTATAATAATTTATTCATAATTCTTTAAACTACTAAGCTTATAATATAATAAATAATCCTATATGGGGGTGCACTAATTGCCAAACGATGATAATGAAATAAAGGATGTTGACTGGAGAGAAGTGAATATAGAAGACAGCGATAGCAGTTTGGGTCAAATTAAGTTCAAGAAAAACAGAAATAAGACTAGGTTAAGATCAGCACTAAAATTTGTTTTTATGATAGCTGTTGCGTCTATTTCTGGTGCTGTTACGGCTGCGTATATTGTTAATGTTAAGTACTCAGATTCTTTGGTGAAAAGCAATACTCCAATATTTCAGAAAAAGAAAGCGTTAAGTAGCAATAATACTAATAGTGATACTTCGGTAACTGAAAATTCAATAAATAAAGTTGCACAGGAAGTAGGACCGTCAGTTGTTGGAGTAAAAAATAGTTTAAATGGATTTGATGGAAAAAGCCAAGAGTATGTAGGTTCTGGAATAATAATAAGGTCAGATGGGTATATTGTAACTAATTACCATGTTATACAAGATCAAAGTGCTATAACTGTTAAATTGCCTAATGGAAAAAACGGTAATGTATTTAAGGCTAAACTCATTGGATATGATAATTTGTCTGATTTAGCTATAATTAAAATAGATTCACGTAATTTGCCTGCAGCAGTATTTGGAGATTCTTCAAAGATTAAGATTGGAGATAGTGCTATTGCTATTGGAAATCCCTTAGGACAAGAATTTCAAGGCTCTGTTACATCAGGTGTTATAAGTGCTATAAATAAAGATATAAATTTGCCAGACGATACAAATGGGGAGATTTCAAAATATAAAATTATTGAAACAGATGCGGTAATAAATCAAGGTAACAGCGGTGGAGCGTTATGCAATGAAAACGGAGAAGTAATAGGAATAAATAGTCTTAAACTTGGAGATAAATATGCTGATTCTGGCATGAGTGTTGCAATATCAGTAAATGAAGCAAAAAAAATAATAGATGAAATTATAAAGAATGGAAAAGTAACAAGGCCATTTCTTGGAGTAGTTGGAGGAACAGCACTTGCTGATAAAAACAATGGAATTCAAGGAGCTTACGTAAAATCAGTTGTTAGTGGAAGTGGACTCGCAAAGGCTGGAATAAAAGCAGATGATATAATAGTTGAACTAGATGGAGTTAAAGTAACAAGTATTGATGATATAAGAGATATAATTCAGGATAAAAAGATTGGAGATAAAATACCATGTAAAGTATATAGAAAGGGTAAATATATAAAGTGTGAAGTTGTATTATCTGAAAATAAAGAATAAATTTAATAATTTAAGTAATGAAAGTAGTGATAAATAATATGTTTTTAGTAGTTGGACTTGGAAATATTGGAGAGGAGTATGCACACACTAGACATAACATTGGTTTTGATGCAATAGATGCCTTAGCAGATAAGTTCAATGTTTCTATAAATAAAGCTAAGTTTAAAGGAATGTATGGAAGCTTAAATATAGGAGAAAATAAAGTTATACTTTTAAAGCCGTCAACATACATGAATTTAAGTGGAGAAAGTGTTGTAGAAGCTGTGAATTTTTACAAAATAAAGAAGGAAAATATCATAGTGCTTTATGATGATATAAGCTTTGAGGTTGGTAGGTTTAGGATAAGAAGAAAGGGAAGTGCTGGAGGGCATAATGGAATTAAAAATATTATACAGAATTTATCTTCAGATGAATTTACAAGGGTGAAAATAGGTGTTGGACAGCCTAAAGGTGATCTTGTAAAACATGTTCTTGGGCATTTTTGTGATGAAGATAGGAAAAAAGTGGAAAAAATTTTTAAAATAACTTGCGATGCAGTTGAACTTATTATAGACAAAGATGTTGAAAGTGCTATGAATAAATTTAATTGCATTGAAGTTTAATAAATTTAGAGGTGTTAAGATGAGACTTAAAGGGCTTATGCAGCCTTTGAAAAGTGATAAGAGATTTCAAGATGCTGTTCTTAATATAAAAAATCGTGAGTTCCCTATAGAGCTATGTGGAATCTCCGAATCAGGAAAAAGCTATCTTATAAGCGGGCTGTATGAAGAAACAGATAGCCCATTTTTGGTGATTACAGATAGTGATATTGAGGCTAAAAAAATATATGAAGATTTGTCTTTGTATATGTCAAATGTTTATTATTTTCCTACTAAAGAGATAGTTTTCTACAATATATATGCAATATCTGGTGATTTGAGATGGGAAAGGTTAAACGTTATAAAGCACATGCTTTCTAAAGGGAAGAAGATAATAGTAACCTGTGCTGAAGCTTTAATTTCTACATATATACCAGTAGACTTATATAGAAAATATACTTTTAAACTTTCACTTGGAGCAAACTTAAATCTAGATGATTTTATAACAAAACTTGTTCAATCGGGATATGATAGGGTTGAATGCGTAGATGCCAAAGGTCAATTTTCTGTAAGAGGAGGAATACTTGATGTATACCCACCAACGTCTGTAGTACCATACAGAATTGAACTTTTTGGAGATGAGATCGATTCAATTAGAAGCTTTAATACCGAATCTCAGAGAAGCATAGAAAAGGTTAATAAAATAGAAATTTTTCCGGCAAAAGAAATAGTGCTTCCAGATGAAAATATAAAATATGGATATGAAAAAATAGAAAAAGAACTACAAACTTCATTAAAGGCATTTTTAAATAAAGATGAAAAAGAAAATGCAGAAAGGCTAAAAAAGACTATTGAATATAATCTAGAAAGTCTTAAAGAAAAAGGTGGATTTGAAACTATAGATAGTTTTATGCCTTACTTTTTTAAGAGCACATCGTCATTTTTTGATTTTATGAAAGATGCGGTTATCTTTATAGATGATTTTGAAAGATGTAGAGGCAAAATTGAAAGTGCTTATTATGAATTTGAAGAGAATTATAATGGATTTTTACAAAGAGGTGATATACTTCCAGGACAAGGTAATATGGTTATTTCTAAAGATCACCTATGGATTATGCTAAATGAAGAAAAAGTTGTGAAAATGTTTTCTCTTGAAAATTCAACTGATAAAAATTTAACAAGCAAAAGCTTTTATTTCAAGGAAGTTACTCTTTTGAGTTATCGTGGGCAAATGGAACTTTTAATAAATGATATAAAAGAAAAAAAGAAAAATAATTATAGAATATTAATACTTAGTGGTACTAAAGCTAGAGGGCAAAGGTTGGTTGATACTTTAAGGGATTTAAAAATTGAAAGTGTATATCGGGATGATGTTTCTGAAATAAATTGTGGTGAAGTTGTAGTTACGTATGGCAGCCAGCTTAAGGGATTTGAATATCCTGAACTTAAGCTTTGTTTAATAGCAGATAAAGAGGTATTTGGAGAGTCTAAAAAGAAGAAAAAAAATAAAACAAGAAAAAATCAAAAAGGTGTAAGCAAGATAAAGAGTTTTACTGAACTTAAACCAGGAGATTATGTTGTACATGTTAATCATGGAATAGGTGTATTTAAGGGAATAGAGCAGCTTGATGTTCAAGGACATAAAAAAGACTATCTTACACTTAGCTATGCTTTAGATGATAAACTTTATGTTCCAGTAGAACAGCTTGATTTAGTTCAAAAATATGTTGGAAGTGAAGGAAAGGCTCCTAAAGTAAATAAACTTGGCGGAAATGAGTGGAATAAAGCTAAAAATAAAGTAAGAAAATCAATAAATGAAATTGCTGAAGAACTTGTGAAATTGTATGCAGTAAGGTCTACGGTAAATGGATTTAAATTTTCCAAGGATACTGTTTGGCAAAAGCAATTTGAAGAAGAATTTCCTTACAATGAAACTCCTGATCAAATGTTTGCTATAGAAGAAATAAAAAAAGACATGGAAACTGGAAAGGTAATGGACAGATTAATTTGCGGCGATGTTGGTTATGGAAAAACAGAAGTGGCAATAAGAGCTGCATTTAAATGTGTAATGGATGGTAAGCAGGTAGCGTTTTTAGTTCCAACCACAATTTTAGCTGAACAACATTATAATAACTTTGTAAAAAGGTTTTCAGATTTTCCAGTTAAGGTTGATATGATAAGCAGATTTAGAACAGCTGCGCAGCAAAAAGTTACATTAAAGGCGCTTAAAGAAGGAAATGTAGATATAATAATTGGAACTCATAGGATACTTAATAAGGAAATAAAATTTAAAGATTTAGGACTTTTAATAATAGATGAGGAGCAAAGATTTGGAGTGACTCATAAGGAAAAATTAAAACAGTTTAAAAAGAATATAGATGTACTTACTCTATCTGCGACACCTATTCCAAGAACTCTTCATATGTCGCTTACTGGAGTTAGAGATATAAGCGTTATTGAAACTGCACCAGAGGAGAGATACCCTGTTCAGACATATGTAGTTGAATACAATGATCAGCTTATAAGAGATGCTGTAATGAGAGAAATAAGCAGAAAAGGACAGGTATTTTTTGTTTATAATAGGGTTGAAAATATAAAGGAAATGAGTTCTAATATTTCAAAATTGATACCAGAAGCAAGAGTTGCTATAGCGCATGGGCAGATGACAGAAAGAGAACTTGAAAAAGTTATGATTGAATTTGGAAATAATGAATATGATTTACTGCTATGTACAACAATAATAGAGACAGGTATTGATATTCAAAATGTAAATACTATGATAATATATGATGCAGATAAAATGGGGCTTTCACAGCTTTATCAACTTAGAGGAAGAGTTGGAAGAACAAATAGAATGGCATATGCTTACTTCACTTATAGAAAAAATAAAATCTTAACAGAAGTTGCAGAAAAAAGGCTTAAAGCTATAAAAGAGTTCACAGAGCTTGGTTCAGGATTTAAAATAGCTATGAAGGATCTCGAAATAAGAGGAGCAGGAAATATAATGGGTTCTGCCCAGCATGGTCATATGGCATCAGTAGGATATGATTTGTATTGTAGAATGCTTGAAAATACTATAAAGCAAATAAAGGGAGAAATAGATGAAGAACCTGTAGAATCAACCGTTGATCTTAAAGTGGATGCATATATTCCTTCTTCATATATACAAGATGAAACTCAGAAAATCTCTATTTATAAGAAGATAGCAGCTATAGATTCATACGATGAAATGATGGAGGTTCAAGAAGAATTACAAGATAGATTTTCAGATATACCAGAGGCGGTTAATAATCTTATAGATATAGCATATTTAAGAAGCATCGCAAGCAGCCTTGGAATACTTGAAGTGAAGGATAAGAATACGCAAATAGAACTTCAATTTGAAAATAATGAAAAAATTAACGAAAGTTTAATAAAAGGGTTACTTCAGAATTATAGCAAGGAAATTGTGTTTAAAATGGGTGAAAAGCCGATAATATTGTATAGTTTGAAGAATATAAAAAGAGATGAGATGATAAAAAAATTAAAAGAACTTTTACAATATATGAAGTCCATAGTTGAAACAAAGTAATTTTATGATAAAATAAAATTTGTGCATAATAAAGTTATTAATATGAAACTTAATTAAATAAATAATTAGAAAAGCGAGGTAAATTTATGAAAAGTGCTAAAAAGATCATAAGTGCATTAATGCTAGGAATGTTTGTATTTTCAGCTGCCGGATGCGATATGATAGAAAAGACACCTGAAGGAATTTCAAAACAAGTGGTAGCGAAAGTAAACGATGAAAAGGTAACAAAAGGAGAAATTGACAAGCTTGTAAAGCAATCTGGAGTAATTGCAAGTATTGAGCAGCAGTATGGAACTAATTACACAAGTAATGAAGAAGCAATGAATGCATTAAACCAGCAAAAAGGGCAATTGCTTGATAGTAAAATAACTGAAGTGTTATTTTTACAGAAAGCAAAAGAGCTTAAGTTAATGCCAAGTGATTCGGAATTAAATAAACAAGTAACGTCTCAATATAATTCAGCTAAGAAACAATATAAAACAGATACTGAGTGGAAATCAGCATTAAAGCAGGCTGGTTATACAGAAGATGAGCTTAAAGAACAAATGAAAAACGGTATAATAGAACAAAAAGTCCTAAATTACATATATAAGGGAATAAGCATAAGTGATTCAGCTGCAAAATCATATTATGAAAAGAATCAAAGCAGCTATACAGAAAAAACAAACACAATTAATGTATCACATATTTTACTTAAAACTGAAGATGAAGCTAAAAAGGTTGAAACAAGAATAAAAAATGGAGAAGATTTTGCTAAAATAGCTAAAGAGGTATCCACTGATACTGGCTCAAAGGATAAGGGTGGAAGTTTAGGAGATATACAACAAGGTGATACAAATTACGATGCAACTTTTATGGCAGCAGCATGGAAATTAAAAGCTGGAGAAGTTAGTCAGCCAGTTAAAACTCAATTTGGATGGCATGTAATAAAGTGTGTAAAGAAAACAGAGTATCCTGTAAAGGCATTTGATAAAGTTAAAGCAGATATAAAGAGCACTCTTTTAAAACAAAAACAACAAACTAAGTTACAAGATACTATTACTAAATGGAAAAAAGCGGCTAAGATAACTAAATACGAAAAAAATCTATAAATAAAAAAATCCATAGAAGGTAACTTCTATGGATTTTTTTATAAAGAAAACTATGCATATATGCATAAAATTTCAAAATAAGTTGGATACTATAAATGTAAAAAAAATTTAGGAGGGAAACAAGTGATGAAAGCAACAGGTATTGTTAGACGTATAGACGATCTTGGAAGAGTTGTAATACCAAAGGAAATAAGAAGAACTCTTAGGATAAGAGAAGGAGATCCTTTAGAAATATTTACAGATAGAGAAGGGGGAGTTATTTTAAAAAAATATTCACCTATAAATGAGCTTAACGATTTTGCAAAGGAGTATGCAGAATCATTAAATTCTTCAATAGGGCAAATGGTAGCAATTTGCGATAAAGATGCAATAATATCAGTTAGTGGATCAGCTAAAAAGGAATATGTTGATAAGAGAGTAAGCGACGAAATTGAAAGCTTAATGGATGAAAGAAAGTCATTTAATATGGCTGAGGAAGGAAAGCCAATGCCATTATATGATGAAGATGAGGCAGAAGGAAAATATACGGCACAAGTTGCTGCTCCAATAATAGCAGAGGGTGATGCTGTGGGTGCAGTAGTTATTTTTTCAAAGGATGAAGATGCAAAATTTGGAGAGATGGAAGAGAAAATGGCGGAAACAGCAGCACTATTTTTAGGAAAACAAATGGAACAATAATATAATATAGTAATAATACCTCTAAAATTTAAATATTAATACTTATAGAAATTTTGGAGGTATTTTAATATGAAAAAACAATCTTTAATAAAAGGCACTTTTATATTAGGTATAGCAGGCATAATTGCGAAATTCTTGGGATTATTTTTTAGGTTTCCCCTTGTTATGCTTATAGGTGATGATGGAATAGGATATTACCAAATGTCATATCCGTTGTATACATTTTTTATTGCTGCAGCATCTGGAATACCTGTAGCTGTGTCTAAAATGGTTTCAGAGAGAAATGCAGTTGGAGATACAGAGGGAATAATATTAATACTTAGAAAAGCCATTATTCTTATGGTTATGCTTGGAGGAGGATTTACACTATTCCTTTTAGCATTTTCTAAAGAACTTGTAAGATTTCTCAATTGGGACAGCCATGCATTATATTCACTGATGGGGATAGCTTTTGCACCGCTATTTATATCTATAGTAAGCCCATTTAGAGGCTTCTTTCAAGGACTTCAGAATATGACACCTACGGCTATATCTCAAATACTAGAGCAAATTGGAAGGGTAATTGTAGGAGTTGGACTAGCATATCTATTTTTAAATAAAGGAGTAGAGTATTCGGCAGGTGGAGCAGCTTTTGGGGCAACTTTTGGAGCTATAATGGCTGGAATATATTTATTTTACAAGTACATTAAAGCTGAAAAACAATTGGGAAAAATAAAAATTAAAAATGATAGTTCTATTTTAACTAAAATAATATGTATAGCTATTCCAGTGTCACTTGGTTCCGCAGTAGGAAGTATAATGAGTCTTTTAGATTCTATTCTTGTACCTCAAAATTTGCTTAAAGCAGGATTTGATTATAGGCAGGCTACTGAGCTATATGGACAACTTACAGGAAAAGCATTTGTGCTTGTTAATGTTCCTCTTACATTATCAATGGCGCTTTGTATCTCTATTGTGCCAATGATTTCAGAAGCGTTTATTTTAAAAAGAAAATTTCAACTAATAAGTAAAGTTGACACAGCATTAAGAATGTCAATGGTAATAGCAATACCATCTTTTTTAGGGCTATTTTTTATGTCAAATCCAATAATGAGATTAATATTTCCAGGACACTCAGCAGGAAGCGATATTTTAAAATATTTAAGTATTAGCATACCATTTATAATTTTATTTCAAACAACTACAGCGATATTGCAGGGTGTAGGAAAGTATTTATTGCCTGTAATAAATTTATTTATAGGCTGTGTGGTTAAGGTATTTATAACTATACATTTAGTGCCATCACCCAATATAAATGTTTATGGAGCTGTAATAGGGACTATAATTGGATATTTTGTTGCTACTATATTAAATGTAGCAGCGTTCAGTATAAAGTTAAAAATTAAGCCTAAATACTATGATATTTTAATAAAACCTGCTTATGCCTCAATTATTATGATAATAAGTGTTGTATTTATTTATACGTATGTTTATAATAAAACAATGAATAATATAATAAGTTGTGGCATATCTGTGCTTTCAGGTGTTATAATTTATTTTATATTAATTATTGTTTTTGGAGTATTTAATTATAGCGATATTAAACGAAGATTTGTTAAAGGAT
The DNA here is from genome assembly GCF_021043395.1 of Clostridium guangxiense. Lineage (GTDB taxonomy): Bacteria > Bacillota > Clostridia > Clostridiales > Clostridiaceae > Clostridium_S > Clostridium_S guangxiense. Next base: position 34,108 of record NZ_JAJNKE010000027.1, read on the forward strand.
AAATAAAGGAAAAGAGGTAGAAGTTTTAGTGATTAAAATTGTTGGACTTGGACCTGGATCGAAGGATGCAATTACTTTTGGTACCTTAGAACTGCTAAAAAGCAGTAGTAATGTTATTCTAAGAACAGAAAAACATCCTACAGTAAAGTATCTAAAAGAAATGGGCATAGCATTTCAAACTTATGATGAAAAGTATGAGAAAAGTGAAAGCTTTGATGATGTGTATAGTTCTATAGCTGAAGATATAATAAAAAGATATTCCGAAGCTGGAGAAGTGGTTTATGCGGTCCCAGGGCATCCTCTTGTTGCAGAAAAGTCTGTCGAGATATTATTAAAATTATGTAAAAAACAAAACATAGAAGCAGAAGTACTTCCTGCAGTAAGTTTTATAGATGTTGTCATGGAAAGACTTCAAATAGATCCAGTTAGAGGTCTTAAAATAATAGACGCGTTTGATATAAAAAATCAAATTTTAGATAAAAGAATAGGACTAATAGTAACTCAAGTGTATAATAAGTTTATTGCATCAGATGTAAAATTAGCGCTGCTTGAGTATTATAAAGATGATACAGAAATATATTTTATAAGAGCCGCAGGAGTAAAAGATACAGAGAGTATACGCACAATGCCTTTGTATGAGCTTGATAGGCAGGGAGATATAGATTATTTGACATCGATATATATACCACGTGATGTAGAAAACAATAAAGATTTCTATGACTTACTTGATATTATGGAGAAGCTTAGAAGCAGTGATGGTTGTCCATGGGATAGAGAACAAACGCATGAATCTATAAAGAAATCTATGATTGAGGAAAGTTATGAAGTTGTTGAAGCTATTGAAAAAAATGACGATAATATGGTTATTGAAGAACTTGGAGATGTACTTTTTCAGATAGTTTTTCATGCTCAACTTGGAAAAGAAGAAGGAATGTATAATATCAATGATATAATATCTGGTATATGCAGTAAAATGATATATAGGCATCCCCATGTATTTGGAGATTCAAACTGTGAAACATCTTCAGACGTAATTAAAAAGTGGGATGAAATAAAGAAAAATGAGCAAGGATTAAAATCTCATACTGATGAATTAAAACATGTACCTAAAATTTTGCCAGCACTTATGAGGGCAGATAAGGTTCAAAAGAAAGCTGCAAAAGTTGGATTTGATTTGGACAGCATTGAAGGTGTATTTAACAAGGTTTTAGAGGAGTTTTATGAGGTAAAAAATGAATATAATGCTAGCAAAAAGGATAGAATATTAGAAGAAGTTGGAGATTTAATATTTTCTGTAGTAAATGTTGCTAGATTTCTTGACATTGATAGTGAGTTTGCATTAAATTATACTATAGATAAATTTATAAAACGCTTTGAGTACATAGAAAACGAAGCTTGTAATAATAACTTGAGATTAGAGGACATGACATTAAAGCAAATGGATGATCTTTGGAATAAGAGCAAATCAATTGAAAAAGACAAAATTTAATAAAAATATCTTTCGAAAGAAGGATTTTTATAATTAATGCAGAATATGCTAATGTATAGTTAAGCATACTCTTAAAATTTAAGGAGGTAACAAAAGTGAATAAAGCAGAATTAATAGCTAGTATAGCAGAAAAAGGAAATTTAACTAAGAAAGATGCAGAGACAGCATTAAAAGCATTTATAGAAAGTATTGAAGAATCTTTAGAGAAAAATGAAAAGGTTCAATTAGTTGGTTTCGGAACTTTTGAAACTAGAGAAAGAGCTGAAAGAAAGGGTAGAAACCCAAGATCAAAAGAAGAAATAACAATACCAGCGTCTACTGTACCAGTATTTAAAGCAGGAAAAGAATTTAAAGAGAGAGTAAATAAATAATAAATTTAGGCACAAATTAAAAATCCCGGTTAATCCGGGATTTTTAAGTATAATCCTACACGAGGTTTGGGCGGAGCCCATTATCCTTCTAGAACAAGAAATAGGCACTCATAAAAATACACGAGGTTTGGGCGGAGCCCATTATCCTTCTTACAGTCAGATAAATCTTAAAACTTAATGATGCTCAGCTTTGCTGAACGAAATAAATATAGGTGATTTTAAAAGTTTGGAATAAGCATTAATAAGATTTTAAATTTTCTATGGTGAAATGAAAGAAAATTATTTTTTATTGCGCATTGTGTATTGTAAACTGAATTAAATATGGTTTCACTGAATATTTGTTTAAATCATATAATAACGATTGGGAGGAAAAAATGAGACTAGATAAATACTTGAAAATTTCAAGAATAATAAAAAGAAGAACTGTTGCTAAAGAAGCTTGTGAAAGTGGAAGAGTATCTATAAATGGAAAGGTTGCAAAACCAAGTACAGAGGTGAAAGAAGAAGATGTAATAGAAATTAGATATGCTTCAAAGGTATTAAAAGCTAAAATTTTAAATATTTCAAGCCATGTACTTAAAGAAGAAGCAAAACAAATGTATGAGGTAATATCAGGTGAAGAAATTTAGGTTATAACTTGCGAATATTCTACATATATATTAAAAAGTAGAATAGGAGGTAATCTGGTATGGAATCAAAAAAAGAATCAAATACTGATAATAGTAAGAAAAGTCTTATGACTATAGAAAATAGAAAAAAGCTTTTATTGACAGGTGTGAGTGAAGTTGTCAGCTTTAATGATGAGCAAATTATACTTAATACTAATGTAGGTTCACTTGTTATTAGAGGAAGAGAACTTAAAATGAATAAATTGGATGTACAAAATGGAGATATAGTTATAATTGGAGTAGTCAATTCCTGCGTATATAACAGCAATGAGGATAAGCATAATAAAGATAGTATTTTGTCAAGATTATTTAGATAGGTAATAAATTATGATTTTGACTATATATGATCAGTTTGTTTTTTTATTATGCAATTTCATAGCAGGAATTGTAGTCGCAGGACTTTTTGATTTATATAGAGTTATAAGAAATATAAAAAAAGTAAATAGAATTTTGGTTTTTATACAAGACATAATATTTCTTATTTTATGCGGATTTATTGTATTTGCATTCTTATTGTATACAAATGAAGCTTACATAAATATTTATGTATATGTATTTATGATATTAGGAATAATTTTTTATGTTAAGGTAATAAGCCGTGGGTATGTAAAGGCTGTTGATACTATAATAAGAAAGTTAATGAAACTTACTAGAATTATTGTAAATTTTATAATTTTCATTTTTGAATCAATATTCTTAAATAAAAAATAAAAATTAGTTAATAAATAGCTTGAATAAATCTAAAAAAGCTTTTAAAATGTATATATGGGTATTAAGTTTTAACTCTAGAGGAGAGTTTTATTTATGAGTAAAAAGTCAAAACTAAAAATTATAATACTTATGGTTTTTATTATAAATATAGGATATATATTTGTTAATCAAGAACTCACTATGTTAAGAATAAAAAATGACATAAAGACTAAACAGGAAACCGTAGATAAGCTTAGCAGTGAGAATAGAAAATTACAGGATCAAATTAAACTTACTAAGACTGATAAATATACTGAAAAGCTCGCAAGGGAAAGATTGGGTCTTATAAAAGAAGGTGAAACTCCTGTAATGGATTCAAGTGAAAAAAATAAATAGCTTAATAAATTATAATTAACATACACAATATAAAATCAAGGAGGAGTCTTTTTAATATGACCTTAAAGGCAGGAAGTATTTTAGAAGGTACTGTTGTTAATATCACCAATTTTGGAGCTTTTGTTGAAGTAGATGGAAAAACTGGACTTGTTCATATATCCGAGGTGGCAGATTCATTTGTTAAGGATATAAGAGAATATTTAAAGGAAAAGGATAAAGTAAAAGTTAAAGTTCTTTCCGTAGATGACAATGGAAAAATAAGTTTATCGATAAAACAAGCTTCTGCACCTAAGAAATCAGCAAGACCAATTGAGATAGATTGGGTAAAGAAAAGTAAGCCACAGCCAACTGTTAATTTTGAGGATAAATTATCAAAATTTTTAAAGGACAGTGAAGAAAAATTTCAGGATTTAAAGAAACATCAAGATTCTAGAGCTAGAGGTTATAGAAAAAATTCAAGTAATTAAGATGGCTTTTAAAGGGAAGCATATCTATTTAAGAGGGTTTAATACCCTCTTAAATTTTGCCTTAAATTAATATATGTATATAGGAGGATGTGAAAAAAGGTATTCTATAGGTTTTACTATACAGCACATAAAGCCTTATGAGCGGCTCGTAAAAAAGAATACCTATATTTTTCACATGCTCCTATAGATGAACAACTTGAAACTTACAATTTTTGGGTTTCTTAATAAATAAATAAAAAAGTTTAAAAATGTTGTTGACAATAGTCTATGTATCATATATAATAAATATTGTCGCTGATGAGTGACATGCCGAAGTGGCGGAACTGGCAGACGCACAGGACTTAAAATCCTGCGATGCTAATCACATCGTACCGGTTCGATTCCGGTCTTCGGCACCAAATAATATATCGCGGGGTGGAGCAGTTGGTAGCTCGTCGGGCTCATAACCCGAAGGTCATAGGTTCAAGTCCTGTCCCCGCAACCATTAGTTTTTATATGCCGAAGTGGCGGAACTGGCAGACGCACAGGACTTAAAATCCTGCGATGCTAATCACATCGTACCGGTTCGATTCCGGTCTTCGGCACCAAGTAGCATATCGCGGGGTGGAGCAGTTGGTAGCTCGTCGGGCTCATAACCCGAAGGTCATAGGTTCAAGTCCTGTCCCCGCAACCATTATGGCGGAATAGCTCAGCTGGCTAGAGCATTCGGTTCATACCCGAAGTGTCGTAGGTTCAAGTCCTATTTCCGCTACCAAAAGACTGTTTGAATAAAACAGTCTTTTTTTATGTCCTTAATTAGAAGCACAATATATATGAACAACTTGAAACATAGAAATTATAAGTGCCAAATGTATTCTGTTAAATTAAAATTTAACTCAATGCACAATTCACAGTTCACAATGCACAATGAAGGTAGATTTACCTTTTGCTACGCTCAGGTAAATCTTAGAACTTGATAGTGTCAGTTTCGCTGAGCACTATATTTTAAGCACCTTGAGCATATTAAGTTTTTGGATTTTTCGAAGCATAGCGGAGAAAAATCGTCCTTCATTGTGAACTGTGCATTGTGCATTGTGAATTGCGTCAACTTTCAGTTTAACAGGATTAATTTGGCATTAGTCATTTTAACCTTTCAAGTTGTCTATCTATGTATATGTACTTTAAAATACTAAATTTCACATGCAGCACTGTAAAAAAAGACGTAAAATACAAAAATAAAAAATCATGTTTAGTCATAATGTAAACTTATAGTATTTTATATATAGTAAAAATAAGTAAATAAGTATTGTAGGGATAAATGTCTTAAAAAAACTTTTTGAATAAACATCAATTGACAAACATTTCCAGAACACTTTGATATAATTAACCTAAATTGTTTGTTATGGGTGGTGGATGTTATAATGCAATACGATAGCAATGTATTAACTTATGAGAGGGTTGCTAAGGAAAATAAAAAAGATACTAAAGTTAATAATGTAAACAAAATATTCATGATAAAACTTATACTATTTGCAGTGAGTTCGTTTTTTATAAGTAGGGTTGTAATTGTAGATTCTATGGCTCCGTTTGGAATTGCTTTTACAATTGTAATTTTAAATTTTAAGTTTGATAAAAAGATAGATACGGTATCGTGTATTTCATCTGCACTTGGATATATTTCTATTCATAGTGAACTTAAGGATTTCCATATGTATGTAATATCTATTTTAATTATGGGGGTTATATCCTTTACATTAAGCAAAATAACAAAGATTAAAAAACTGATTTTTATGTTTTCAACTATTTTTATAGAATTTACTATTTTTAAGTTCTTAATTTTAAATTTAACTATTGAGTCTGCCATTTTATTTTCTTTAATACAAGTGGCTTGTACCGTATCATTATATTATATTCTGAATTACTGTATTATATGTTTCGATAATATTAATTCTAGACATCTTTTTTCAAATGAAGAAATCATAAGCATGGCTATAACGATTTCTATTGCCATTTCAGGTACTAAAGGAACTGAACTTTTTGGTGTATCAATAAGAAACACATTATCGATGCTTTTTATACTAATTCTCGCATATGTAAGTGGAAGTGCAGTAGGAGCAGCATCTGGTATAGCTTTGGGTGCAATAGTTGGTATGAATACAGATAATATGCTTGTGTATATAAGTGTATTTGGTATAGCTGCATTAATAGTAGGAATTTTTAAGGAATCAGGAAAGCTAGTATCTGGAGCATCATATGTTATTATTTTGTGTATATTAATTTTATATTGTAAGGATCATGGAGATTTAAATTTTATAGAGGTTTTTTTAACCAGTGCAGCATTTGTAATAATACCAGATAAGGTTTATGAAAGAATTAGAAGTGAAATTAGCTGGGATAAAAAGCAGGAAATTATAAATGATAATTATATTGAGAAAATAAAGAATATTTTTGTGAATAGACTTGATAGTTTTTCTGAAGTTTTGTTTACAATGTCAAATATACTAAATAATTTAGCAGATAATGATAAACTTGCACTTAAAACTAAAAGCTGTGGACTCATTGAAAATCTTGCAGATAGGGTATGTGGAAGCTGTAATATGAGAAGTATATGTTGGAAAAGGGAAACTTATTATACTTATGCAGGATTTGAAGAACTTATCCAAAACTACCAAAATAATATATTCAAAATTCCTAAAGAGATAGAAAAGAAATGTATAAAGAGAACAGCACTTATTAAAAATACAGAAGATATAGTTAATAATTATATTATCAGTGAAATGTGGAGAATGCAATTAAGCAAAGGAAGAGAAATTATGTCCTCACAGATAAATAACATGGGAGGATCTATTAAAGAAATATTATCTGAATTTAAAAGTGAACTAAAAATTGATAGTGATATGGAAAGAAAGCTAATAAAAGCTTTAAGCAAAAATAATGTTGAGTTTAAAGACTTAATATGCCTAACTTCTAAAAATGATAAATTAATGATAAAAATGACTATGCCGGCATGCGGAGGAAGGCAAATTTGTGTTAAGGATGTACTGCCTATTATAAATAGATCAGTAGAGAAAATTATGTGTGTTGGAGATGACGGCTGCAGTATATCTCCTGAAAATAATTTATGTACTGTAATATTTGAGGAAACTCCTAAATATTATATAGCATCATATGTTAGTAGAGTTTGTAAGAATGGTGAAAAACAAAATGGAGATAGTTATAGCTTTGGAAAGACAAAAGATGGAAACTATATGATGATAATAAGCGATGGTATGGGATATGGACCACAGGCACAGCGTGAAAGTAAAGCAGTTGTGGATTTAATAGAAAAGTTTACAATGGCAGGGCTTAATCAAAATACGGCTATAAATGCTGTTAATTCTATTATGACCCTTAAATTTAATGAAGATGAAAAATTTTCAACAGTTGATCTATGCAAGGTAGACCTTTATTCTGGTAATGCTGATTTTTTAAAGGTTGGTGGAGTTAATAGCTTTATAAAGCGTAAAAATAAGGTTCAAGTAATTAATTCAAAGACATTACCCATTGGTGTACTAGACAAAGCAGATATTCAAATTACAAGTAAAAATGTACAAAATGGGGATGTAATAGTTATGATAAGTGATGGAGTAATGGATTGTAAGAAAGAAGATACAGGCGAAGCTAAATGGATTGTAGATTTTTTAAGTAAATGTGACGGATCTAAACCTAAAGAACTTGCAGATGTGATTATAAATAAAGCTTTAGAATTTTGCAATGGAAAGGCAGAAGACGATATGACTGTAATAGTAAATAAAGTATATAATTTATATTAAGTATAAAGTAATTTTTAAAATTGTGGTATAATGAAAAAGCAATATGCATACGTGAAAGTGCATGAAAACTTTAAAAGCTACTTTTGATGTTTTACAGGTAATTTATAAACATTAAGAGTACGGAGTATAGAGTACAGTGAAGGATGATTTCTCTTCCTTACATCAGAGAAACCTAAAATTATAAAAAGATGATGTTAAGCATGTTGAATGAATGCAATTGTGCATTATCTCAAAATGATGTTAGCAGTAAGTTTTAAGATTTTCTGTGTTAACAGAAAATCATCTATCACTGTACTCTGTACTCTCTACTCTGGTTAAGTGGGAGTGTTATTTTTGATAAATAAGGTTATAGAAACTATAGAAAGAAACTCTATGTTTAATAAGGGAGATAGGGTCGTAGCCGCTGTTTCTGGAGGCCCTGATTCTATTTGCCTTCTTCATCTTTTAAATTCTATTAAAGATAGGTTTGGCATAGAAATCTGCGCAGCTCATGTTAATCATTGCCTAAGGGGCGCAGAAGCCGATGAAGATGAAGGGTTCGTAAGAGCGTTTTGTAAAAAACTACATATAGATTTTTATGTAAAAAGAATTGATGTAAATAAACTTGCTAAAGAAAAAAAATTATCTAGTGAACTTGCTGGAAGAGAAGCAAGGTACGATTTCTTTGAAGAAGTAAGAAAAAAGTTTTGTGGAAATAAGATAGCAATTGCACATAATGCCAATGATAGGGCTGAGACAATCCTTATGAGGATAATAAGAGGTACTGGATTGGATGGGATGGTAGGTATAAAACCAATAAGAGATGAAGTCTTTGTAAGACCACTTATAAATATAAGCAGAGCTGAGATAGAAAAGTACTGCTTTGACAATGAGATTTCTCCAAGAATAGACAAGACAAATCTTGAGAGGTTATATACGAGGAATAAAATTAGATTAGATTTAATACCTTACATAATGAGTAATTTTAATGAAGATGTAGTGGCATCCTTGAATAGATTAGGTGATATTGTAAGCATCGATAATGACTATATGCAAAAAATTGCAGATAAAAAATACAATAATTATTGTTATCGTGGTAAGAAAAATATTATAATAAAAAAAGAAGCTTTTTGTGAGCATGAAGCTATTTTGTCAAGGATACTAAGAAGAGCCATAAGTGAGCTGACTGGAAATGTATATAATATTGAAAAAAAACATATATCAGATGTAATTCATATTGAAAAAATAGGAACAGGTAAAAAGGTTGATCTCCCTAATAATATTGTTGCACGCAATAATTATGGAGATATTTGTTTTGAAATTAAAGAAAATGATATTATGGATAGTAAGAAAATATATGAGGCAAGCATAGAAAATTTAGATGTAATATCGTTTGGTGGTTTTAAATTCGAATTTACGCTGCTAAAGAGTAAAGTTAGCGTAAAACTAAATCAAGATGATTATGTGAAGTATTTCGATGTGGATAAGGTAGGAAAAAGTATAAACATAAGATATAGAATTGATGGTGATAAATTTAAGCCCCTTGGCATGAAAAGCTATAAAAAGCTTAAGGATATATTTATTAATCTTAAAATACCACGTGAAGATAGGATAAAAATTCCACTTGTATGCTTTAACGGAGAAATAGGATGGATTGTAGGGCATAAAATAAGTGAAGATTTCAAAATAGATGATAAAACAAAAGCAATTTTAAAAATAAAAGTTGAAAGAGAGGATAACTAATGAGGGAAGACATTGAAAAAATATTGATTGATGAGGAGCAAATAGGTAAGAAAATTAAAGAAATTGGTAACAATATAAGTAGAGACTATAAAGGAAAAGATCTTATACTTATAGGAGTGCTAAAAGGTTCAGTAATGTATATGGCTAATCTTGCTAAAGAAATAGATATTCCATGTACAATGGATTTTATGTCAGTATCAAGTTATGGTAATTCCACAACTTCATCAGGAGTAGTGAAAATATTAAAAGATTTAGATGCTAGTGTTGAAGGAAAAGATGTATTAATAGTAGAAGATATAATAGATTCAGGAATTACTCTTAAATATCTTCAAAAATATCTTAGAGCTAAAAATCCAAATAGTGTAGAAATAACAACACTTTTAAATAAGCCAGAAAGGAGGAAGGCTGATATAGATGTAAAATATATAGGATTTGAAGTTCCAGATTATTTTTTAGTTGGATATGGACTTGATTATGCTGAAAAGTATAGAAACTTGCCTTACATAGGTATTTTAAAGGAAGAAATTTATAAATAATTAATATATATTTTATTGTAAACAAAAATGTGTTGTGATACAATCTTAAAATAACTAACTATACATAGAGAGGGGGGCCTAGAGTGAAAAAAATTTCTAGTGCTACGGTCTGGATTGTAGCAATTATATTGTTTATTGCAGCTATATTTGCGTTGTCTCAACAAGGAAAAAGCAGCAATATAATAAGTTTTAATGAATTTCAAAAAGAATATACTCAGAATAATATAAAGAGCTTCCAAATGAAAGATGATAAGATGACAGTTGATGGAAAACTAAAGGATGGAAGAACTTTTGAAACAGTTGTACCACTTGAAAGATTAGATCAATTTCTTTCAGATCATCCTAATAATGGAGAAGTTGAAGAGTCTTATGTACCTCCAACAAATGTTCCAGCTTGGTTTAGCTGGATACCCAATATACTACTCATATTAATGATGGTAGTACTTTGGGTTATGTTTATGCAGCAAGCCCAAGGTGGTGGAGGAAAAGGTGTCATGGGTTTTGGAAAGAGTAAAGCTAAAATGACATCACCAAATGATACGAAAAAGCGAATAACCTTTGAAGACGTTGCAGGCGCCGATGAGGAAAAGGCAGAACTTGAAGAAGTAGTTGACTTTTTAAAGCAGCCTAAAAAATATATGGAAATGGGTGCAAGGATACCTAAAGGTGTTCTTTTAGTAGGACCACCAGGAACTGGAAAAACTTTACTTGCCAAAGCTGTTTCTGGAGAAGCAGGAAGACCATTTTTCAGCATATCTGGTTCTGATTTTGTTGAAATGTTTGTTGGTGTTGGTGCTTCAAGAGTAAGAGATTTATTTGAACAGGCAAAGAAAAATGCTCCATGCATAGTTTTCATAGATGAAATTGATGCTGTAGGTAGACAGAGAGGTGCAGGACTTGGTGGTGGTCATGATGAAAGAGAACAGACACTTAACCAACTTCTTGTTGAAATGGATGGTTTTGGAGTAAATGAAGGAATAATTGTGATTGCAGCTACTAACAGACCAGATATACTTGATCATGCGCTTTTAAGACCTGGTAGATTTGACAGACAGGTTTTTGTAGGTGCACCAGATGTTAAAGGCAGAGAAGCAGTATTAAAAGTTCATTCAAAGAATAAGAAACTTGATCCTGATATTAAACTTGACGTACTTGCCAAAAGTACACCTGGCTTTACAGGAGCTGATCTTGAAAACTTAATGAATGAAGCAGCACTTTTAGCTGTTAGAGATAAAAAAACTTCAATAGGAATGACTGAACTTGAAGAAGCAGTTAAAAGAGTCATAATGGGACCAGAAAAGAAGAGTAGAGTAATAGATGAAGAAGATAGAAAACTTACAGCTTATCATGAAGCAGGTCATGCAGTTTTAGGAAGATTACTTCCAAATGGAGATCCTGTTCATCAAGTAAGTATAATTCCTAGAGGTATGGCTGGTGGTTATACAATGCATCTTCCAGAGAAAGATAGTTCTTATATGTCTAAGAGCAAACTTCTTGATGAGATGGTTGGTCTTCTTGGAGGAAGAGTTGCAGAAAAACTTGTAATTGGAGATATAAGTACTGGAGCTAAGAGCGACATAGAAAGAGCAACAAGTATTGCAAGAAAAATGGTTATGGAATATGGTATGAGTGAAGAACTTGGTACTATTAGCTTTGGTAAAGATCAAGATGAAGTATTTCTTGGAAGAGATCTTGGAACAAATAGAAACTTTAGTGAGGAAATTGCAGCTAAAATTGACAGCGAAATCAAAAAATTTATTGATGATGCATACATGAGCGCTGAGAAGTTACTTAAGGAAAACATGTCAAAGCTTGATGGTGTGGCAAAAGCACTTCTTGAAAAAGAAAAAATTGAAGCTGATGAGTTTGAGGAGATATTCCAAAACAGTTAATGCAATATAGGACTTTAAAAAATAAAATTCATTTTTCGTATTAGAATGAAGAAAAATTTTTCGTAGATGAAAAAATAGTGTTGAGAGAACAATTTAATAAATTTTAGAGGGTACATTTTAAAAAGACTTAGAAATTTCAATCTGTTTGAACCACAGTGAGTTATTGAAATTTGTTAGGATTTTTAAAATGTACCCCTTTAGATTTATAAATTTTATTTAATGTGATGAAACATTATTTTTTTACACTTATTGTGATATAATTAAAAAGTGATTTTTGATAAAGCTATAAAACGAAGGGAGGTTCCGCTGTTAAATATATATTGTTAGGATAACGGCGGTGTTTATTTATGAAAACTGATATTGAAATAGCTCAAGAAGCTAAAATGGAACCTGTAGTTAAAATTGCTAAAAATATTGGACTCACAGAAGATGATATTGACTTATACGGTAAATATAAATGTAAGATATCACTTGATGTTTTACAAAAAAACAAGGACAAAAAAGATGGAAAGTTAATACTTGTAACAGCTATAAATCCAACTCCGGCGGGAGAAGGAAAATCAACTGTAACTGTTGGACTTGGTGAAGCATTGTGTAAAATGAATAAAAACACTGTAATTGCATTAAGAGAACCATCGCTTGGACCTGTATTTGGAATTAAGGGTGGAGCAGCTGGCGGTGGATACGCGCAAGTGGTGCCAATGGATGATATTAATCTTCACTTTACAGGAGATATGCATGCTATAACTTCAGCAAATAATTTACTATGTGCTGCTATAGATAATCATATTCATCAAGGAAATCCTTTGAGAATAGATCAAAGGAGAATTGTGTTTAAAAGAGTCATGGATATGAATGATAGAGCACTTAGAAGTATAGTTGTAGGCCTTGGCGGAAAGGTTAATGGATTCCCAAGAGAAGATGGGTTTATGATTACAGTAGCATCTGAAATCATGGCAATATTATGTCTTGCAAATAATCTTATGGATCTAAAGGAAAGAATGGGGAATATACTTGTAGCCTATGACCTTGATGGAAATCCTGTATATTGTAAGGATTTAAGGGTTCAAGGAGCAATGGCTCTTTTAATGAAAGATGCTATAAAGCCTAATTTGGTTCAAACACTTGAAAATACTCCAGCAATAATACATGGAGGACCTTTTGCTAATATAGCTCATGGATGTAATAGTATATTAGCTACTAAAATGGCATTAAAACTTGGAGATTATGCTGTAACAGAAGCAGGTTTTGGTGCGGATTTAGGAGCAGAAAAGTTCCTGGATATAAAGTGTAGATACGGCAATCTAAACCCAGATTGTGTTGTTATAGTTGCAACAATGAGAGCCCTTAAGCACCACGGAGGCGTTGCTAAGAATGAATTAAATACGCCTAATGTTGAGGCTCTTAAAAAGGGTATTTCAAATCTTGAAAAGCAAATTGAAAACATTAAAAAGTATGGTGTGCCTGTAGTTGTTGCTATAAATAAATTTATAAGTGATAGTGATGAAGAAGTTAAATACATAAAGGAATTCTGCAGTAAGCTAGGAGTTAAAGTTGCGCTTGCCGAAGTATGGGAAAAAGGCGGAGAAGGTGGACTTGAACTTGCAAAACAAGTAATAGATGTACTTGAAAAAGAGAAGAGCAATTTCAAATGCTTGTATGATGAAAAGCTTAGTATAAAAGAAAAAATGAATATAATAGCAAAAGAAATATATGGTGCTGATAGTGTTGAATATACAACTCAAGCAGAAAAACAAGTAAAAGAAATAGAAAAGTTTAATTTGGATAAACTACCTATATGTGTTGCAAAGACGCAGTATTCATTATCAGATAATCCATCACTTTTAGGAAGGCCAGAAGGATTTAAAATAACTGTAAAAGAAGTAAGGGTATCTAACGGAGCGGGATTTATAGTAGTGCAAACAGGAAATATAATGACTATGCCAGGACTTCCTAAAATACCAGCCGCTGAAAAAATGGATATATTTGAGGATGGTTCGATAGTTGGATTATTTTAAGGAGTGTAAATTATTGTGATATTGGTTTTAGATGTTGGAAATACAAATATAGTTTTAGGAGTATATGATGATAAAAAACTTGTAGCTGAATGGAGACTCGCAACAATGTCTGTAAGAACAGCTGACGAATATGGAATACAGGTTTTAAATCTTTTTCACCATGATAAGCTTAATCCAGATGATGTTGAAGGTGCTATAATTTCTTCAGTTGTTCCTAATGTAATGTATTCTCTCGAACATATGATAAGAAAGTATTTTAAAATTTATCCAATAGTAGTAGGACCTGGAGTAAAAACTGGAATAAATATAAAATATGATAATCCTAGAGAAGTCGGGGCAGATAGAATAGTTAATGCTGTGGCTGCCCATGAATTATATAAAAGATCTCTTATAATAATAGATTTTGGAACAGCTACTACATTTTGTGCGGTTAGAAAAAACGGTGACTATCTAGGTGGAGTAATATGCCCAGGAGTAAGAATATCTTCAGAAGCATTATTTCAAAAAGCTGCAAAGCTTCCTAGGGTAGAGCTTATAAAGACTCCTAGTTTAATTTGTAAAAATACAATATCTAGTATGCAAGCAGGCATTGTCTATGGATATATAGGTCAAGTTGAATATATAGTGGAAAAAATGAGTAAAGAACTTATTGAACTAGGAGAAGAAAAGCCATTTGTAGTTGCAACTGGAGGACTCGCTAAACTTATAAGTGAAGAATCGGATAAAGTTGATGTTATTAATCCTTTTATTACACTTGAAGGACTTAGAATAATTTATGAAAAAAATAGAAGTAGGTGATTTTTTGAAAATATCGGGGCTTGAGTTTGAAAATAATGTATTTTTAGCTCCTATGGCTGGTGTTACAGATATTGCCTATAGAGAAATATGCAGAGAAATGGGATGCGGACTTACTTACACTGAAATGGTAAGTGCCAAAGCTCTATATTACGGAAGCGAAAAAACAGAAGAGCTATTTAGAATATCAGAAGAAGAGGGTACAGCTGCTGTTCAAATTTTTGGTAGTGAACCTCTTATTATGGCAAAATCATGCGAAATATTTAATAAAGACAATAGAATATGTATTATTGATATCAATATGGGATGTCCAGCACATAAGATAGTAAAAAATGGTGAAGGTTCAGCACTTATGAAAAATCCTAAATTGGCAGCTGAAATAGTAAGAGAAGTAAAAAAAGCTACTTTTAAACCAGTTACGGTTAAGTTTAGAAAGGCATTTGATGAAAATAGTATAAACGCAGTTGATTTTGCAAAGATTATTGAAGAAGCTGGTGCAGATGCTGTAACAGTTCATGGGAGAACAGCTGTGCAAATGTATACGGGAAGGGCCGATTGGAATATTATAAAAGCTGTAAAAGATAATGTAACTATTCCTGTAATAGGGAATGGAGATGTATTTTCTCCAGAGGCTGGACTTAGATTGGTTAATGAAACAAACTGTGATGGAATTATGATCGCAAGAGGTGCGCTTGGAAATCCATGGATATTTAGTCAAATAGGGGAAAATATAAAAAATGGAACATATTCGCATCCAAGTGATGCAGAAAAAATAGATATGTGCATGAAGCATTATAAAACAGCCCTAAAGTATTATAATAAGAACAGAGTTGTTCGAGAAATGAGAAAGCAAGTAGCTTGGTACATAAAAGGAATAAAGAACTGTACAGAGATTAAATGTGACATCAATACAGCTAAGACCAGTGAAGAGGCAATAGAAATTTTAGAGGAATACAAACAAAATTTATTATAAATATTGTAATTAAAAATTAAAAATGGAATAAATATATTGTAATATACAAATCAATATTGACAATAATAAGGTGCTGCTTTATAATAACTTAAATCAATATATTTATGAGGGTTTAGACTTTAATCTTATGTAAAGGGGAGAATTATAATGAGTGATGGAAAAAAGTATGTCATTACTTATTCAGGAGTAAAAAAATTAGAAGAAGAATTACAGTATTTAAAAACTACTAAAAGAAAAGAAATAACTGAAAAAATAAAATTAGCTCTTTCATTTGGTGATCTAAGTGAAAATTCTGAATATGATGAAGCTAAAAATGATCAGGCATTTCTCGAAGGAAAAATAGCTCAAATAGAGAACATGCTTAAAAATGCCGTAATTATAGATGAAAGCGAACTTAAGAACGATGTTGTGAGCGTTGGATCAAAAGTTAAAGTAATGGATTATGAATTTGATGAAGAGGTTTTATTTTCAATAGTGGGTTCCGCTGAGGCTGATCCTATGGAAAATAAGATATCAAATGAATCTCCAGTAGGTAGCTCTCTTATCGGCAAAAAAGTTGGAGATGTTGTAGAAGTTCAAGTTCCAGATGGCGTGAATAAATACAAAATATTGGACATAACAAGATAATTTGGAGGTGTAGTAATGTCAAATGAAGAAAAGCAGTTGACAAAAGACGAAATTAAAAGGAGAAAGCTTGAAGCAAAAGCTGAGGCTGAAATGAATGATCTCTTAAGAGAGAGAAGACAAAAGTTAGAAGCGCTTCAGGCACAGGGTAAAGATCCTTTTGATGTATATAAGGTTGAAAGATCACATACGTCAGAACAAATAAGAGATGATTATGATAATTTAGAAGGAAAAGAAGTATCTGTTGCTGGAAGACTTATGTCTAAAAGAGTTCATGGAAAAGCAGGATTTTCTGATATATATGATAGATATGGAAAGATACAGTTATATATAAAAATAGATGATGTTGGAGAAGAAAAGTTAAAAGAGTATAAGACTTTTGATATAGGAGATCTCTTATCAGTTAAGGGTAAGGTGTTTAAAACAAAAACTGGTGAGATAACTTTACATATAACTGATTTTGAATTAGTAGCTAAGTCATTAAAACCACTTCCTGAAAAGTTTCATGGACTTAAAGATCCTGATTTGAAATATAGACAAAGGTATGTAGACTTAATAATAAATCAAGATGTAAGAGAAACATTTATGAAAAGAACAGCAATAATAAAAGCAATTAGGGAATTTTTGGATAATAAGAATTATATAGAGGTAGAAACACCAATATTAGCAACTATAGCTAGTGGTGCATCTGCTAGACCATTTACAACACATCATAATGCTCTTAGCCTGGATATGTATTTAAGAATTGCAACAGAATTGTATTTAAAGAGATTAATAGTTGGTGGATTTGAAAGAGTATATGAAATAGGAAAAGATTTTAGAAATGAAGGTATAGATGTAAGACATAATCCTGAATTTACTATGATTGAATTATATGAAGCATATGCAGATTATAATGATATGATGGAAATTACAGAAAATATGGTTGCCTATGCTTGTAAAAAAGTAAATGGAACTACAAAAATAACATATGAAGGAACAGAAATAGATTTAACACCACCATGGAGAAGAATAACTATGGTAGATGCAGTTAAGGAATATGCTGGAGTAGACTTTAGTAATGTAAAAACTGATGAAGAAGCAAGAACTATTGCAAAAGAAAAGCATGTTGAACTTAAAAAAGAACTGAAAGATTGTACAAAGGGCGATATCTTAAATGCGCTATTTGAAGAATACGGCGAAAAAAATATGATACAGCCAACATTTATATGCGATTATCCAGTTGAAATTTCACCTCTTACTAAGAAAAAGAGAGGAAATCCTGAATTTACTGAAAGATTTGAAGGATTTATATATGGAAGAGAAATATGTAATGCATATTCAGAATTAAATGATCCTATAGTTCAGAAGGAAAGATTTTTACAGCAGCTTAAGGAAAGAGAACTTGGTGACGATGAAGCTTACATGATGGATGATGACTTCATAAATTCTCTTGAAATAGGTATGCCGCCAACAGGTGGTATGGGAATGGGAATAGATAGGCTTGTAATGTTCCTTACAGATTCATCTTCAATAAGAGATGTAATACTGTTCCCTACAATGAAACCAGCTCCAAGTAAAGAACAATAGTGTTTTAATATAGATGGAAAGTTGAAAATTTATGAGAAATTGTGGCTTTCCATCTATGTTTTTGTCTAAACAAGAAAAAAATAAAAAAAACTCAAAAAAAGTATTGCATTTTTTTAGATAGATGGTATAATAATATACGTGGTAAGCAAGACCGCAAAACATTCCGCGATAGCTCAACGGTGGAGCACTCGGCTGTTAACCGATAGGTTGAAGGTTCGAATCCTTTTCGCGGAGCCATTTTATTTTTTGATAATTCAATATGGATACAATGATGAAGATGAGTAGTTGTGTGTTTTTTTAGAGAGATTGTGGTTGGTGAAAACAGTTAAAAATACATAGTGAAGTGGAGTCTTTGGAGTAATGATATAGTATAAAGTAGGGCTATTGCCAAAAAGGGTGGAACCGCGGAATTTTATTTCGTCCCTTTGAGGTGATAGCTTTTTTTGTACATAAAAATAAAAGATAAATTTTAGGAGGTAATTAATATGGCTGTTGAAAAGACTATGGATAAAATAGTATCACTAGCAAAAAGTAGAGGATTTGTATATCCAGGATCAGAAATATACGGAGGACTTGCAAATGCATGGGATTACGGTCCTTTAGGTGTAGAACTTAAAAATAACGTAAAAAAAGCATGGTGGAAAAAATTCGTACAAGAAAGTAAGTATAATGTTGGATTAGATTGTGCTATTTTAATGAACAGAGAAGTTTGGGTTGCATCAGGACACATTGGGGGATTTTCAGATCCACTTATGGACTGTAAAGAGTGTAAAGCAAGATTTAGAGCAGATAAATTAGTAGAAGAAGATTTAATAGCCAAGGGAGAAGAAAATACCAGTGCTGATGGATGGACTAATGAGCAATTAAAAGATTATATAGAAAAAAATGATATAAAATGTCCAAAATGCGGTGCTAAAAGTTTTACAGACATAAGAAAATTTAATTTAATGTTTAAAACTTTTCAAGGCGTAACAGAGGATGCGTCATCAGAAATATATTTAAGACCCGAAACAGCACAAGGAATATTTGTTAATTTTAAAAATGCTCAAAGAACATCAAGAAAAAAGATACCTTTTGGAATAGGACAGATAGGAAAAGCTTTTAGAAATGAAATAACTCCAGGTAATTTTACTTTTAGAACAAGAGAATTTGAACAAATGGAATTAGAGTTTTTCTGCAAACCTGGAACTGACTTAGAATGGTTCAATTATTGGAAAGATTACTCGTGGAACTTTTTACTTAGCTTAGGATTAAATAAAGAAAATTTAAGATTTAGAAATCATTCACCAGAAGAACTTGTATTTTACAGTAAGGCAACATCTGATATTGAATATCTATTTCCATTTGGATGGGGAGAACTTTGGGGTGTAGCAGATAGAACTGATTATGATCTAACACAACATATGAATCATTCAGGGCATGACATGAACTATATAGATCCAGTGACAAATGAAAAGTATGTTCCATATGTTATAGAGCCATCACTAGGTGCAGATAGAGTAACCTTGGCATTTTTAATTGATGCTTATGATGAGGAAGAACTTGAAAATGGAGATAAGAGAACTGTACTTCATTTTAGTCCTGCACTAGCTCCAATTAAAGCTGCAGTATTGCCATTAAGCAAAAAATTATCAGATAAGGCTTCTGAAGTATATGATAAGTTAAGTAAGAAATTTAATATAGAATATGATGAGGCAGGAAGCATAGGAAAGAGATACAGAAGACAGGATGAAATAGGAACACCGTTCTGTATAACTGTAGACTTTGACACATTAAATGATGAGTCAGTTACTTTAAGAAATAGAGATACAATGGATCAAGTTAGACTAAAAATAGATGAACTTGATACATTCTTAGAAGAAAAAATTGAATTTTAATAAGAATTAATTATATTAAAAGCAGAAAGATATTATATTGTTCTTTCTGCTTTTTTATTTATGGCTTTATTTTATGTTTATATATAGATAGCCAACGTAAAACTTGAAAATTTCAATAGTTGAAGCGGTATATCTATAGATAAATACCTTGAAATATAGAAATTACAAGTACCAAGTGTATCCTGTTAAATCAGATACTGTACTTTCTACTTTGTAATTTTACTTTCAATATTTTTTAAAATATAGATTTATTCAAAAAAGAAAAATGCCGGATTCAAAAATCCGGCAAAATAGGGTTTAATCATGGGGATATGTTATATGTTCAATTAAAACTTGGGGAATTATATTAATGTTTTCCTTACGGCACGAATTTATTATATCACAACATGCATTTATTTTTCAATACCCTACACTAAAGTTTTTATATTAATTAAATTTATTAAATTTCGACATGAATAAATTGATGAATCTTGTTAGATTGTAAACCAGTTATACATAAGTTAAATTAAAGAAGCTTTAAGTCCTTTTTATTTTAATTCAAAGTGGTATAATAAAAAATTAGAAATAGGAGGATGGAGAAATGAATAAGAATTTTGAAGAATTTAAACAATTTATTTTAGGAAAGAAAACAGCAGTAGTTGGTATGGGTATAAGCAACAGACCTTTAATACATTTTTTGGTTGAACTTGGTGCAGAAGTAACTGCTTTTGATAAAAAAAGCAAAGAACAATTAGGTGCCGATGTCGTAAGTGAATTTGAAAAAATTGGAGTAGAGTTAGAACTTGGAGAAAATTATCTGGATAGATTAAAAGGATTTGAAGTTATATTTAAAACACCTTCCATGAGAATAGATAGTGAAGCTTTGCTAAAAGCAAAAGAAGAGGGCTCATATATAACTTCTGAAATGAAAGAGTTTATAAAGTATTGTCCTGCAAAAATATTTGGTGTAACAGGCAGTGATGGAAAGACAACAACAACTACTTTAATATACAACATGTTAAAAGAAGAAGGATATGTAACATGGGTTGGTGGAAATATAGGTATGCCTTTATTTTCAAAAATTCAACAAATTAAACCTTCTGATAAAGTGGTATTAGAACTTTCAAGTTTCCAACTAATGACTATAGATATATCGCCAGAAGTTGCGGTTATAACAAATTTAAGTCCAAATCATTTAGATATACACAAAGATATGAATGAGTATATAGAAGCTAAAAAGAATATATTTAAGTTTCAAGGTAAAAATGATATCTTAGTACTTAATACGGATAATGATATAACTAGAGGTATGGTTAAAGAAGCTAAAGGTAGGGTTTTTACATTTAGCAGAAAAGAAAAAGTTGAAGTAGGAGCGTATTATAGTAATAATAAATTATATTTACTTGGAAAAGAAGTTTGTGATAAAGATGAAATAGTTATTAAAGGAATGGATAATGTAGAAAATTATATGACTGCATTTTGTGCAGTTAGTGCTGATGTTTCTATAGAAAGTATGAGGAAAGTTGCAAAAACTTTCTCAGGTGTTGAGCATAGACGTGAATTTGTAAGAGAACTTAATGGAGTTAGATATTATAATGATTCTATAGCCTCAAGTCCAACTAGAACACTTTCAGGATTAAATGCATATGGAAAACCGGTTATATTAATAGCAGGGGGATATGACAAGCATATACCATTTGAACCATTGGCTGAAAAAGGATATGATAAAATTAAAACCCTAATACTTGTTGGAAATACTAAATATAAAATCAAAGAAGTATTTGATAAATTTGAAAAAGAAAAGGGAATTAAAGTTCCTATTATAATGACTGAAACTTTTGAAGAAGCTGTTAATGAGGCTAGGAGAATAGGACAAAAAGGAGACATAGTAACATTATCTCCTGCGTGTGCAAGTTTTGATATGTTCCCTAATTTTGAAGATAGAGGAAAAAAATTTAAGGATATAGTTAATAAGTTAAGGTAGAAGAAATTAGCCTATATAGAGTCAATCTTAAAGATTAAGATCAGAGAGTACAGAGTTGAGTGAATGCATTAAAATATTAACTTTCACCATATTCTGTACTTTTGCATTTTATTTTACAACTTGTAAAAGTTAGAGGATATAAAAAGTTATTTAATTATTTCGAAACTTCAAGGTGACTTTAATATATGAATCAAGTAATGGAGATATAGAGATAAAAATACATCAGATCGAAATAAACTGTACTTGGAGTGTCAGTATAAAAGAAAATGAGAAAAATGAAGAAAAACTTTAATAATCGAATGTAACTTCAATTACTCTGCTATAAGTATAGAAATCATTTATATAAACATGTTATTATATTAAACGTCGTCGCGAGATGACAGTGATTAATGAGTTCTGAAAAGACATAAAAAAAAGTGTTGACAGAGCAAATTAAACATGATATTATAAATAAGCTGTCTCGTGCAGCACATTGAACTTTGAAAATT
>NZ_JAJNKE010000028.1 GCF_021043395.1 Clostridium guangxiense
TTTCGTAGAGAAGCGAAGGAAAATCCTCATTAACTTTTCATGTAAATGAAAAAGTTCACTTTTTAACAAGCAAAGCAGGTTAAAACCCTTCACTTTTTACCGAAGGTAAAAAAGTTAGTCTTTTAACTAGCAGAGCAAGTTAAAATCTTTCACTATAGTTGCTTCGCAATATTTATGAATTACGGTTAAAAATAAATTTAATGCGACAGCCCCTTTTATTTTTTGTAATGTTAATTAGAGTGCGCTAATGCTTAAATATAATGCTTTTGCTTCAATGTGATTTTTATTGAGAAGTATTACTTAGAAAGTTGTATTATTGACTAAAAATGTAAATTATACTAATATATAACTTATAAGTAAATATGCAGTAAAATTAAAGGGATAGGGTGATTTGAATATGTGTAACATAAGAGTTGCAAATTTAGAAGATGAAAATCAATTGATAAATTTAGTTAAAGCTGGATTAGATACTGATAAGGTTAAGAAAACGGCAAGACAGGTGGTACATGATTTTTTTAATGATACAAAGTATGAGATTTTTGTAATTGAGGAAGCAAATTCTCTTAAAGGTTTTGGAAGTCTTGAATTTAAAAGAGAACCTGGAGAAGATGAAATTGCAGAATTGGTTATGATGAATGTTAATGACGATTTAAAGGAAAAGGGATATCAAAATAAGTTAATTAATTATATTGAAAAGTATGCACGGGAAACAGGGGTTAGAGAGATATACTTAAGACCATGGAAGTTTAGATAATTAGTGCACAGTTCACAATGCACAATGAAAGCCGATTTTTGCAGTGTGCATTGTGAAGTGAAAAAGTATTAATTGCGAGACAAATAATATATAAAATTTTAAAGTTCTATGTAGTTTATTGTAAATTAGTTATAATCCATATCATTATGAAGCTCAATATCATAGTTATATTACATAAAGTTCCAACGAGTTTTTTATCATAGTTAAATTGAACTGCATAAGGTATAACAGCCATACCAATGGGGAGTATTAAACCTATGAGAATTGTATATCTAAATGTTAAATTAAACGGTAAAACAAAAAATAAAATGATTCCAATTACTAGTCCAAAGCTGTATCTTACAAATAATATCTTTGCTATGCTTTTGTAGTATATTTTATCTATAGAAAAGTTTAGGCATACTCCAAGAAGCAAAAGTGATAGTGGCATATTTGCCTTTGATATTATTTTACAAATACTTATAACCGGAGAAGGAAAATGAAGACCGGATAAGTTTATTAGTAAGGCAATTATGTAAGACATAAGTGGTAAAGAGGCAAAAGATTTTTTTGTGATTTCTTTTATTCCGATATTAGCTTCTGAAGTTGAAAAAAGTGATGCAATTATATAACAAAATACGAATATTGGTATAGAATTTCCAATATCAAACATGCCTATATACTTTAAGCCTGGTTTACCAAATATTGCTTCAATAATTGGATATGCAAATAAGCCTACGTTAAAGCCAGGGACTACCATTGATAAAGCACCTCTTACATTTTGCGGAGCTTTTCTGAAAATAAACACTCCTAAAAATGACATAGCAAGTCCATAAATAGCACCTATTATTGTAAGTATTATTAAGGAAGAATCTAGTTTCATTGAGTTAAAGGTATCAATAATTAATGCAGGAAGTGTTACATTAAACAAAATTCTTGCCATACCATCGCCATCAGCTTCTTTTATTAAACCAAATCTTTTAAGTATATAACTCAATGTTATTATTATTACAAAAGAGATAAATTGATAATTCACACTACTAATTCTAAACACATCCAATCTTGAGTATATAAGAGTTAATACTTAGATAAGTTTATCATATGAGGATGAGGAACTTCAACATATGATTTAGTATATAAATAAAATTTTTTATAATAAAAGGATGTATAAACATTAACTGGTCACAACACGAACAAAAAATTAAAAAAATAAAAAAATGTATGTTATTTTTTTATGATATCTGGTATAATATACACTGACATTAAAAAATGTGCAAAGATTTAAAGGCTTTATTGTGTATTTTGAATAAAAATGCTGGAATTTATGTTGTACATTTTTGAAATGGTGAACATTATATAATTAACGAATTTTATTGTTAAGGAGGAAATCTAGTGAAGAAACCAATTTTCATAGATTATAATATTGGTTTTGATAATATTATTTTTATTTTAAGTGCCATTTTTATAAGGGGCATCAGTTTAGATACTATTAATATAAATATATCACGTGACGTAAAATTAATAGATATTAACAATATTGTTAACTTGACAAAATTGTCTGATAAGAATATTAAGCTTATATTTGAAAAAAATAGTCCTATAATAAATTCAAATAAAGATGAAGATAGGGTTAATGAAGAAGTATTAGATTTTATAAGAAAGATTGATTATCAAATTGAAGATTCACCTAAAATTATGCTTAGGAAATTAAAGGAAAGTCATAAGAAGGCAAGTATTATTTCAACAGGAAACTTAAGTAATATAGCTAAAATGTTTTTATCATGTCCAGAGATTAAAAAGAACATAAATAAAATAGTAGTCGTAGGTGGCGCAATTTATGGTGGAAATTGTACTCCTTGTGCTGAAAAAAATATTTTTTCAGATGCGTACGCAGCAGACATTGTTTTTAATTCAGGAGTTCCTATAATTATGTGTGGACTAGATGTAACTGAAAAAACACATCTAAGTAACGAAGAAATTAATGAATTATTAGAATGTATAAGGTCATCTACAAATAAATATATTACAGATTATATTAAAAATGAATTAATTTGTTTTTTTGAAAGCTTAAAAATATCTGATAAGTCTCTTGCGAATTTGTGTGGTGTTATATATGCAAGTAATCCAGATATCTTTAAATTTGATAAGTGTTCAGTTTCTGTTGAAACTGGAGGAGAATTTACATATGGGTGCACTGTAGTTGATATTAATCATGTACTGCAAGAAACTAGAAATGTGGATGTTGTTTATTCTTTAGACATTAAAAAGTTTGTTTTCATATTAAAAAATTTTTTAAGTAATATGTAATTTGATTTTATGGAGAGATGAATAGTGAAAATACCTATTATTATAGATACGGATCCTGGAATTGATGATGCCATAGCAATACTCATGGCATTTGCAGCAAAAAATATTGATATTAAGGCAATAACGACTGTAGTTGGAAATGTAGAACTTGAAAAGACCACTGTTAATGCGCTAAAGCTTGTTGAATTTTCGGGACTTGATATAAAAGTTGCGAGAGGTTCTGAGAAGCACATTAGGAGAGAACATTTTTCGGCAGAATGGTATCATGGAGTTTCTGGACTTGGTAATTTGAAATTTCCAGATCCTAAAATGAAGGTTTATGAGAAAAATGCATATGACACTATATATGAAGAAGCATGTAAATGCAAAGGAAAGTTAAAGCTTGTTTGCCTTGCACCACTTACAAATATTGCATCAACTATACTAATATATCCTGACATAGTTAATAAAATAGATAGTATTGTACTTATGGGTGGAGCAATAAATGGAGGCAATGACACCCCAGCGGCAGAATTTAATATGTATGCTGATCCAGAAGCTGCAAGAATAGTTTTTAATTCTAAAATACCAGTTACAATGGTTGGCTTAGATGTCACAAATAGAGCTTTGCTATATAAGAATGAAATTGAAGAAATAGATAAAGCTAATAACAAAATGGCAAAGTTAGTAGCCAAAATAGCAACTAGAATATATGAAAATTGTGCTAAATTTAATGTAGAAGGAGCTGCAATGCATGATCCATTTGCTATGGGATATGTAATTGACAGCAGCATTATGAAATATAAAAGTTTTCATGTAGATGTTGAAGCAAGCAGTGAATTAACTAGGGGGAAAACTATCGTAGATGTAAATAACCTACTTAATAAGCCCACAAATGTTAATGTAGGTGTGGATTTAGATAGGGATGCGTTTGTTTCAATGTTAAAAGAACTTTTTATATAAATAAGGCATCTTCAAAAAAATAATAGGTTCATCTAGCGGCTAATTTTGCGTAATATTTCGTCAACTGAACCCGCTAAGACTCCTAGTATTAACGGAACCAGTTTCCTTGTATTACACAAAATTATCTCGCAACATGGACTTATTATTTTCTTTCAGATGCCTAAATTAATTTTATCGGAGGTAATATAATGTTTAAAAAAGCAGCAGCAATTGTTTTATCATTAACACTAGTATCAAGCTTAATGGTAGGATGTGGAAGTACTAATGCTTCTAAAAGTGGTACTAGTACAACAAAGAAAATTAAAGTTGGGTTAACTACTAGTGAAGGTGGATTAAATGATAAATCCTTTAACCAATCAGCTAATACTGGAATAGAAAAAGCTAGGAAAGAGTTAGGTGTAGATTACAAGGCAGTAGAATCTATGAAAAAAGATGATTTTCAACCAAATCTTCAAGCCTTAATTAGCAATAATTCAGATCTTATTTTTGGTATTGGATTTCAAATGGGAGACGATTTAGATGCTATAGCTAAAAAGAATCCTAACAAGAAATTTGCAATAGTTGATACAGTTGTAAATGAAAAAAATGTAGTTTCACTTGTATTTAGAGAGCAAGAAGGTTCATTTTTAATGGGTGTTATTGCCGGAAAAATGACAAAATCAAATAAGATAGGTTTTGTTGGTGGAATGAATATTGATTCAATAAATAAATTTGCTGCTGGATATATTGCTGGAGCAAGAACTGTAAATCCTAAAATACAAGTAGAAGAAAAGTACGTAAACAGTTATACAGACACTAATATGGCTGAAGAAATAGCTAAGACTTTATACAATGATGGTTGTGACATTGTTTATCATGCAGCTGGCGGTAGTGGTGTTGGAGTTTTCAAGGCAGCAAAAGAAATGACTTCGCAAAGCAAACAGTTATGGGCAATTGGAGTTGATATGGATCAAGCTGAGACAGTTCCACAATATTCAGATGTAATACTTACAAGTATGGTAAAGAGAGTTGACAACGCTACATATCAAGTTGTTAAAGATCTTACTAAAGGAAAATTCGAAGGTGGAAAAACAGAGTACTTTGGTCTTAAAGAAAGCGGAGTTGATATAGCACCTTCTTCAAAGAAACACGTACCAGCTGATATATTAACTTTAGTTGACAAATATAAAGATGCAATAAAAACTGGAAAGATAAAAGTTCCAGATACAATTAAAGATGCTAATGCGTTTAAGGCTGAAGCATTAAAATAAATTGAATTTACTTTTGTTATAAATAAATATCATTGATTCTTTTTAAAGAATCAATGATTTTATAATATAGTAAAAAAGTTCTTTTAGGAGGACAAGTAATGGAAAAAATTATAGAAATGAAAGAAATAACAAAAATATTTCCTGGAATCATTGCTAATAATAAAGTTAATTTTGACTTACTTCAAGGAGAAACACATGTACTTTTGGGAGAAAATGGTGCTGGAAAAACTACACTTATGAATGTACTCTATGGTCTATATCAACCGGAAAGTGGAGAAATATACATACAAGGTACAAGCACAAAAATTAATACACCTCATGCTGCAATTAAACTTGGAATAGGAATGGTTCATCAGCATTTTATGCTAATAAATAATTTCACTGTAGCTGAAAATATTATCTTAGGCATGGAACCTAAAAAAGGACTAAAAATAGATATGAAATCGGCTATTCTTGAAGTTGAAAAATTATCTAAGGCATATGGTTTTAATGTAAATGCCAAGGATAAGATAGAAGATTTATCTGTAGGACAGCAGCAAAAGGTTGAAATTTTAAAGGCTCTTTATAGAAAAGCAAGGGTATTAATATTAGATGAACCTACAGCAGTTTTAACACCTCAAGAAATAGAAGAACTTGCAAATATAATTAGCATGCTTAAAAAAGAAGGCAAATCATTCATTCTCATAACACATAAGCTTAAAGAAGTTATGAATATGAGTGACAGAATAACAATAATTAGGCGTGGAGAGGTTATCAAAACTTTAAACACTAAAGGCACTAATATAGATGAACTTGCGGAAATGATGGTTGGTAGAAAAGTTAATCTTAAGGTAAATAAAAGCAATAAAGAAGCTGGAGAAGCTATACTTGAAATAAATAAGCTTAATGCCGAAGATGAAAGAGGAGTAAAAGTTGTTAAAGATGTGGATTTAACAGTTAAAAGCGGTGAAATATTTGGTATAGCTGGTGTAGATGGTAATGGTCAAAGTGAACTAATTGATATTTTAACAGGACTTAGGAAAGCACAAAGCGGAAGTATAAAACTAAATGGTAAGGAAGTAACAGGAAGAAGCACAAGAGAAATAATGGATGAGGGTGTAGGACATATTCCAGAAGATAGACATAAGAGAGGTTTGGTTTTAAAATTTTCACTATTTGAAAATAGTATTTTAGGGCTACAAAACAATAAAGCTTTTAAAAATAAATTCTTTTTAAATTATAAGAAAATAAAAGAACATTGCAGAAGTTTAATAAAACAATTTGATGTAAGAACTCCTAGTGAGGAGGTAACAGCAGCATCTCTATCTGGTGGAAATCAGCAAAAATTAATTATTGCCAGGGAAATTTTTAAACAGCCGTCACTTTTAATAGCAGCTCAACCTACGCGTGGACTAGATGTTGGAGCTATAGAATACATTCATAAGCAGTTGGTCTCTGAGAGAGAAAATGGAAAAGCGGTACTACTTGTTTCACTTGAACTCGATGAAATTTTGAGCTTATCTGATAGAATAGGCGTTATGTATGATGGGAAAATTGTAGCAGTGCTAGAAAACAAGGGCGTAGATGAAAAGACATTGGGAATTCTCATGGCTGGCGGAAGTATTAATAAAGATAAAACACTTTGAAACTTGAAATTTATTTGTACCAAAATGTTGATTTCTAGATATTATGGTGCACATAAATTTCAATAGTTGAATTGGTTTATCTATAAATAGGAGTTGAATACATTTGAGTGAGATTGATGTTAAAGGTAAAATGAAAAATTCAAAAATAAAAGATAGTTTAAATGCGTTATTGTTTCCACTTATTTCAGTATTTCTTTCATTATTTATAGCTGTTTTTTTTGTAATGTGGGCAAAAAAATATTCAATAACAGACTATTTTACTGCACTATCTGATTTAATGTCTATTATTGTATCATCAAGCTTTGGAAGTACACAGCAGATACTTGATACATCTGTTTATGTTGTGCCGCTTATTTTTACAGGTCTTGCTAATGCCATAGCAAATAGATGCGGATTATTCAACATTGGTGCAGAAGGTCAGTTCACAATGGGATTTCTTGCCGCATCACTTCTTGGACTAATACCTGGCTTAAGTGTGTGGATACATGTTCCACTTGTAATAATAGGTGGACTACTAGTTGGAGGTTTGTGGGCTTCTCTTCCAGGATATTTAAAAGCTAAGTTTGGAATAAATGAGGTTATCAACACTATAATGATGAACTATATTGCCATGTATGTTGTAAATATGGTTATAATGGAAACACATTTTGGTGTAAAGAATAAAGCTTGTACTCCTATAATACAGGAAAGTGCTCAATTGTTTAGATTTATTTCTGACAGTAGAGCTAACATTGGAATTATATTTGCTTTAATAGCTGTAGTATTAGTATATCTTTTAATGTCTAAAACTACTTTGGGATATGAAATAAGAGCAGTTGGAATCAATCCTTTTGCAGCAGAGTATGGTGGAATAAATATAAAAAGCAAAATGATTTTAGCTATGTTTATTTCAGGTGCAGTTTCGGGAATTGGTGGAGCACTTCATTTGTCAGGAACAATGTATCA
The DNA here is from genome assembly GCF_021043395.1 of Clostridium guangxiense. Taxonomy (GTDB): domain Bacteria; phylum Bacillota; class Clostridia; order Clostridiales; family Clostridiaceae; genus Clostridium_S; species Clostridium_S guangxiense. Next base: position 7,803 of record NZ_JAJNKE010000028.1, read on the forward strand.
AAGCAGTAGCATGACAAGTTTTATAGGATATGGTTTTGATGGTATCGCAGTTGCTCTTCTTGCAAAAAATAATCCTATAGGATGTATACCAGCGGCTATTTTATTTGGAGTACTTGAAAATAGTTCAAGGGTACTTCAGCTTAACAATATACCTAAAGAAGTTGTATCCTTAATTGAAGCAATAATAATAATATTTGTTTCAACTGACTATGTTTTGAAATACATAAAAAGGAAAAAGGAAATAAAAGGGGTGTAGAAGGTGAAGGATATAAATTTTATAATTTCAATAATAGATTCTACTTTAAGAATGGCAGCTCCTTTGATATTTGCTGCAATAGGCGGTGTTTTTTCCGAAAGATCCGGTGTTGCTAATATAGGAATTGAAGGTATGATGATTATGGGAGCTTTCTTTTCTGTATTAGGTACGTATAAAACAGGAAGCACTTTAGCTGGAATATTATGCGCAGTTTTAGCAGGGGCGGCTATATCGGCATTACTTGCTTTTTTAAGTATACATTTAAAATCCGATCAGATAATTGTAGGTACAGCAATTAATATATTTGCAGCAGCATTTACAAGTTTTATGATTTTTAAAGTATTTAAGATTGGTGGGCAAACTGAAATAGTTAAAGGAATTTCTTTTAATGTACCTAATTTCATAGTGAATATTCCTATACTTGGCAAGTTTATAAGCGGACTTAACTGGTTTATTATAGCAGCTTTTATACTTGTAGTAGTTGCAAACTTTATACTTTTTAAAACTCCACTTGGACTTAGAATAAGAGCAGTTGGTGAAAAGCCAATAGCAGCTGATACTATGGGAATAAGTGTTTATAAAATAAGATATTTATGTGTAATAATATCTGGTGCTCTTGCAGGAATTGGTGGTTCCTGTTTAACGCTAGGAATGACTCCTATATTTAAAGAAGGTATGGTATCCGGACGTGGATTTATAGCTCTTGCAGCACTTATATTTGGAAACTGGAAACCATATCCTACAATGATTGCATGTATTATATTTGCATTAGGTAATGCTCTTCAGATAAATGCACAGGGACTTGCATGGCATATTCCAAATGAATTGTATGCTATGTTCCCATATATATTAACAATGCTTGCTCTTGCAGGATTTGTTGGTAAAACTGTGGCACCAGCAGCTGACGGTATACCTTACGAAAAAGGTCAGAGATAAAGTTTATTTATGTATATTCTCTTGGATGCTTAAATATAATGTATTGAAATAGTTTTAAGAAAGGGAGTATACATGATTTATTTAAGAAATCCACTTGAAAGTAATAAAATGAGAGTTGTAAATAGTGTAACGCTCGTAAAACAAAAGCTTGTTCCAGATAAAACCACTATAGAGTATCCGTTTATTCCAAATGATAATGGTGATAAAATTTTATCAAAAGTGAACAATTATATTATAGATGAAGTAAGCAAACTTTTTAAAAGTCAGGTTTTGCTTCCGGAAAAAGTAGACTTTTATGAAATATTTGGTACCTATGAAGTTACAGTAAATAAAAATGATATTTTAAGTATTTTATTTAGTATGTATACCTATGTTAATAAAGCAGCTCATGGTGTTACAGCTTATTCATCATTAACTGTAAATACAAAAACTGGAGAAGTATATTCTTTTAATGATCTATTTAATCCTAAAATGAATTATGTGCCTATAATAAATACAATTGCAAAGCAATATATTAAAGATAATAATATTCAACTTATAAGTGAATATAATGGAATTATCCCAAATCAGCAGTATTACTTAACTGAAAATAAACTTGTACTTTATTATCAGCCTTATGAATATACTCCAGGTTATTATGGTATTTTTAAAATAGAAATTCCTTACGATAAAATTAGAAACCTTATAACACCATTAAGCCCGATTAGTAAACTTATTTTGTGAAGAACAGCTGTTTAGCTGTTCTTTTTTTAAAATTTATAAGTAGTGCTTAATTTCATATAATAAAATATCTGAAACTGATTTTTATTATGTAAAAATAATGCAAAGTAACTAAAGTTGAGATATGATATAATATCATTATATTATTTCTGGAGGAACTATAATTATATGGGTAATAATGAGAATTTTGTTATTATAAGATACATTACTATTTTCTTTATTATAGTAGGAATGGTAATATCAAAGAAAACTCTAACTAGTTCAATGTTCATTTTTATACTTATATTCATTATTAACAGCCAACTTCGCTTTTTTTCATTACAAAAACACTTTCATAAAATGTTTTCTTTTGTAATAGAAATTATTTTTACAATTACTGCAAATGTTTGGATAGGTGGTTTTCTTTTTACATATCTTATTTTGCTTGCTATTGACAGCAATGTAATATTCAATAAAAAAGAAGCTATAATATTTGATATTATAATAATTATTGAAGGAATAGTATTTTCTTTAAATTACGGAATGGAAAATAGGGGGATTAATTTAGGGGTAACGATACTAGTTATATTTGTTCTTTATTTTACCAAGGATGAAAAAGAAAGAAAACTTAAAGCACAGGATCTTTATGATAGGCTTAAAATATCAGAAGAAAATTTGAAAAATGCAAATAAAGAGCTTGAACTATATGCAGCTTCAATTGAAGAAATAACAACTCTTAGAGAAAGAAATAGAATATCTAGAGAAATACATGACAGTGTTGGACATGCTCTTTCTACAATGGTAATACAACTCGGTGCAGTGGAAAAAATGATAAAAAAAGATCCAGATGCGGCAGAGAAGATAACAAAGAATTTGAGAAAGTTTACTCAAAGGAGCCTAGATGAGGTCAGAATGGCTGTGAGAGAAATTAAACCTAAGGAATTTGAAAAATTTGAAGGTATTTTAAATATACAAGAGCTTATAAATAATTTTAAAAAAATGACAGGGGTAGATGTAAGACTGTCATTTACAAAAGAAAAATGGTCTTTTAATTCGGATCAATCTTTTGTTATATATAGAATAATTCAAGAATTTTTGTCTAATAGTGTTAGGCATGGAAAGGCTACGGTTATACATATTATGATGGCTTATACTCTAAAAAGTGTTGTTGTAACCTTGAAGGATAATGGAATCGGCTCGGATGGTTTAGTAGAAGGTTTTGGAATGAAAAGTATGAGGGAAAGAGTAGGAGCTTTAGGGGGATATTTTGAATACACAAGCAAAAAGGGACAAGGATTTTTAGTAAGAATTGAGATTGAAAAGCAAGAAAAGCTTAAGGTACACAATGAGGGGGATTTTAATGGGAGCAATTAAGGTTTTATTGGCTGATGATGAAAGGTTAGTTGTGGATGGTCTTAAAATTATACTTGAAACTTATGAAGATATAGCAGTTGTTGGAACAGCAGCTAATGGTGAGGAGGCACTTAAAGAATGCAGGAAAAACAGCCCTGATGTAGTTTTAATGGATATAAGAATGCCCAAAAGTGATGGAGTTATGGGAACGAAACTTATAAAGAAAGAATTTAACAATATAAAAATACTAATATTAACAACCTTTAATGATGTTCAATATATTCACGAAGCACTAAAGTATGGAGCATCAGGTTATATATTAAAGGATAGTGATTATGATCTTATTTATGAAGGAATAAAAGCATGTACGAAAGGGAATGTAGTTATTAATCCCGAGGTAGCATCTAAAATAATAAGTGAAAATGTAGAGTACAATCAAAAAAATTCAATAGATAAGGTGAAAAAAGATTATAAGCTAAGTGATAAAGAAATTAGTATAATAAAAGAAATAGCAAATGGTTTTTCAAATAAAGAAATAGGCGAAAAGCTTTTTTTAACAGAGGGAACTATAAAAAATAATATAAGTTCAATACTTTCTAAGCTTGAACTTAGGGATAGAACTCAGCTTACAATTTTTGCATTTAAAAATAATATAGTTACTTAAGTAATTTTTTTAGTTACCATAAGCACTAGGAAAATATGTTATCATCTTCTAATATATATTTGGAGTGATAAATGTGACAGTACAAAACTTAATTGATTTTATAATTGAAAAGAAAATGGCATTTGTATGGTTAATAGTATGTGTATTTTTTAGTTATATCTATATACAACAATATATTTAAAAGAATAAATGAGATAAACGCGGGGTTGATTTTATGGATAACGATGTTAGAGTTGATAATATTACTAAGAGATTTAATGATAAACTTGTCTTAGATAATATTTCTTTTCATGTTAAGTCAGGCGATATATTTGGACTTATAGGTCCTAATGGAGCAGGAAAGTCAACTTTAATTAATATAATGTCAGGAATTGTAAAACCAAACAGTGGTGACGTATTGCTTGGAAAATATTCAATTTTAAAGGATACTGTGGAGGCAAAGAAAATGATAGGCCTTGTCCCACAGGAACTTGCTCTTATGGATGTATTTTCAGCATATGATAATCTAATGTATTTTGGAGCTTTTTATGGTCTTTCGGGAAGGCTTTTAAAAGACAGAATTAAGATGGCACTTGAAGTAACTGGTCTTACAGATAGAAAAAAGGAAAAGGTAAAGAAATTTTCAGGAGGAATGAAAAGGAGGCTTAATCTTGCTGCAGCAATCATGCATAAGCCTAAGATCTTAATAATGGACGAACCCACAGTGGGTGTAGATCCGCAGTCCAGAAATTGCATTTTTGAGTTCATAAGAAGAATAAACAAGGAAGATGGAACTACTGTGATTTATACATCACACTATATGGAGGAAGTTGAAGCACTATGCAATAACATATTTATCCTTGATTTGGGAAGTGAAGTTGCCTATGGGTCAAAATCTGAAATTAAGTCTATGGTGAGTGTGCATTCTACTATAAGATTGAAAATAGATGATTTTAACGATGAATTGCTATTAAGGTTGAAGGAATTAAGTGGGGTCAAAGATGTTTTCCTTAAAAATGAAGAAATTAGCGTATTTATAGATGAAAACAAATTTAATGTAGAAGAGCTCATCATGCTTTTATCAAAAGAAAATAAGAAAATAAGAAGTTTTAATCTTGAGGAAGCTTCTTTGGAGGAAGTCTTTTTAGCTATTACGGGTAAAAATTTAAGAGATTAAACATGCGAGGATGGAGTATATGTCAATTAGGAGCAATATTATTTTAGCGCTTAAGGGTATAGCTATAAGTTGGAAACAGATAGTATTAGTTTATTGCATTTTTCCTATTTTAATTACAAGTTGTTTAGGATACTTCTTTAAAGATGCTTATGAGCCTGAAACAAAAGTTGATAAAATTAATATAACCATAGTTGATAAGGATGATAGCAAAAGTTCTAAAGAGCTTAAAAAAGTTTTTCAAACACAAAATATAAAAAAAATATTTAGTGTATCTAAAAATTCCAAGTGCATCATTACAATACCAAAGGGATATGAGAAGAAAATAATTGAGCTAAATAAAGTGACCATAACCATTAGTGATAAAAGTGGTATAGCTCAAGGTGATAAAAACATCATAGAAAATGTCATAAACGAATATGGAAAATTCATTACAGAAAATAAGATGATTTCAAATAAAGTAATGTCTTTAAGCAAAGAAGATAGACAAAAAGTATATGATGATTTGGAAAATATATATTCAGATAAAATACTTAAGAATAATTTTGTGAAGCCTAAAAAAAATTTAAATGCTTATGAAAATTTAGGGTATACACTAATTAATTATATCATTATATCAATAGCTATCGGAATAGTTGGTTCTTATAAAAAAGAGAGAAAAGACGGTGTTCTTAAAAGAATCATGGCTATGCCAATGAAGAAGGAGAAGTTATTTAATTTAAATGTTATATGCTATTTTATATACAGCGTTGTTTATGGAGGGGTATATATATTAGGCTTTATTGTAACTGGCTTTGCCTTTGGAAAATGTAATTTTATAAATTTATCAATCATTTTAATTTGCCAAAGCTTAGTGGTTGCAAGTTTTTCAGCATTTATTATAGCATTTTTCAGCGAAAGGTTTTCTCTTTCTTTTCTTACGGTTTTACTTTTTTTTCAAACACTTTTTGGAGGAGCATTTATTCCAATAACAGAAACAACTAATAATGCTTATGCAAAAATATGTGATTTTTCTCCTTTAAATGTTATATCGGAAGCATATAAAAATTGTATGATTTTTAATTCTTTTGCAAGCATAGAAAAAGATTTATGTTATATGATTTTTTTCTCTATAGTTATTTATCTTATAGCATTTTTTAAGATTAAAATTAGATGGGAGACTAACTAAAAATGGATTTTATTATTGTGATATTTGCTAACTGCAAAAGGTATCTTAAGGATAATAAAACTATAGCATATATGTTTTTTATACCAATATTTATTACAGGTTTTGTATATTTTATTAATAATAAAGGTGATGAAGCTCCTAATAATACGGCAGCAGTTATAAACTTAGATAAAGGAGTTTATGGAGATAAGCTCATTAAAAAATTAAAGGTTAAAAGGGTTTATAAAAGTAAAACTGAAGCTTTAAATGCGCTAAAAAGTTACAAATATACAGCCATATATGAACTTCCATATGATTTTTCTAACAGTATTAATAGTAAATTAAAGCCTATAGTTAATGTTTATAAGGTACAAGATGGGAATATCAATGAAGACTTTGAAAACAACCTAAAGAATAGCATAAAAGAGAGCATGAAGATTAATGTTTTGGAGAAAAATAATGTAATTAAAAATGGAAAGGAAATTAAAAAGAATATTTTACATATTAGTTATAAAAATATAAGCAATTCTATTAAGTATGATAAACTTTTTCCTGTAATAAATATTATGTATCTTATGTTTATATATTCGGTTTTGTTTAACAAGGACTTATTAGAACTTAAAAAAGATAAAATATTAAAGAGAGTATCCTCCACAGCAAGTTATGGATATCGCATATTAGCAAGTATATATATATCTATTGTTATAGTTCAATCATGTATTTCTATACTTTCGCTTTCAGCAGTAAATTTAGTTTTTACACACAGCTTTCAAAATTTTTCTATGGAAGTTTTAAATATAATTCTGGTAAGCATGATATCTACCTCTATAGCAATTATGGTGTCAAGAATTTTTGAAGAATATAGTATTGGATGTTTTATCATTACCTTAATGGATTTATTAATGTTTTCTATATATTTAATAGGCAGCGATGATAAAAGCAAATATGCAGCAGCTAAAATTTTAATGAAATTTACACCATTTTATTGGGCTGTAGATAGCATTAGAAAATTTAAAGTGTTTCCAAATGCTATAATTTTAATACTTATTGCTCTAGCATTTTTTACAGCGGGCAGTGTAAGAGATTCAACATTTGCCAAGAGTAAATAAACTGCCATTGACATAGATATGAAGGATAAAAAGAAGAGCTTTGCTTGGCACATTTATCTTTATTTATATTCAGCATTATTGTTTTTCTCCAGTTCCTCGTAAAATTTACGTACCCCTTCTCCCCAATGAGGATCTTCAGCATACTTTTTATTTATCCAGTGAAAAGGCTCCTCATTACTAGGCTTATCTTTACATAAATTAATTACAGTTCTGCTGGCTATTTCTGCAGCATCTTTAAGATTAGTATTATACTCTTTCCAGCTGTGGTAAACATTGAAAGGGTTGTTTACTATTTTTTTTGCGTATTGATTATTAGCTGGGACGAAAGCCTGTTCTTGTCCTGTAATTGCAAATAAAATAAGCGGGTTTAAATTAAATTCCCTTGCAACTCCAAGTAAGGTGGAAAAGTAAGGCTCTTGCTCTAAAATAGAATTTTTGCTCTTCAAATATTTTTTTAGAGAATTTTGATTTATATTTTTATAGTTAAAATAATTAGGCAAACTAGAATTAGATATTTTACTTGAAGCAACAAAATTTTCAGATTTATTTACTGTTTTTTTAGCAGAAATTTTTATATTATTTGATTTGGACTGACTTAAAATGTTTTTGATTATATTGTTATTTTGGATTGTTATCGAAAAAACAAATAAAGCTAAAATAGAAAACCTAAATGGCTTTGAAATGAAAATTGTTTTTATGATATTTTCATTTGTATTTAAAGGTGTAATTTTACGGATAGCTTCCGCAGAGGAATTCTCAGCTTCAATATTGGTTTTAGGTTCTTCCTCTTTATAAGGAGTTAATTTTATATTAAATTTCTCAAATTCTGACAAAGAAATTTTATTTTCAACCTTGGAGTTAACCCAATTTAAGACGCTTTCATAAAAACTAATTTCAGCACTTTTATTAGAAATGCAAGTGTTAAATATATCTATAAGAAAAATTGTTTGTCCATTTTTTAGTAAAGTATTTTTTAAAAGATCTTGTTTAAGCTTAGTAATATAATTCTTTTCTATACCATCAATATTTTTATCGAGAATTTGATGTATTGATGAAGTTAAAACATTTAGCTTTTGAACTTGAGTGTAATCACTAAACTTTTTATTTATATATTGTTTTAAAATTAAAACGTCATTTTTAGAAATAACTTTTTTACTTTGAAGCTCATACATAAAACTTTCCATAAAAAATCCATCCTTACTATAAAAAAGAAGAATACTACAATATTTAAATATTCTTTGTTTTATTACAAAATCCTCTTTATTATCGTTATAAAGTATAGTTAACATAAGCTGCCTGATTAAAATTAATATTAAAACTTTAAATTCACCTATGATAAATTTAACAAGCAATTTAACAGCATCTTTTTTTGCTGTATAATAAAAGTTAGATAAAAATCCATGCACGAAAAAATGTTTTGGAGGTAGTTCTTTATGAATAAAATAAGATTAATGGGAGTTGCTTTGGCAGCAGTAGTAACATTAATAAGTATGTCGTTTATTGCATTTGCAAGTAAAAATACAGAAAATTCTACCAGGAACATTGTTAAGGTTGCAGCTAGTAATGTAAATAATGCATCAGTTAATATTAGTAATAAATTAATTGACATAAGTGATGATCAAGCTATCCAAATTGCAAAAAAAGCTATAATAAATATTTATGGAGTTGATGTGGACAAGCACGGTTTTACTAGCATGCCTATACTATTTAGGATAACTGATTCTGATAAAGAAGCATATAAGTTGGAGGGGCCTACTATTGATGTGGCATTTAGTAAACCTGATGAGATGCAGCGTGTTGATAAGGAAAATCATCTACTTAGTTTCGATGATGTTAGAGTTGAAATATCGTTAACAGACGGAAAAGTTAAAGCTGCTTCATTTATAGACGGCATAGATATAAAAACAGAAGCTAAATATGATGAAAATAAACTTAAAGCAGCTGCTGAAGAATTTCTAAAGGAAAAGAGACTTAGAACAGATTATAAAAGTATAGTAAAGGTACAAAGAAGTCCTTATATACCTATTGGATGTGTTTCTTTTGATTATGGAGATGGGACAGGAGAAATGATAAGTATAAATTTACAAAATTATAAGGCATATGGATACTCTCCTTTAAATATAAAGGTGTTGTCACAGCTTAAACTGTTAAGATAAGTTAATTAAAAAACTAAAATAGATAAGAAGTGGGTCTTATCTATTTTAGTTCCTTAAAGTTTAATTCTGAAATTAAAAAAGGGTGGGCGTAATAATGGTAAAAATATTAATTGTAGAAGATGATATTTCAATTTCTGACTTAATAAAGCTAAATCTTAATATGGCTAATTACGAGAGCAGACAAGCTTACGATGGTGAAGACGCATTAAAGCTAGTTGAAAGTGAAAAATTTGATTTAATACTTCTTGATGTCATGCTTCCCAAGGTTGACGGTTTCACTTTATTTGAAAAAATAAAAAAATTAAATATACCAACTATTTTTTTAACAGCTAAAGTCTCAGTTGCTGATAGAGTATATGGATTGAAATTAGGAGCCGATGATTATATTACAAAACCTTTTGAGGGGATCGAGCTTTTGGCTAGAATTGAAAATGCATTAAGGCACTACAATAAAAAGAAAAATATATTTTTGTATAAAAATATAGAAATAAATGTAGATGAAAGAAAAGTAAAAATAGATAATAAAGATGTAGAACTTACTTTAAAGGAATTTGAACTGCTTTTATTTTTGGTTGAAAATAAAAATAGTGTGCTTACTAGAGAGAAAATACTTGAGCGAGTATGGAATTATGATTATTATGGAGAAACGAGAACGGTGGATAATCACATACAGCGCATAAGAAAAAAATTAAATTTAAAAAATGAAATAAAAACTATATTTGGATTAGGGTATAGGTTGGTGGATTAAATGAAACTTTGGGAAAAGATTTTTATGTGCACGTTAATTGTCTTTGAAGTTTTTTTTATTCCATCTACCATGTATTTAATAAATAGAAGCTTTAAATTAAATTTAAATAGTGAGATTAATTCTGCAATAAGCGAGCAGAATAGATTTTGTAATTCTATAAAATTAAATATAACAGTCATGAATAAGGCAGAAAACCCTTTTACATATAATGATGTCAATTATGGAAATTTAAATAAAAATATTGTTTCTTATATGAAGTATTTATCTAATAAAAAAACACATTTTCAAGTATTCGATGATAGTGGTAGGAAAATATATGATGATTTTAAAATAGGGGCTATAGAAAATAAAGGACAATGGAATATTTCTAAAGATAAAGTAAGTTATGAAGTAAGTGAGATAAAAGAAAAAAATTATTTATATGTAAATAAGAGAATAAATATGTACAATAGTTATTATAGAGTCTCTTACATAAAAGAAATATCGTGGGTTTATGAAAATTATAGATACTTATGTAATGTTCTTATGAAACTAAATATTTTTGTATGCATAACATTGGTAATCATTATGATAATATTAAGTAAAATGATTATAAGTCCTGTTAATAAACTCATAAAATCAACTCAAAAGATATCAGATGGAAATTTTAATGAGAGGGTTGATATTAATAGTAAAGATGAAATTGGAATTTTGGCAAAAAACTTTAATTATATGACAAGTGTAATTGAAGATAACATAAATGAATTAAAAGAAAGCTCTGAGGACAAGCAGAAATTTATAGATAATTTATCTCATGAAATAAGAAGCCCTCTTACATCAATCATAGGATATACGGATTATCTTATAACCAACAAAGATTTTGATGAGGAAACTTTTAAGGCTTTGAATTATGTGTATAAAGAGGGAAAAAGATTAGAAAAGATGTCATCAAAATTAATGGATTTAATAGTAATAAGAAAAGAAAAACCAAAAATGAAGTATGAGAGCATCAAAGAAATCTTAGAAGAAATAAAAGCTTCAATGGTACCAAGATTAAGAGATAAAAATATAGATATTGTAGTCTCTTCAGAAGAATCTAGTATATTAATGGATAAGGAACTGATAATAATACTTATAAAAAATTTTATTGATAATGCGATTAAAGCATCTGGGGAAGGCAGTAAAATATATGTAAACGCGTATTTGAATATTGTTCCCATTATTGAGATCAAGGACAGAGGAGTAGGAATACCTAGAGATGATATAAAGAAAATTTTTGAACCATTTTATATGGTTGATAAATCTAGAGATAGGAGAAATAATGGGGTTGGACTTGGACTTTCCATATGTGCTAAAATTGCAGAAATACATAATGCTGAAATTAAGGTGGAAAGTGAAGTAGGCATTGGAACAACGGTGAGAATTGAATTTAATAATATGGAAGTGGAAGAATGAAAATAGGTGAATTTTATATAAATTTGTTACTTTACATTTAGCAGAAGCAATAAGTGATCTTGTATTTGAAAACATTTATTTAGTAAGCAATCTAAATAAAAGCCAATAAATCTTAAAACGTAAATCTAAAAAGGCTTAGAGATTTCAATTTGTCTGAACGATAGTAAGTTATCGAAATTTCTTGGAATTTTGGATTTACGCTGTTAAATTTATGGCTTTTATTTAGTGTTTAAAAATGCTATTCATCGACCTCTTCAAATTGATCTTTGCCAACGCCGCAGAGAGGACAAGTCCAGTCGTCAGGAACGTCTTTAAAAGCGGTTCCTGGGTTTACACCATTATCTGGATCACCTTCAGCTGGGTCATAAATATATCCGCATACTACACATACATATTTTTTCATATAAAAGCCTCCTCTTATTTGTTAAATAGTAAATTATCTATAGCGGGTTTGTCAAAGCCTACAATTATATTCCCATCTATATTTATAACTGGAACACCTGATTGCTTTGATAAATTGAGCATTTCCTCTCTTGCTTTTAAATCATCCTGAACATTTAAATCTTGAAAATCTATATTTTTTGACTTCAAGTATGACTTTGCCTTTGAGCACCAAGGACAAGTTGGTGTAGAGTATACTTTTACCATAATTAAATTCCTCCTTTAAAATCCTTTGATATATTTTTCAGCCATTAATGCAGCTATAGAACCATCATTAACAGCAGTAGTAAGCTGTCTTACTTCTTTTTCTCTAACATCTCCAGCGGCAAAAACACCTTTAATGTTAGTTTCAAGTTTTTCATTTGTTTTAATATGACCAGATTCTGATAAAGCTAAAGTATCTTTAAAAAGATCCACTTGAGGTTTAGTACCTATATATACAAAGATACCATCTGCTTTTAAGGAACCAGGTTCACCGGTTTTTCTGTTTTCTGTTATAATATTTTCAATTGAATTGTCACCAAGTACATGAAGTATTTCAGTATTTAATAATAATTTTACATTTTTATGTTTAAATAATTCATCCTGATTAATTTTTTGTGCTTTTAAATTTTCTGAGTGATGAACAACTGTAATGTTTTTTGCGTATTTTGTTAAAAATAATGCTGCATCAATAGCTGAGTTGCCACCTCCAACAACTATTAAATCTTTCCCATCATACATTGCTCCATCACATAATTCACAGTAGTGTATGCACTTACCATGAAGTTTTTCTTCTTCAGGGACTGTCAATCTTCTGCTTTTAGAACCAGTAGCTATGATTACAGATTTAGCTTTATATATAGAACTATCTGTTTCTATTATTTTTTCATCATCAGTTAGTTTAACCTTTTCTATATTTTCAAATTCATTTATATCTGCACCTGAATTTACAGTTTGTTCTTGCATTTTATCAGCTAGATCTGCACCTGAAATAGAGTTAAAACCGGGAAAATTTTCTACGGAAAAAGTTTCTCTAATTTGACCTCCAACAAGACCATTTTCAAATATTAAAGTATTAAGTTTTGATCTTGAGGCATATAGACCGGCTGTAAGACCAGCAGCTCCAGCACCAACAATAGCTAAATCAAGTTCCTTTTCTTCCTTCATAATATATCAACTCCGATACTTGTAAATCTTTATTGCACTATAAGCATAGTATAAACAAAAATGCTTAAAATAATAATTACTCATTGATAATTATTATCTATTAATAATATAACACTTTTAGTTTATTTTGACAATAGTTTTTTGCATTATTATATATTTTATTTACAACGCATCCATAAGTGTATAAAATTAATATATGGAAGTGCTACTTAAAAGTTTAAAATTAATAAAAAGTTTTGCATCTATACATAAACAGAAGAGGGCGAGGTTATTATGATTAATAAAAATATGCATTCGTTTAAAAGTATAATTGCGCAGACAGCCTTGTGCTTCATATCAATCTTAATAATATTATTATTTGCATATAAGTATGGTTACTTTGGAAAAAACTCTGCAAACATAAATAGTTTAGAAAATAATAAAATGGGAAATAAAAATTCAACATCACAAGATGCAGGTAAAACTAAAAGAAATCCTAATACCAGTGTGGTGATTAGTTTAGTTGGAGACTGTACAATAGGAACAGATCCTAGATTTGATGAATCAACGTCACTTATTACAGAAGTTAAAAAGCACAATAATGACTATTCTTATTTGTTTAAAAATGCAGTTAATATTTTTAAAGAAGATGACATAACTGTTGCAAATCTCGAAACAGTTTTTACAAATTCTAATATTAGAAGTAGAAAAACATATACATTTAAAGCACCACCAGAGTTTGCTGAAGCACTGAAAAAGGGTTCAATTGAAGGGGTGGATATAGACAACAATCATACTAAAGATTTTCTTGAAAAAGGGTTTGAAGATACGATTACTGCGTTAAAAAAATATAATATAAGTTATTTCGGAAATGATAATAAGTGGATTAAAGAAATTAAGGGAAACAAGATAGGATTTTTAGGATATCAAGCATGGACTTATGATGATGATGCTATGAACAAAGTTAAGAATGACATAAAAGATTTAAAAGGCAAAGGAGCTAGTATTGTAGTTGTAAGTTTTCACTGGGGAACAGAGGGGAGCTACTATGCAAATTCTCAGCAAAAGGAAATTGCACATTATGCTATAGATAATGGTGCTGATTTAGTAGTTGGCCACCATCCACATGTAATTCAAGGAATAGAAAGTTATAAAGGAAAGATAATAAGTTATAGCCTTGGAAACTTTTGTTTTGGAGGAAATTCAAATCCAAAGGACAAAGATACTCTTGTACTTCAGGCAAAATTTGATTTTAGTAATACCAAGCTTTTAAAATCAAGTATTAGGGTATTGCCATTTAGTGTTTCATCTATAAGTTATGTAAATGATTATTGCCCAAGTCCTCTAAAGGGTGATGACAAAGATAGGGTTCTTAAAAAAATTAACGATTTGTCTCCTAATTTGGGATTTAAGGTTAATGATTCTTTTAGCAAAAATATTGCGAAGTAACAGTATCTTGAGATGTTAAATGAAAACTATAAAAATTTTAAGAGAGTGCCTGCTTTAGGCTCTAGAAGGATAATGGGCAAAGCCCAAACCTCGTGTATGTTTACTCGCCTGTGGCTCAAACAAATTGAAGCTTCTAAGCCTTTTAACAATCATTACCTAAGATTTATTAGCTTTCATTTAAATCATCTCTTCAATACTGTTACTTCGCTAAACCGGAAATGCAAGGTAAATTTTTCTCCGGTTCCCTACGAAAAATACTCTATAATCACTGTTAATCAATAAATGAATGGACAAGTTCACACCAAAAATTCCGTAGGTACGGAGAAATTTTTTCCTTGCACTACCGTGGGAGCGAAGTAATACTGCTGAAGAAACAATTTAAAAAAATTCTAATAAATCTTGGTAAAAAAATCATAAAATACTTAGATATTTCAATTTGTCTGAGCGTCCAGCGAGTATAAACATACGCGGGGTTTGGGCTCTGCCCATTATCCTTCTAGAACTCAAAGCAACCACTTTTTTTAAATAACCACTTAGATTTATAGAATTTTTTTAATGTTGCAAAGCAGTATTACTTCGCAATATTTTTATTTTATGATGACCCCAAGAACATCAGCAAAGCACATTAACTGGTCTGGACGAACTATGCAGCCTTTTAGGCTATCTATTGTTACATTAATACCATCGATTTCACAAGTGCTTAGATCAATTCCATTAAGCTTTGTTTCACACATTTCAGTATCTGTTAAATTGCAATTTTTAAAACTTATTTTTGAAAAATTCGCTTTATAAAAATCTGAGCTTGTAAGTATGCAATTTTTAAAAAGCATTTGAGTGCATTTTGAAAAACGAAATAATGAATATTTTCCAATACAGTCTTCGAACAATACATTTCTCAAACCCGATTCAGTTAAATTGATGCCTGTTATTTTACAATTTATAAATTCAACTCTGCACATTATTGAATTTGTAAAATCAGCATTTGATAAATCACACTTTTCAAATTTAACGTCAGTTAAATCAACTTCACTAAAATTAGTATTTTTAAATATTACATTTTTAAATACTACTTCATTCATGGAAACTTTTCGTGCGCTTTGATTATCTATTTCTGCATTTTCAATAAGTTTTAAGTCAATAAATGATTCTTCTATTAGTAAAATATTATCATACATTTTATCGAGATTCTCCGAGATATTAGGAGAAACAATTTTAAGATCATTTTTTTTATTCATAGCGATACTCCTTTAAACCAATATATATAATTATATCATTTCAAATTAAATTGTTTAGTGAAAAATTTAATTTAGAATTATATAAATTATCTAGTAAAACTTATTAAAAATACTTTATAAAATGTATTTAAAAAGATTTATAAATATGATAAAATATAAGCATAAACCGTTAGGGGGTATGATATAGGTTATAGACAATAATATTAAAACTGTTTGTCTAGAAATATATTTTAAAAATTAGTGATTGTTTATGGACAACTTTTAGATTATAATCTGTCATGAGGTGTTATGAAGAATGTTTAATGTGGAAAGAAATCAGAATAAAGGTAGAATATTAAATTTGCTTTATAAGAAGAAAAAGCTTACAAAGCAAATTATTGCCAAGGAATTGGATATAAGTATACCTACAGTAATATCAAATGTAAATGAATTGATAAAAGATGAACTTGTAGAGGAATACGGAGTGGCAGATTCAACAGGTGGAAGAAAACCTGTTATTGTAAAATTTCTTGAAAATAGTAGATATTCTTTTGGAGTTAATATTAATCCAGAAAAAGCAAGAGTTGTACTTGCAAATTTAGATCTTGAAATAAAATATGATGAAGAATTTTTAATTGATGGTCTTAAGGATTTTAAGGCTATTATGCAAGAAATATCAGAGTGTGTAAAAAGAGCTTTAAAAGTAGAAAATATTAAAAGTGAAAGAATACTTGGTATAGGTTTCTCACTTCCGGGAACTGTAAATGAAGAAAAGTTTCTTTTAGAGCTTGCACCTAATATTGGAATAAAAAATGTAAATTTTAAAGAATTTGAAGATTATTTTAATATGCCAATGTTTGTAGAAAACGAAGCAAATGCAGCAGCATTAGCAGAGCTTAGTGTTGGCGTGGTAAAAGAGGATAAAAATCTTGTTTATATTTCAATCACTAGTGGAGTTGGTACAGGAATTGTAGTAAATGGATGCTTATATAAGGGAAAAAATAAAAGAGCAGGAGAGTTTGGGCATATGTCAATAATGCCGAATGGTAGAAGGTGCAAGTGTGGTAAAACTGGATGCTGGGAAATGTATGTTTCTGAAAAGGCACTTCTTAATGGATTTAATGAGATAAGTGATAAAAAAGTAAAAAATTTATTTGAGTTTTTTAAAGCATTGAGTTCTGATGATGAGAGATATAAACAATATTTTGATGATTATCTTAACATGCTTGCAATTGGCATTCAAAATATTGAGCTTATTTTAGATCCGCACTATATAATTTTAGGTGGAGAAATAAGCAAATATGAAAAGTATTATATGAAAGAACTTAAAGAAAAAATATTTATAGAAAATAGCTTTTATTCTAAGGGGGATATGAAACTTCTTACATCAAAGCTCAAAAAAGATTCTTCTGTAATAGGAGCAGCATTACTCCCTATAACATCAGCATTTTCTATAGAAGAAAAAATAATATAAGGAGGAGTCTTTATGGCTTATGTTTTAGGGATAGATATAGGAACTTCAGGAACTAAAACAGTACTATTTGATGAGAGTGGAAATAATATAGCAAGTGCACTTGAGGAGTATCCCCTTTCTCAACCAGAAATAGGTTGGGCAGAGCAGAATCCAAAGGATTGGTGGAATGCTGTAGTAATTAGCATAAGAAAGGTGATTTCAAAAAGTAATGTAAATGTTAACGATGTTAAAGGAATAGGATTATCTGGACAGATGCATGGTCTTGTTATGCTTGACAAAAATGGAGAGGTTCTTAGACCATCTATTATATGGTGTGACCAGAGAACAAGCGAAGAGTGCGACGATATAACAGAAAGGGTTGGAAGGGAAAGATTAATAGAGATAACTGCAAATCCAGCTCTTACTGGCTTTACTGCATCAAAAATAATGTGGGTAAAGAAGCACGAACCAGAAGTATATGAAAAAACTGCAAAAATACTTTTGCCTAAGGATTATATAAGATATATGCTTACTGGAGAATTTGCCAGCGAGGTATCTGATGCTAGTGGCATGCAGCTTTTAGACGTGCCAAATAGAAAATGGAGTGATGAAGTTTTAGATAAACTTGAAATTGATAAGAATTTACTTGGAAAACTATACGAATCACAAGAAGTTACAGGTAAAGTGAATAGGGAAACATCAAGATTAACAGGACTTACGCAAGATACTATTGTAGTAGGTGGAGCTGGAGATCAGGCAGCTGGTGCAATAGGAAATGGAATTGTTAGACCAGGTGTAGTATCATCTACTATAGGTACTTCAGGAGTTGTGTTTGCATATACTGATAAGGTTACAATAGATAAAAAAGGTAGAGTTCATACATTCTGCCATGCAGTTCCAAACACTTGGCATATAATGGGTGTTACGCAGGGAGCAGGATTATCTTTAAAATGGTTTAGGGATAATTTCTGTACAGAAGAAAAGTACGCTGCTAACCTTTCAGGAATTGATGCATATGATATTTTAAATAAAGAAGCTGCAATGATTAAAGCAGGATGCGAAGGATTAATATACTTACCATATCTTATGGGGGAAAGAACTCCACATCTTGATCCATTTGCAAGAGGCGTATTCTTTGGGCTTACATCTAGACATGACAAAAGAGCCATGTTAAGGTCAGTAATGGAAGGTGTAGGATATAGCTTAAATGACTGCATGGAAATAATAAAAGGTATGGGAGCCGATGTAAACGAAGTCAGAGCATCTGGTGGCGGTGGAAAGAGTGCACTTTGGAGACAAATTCAAGCTGATATATTTAATTCTGAAATTACAACCATTAATTCTAGTGAAGGACCAGCTTTAGGAGTTGCAATATTAGCATTAAAAGGTGCTGGATTATATTCGTCAATACCTGAAGCTTGTGACAACATTATAAAAAGAGTTAGTACTCAAAAGCCAAATGAGGAAAATAGCAAACTTTATAAAAAATACTATGAGGTTTATAAAAATTTGTATGTTTCGCTTAAAGATCAATTTAATGTTTTAAGCAAAATAAGATAATTTAATTATATAATTAAAAAAGGCAGCTAAAAAATTGAAATGAAATACTGACTATTGCCAATAATACGATGTTTTATAAGTAGGATAAAAAATTAGGAGCTGTCGCACTAAATATAAAAAATTGCGAACCAATTAAAGTGAAGTTAAAACCTTTCACTATTATGATTGTTTCGCAACTTTTTTAGTGCGACAGCTCCTTTTGCTTATGAATAAAAACCCACATAGAATATTATGAAGTATACATTGAATTATCCATAAAATTAAAGACAGCTAATGGTGCTATTTTGGCTTAATTGTAAATTAAATACAAATTATAACGTTATTGACTATTGCACAGGTTTATACTAAAATGTAATAAAAAATAATAATATGTTATATAAAAAATAAAAAATATATTAAATTTCTAAAATTACAATATAAGTATTGAATAAATATATGTTGTGGTTTTGAAAATCTTTAAGTTAGGGGGAGACATCTTTGGAAATATTCAGAAAAAAAACAGTGTCTAATTTTAGGAGTGATGCCAATAAAAGTGAGCTTAAGAAAAGACTTACCAGTTTTGATCTTGCTGCAGTTGGCATAGGTTGTGTTGTTGGAACAGGAATATTCGTTGCAACAGGTCAAGGAGCGAAAATTGCAGGCCCAGCAGTTATAATTTCTTTTTTAGTAGCAGCAATAACCAGTGGATTATGTTCACTTACGTATTCAGAACTTACTTCTATGTTCCCGGTTTCTGGAAGCACATACTCATATTCGTACATTGCATTTGGAGAAATTGTAGCGTGGATAATAGGTTGGGATTTAATGCTTGAGTATTTAGTAGCTGCAGCAGCGGTAGCGTCTGCTTGGTCCGGAACTTTTGTTGGAATACTTAGTAACTTTGGAATAAAGCTTCCAAATGCTATTATTAAAACT
Organism: Clostridium guangxiense; assembly: GCF_021043395.1. Classification (GTDB taxonomy): domain Bacteria; phylum Bacillota; class Clostridia; order Clostridiales; family Clostridiaceae; genus Clostridium_S; species Clostridium_S guangxiense. The sequence goes on from NZ_JAJNKE010000028.1 coordinate 27,618, forward strand.
CCAATGCTTGGAGGAATTGTAGACTTGCCAGCTGTTTTAATAACTTTGGCAGTAACTTTACTTTTATATAAGGGTGTTTCAGAAAGTGCAAAGGTAAACAATCTAATAGTGGGATTAAAGATAGTCATAATACTGTTGTTTGTGTTTTTTGGAATGACTCATATAAAAGTGGTAAATTATCATCCTTTTGCACCTTATGGAGTAAGCGGTGTAATGTCGGCTGCGTCCATAATATTTTTCTCATTTATAGGTTTTGATGCTATAGCAACTGCGGTAGAAGAAACTAAAAAGCCAGAAAGAGATGTTCCAAGAGGTATTATGATATGTTTCGGTGTAGTAGTAGTTTTGTACATGTCTGTTGCTTTAGTACTCACAGGTATAATACCGTTTAATAAGATTGATATAAACAATGCGCTTCCAGGGGCTCTTTCTTATATCGGAATAAGTTGGGGATCTGCTCTTGTTGGAGTTGGTGCGGTAATAGGAATGATTTCTACTCTTTTAGTTGTTTTGTACGGACAAGTTAGAATTTTTATGGTTATGTCAAGAGATGGACTTTTACCTAAGGTTTTTTCTCATGTGAATGAAAAACATGGTACTCCTGGTTTATGTACAGTAATTACTGGAGTGTTAATTTGCGTTCTTGCTGGTGTTGTTCCTCTTAATATAATAATGGAACTTTGTAATATAGGTACATTATTTGCGTTTATACTAGTGTCTTTAGGAATCATGGTTTTAAGGAAGACTATGCCAGATATAGAAAGAAAATTTAAATGTCCTGGGGTTCCATTTACGTCTATTCTTACAATAATTTTCTGCGTTTATTTGATGCTGGGTTTAAAACCTGCTACGTGGTTAAGATTTATAATTTGGCTTGTATTAGGTTTAGTTATATATTTTTTATATGGGGTTAAACATAGTATCATTAGAAATAATAAGGCTAATGGTGAAAATATATCAAATGATATTTAAATAAGTATATGTTTTAAATAAATATTTTGTATGCCTCTGGATAGAATAGTATTTAGAGGTGAATGATATGTCGGAAATAGAAGATTTATTAAAAGATATAGAAATATTGAGGGGCCAACTGGAAAAACTAATCGAAGAACATGAAGGAAATTTAATAGATCCTGAAGTGGTAGCAGCAAGCAAGATTTTAAATGGAGCGCTAAACCAGTATAATAAACTTATACAAGATAAAATAAAAAAATGAGCATGCAGCAAAGTTAGCTTTATTTGAAATGAAATGGATAAAAGTGCTTTAAATCATAGGAGTTAGTGATTTAAAGCACTTTTTATATAAGTAAACCTAAAAAATTCATGCTAATTAAATTAATATACGTATTTATTAAAAATTAAAGAAAATTTAATAAATTAATGTTGTCAAAGTGCCTGTGTTATCTAATTCTAAAACTATGATAAAGTAGACAAGCAATCCGAATGAAATTATAATTAAAAACATAGTGTATTGATTTGAGGTGAATTTATTGCAGTGCGAAAATAAAGAAAAGATAATTAGCGAATTGAGAGATGAAATAGAGGTAGTTTTATCTGTAAAAGATGAAATTACGCAAGACGAAATAAATAACTTTAAAGAGGAATTTCCTATGATTACGGAAGAGGAAATAAGAAAGGAAATTTCAAAACTTACAAAAGATGAAAAATATATACAAAAGTGTTCGGAAGAAACAGATGATGTTAAAAAATATAAAATTAAAGAAAATAGCGGAAATCAAGAAGATACTAGTCTTAATGATACAATAAGAATTGACAGAAATAAAATAAAAGATGCCATTTTAAAGCTTAAAAATGAAGAAAGCTATAATAATAAAGATACTGAAATTGATGAGGATATTAAAATTAAAGAAATAAAGGAGTTAAATGAAGTCCCATATGGTGTAAAAGAAGTGGAATATATTGAGCCTGGCAGGTTACCTGAAAATATAAAAGTAATAAGAGGAGAGGTTAAGTACAATCACCTTTCAATAGACTGGGATTGGCCTTATGGTGTCCACAGGGTAATGATTTTATATAGGAATGATAAATTTCCAGCAAAGGTTGATGATAGTAGTGCCGTAAAAATAGCAGTAGAAAAAAATTGCGGAGAAGCTATAGGTCAGTTTACAATTCATAAGATAAAAGATGAAAGTTATTATTTTTGTGTTTTCCCTATTATTGAAACTGATGGTGAAATAACCTACCTTGAAGGCAAGAAAAGACTTATTGTAAGTAAAGCTCCAAATGAAATTTTCTACACCTTAAATGTTAAAAAAAGATTGTTTGGCGGTATTAAGACCATAAGTATAATATTTTCGACTTCAGTTGAAGAAGCTAATATGCCACCTACAGTACTTATTGATAAAAAGGGGAATATTCCTGTTTTAAAGTCTGACGGAGAAGAAATTTATAAGTTTGATTATATTAAATTAAGTAAGGATGAGTCTGTAGAGGTTGAATTACCAGTTAACATAATAAAGAAAAATACGTATATTAAATTGTTTTTAGATGATGAAAGAAATAGCTCTATGTTTAGAATAATACCACCGGAAAAAAAAGAATTATATTTTAAATAGGAAGTGAATTTATGAATTTCAGTAAGAAAGACTATTATATATGCCCATTTTGTTTTACAAAACATGCTTTAAATGAAGTTGGCTTCGTATGTAAAAACGATAAATATAATAAAGATGGACAAATATGTGCAAATGCTAAAGATAATAAGATAATGCTTTACGGGGAAAGTGAAGTTAAAGAAATTCCAAAATCCATGTATTGTGATGAATGTGGTGAAATATCAAATACAAAAGTATGCCCAACTTGTGGGTCTGAACTTCCATATACAATTGGTGAGTATGAGGATTTAGTTTTTGCTGTAATAGGAGCTAAGGAGGCTGGAAAAAGCCATTATATAGCAGTATTAATAGATAAAATAATGAACGAAATGGGTGCAGCTTTTGATTGCAGTCTTCAAGCAATAGATGATGCAACTATAAAAAGATATAGAAATGATTTTTACTATCCTGTATTTAGAAAAAACGAGCTTATAAAAATAACGCGTTCAGCCAAAGCAGATGAAAGTGTAAGCAAGCCTTTATTGTATACTCTTTCTTTTAGAGAAAAAAATAAGTTTGCAAGATTGATTAAGGGAAACAGCGTAAAAAAAGTTGTTACTATAGCATTTTTTGATACGGCGGGTGAGGATTTGAATGAAGAAGATACTATGAAAACTGTTAATAAGTATATATACAATTCTTCTGGAATTATTTTTCTTTTAGATCCTCTTCAGCTTCCCGAGGTAAGAGAAAAGATGCCAAATGAAATGAAGCTTCCAGAACAAAATATAGAAATAGAAGACTTACTTTCAAGAACAGCAAATTTAATAAGAAAAGCAAATGATATAAGCTTAGAGAAAACCATAGATATACCAGTTGCCGTTGCATTTTCTAAAATTGATGCTTTGGAAGAGATAATAGGAAAATCATGCTGCATTAATTACCCTAGTAAGCATGTAGAAGAAGGAAAATTTGATATAGCAGATTTTGAGGATGTAAATGACACTATGGAGGCTCTAGTAAACGAATGGGGAGGAGCTAACTTTACAAATCAGTTAAGTGCTAACTTTAAAGATTATGCATACTTTGGACTTACGGCACTTGGATGTAATCCAGAAAGTAATAAAATATTAAAATTAAGACCTCATAGAGTAGAAGATCCTTTTCTATGGCTGCTTTGGAAACACAAACTCATAAAGGCTGAAAAAAGGAAGTGATCTTCTTGCCTATGAAGATATATCAATTGTATTATACATCTTGTAAAAAAGGGCTTACTTCTGGAATGGGGTTCCAAACATATTCTATGTCTGAAGGAATTACCGAAGAAGAAAGGCAAGAAATAGAAAAACACTGTAATTACATTCAACCAAGTAGCCTCCCTAGCAATCCAACGGAAGAAGAAATAAAAGAGCTTTTCCCAATAGCTTTTTCATTTTTTAAATTAAAAAATGAAAAAGCATGTGTTTGCAAAATAAAATATAAAGGAAAAGATTACTCTGGAAGGTTTGGAAATTATTTTTGCCATGTGCTTATATGGGATAAGGGGGAGCTGCCTTTTTACCCTATTGAAATTTATAATTCAAAAGTTTTTAAAGATGAACTTACAAAGGAAGAGGAGAATGCAGACTGTATAAAACCACTTCCAATATTAAATTATATTTCAAGAGAAGATTTTATAACTCCTCTCGATATTGAAAAATTTTTAAAGGGAACTTCTGCAAAAAAGAGAACTAAGTGTTTAAAGGATTTAATTGATGGTGTTATTGATGCTAAAGAAAGTGATAAGAAAATTATTTTTTTAGATGATGTTAAAAATCTTCATATGTGGATTGCAGCAGTAACTATGGTGCTGCCAGTTTCTATGGCAAACAGCATAACGTTCAATACTTATAGTTTTGATTCTTTTACTAATAGTGAATTCTTATGTGGAAGTTTAGATGAAAATTTGGAAGTTAAATTAAATACTTCAAATAAAAATTATAAATTTAATATGTTTAATTTTAAAGTGGGAGATAACAGTGAAATAGAATTAAAAACTAAATTTGCGAAACAAGCTGCACTAGAATACACAATAATAAAAGATTATAGAGAAGCAATCATAAGTTTTATTGAACTTTTTAATTACAAAAAAATAGATTTAAATATGGATAATTGCGTTAATCTATTTAGCATAATAAATAATGGACTTCAAAAGGTAAATGATGAGGATGCGGTAAATGCCATAGATTTTGCAAATAAATATGGCAGTGAGAATGCGCTTGAGAAAATCATGAGCACAATTAATGCTGAGGCTTTAAACAAAATAACTACAAATTTAAATCTCAAAATGGCAGAAGTTATTTTTAAGTTCTTATTTAGAATATCAAAAATGACTAAAAAGCATGAATATGTTGATAAGGCTTATGAATTTTTTTTTGATTCAATTCATTTTATGGTAGTAGACGGTGAAAATGTAAGTGTAGAAGATATAATAAGGCTTTATGAGGACATAAGAAGTTATAACGAAGATAATCTTAAAAATTTTGTTTCAAAATCAGCTTATGGCGATAGACTAAGAAATATTGCTGTTTATCTTGAAGGTGGAGCAGCAAGGCATGCTCAATTTTATTTTTGCAGTATAATTGGAGATTTTATGACTCTTGGAAAGGAAAATAAATCTCCAGTACCATGGAAATACTTTGGAGAAAATATGAATTTTAAAAAATTTATAGTTATGTGTGTTAAAGTACTCATAGGGGACAAGAATAAATTTAGCTACATACTTAGATATATCCATGATTATGCAGAGTATTTCTCCAATATAGTGAACATAGCTTATGAAGTTTGCCAATCGAGAGATAAATATATTAACATAATTTCAAGCTATAGTGAAATTTTATCTGAGATTTCTTATTATAAAGCAGCTGAGATAATTAAAAAGACTCTCGAAAAAGAATACGGTGCAAATATATTAATACTTTCATTTAAATATAAAATTATGAGTACAAGTGATAAGGTTAATTATTTTAACAGTTATTGTACTAATATATTTGATGAAAATATAGATTATAGGGATAAGTATTTTTCTAAGGTATTAGAAATGCTTATTTGTGATTTTACTAAAGTTGATTTTAATATGAGCTTTTATGAAACACTTACTAAATACATTGAACCAAGAAAGCTTGAAAAAAGCTTGGATAAAAAAATTGCAGAAAAGTTAGTTTGCCAGTTTCAAGATTTAGTTTCAATTAAGGTTCCAGAGGAAAATGAAAGAGATATTATAGCTGAGATTAATAATATAAAGTGTTTATACAATATAAATGTTAGTCCCAATATTTCGGAAATGATTGAATGTGTGGAGCTACTCTATGATGATAGAATGTTTGTAGAGGATTTTCTGTGCAACAACGATATTTTTAATTTTGATGGCATTAGTAAAGAAAAATATGAAGATTTTTTGAATTTAATGTTTAAAATGGTATGCCCTAAGTTAAATGATATTTTGTCACATATGAAAATGAAAAAAATATTTATGTATGACAAATATATGGTTGTATATTTTAATAATTACATTAGAGCTATTGAGGAACTTTTTGATTTAAAGGGGAGCAATAAAATTTATTTGGATTTTGTTTGCTTTATGATAAAAAATCAAGGTTTGTTTTCTAAAAATCAATTTAAAGACATAGAAAAAAATATAATTAGTAATGTGAGCAGGGGAGATATAACTCATATTGAAGATTATGATAAATACATTCAAAAAACTATTGAAAATACAACAAAAGGCGAGGAAACAAGGGAAGTACGGAAAGTATGGCAGGAAATTTACAAAGCATCAAAGCAAAACATACAGGGAAAGTCGATTTTTAATAAGATACAAAGAATATACAAGAAATAAAACTCTGTGTTTTTTAATATATAATTGGAGGGGGATAAGGTGATTGCCGTAATTAAGGAATTTTTTATTGTGGCACTGTTATTTGGATTAATTAAAGTTATTATGATTATGTGTAAGCCACTTGATAAAATTATATCTTCTATAATTTTAAATATAGGTAAATGTATACTCTATGTAGTTACAGCAATAATTATTTTACCCAAAAGGATAACAGGTAAAGCCAGTGAAAATGCAAGTAAAAATAAGGATATACCTTTCAGTAAAATATTAACTAAATTTTTTAAGAGTGCAGCTGCTGAGCTTGTAAAACTTATTGGAAGGATATACATGTACAATAAAGTTAATTATAATATATGTCCTAAATGTTTTACAAAATACAGTGAACCTAGATACGTGTGTCCTAAATGTGGAACTGTATATCACAGCCTTGAACCTAGTATTAATGGCATACTTAATATAGAATGCAGCTGTGGATATAAAATACCTGTGACTGCTTTTGGAAAACGAAAATTAAAAATACTTTGCCCTACATGTGGAAATGAAAATCAACTTTCTGAAGTTCCTTCCTCTGTTATTGTAGTAACAGGAGGGGAAGGAAGTGGCAAGAGCACTTTCCTTGAAAATAGCAGCTTGAAAAAAAGAGTAAATGGTACGAAAGAAAATTTTTATGAAACAATAATTGAGAATGAAAAAGGCAAAGAACAACAGATTATAGTGGTTGAAACAAAGGGTATGGATTTTGCAAGCAGTGAAAGTTTAAGGAAATACAGGTATTATGAGTATAACAGTGGTTTTATATTTATAATTGATCCCTTTGCTGCAGCAAATGCAAATGCATTAAATAAGCCAAGTTATATGTTAAGTGATGTATTGGATACAATTATTTTAAATCTTCAAAGAAATTATAATTTTAGACCTGGGGAAATGATAGAAAAACCAACTGCATTTGTTTTAACAAAAAGTGATATGCTCAGCAATATCGATATTAAAAAAGGTGTTGAAAAGTTTCTTATAGAAAACGGAGAAGAAATGTTTATAAATAAGATATATAATAATTTTACAAACTACAAATTTTTTGAAACAAGGTTAGATAATAATACTATAGAAATAATTAAGTGGATCACAAGAAATATGTAATAAATTATTAAGAATTTTGACACAAAAAGTATGATATAGTTTAGATATAATTAGTTCTGGAGGGTTTTATGAAAATGTCGTTAAAAAAAGGTTATAAGCTGCTTTTAGTTATGCTAATAGTTATAATACAAGCTTTATACATACCAGAAGTTTATGCAGAAGGTACTTCACATTCAAATTTGGACACTGTGTTTTTACTTGATTCCAGTGGATCAATGAAAGAAAGTGACCCTGAAGAAATCAGAACAGAGGCTATTAAAATGTTTCTAGATATGAGTGAGGATTCTGGAAATAAATTTGGACTTGTAGCTTATTCTGATAATATCGTTAGAGAGCATAGCTTGGATGCTGTGAATTCAAAAGCTGATAAAGAAAACATTAAGAATATGACAAGTGGAATACAACTTGGACAAAAAACAGATACAGGCTTGGGGCTTAAAGAAGCTGTAAGTTTGATGAATAATGGACATGAAAGTGGACACAGACCAGTTATAATACTTTTGTCTGATGGAAAAAATGATCCGGAGAGAAGTAAAGCTGATTCAGAAAAAGATTTAAATAGTTCTATAGAAACAGCTAAAAGTAAGGGGTACAAAATATACACAATAGGACTTAATTATGATGGTACTGTGGATAAAGGTCAGCTTTCAAATATATCCGAGAGTACTGGTGGTAAAAGCTATATAACAAATACCGCAGCAGATTTACCTAAGATACTTACTGATATATATGCTGATAACTCAAAAGTAAAGGTTCAAGATGGTGGTGGAGTAACTGCAAATGGAGCTTTTCAAGATGTTAAGATAAGCATTCCTAACTCAGATGTAGCAGAGGCAAATATATCAATGCTTTCCAGTAAGCCTTTGGAAGTTAAGCTTGTTGATAATAAAGGTAAAGGAGTGGCACTTCCATCACAAAAGGCCTATTTATCAACATCAAAAAAGTATACACTGCTTAAGCTCATAAAACCAGAAAAGGGTGATTGGACGCTTAAAGTGAAGGGCATAAGTGGAGATAATATAAAAGTAAGTTTTATATACAATTATGATTTAACAGTAGGTACAAGCATAAATCCAACTTCAATAAATAAAGGTGACAGTGTTAATGTTTCTGCCTATCTTATGAGTAGTGGACAAAAGGTATCTGATAAAAGTGTATATAATGGCGTAAATGCAAAGCTTATAGTTAAAAATTTAAAGGATAATGATGCAAAGGAAATTGACTTGACTAAGAATTCAAATGATTTTACAGGAAAATATAAGTTTGACAGCGAAGGAAATTATGAAGTTAACGTTAAGCTTGATGGAAATAGCTTTTTTAGAGAAAGCAGTCCAGTAAAAATAACTGTGAAAAACGGTACAGCAGTAGGTTCTAAGAAATCAAATACCGTAAAGATAATTATAATAATTGTAGCAGCTTTAATTGCTTTGCTTTTAGCTTTATTTATAATAAAATCAATTAAAAAGAATATAAGAAAAGGCTTTGGACGAGTTATGCTGGAGGTAAGAGATGAAAGCACTGATGAAGTAATGTCTCCTAAATACAAGCTTCTCGAAGGCTATACCGGCAAGTTTAGTTTATATGAAGTTTTAAGCTTAAAAGAAGAATTTTCCGAGACAGAAAACCTATATTTTAGATTTGGCAATGAATGCTTAATATTAGATAATAAATCTGAGTGCATTGTAAAAAAATCAGGAAGAAATGTTGAAAAGGGAGAAAATACAGAAATATTAAATGGAGATAGAATAGTTGTTTGTTTAAATAAAGTTGAAAAAAGTGTTTCGATGGAATTTTACACAGACTAGAAAACAAAGTACAGAGTACAAAGTACAAAGTACAAAGAAGGAGGATTTGCCTTCCTTGTGTCAGGCAAATCTTTAAATTTATAGATTCACTTTTGGTGAAAGGTAGGTTTGGGCGATAGCCCATTAAGTTATAAAATTTTCGGCGATAGCAGAAAATTAACATTCATTGTACTCTGTACTTTGTACTTTGTACTTTGAACAAAGGAGTGTTTATAGTGAATGGTAAAGTAAGAGAACAAATAAGAGAATTTGATGTTATGACCGGCGGCGGTATTATAAGTGACAAAATCCGTATAGACAAGATAGATAATCCTGTACTTATTATTGGTATAGGTGGAACAGGAATAGATGCCCTTTTAAGAGTAAAGTATCAAATAAACAGGAGATTTAATCTTCCAGAGGACGAAATAACAAAGGTGAGAAAGGAAAAACCAAATGGGGTTGAATTCCTTGCTTTTGAAACCAATGCATATGAAAAAAATAAAAACTTTAGAGGAATAGGACTTGACCCTCAAAGTGAATTAGTGCTTTTATCAAATGCTCAAATAGGTTCTATATTAAATGATAGAGAAATACTAGATGACTGCATAAAAGAATGGCTTTCACCTGAACTTAGCATATCAGACGGTATGCAGGGAGCAAATGGAAATAGGCAGGCAGGTAGACTTCTACTCTTTACAAAAATAAATGAAGTTGTTGAAAGCATAAGAAAGAAAATATGGAATGTAATGCAAAACACCAACGAAAAGCTTGAAGTATTTATACTTACAGGTATCTCAGGTGGAACAGGAAGCGGAAGCTTTATTGATATTGCATATTTAGTAAGAGGACTCATACAAGAAAAGTTTGGAGATCAGGGAATAGACAAGGTAAATGTACTTGGATATTTATTTACTCCAGATGTAAATTTGTCTAAAAACCCAGAAATAAATGCTAGAAGCTACATAATAAAAAATGGTTATGCTGCACTTAAAGAAGTGGACTATTTAATGAACATACCTGAAAGAGGAGATAGGTTTGTACAAAATTATAAAAACTTTAAAGTGGATTCTCCTTCAGCACCTTTTGACGTTTGTCATTTAATATCTGCTACAAATAAGCAGGGAAAGATACTTGAAAATGGCTACGAGTATTCTATGAATGTTACAGCAGAAATAATAACAAACTTTATATCAAATGAACAGAGAGAATCTGGACAAGAATTTGCAATACACGATTGGCTAAGCAATGTGCCAACACTTATAAATCAAATGCCAAAGCCATATAAAGCAAATTATAAATACGTTATAATAGGAGCTTCTGCAGCAGTGCTTCCTATTGAGGAAATAACAACTTATCTTGGCTGCAGACTTTTTGATAAGATGAACAAGATGTTTGAAAAGTCTCCTACAGAGCAGGAAGTTGACCAGTTTATAAAAATTGTTAAGCTTGACGCAGATTCTATAGAAGCTAGATTTGAAAAAGAATTGTTTGGAAAGAAGCCATTATCAGGTTACGCAAACAGAGAAAAATTTAATTTTGACAATGTAATAAAAAAGCAGTCAATTAATGTAGATGATGAACTTTCAGCATATTTGAGAGAAGCAATTGATGAGTATGCTAAGGTAAATTATCAGTATCCAGGTGAAATGTCAAAAATTATAAGAGAAAATATAGATAGAATGTTCAAGGATGCAAATAAAGGACCATTTTATGCATCTAGAATGCTTTTTACAGATAAAGGCTTTAACGCTATAAAAACTGTTGAAGTTATAATTGAAGGTCTTGAAGATAAGAGAAGAAGTATGCCAGAATTAATTTCAGAGCTTAAAAATAGAGCAGAGGACAAGTTTGGGGAAGCAAGAAAGGCTCTTTTATCAAGAGAAACTAAGAAAAATGATTATATAAAAGCAAAAATAGAAGAATACAATGCAAGAGCTGATGAAGAAAAGCTTTCAAGAATGATAGATTTTTATCACAGAGTAATAGAAATAATAAGTCATGAAAACAATGTAATATACAATGTTTATACTGAAATACTTAATGAATTAAACAAGATATTTAAAGAAGATGCGGATATACTTGTAAAAGCTCATGAAGAAAATAATTTAGTTGGAGGAAAAACTTACTACTGGAATGTAATAGAGGTTCCAGATGTAGTTAAATCCATAGATGATATGGTTGACAGTCAAGATGCAGACGAGGTTATAAGAAGATTTACATCAACACTTTTAGAGGAATCACAAAAATGGATTGATGAACAGCAGGTTGATATAACAGGATCAATTTCAAAATTTGTTTCTGATCAATTTGAAAGCATAATAACAAAATCCATGGAAGAGTTTATAGTAATGAAATATGGTGAAGAAAAATCAATAGAGGACTTTGTTAGAAAGACTATAGCTCCTAAACTTGATGATGATGCAGTGCCTGTGTTCCAGCTTAATGATGCTGGCTCAAGCTTTACTTTCCCATCCTGGGATATGGTTTCTGTGCCTATGAGAACATCAAGAATCAAGAAGGGTATAGAACAGTATAAAATGACATCAACTCACGGAAACCAAGTTAATGTAAGACAGAGCAAGGTTACAAATAGAATATTTTGGCTCAATACAGAGGTTGGAGTGCCACTTTATTCATATGCTCCAATAAAGCAATATGAACAGGAATATGAAAAGACAATACTTAAGCAAGATGGAATAGGAAGACACTTAGTTCAAAATAGGGACAACAACTGGGCATATCTACCATCACCTATACCAGAAGCTTCATGGGGAGTAACCTACGACAATGAAAGAGTGAGAAACCATAATAATGACATAAGAGAACTTTTTGACAAAGCAGTAAAATATGAATGCATAGTTATGACAGATTCTCAGTTAAGTTCAAAATACAAATGTGTAATAACTAAAGATTTTGATGTAAATAGTGTAATTAAAAAATATGAGCTTGGAATAGAAGAAGGAGAAACTCCGAGTATTGGTGAAATTAATAAGTGCTTAATGGAACTTAGAAAAATAATGAAAGAAAAGAGCCTTGAAAGGGTAGATTTTTCAGATAATCAAAAGTACTTTATATTTGACAGTAGAGATGAGGTATCCGCAAAAGAAAGCTTTTTAAGAACTCCAAGACTTATAAAATTAATAAAGGAAGAAGTACGCAAATATTCTTCAATAGAAGAAGAAATAAACAAACTGCAAGCTTATGTTGCAAAAATAAACAAGAAAACCAAGATAATAAATGACTTTTTACAGGCACTTTACACGGATACAATATGTAAAAAGGGAATAGTTTATATTTATGACAAGGATGAAAGTGAAAAAACAGATGTACCACCTTTCTTAAATATAATGAAGCAAAAGGAATACATTGAATTTTATATTTATAATAAATATAAAGAACTCGAAGAGAAAGAAATTAGCGTAATAAATGCGAAGGCGGAAAAGAGATTCAACGATCTTTCCATGGAAGAAAAAGGTCCGGATATAATCTACAAAAAGATAAGCGAAATGGTATCAAACTATAGCAAATATTTAAATGAACTTGAATACAGAAAATTCGAGTTTGAAAATGGAGACGAAATTTATAGTTTCTATTCTGTTATGCTTGATAAGGTTAAGGAACTTAAAAAGACGCTAGAATAACAGAGTACAAAGTACAGAGTACAGAGTACAGTGAATGAGGATTTATCTTCCTTACGTCAGATAAATCTTTGAACTTATAAAATCAGCTTTGCTGAGTAAAAATAGAGGTTTAGGCGTTAGCTCATTAAGTTGCAAAATTTTCTGCGATAGCAGAAAATTAACCATCACTGTACTCTGTACTCTGTCAATTGTCCTCTGAATAAAGGGTGATTTTATGGAAGAATTATTTGAAGAGTTTACGCATAAATATTCTAATGATATGGATAAAGAAGCACATAAGAGTGATGAGCAGAGAAGTGTTAGAAACCCCGTTCTTTTTGTATTCTTAGGAGATAAAGTTATTGAAGCCTCTAAAAAAATTTATTTACATATAACAAAGACTATAGATAACGGAGATGGAATTTTATTTTTTAATATATTTTCTGAAAAAAAATTTGAAGGGAACAATGTATTTAATTTTAATATTCAATATGACAAAGAAGATTTTAAAAATTTAAGGAAAAACATATATGATAAATTGTATTGTGATGATGAAATATTAATCAATCTAAACAAAGAAATAGTGAAAATTAAAAATAAAATATTGGAACATGGGGAGGAATTTTCAAGCTTTGAAAAAATCAACATAGACGTTGTAACAAGGGCAGATGACGAACTTAATGTTTTAGTTCCAGAACTTACGATATTGATTAAAACAAAGCTTATGCAGCATTTTTTAATTACAGCGTGCGATTTATATACTCTTGTAGAAACTAAAATTCAAGATGAGAATGATGAATTTCATAGAGGAGCTTTGGCAGTAAGCTTCTTTAAAGAAATGAAAATTTTTCAAAGTAATAATTTTAATTATGAAAAAGAAATAGAAGTTTTCGATGGAAATAGAAAATTAGCTGTAAAATGGAGTAAGCAGATATTTGAGCTTGTTTATGTTTTAAGTGATGTTAATAAAAAGGGTATAGTTACTAAGAATAGTTTGGAAGAAAATTACAATATAATTTCATATATAAGTTTTATAAAAAATAGAAAGATAAATAGTGAAAGCTATTATGACATAAAGAATAAAATTTATGATGATAACATATTTAAAAGAAATATATCTGATGAAAGCGGGGAACTTACACTTGCTACAGCAGGACTGGCAGTTATAAAAAGACCAAACAGTGCTGTTTCAATGGCAGTACTTTCTTGCGTTTATGAAGATATGTTTAATACACTAAAGGATACTTCTGAAATAAAAGAAACAGATGTGCTTTTGAAGCTTAAATTGGATGAGGAAGCAGTTAATAAGGAAATAGAAAATCTTATACCAAGAGACAAAAGTGTAGAAGATATGATGGCAATTATGACTGTAAGCTCAAGAGTTGAAGGCGGTAGAGTAACTATTAAAGAAGCTGAAAGAGAACTATACGATGATATGTGCAAAAAGTTCTATGAAGCAAATTTTGAAAAATATGCAAGTAATAAATTAAGTGGTGTAAATTTTAGAAAAGAAATAAGTGAGGATATAGAAAAAATATCCAAAGATCCTACGCTTGGGGTGTATGCAGCATATTTATGTACTAAAGATGATGAAATAATAGATACGCTTAACGAAAGAATAAAAGAATATGAAATTTCTATAAAAAAGCTTCAGAGCGAAATTGATGAGATATATGAAAGTGAAATAAAAAGGCCCCCTTTTTTAAAAGCAGTGCTTGGAAAAGGCGAAATTACAAGAAATATAAAAAATCAGATATTTAATGGAGTATATCTTAGAAAAATAGAAATGCTTAAAATGCAGTTAAATTGTACTTATCTTAAGAATTGTATGGAGGAACTTTCAAATTTAAACACATTTTTTAGTAAATTGATAGAAAAATTAATTGTAACTAAAGAAAAAATCGATGGTTATACTCTAGAGCTTATAAAGGAAAATGATAACTATATAGGCCAAAATATAAGAGAATATTATGAAAGCATAGTAAAAGAAAAATTATCAAAGCTTAAAGAAAAGTTTGGAAAAAGATTTTATTTCAATCAAGAATTTGTAGGAAGCGTGTATGACGTAATTAAAACTGGAATAGATGAGATGCTATATAAGCTTCAAGATATATGTTTAAAATATATACTTACAGAAAATGAATTTTCAATGGCTTTTGAGGATGAGTTAAGTGAAAGAACCAATATATCAACTGCAGCTTACAATAGAGAAATATCAACTAAGGATGAAATATTTAAAAATTTATGCACTATACTTGAAAATAATTCTATTCCAAAGGCATTTATAATTGATTATAATGTTACAAAGTATGAGGAAAAGTATTTCTTTGGCGATTACAGCAGTGATTTTATAAAATATGTATATAATTTTGATAAGGAATCAAAAAGCTGTGAAATAGGATATATTCATGAGAGAAGGGCAACTGGAATTGAAAAACTTACTTTAATGGGAGGTTTTAAAATAAAGGATTTAATATATTATAAAAACTCCATTAAATATTATGAAGAGGCTTTAAAAGAAGGATATAAGCTTCATGGAGAAGTATAGATAAGGAGAAGTTTTATGAAATTAAAAATAAATTGGCTTATGGTTTTAATGAGTGCAATTGGTGGGGCAGTGGCTTTTGTAATTGGGGAAATACTTATGGATTCATTTAAGTACACAATGCCTCACAGTTTACTTATAGGCTTGTACTTTGGAATACTTTCTCTTTTAGTAGGATTAATGTGTTTATTGGCAGAAGTCATTCATCCAAGAATAAATGGACAGGAGTGGAGAAGGGATTATGTCAGCTTATCCTTTAAATTTTTAATTCCCTGTACTTTAGTAGTAACTTTTGCAGCGGGAACATTATTTCAATTTTTGTACGAGCTATCTTTTAAACAAAGTAATAAAATTATAAATGATGTTGTAGTTCTTATAGACACCTCTGGAAGTATGTCTAAAACAGATCCTAATAACGAAAGGTTTGATGCAGTAAATAACCTTTTAAATAGCATGAACAGTGGAAATAGGGCTGCGGTATACAAATTTGACGATCATGCAGCAAAGGTAAAAGAGATGTCCTATGTCACCAAAGCTGTTAAAGAAGATATAATAAATAAGCTTCAAGAGTATAGAAATCCATATGGAAATACAAATATGGGTGAAGCACTTAATATGGCTTATGACGAAATAACTAGGTCCAAAGAAAGTGGCAGAAATCCAATGGTTATAATGCTTTCCGATGGAGGAGACAATTATAATCTAGATAATAAGTTTGATAAAACAATGAAACCTTATAATGATAATGAAATACCAGTTTATACAGTTGGAATGTCGAGTGGTGATAATTTTTATATGCTTAAAAAGATAGCTAAGGCATCGGGTGGGGACTATTATAATGTAAAAGATGTTAAGGATATAAAAAATACTTTTGTTAAAATATATAGAGATAGACAAGAAAGAATTTTAAATGATAAAAGAAATGGAATTCGTGAAGGAAGCATATTTTATGGATTTTTAAGGGTTTTCTTTATAACTTTAATTGCAGTATTAATTTCCTCAGCTGTTAGTTTTGTTCTTGATAACAAATATCTCTTAAAAGGATTCATAATAGGAGGAATTGTTGCTGGAATAATTGCAGGGTTAATACTTGAAATTGGTTTTAACAATGTATCTTGGCATGGCACGATGTATAGATTTTTTGCAGATTTAGTAATAGCAGTTTTATTTACCTTATTTGCACGTGAGGCTTATGATGAAAAAGGCAGTGGAGAAAGAAAATCTTTTAGTAAAAAGAGAAGTGGAGAAGTAAATTTGCACAGCTTTGGAAAAGACAATAAAAATTCTAGACACAGCTTTAGCTAAAGCAGAGTAAAGAGTAGAGAGTAGAGTGAAGGAGGATTTATCTTCCTTGCATCGGATAAATCTTTGAACTTATAAATTCAGCTTTGATGTGAAGATATTGCAGGTTTTGGCGGCAGCACATTAGGTTTTAGATTTTCTGCGTTAGCAGAAAATCAACCTTCACTGTCCTCTGTACTTTGTACTCTGTTCTCTGAATACGGGGGTGATTTTTTGGAAATACGAGAATTAAATGCAGAGGATGGAAGGATAACGGATTTAAAAGCAGAGATTGATGAAAATATCCTAACACTAACGTGGAGGTGGCAGAGAAATTCTGATATTGTTTATATATTTAAGCAAAGAAACTCTAAAAATATAGACGAGATTAATATAAACGAAAAAAATGTAAAACTGTATACAAAGGATGAATACAGGGAATTCAATGGATATGTTGAAAAAATAAGAGATATAAATGAATATAAGTTTATTGTATTTCCAGCAAAAGAAGAAAAATTGGATGTAATTTTAATAAAACAATTAGATGAAGATAATCAAATTACAGTGTGTACAGGAAAACCTGAAATTATATATGACATTGCGGAGCATAAAAAATTATTTTCAAAAATGAAAAATGTTCAATTAATTATATTTGTAGATATACCAATAAGTAAAGATACACTTTGCTATGTTAAAAAGAAAGGTGCATATCCAACAGGCATCGATGATGGCTTAAAGTTTCAGTTCCCAGCTAATTTTCATGTTGGGAAAAATGAAATGCAGTCTTTTGAAATAGGTAAGGATGAATATATAAAAGTGTTTTTAAATGATGCCCAAAAAGGTGGAAGCAAATATATTTTGAAGCGAAGGTAAAGGTGATGTAAGTGGCTTTATTTAATAAAATATTTGGAGGGAAAGATAATAAGACTAAAATATCAAATGTAAATATGCGTAAGGGAACTTATGATATAATATGTCCATTTTGCTTTAAAAAGTTCAAGTCAAACAATGTGGTTTTTAGAGCAGAGCACAGCGAAGAAGGCGATCCAGAATACGAAAAAACTGTGGATGAGGAGTTAAATAACTATAATCAAAAAATAGGCAAGTCATCTGTTCCAGAGCTTAATCCTATAATAAAGCCAGAAAGCCTTCCCAAAGGGAATATAAAAGTAGTTGATGGTGTTATTTTAGAGATTAAGGATAAATATGATGTGACAACAGATAAGAGATTGTGTCCATACTGTCATAATGAACTCCCAATAACTTCTGGAAGAGGGCCTACTAGCATAATATCTGTAGTAGGAGCATCTCAAGTTGGAAAGTCTGTTTATATGACATGTCTTCTTTATGTTTTAGAACATTATGTATCTGAGCGTTTTAATGGAGCTCTTATTGCAGGAAACTCGGAATATAATGAAGAAATAAAAGAAAATCAGCAGATAGTATTTGAATACAATAAGATGCTTGAACCAACGCCAAAAGAACACATAGATCCACTTATAGCAAATTTTAGATTTAAGGATGACACAAAACCTCCAATAACCTTTGCATTTTACGATGTTCCAGGAGAAGGAATGACAGATAAATCGTATATAGATAAACATGGGGAGCATATTAAAAATTCTAGTGGAATAATATTTTTAGTTGATCCACTTCAAATGAAAACCTTAAGAAAAAAATTAAATATTTTAAATAAAGAAGAACAAGGGGATTTTACTGCAAAATATCAAGAACCAAAGGATATTTTAGTTTATTTTTATGAAAATTTTATAGGAAAAGAAAGCGGGGCAGCAACAGATATACCAACGGCAGTGGTTGTCACGAAAACGGATATGCTTAAGAATTTAAATGATCCGGAGTACTTAAGTCCAAACAGCAATATATTTAAAAACTATAAGCATAGTATATATTTCGATTTAGATGAATTTGAAAATATAAATGGGGAAATGAAAAGATTTCTTGGTAAGGCTGATTCTCCATTTAAAGGAGCAATGGAAGCGTATTTTAGAAATACATCATATTTTGGAGTATCTGCTCTTGGAAGTAATCCTCAAAATCTTGAAATAAACATTAATAATACAATAAACCCTTTGAGGGTAGAAGAACCATTTTTATGGCTTATGTACAAAATGAAATATATACCTGGAGGCAGTGAAAAATGATAAAACAACACTATTATACAAGGGAAAAACGTGGGATTTACAGTGATAATCCAGGCTATGATACAGTAGCAAAGAGCATGGGACTAAGTGATGAGTTTGTAAAGGAAGTGCTTCATAAATATTGCTTTTATGAAATTCCAGTAGAGCTTTTAAATGAAAGTAATTACGATAAATTTCCTAAGGCATTCACTGTATTTAATATTCCATCCGGTGAAATGATTATTGGAAGAACCTCTTTTGTACCAAAGGATTTTGAAGGAAAGAGGAGTACATTTTTTACTCATAATTATGTACTTGGAAGGAAGGAAAAAGAAGAATTTATAAAAAACCCTGATAAAATAATATATGTAGATGGTTTTAAAAATAGCTATAATATTGCATATGGTGGTGTTTTAGAGGATATTCGTAGTATTGAAATGGAAAGCATGGAAATGGGATTTTCATCATTTCAAGATTTACTTACAAAGCTTAAAATTGAGGAAAATACATTTAAAGAAATAGTAATGGCATGCTTTATTTCAGTGCTTCAAAACAGGAAAATATATATAATACTAGATGTAGATGTATCTATGCTTTCATTTTATGCAAAAGAGCTATTGAAGTTTATATATAGATCTCTTCCATATGCAGTTAGAGAGAAACTTGGCTTTATAACCTACACTAAAGATTATAAAAGTAGAGAATTCATACATATCGAATTTGTATCTAGGAGTGGGATAAAAAGTATTAATACAGATATAAATGCTGGTTATTTATTTGATTTTGTGAGAGACAGATTTTTGAAGGAAGGAATTAAAACTGAGCAGCATGAATATTTAGATTTTGTAGTGAGGAATATGAAGGATACTGAAAAAATCAACGATTTTATAGAGAAAGTTAGCAATTTTTGTCTTGATTCTCTCAATATAAATGAGTATGACGATTTCTGCAAAATACTTTTAACAAGTGAAGAAGAAGCGGCCTTTAGAAATGATGAAGAAGGCAAAATAAAATTATTTGAGAGTATAACGAAGAACGAAAAGCTTCTGACGGAATTTATAAGAACAAATAAGCAAAATGAAAAAGTAAGTAAGAGCTTAAGGGAATATGCAAATTATTTAATAGAAAAATGTACTAACTTTGAAGAATATTTTCAAATTGTTGAGTTTTGTTTTATAATTTCATCGAAGTTCATTGGAATTTTAGCAGAAGAGCTTGAGGAAAAATCAGTAAAGCTTTTTTCACCTTCTATTTGTATGGCAAATGAGTTTGTATTTGCAGATGAAAAAATTTCAATGCTAAAATACAAGCATAAAAATGAAGAACTTAAAAACTTTTTAAATGATATACTTGAAGGATTATTTACTATATTTATAAATACAGTACAACCTGAATTTATGAGTATATCATCAATAGAAAAAATTAATTTGTTACCACAAAATGTAGATAGTGAAAATTATGAAATTATAAGTGTACTTAAAAAAGTAGTAAATATTAAAAATTTTGATGATGCTGCATATGTGGGAGTAGCTATACAAGATTCAAAGTATAGAAATAAAATAGAAAAGGCTATAACAAGTGCATATAAAATATCAATAAACAATGAAAATTATTTGAAGATAACATGTGGATTTTTAAATAGTACCGGATGCGATATTAATGGAGTTATAAACTATGTATGGGAAAATGGTGAAATAAAGGAAGCAAGAGAATTTGTAATATGGCTTTGCAGCATGTATGAAAAGTTGTTTTCAAAACAGGCTGAACATGATCTTAAAAAAGCACTTTTAAATTATTTTGAAAACTTAGATTTACATTTCTTTCAAGATGCTGAAACTAGAGATAAGCTTATAAAAGAAAGCGAGAAAGGCATAAGGGCGTTTATAATTAGAGAAGATAAAAGTAAAGCAAAAGGAATTAGAAAATTAAAAATTACCTTAAGTAAAATTTTTCAACATAGCAAAGCGCACTGAACAAAGCTATAAATAAAAAAAGTGGAGTTGGTATTGTGTCAAATTATGAAAAAATGAATAATTATATAAATTACCATAATGAAATAAAAGTAAAAAAATCTACTACAAAGCTTGTAGGTGCAGTTGCAGCTTTTATTATTATATTGATGATTTTTATTCATTTTAAAATACTAGCTGGTACATCTGCGAAAAAAGTTGATAAATTAAACACAACAAATTCAAGCAAAACTGTAACAAAGGTTCACAAAACTTCGAAGAGCAGCAAATATATCCTGCAAGATAGTGATAAATATAAGGTGACGGATGTTCAGCTTAAAAGGCTTACAGGTTATGAGCTTATGATGGCAAGAAATGAGATATTTGCAAGACACGGATATGTTTTTAAAAAAGAGCCTTTTAAAAGTTATTTTGAAGCAAAAAGTTGGTATACACCAAATCCAAGCTTTAAAGGATATGATTCACAGTTAAGCAGTGTAGAGAAATACAATATTAAGCAGATATTAAAATACGAGAATATGAAATAGAATGTTTGCTTAATCTAAGGAACTTAATGTGTCTTTAGATTATTTGATGTTAGATATTATGAAATCTTCTGAAAACAATAAAACATTATCCAGTAGTATAATGGTACTAACGGGGAAAATTACAATTAAATCATATGATGGAAAATCAATTTATTTATTAAATTCAAGATACAGTTATGAAAAGTAAATACTGCAAATTTGTAATGTCACGAAAAAAATTCTTGATTTTTGATTACAAAATCCTACAATATTAAATTTTTATATATAGTTGACAAAACATAAAATAAAGTTAGTTATAAAAGATTAACACGCAGCCTTCATGCAGTATTTTATATTGATATGTAAAGGTTGTGTGTTTTTATAATTGTTAAAAAAATTAATCAGTTACCGTTACTTCATATCAATAGCCTTTACTACTACGGCATCGACATTTTTTAAATCGTCAATCATAGCTTTTAATGTTTCTTCTTTGTCGCGAAAGTTTAAAGTTATAAGTCCATGCTCCCTTTCACCTGGGTCATGGGTTCCAAATCTAGAAATAATGCTATCACCGTATTTTGTTAGTATTTCTTGAACCTGTGGGGCAGACTTTGTTCTCTTATCAACAACAATTCCAACTATACTTAATTTATCCAAAATTATTCATCCTCCTTTAATGTTGTATTATTATATCCAATTTTGGGTTTAATATTCATTTTGATACATCAAAATTCTTTGAAAAATCCAACACCTTTGAAGTTTTTAAAAGTAATGCCTAATGTTGTATGGCGTTTTAGTTTTAACTTAAAAAAGGAATTATAAAAAAAGAAGATAAAATAAAGTTATTTCAAAAAATACTATTTGATTTTGGCATAGGTACTAAAACTAATGTCGGATATGGAAGATTTGATGAAAATTACGACGGAGTTTAAATAAAAGAAATTTTCCAACCGCTAGAATAAATTAAAGTGTTTCAAAACATTGAATACCAATGCATTGAAGCGATTCTTATATGCTTTTTTAAAAAATGAAAATCGGTTGGAAAAATTTCTATGAAGTCCTTTATTAGCGCGGGCTAAAGGAGTATAATAAAAATAAAGAATGGCTTATTTACAGTGGTTGAACCTTAACATAGGATGTATTTAAATAAATTAATTGATATTTCCGCACCTTCTTTCAATTGTGTTGAACCTTAACATAGGATGTATTTAAATAAATTACAACTCTGCAATTCTTTTGCTAACATATACGTTGAACCTTAACATAGGATGTATTTAAATGTTCTGTGCCAGCTGTTCTATTCAAATATGCTATGCGTTGAACCTTAACATAGGATGTATTTAAATCTTCTTGCATTTCTTTCTGGTTGAACCATGCTACTGTTGAACCTTAACATAGGATGTATTTAAATTTATCAAGTAACGATTGCATTACATCATCTGGAAGTGTTGAACCTTAACATAGGATGTATTTAAATCATTCTGCATATATGAAATCCTTATCTTTCCTTAGAGTTGAACCTTAACATAGGATGTATTTAAATTTGTCAGTTACACGTACTGGCTGATTAGAAATTTGCGTTGAACCTTAACATAGGATGTATTTAAATCCTATAACACCAAAATCATGGAATATTGTCATATAGTTGAACCTTAACATAGGATGTATTTAAATGTATCAAACCAAAGATTATCAGTTATTGTAATGTTGGTTGAACCTTAACATAGGATGTATTTAAATTTGTGTCCTCCTTGTTGTTTGTTCCCTTGCTATGCCGTTGAACCTTAACATAGGATGTATTTAAATAAGGCATTAGCAGACGTATTAGACAACACGCTTAAAGTTGAACCTTAACATAGGATGTATTTAAATGTTTTATTTGATTAATCATGCTAGTCCATTTAAGGTTGAACCTTAACATAGGATGTATTTAAATTGGTGTATACCCAAAGAAAATACCAATAGCTATAACGTTGAACCTTAACATAGGATGTATTTAAATGCGTTGTTAGTAGTGCAATGATAGCTGCAACGTTGGGTTGAACCTTAACATAGGATGTATTTAAATGTATCTATATATAATCTGTCAGCCGTAATTACTGCGTTGAACCTTAACATAGGATGTATTTAAATTGACTTAAGGCATTTTAATGCCACTATGATGTTAAAGTTGAACCTTAACATAGGATGTATTTAAATTGTATCTCCTTCAGTGATTTTGTCTGAAATACTAAAAGTTGAACCTTAACATAGGATGTATTTAAATGGACCATACTCACTTACTATAGTTCCTTCTATAAGAGTTGAACCTTAACATAGGATGTATTTAAATTTCTTTTTCTATTCTATAGACTTCATTTTCGCTATCCGTTGAACCTTAACATAGGATGTATTTAAATAAACTGAAACTGTGGAAACAAATACATTTTGCATTGTTGAACCTTAACATAGGATGTATTTAAATCCATGCAGTATGTTTTACCGCTACTATTAATGCCAGTTGAACCTTAACATAGGATGTATTTAAATATCTTTAGTATTTCATATTGCCCAATAATATCATTGTTGAACCTTAACATAGGATGTATTTAAATGTAGATCCTTTCGTGCCTACACTATTTATAGTGCCAGTTGAACCTTAACATAGGATGTATTTAAATTTATTCATTCTTAATTACTTCCTTTCCTTTACCTGTTGAACCTTAACATAGGATGTATTTAAATTAGCTGTTGCCATATCTTCAGTTGCTTTTATAGTGTTGAACCTTAACATAGGATGTATTTAAATCTACATCTAATACGTTACCAATTACAATTCCTACGGTTGAACCTTAACATAGGATGTATTTAAATAAAACTTTTTTGAATCTTCGTCTACCAGTATCTTTGTTGAACCTTAACATAGGATGTATTTAAATGTGAATATTTTTATAAGCTGTTTCAATATATTCACGTTGAACCTTAACATAGGATGTATTTAAATTTGCTAATCGAGAAAGGTGATTTCTAAGGGTTTTACGTTGAACCTTAACATAGGATGTATTTAAATTCAAATAGAGTAATATCATTAGATTTAAAAACAGCGTTGAACCTTAACATAGGATGTATTTAAATAGTAGGAATAGATAAATATAATGCTGTTCTACAAAGTTGAACCTTAACATAGGATGTATTTAAATCGACCTAGGCAAGATTGGACAGTTTGAAAAGCCTAAGTTGAACCTTAACATAGGATGTATTTAAATTTCTATCGTAAAGTAGATGAAAAATCAAATAGAAGGGTTGAACCTTAACATAGGATGTATTTAAATTTCAATACTTTTTAAAATATAGTAATTATGATTTAGTTGAACCTTAACATAGGATGTATTTAAATTCCGTTGAAAGCAGCAATGAAAGAGGCAGATGAAAGTTGAACCTTAACATAGGATGTATTTAAATCCTTCAACTACCGTGCTTCTGTATGTCTCTCTTATCGTTGAACCTTAACATAGGATGTATTTAAATCTGTAACTGATACCCATGTTTTTAGTAGGATCCAGTTGAACCTTAACATAGGATGTATTTAAATTATAAAACTTTATTTATGTCGATCATTTACCATATTGTTGAACCTTAACATAGGATGTATTTAAATTAACTCAATTAGCATTTAGATATCAACCATATGCGTTGAACCTTAACATAGGATGTATTTAAATGTGATTTCACATTTTGGCTCTAGCCTTTTCAATGATGTTGAACCTTAACATAGGATGTATTTAAATCTATAGTCCAAAATGGTATGCTTACAACTCTTGATGTTGAACCTTAACATAGGATGTATTTAAATGGTCTAGCTTCTTGCTCTATATTAAAATCTATTATGTTGAACCTTAACATAGGATGTATTTAAATGAATCCTTGAGTATATCACTTATGGAACATCATATTGTTGAACCTTAACATAGGATGTATTTAAATATGCTACAAAGTGGTCTTGTGTTAATGGCATTTCTGGTTGAACCTTAACATAGGATGTATTTAAATTTAAAACTTGATGGTTTTTAAATGCTTGATCTGATTGGTTGAACCTTAACATAGGATGTATTTAAATTTTTTAGTATTATTAATGCTTTGGCTTATAATTTCTGTTGAACCTTAACATAGGATGTATTTAAATAAATGCTTTTGAAATTTTATTGTTACCTCTATTGGTTGAACCTTAACATAGGATGTATTTAAATCTAAAATACTTTCAATTCTTTCATCTGCTTCCTTCGTTGAACCTTAACATAGGATGTATTTAAATTTAAACTCAACTATGCTTTCTTTCAAGTCAACTGGTTGAACCTTAACATAGGATGTATTTAAATTGCGTTAAAGCGTATTTATTTATAAGCTGCTGGTGTTGAACCTTAACATAGGATGTATTTAAATGTAGAGTGTAATAAATCTGATATTTTTTCCTTCATGTTGAACCTTAACATAGGATGTATTTAAATCCTATCTCTACAAGCAAAGCAAGTTGCATACTCTGCGTTGAACCTTAACATAGGATGTATTTAAATAAGTTCTACAGACAGAGTTGTAAAATCTGTTGTTGGTTGAACCTTAACATAGGATGTATTTAAATCTATTTGGAAATTTAAAATCTTGGGAAAAGACAAAGGTTGAACCTTAACATAGGATGTATTTAAATTATAAGTAGCAATGCGACCAAAAGTTTATGTAAGTGTTGAACCTTAACATAGGATGTATTTAAATTTGCACATCTTTGTCCCTCCAATTCTCCAGTATTGTTGAACCTTAACATAGGATGTATTTAAATCGATAGAAATAAAATACGAACCAAGAGAGTTAAGAGTTGAACCTTAACATAGGATGTATTTAAATCCTACAGCAACAAGCGTAACTATAAAAGTGCAACACGTTGAACCTTAACATAGGATGTATTTAAATCAATTGGCAGATATTCCTCAACAAACTTATATTACAGGTTGAACCTTAACATAGGATGTATTTAAATAAAAAAGTATGGGAGGTAACAATTGATGAACGATTTGTTGAACCTTAACATAGGATGTATTTAAATCTGTATTATAGCTCTGTTAGTCTAAATCCAAAGCTTGTTGAACCTTAACATAGGATGTATTTAAATAATTTTATCCCTTTGTAATGTTTAGGGTGAATATGTTGAACCTTAACATAGGATGTATTTAAATCCGATTAACGTTACGCTCATGCCTTCCGTTTTTAGCGTTGAACCTTAACATAGGATGTATTTAAATCAGAAGGATATGGATTTCTATAATTTAAGACAAATGTTGAACCTTAACATAGGATGTATTTAAATCTACAATGTCAATTGACTTGCAATTGACAGTTAAAAGTTGAACCTTAACATAGGATGTATTTAAATGACCGCAAGCAAGGAATATGACACAAAAGAAGGTTGTTGAACCTTAACATAGGATGTATTTAAATCAATCTTTGAACATACTTGCAGATCGTGAACCCGAGGTTGAACCTTAACATAGGATGTATTTAAATAGCTACTAGAAACCACATAAAAGTTTTAGAAGAAAAGTTGAACCTTAACATAGGATGTATTTAAATAAGAGAAAATAGTTTCGGATTGTTTGGGCAAGCAGGGTTGAACCTTAACATAGGATGTATTTAAATCGATAGAAATAAAATACGAACCAAGAGAGTTAAGAGTTGAACCTTAACATAGGATGTATTTAAATCCTACAGCAACAAGCGTAACTATAAAAGTGCAACACGTTGAACCTTAACATAGGATGTATTTAAATCAATTGGCAGATATTCCTCAACAAACTTATATTACAGGTTGAACCTTAACATAGGATGTATTTAAATTACGAAGCCACTTAAGGAGGTGATGCAGTTAACAAGTGTTGAACCTTAACATAGGATGTATTTAAATATAAATGTCAAGATTAAAATGTAACTTTTTGATCATTTAAGGCTGTAGGTTTTAGTGTTCTTCCTGCTTTATATG
>NZ_JAJNKE010000029.1 GCF_021043395.1 Clostridium guangxiense
AATTGCTGGTTTACTTAATTCTTCTCTGTTTAATTTTCAAAGTTCAATGTGCTGCACGAGACAGCTTATTTATAATACCACCTTTACGCATATGTGTCAACTATTTTTTTGTATTATTTTTTAATTTTGTGCAATAATATATAAATTAACTATTTTCCAACCGCGAATCACTAAATATTTCTAAGGCTTTAAACTTTTTTAATTTCTACAAGCAAAGAATATCATATAATCTTAATAAAGACAAATAACCTAGAAGTTTAAAATCAAGAAAAAGCTTTTTGGCAACATTTAACTTTTATAAATTATAGAACAGAGTAAACTTAAACATTAAAGAAGAAAGGATTTATTAATATTAATAATGGCAAAGTTAAAATCTCATGTGTAGGTCAAATATAGAATGCCATCTATATACAAAGTTTATCTTTATGCGGTGGAATTTTATTTCATCTGTAAAGAAATGTTCTTCAATGTATCAAGTGACTTAACCGTAAAATTTGAAAATTATTTACTCATATGTATAGCAATATTATCTATATTATTAACGTTTATAGGTATAAAAATCCTTAAAAATAAAGCTTTTCCTAACTTTTTTTATAGTTGAATCGCTTGTCTTATTCGTAAAATCAGCCGCTTTTAAAACATTTACCAAAAACAATTTTACCGTATTATAGTTAAAAACCAACCAATTATATTATTTTATGGATATATTTCAAAAATCAATAAATTTTAAAGATTATTAAGTAACTCAAAAAAAACTGTATCATCATTAATTGCTTTGTAAAATAACTTATTTAAACATTCTATTTGATACATTAGTTATATGAATCCTCATACTTTCTTCAGCGCCCAAATAATCTCCACCTTTTATTTGGGATACTATATTTTCATGTTCTTCAATAGCAACTTTTCTATATTTATTTAAGCTTCCAGATAAAATAAGATATCTCTGTATTATTGTATTTACATCCTTGACCATTTCATAAAGCCATTTATTATATGTAAACTTACCTATAGACACATGAAATTCATATTCCATTTTTATAAGTTCTTTATAGGTATTGCCCGCTGCGGCTTCCTTTTCATTTTTAAGTATTTGCTCAAGTATTTTTATTTCCTCTTTTTTTATATTTCCTTCAAGCTGCTTAACTGCAAGAGGTTCTAGTACTTCTCTTACAACAGTTATTTCTTCAACATCTTTTTCACCTATATTCGCCACAATAACATTTCTTGAAGAATTTATATCTACAAGATGTTCATAAGATAACCTTTTTAAAGCCGCTCTTAAAGGTGTTCTACTTATTGCAAGCTGATCTGCTAAACTTTCTTCTATCAGTAATTCTCCTGGCTTAAAAACATTAGTCATAATAGCATCTTTAATTGTTTCATAAGCCTTTTCTGTTAATGAAGTTTTCATTCCTATCTGTGGTAGTTTACTCATTTTATCACCTTAGCCTCAATATTTTCATATTTGTATTTGTACATGTATACTATCATATTAGCATTAAAAATAAAAGATTTAATGCTAAAATAAATTTTCACATTAAATCTTTTATCCAATATTATTCCCTTACAAGTGGAAATGTCATGCAATGTGCTCCTCCACCTTGCTTAAATATTTCCTTTAAATTAACTTCTATCACATCAATTCCATGAGCTCTAAGCTTACCATTGACAATTTTATTATTTTTAAAAGAAATTACTCTGTCTTTTCCAATTGCTTGTACATTACATCCATGTTTAAGTATAGCTTCTTTATCTATATCTATAAGTGTGAAGTTTTTATCTTCTAACGTTTTTATAAATTTTTCTTCAAAAATCTCTTTACATATAATCGCTAATTTTTCAGCTACTACATTAAAACACATATCAAGATGGAGATATTTTTCCGGTGCTTTAACCGATATTATTTCATATCCATACTTTCCTATTTGATGTCTTATGTCTTCTATTCCTTCTTCAGTAGTTCTTGCTATAGTTCCTATTGCAAGAGTCTTATCATCTAAAAACCAAAAATCCCCACCTTCAAAATAGCCTTTTTTACATTTTGCCACACATGGTACTCCGAGTTCTTTTAACTTATTTTCATAAGCTTCAGTTTCTCCCCATCTGATCTTTTCTTTAAACTTTCCTAAAATGTATCCTTCTTTTATACATGCCCCAAAGTCTCTTGCAAAGACTTCATTTGTCAGTTCACTGCAAGGTTCCATCATAACTACTTCTACTCCATTTACTTTGTAAGCCTGAATAAGTTCATTTTGCTCCTTTATACATACATCTCTATTAATTTCGCAGCTTTTACTTATCCATTTTCTTGAAACTTCGTTTATTGGTTGAAGTTTTGCATAAGTAGGTGGACACATAAGTACTTTCTTTAAAACTCCTGTAGAATTCCTAACGAAACATTTATCCATTATATTACCCCCGCAACTATTGTTCCTTTATTCCTTTACTTGCTATGGTACTATACTTATCTATCCAAGTATTTATTTTATTCTCTTTTATAAGTTCATCAATAACCTTGTTTAATCTTTTAACTAAATCTGATTTTCCCTTATTTACAGCTATTGCTGTATCTTTTTCACTCTTTTTAAAATTTATATTAACTATTTTTAAATTGTCATATTTTATAGTATATGGCTTGGCTACTGTATTTTCACATACTAATGCATCTATTTTCTTAGTTCTAAGTTCCATTATTAAGTCAGTAAACACAGGAATTGATACTAAATTTGGATTTGAAATTTCTGTTTGAGCAATTTGCTCTTGAGTACTTGACTTTTGTGCACCTATAGACTTACCTTTTAAATCCTCAACTGTTTTATATTTATTTTCATCTTCTTTTCTTATTAAAACAGACTGTTTTGCCTTGTAATATGGTTCTGAAAAATCAACACTCTTTTTTCTCTCTTCTGTAGGTGCCATTCCTCCAATAACCATATCTACAGTGTTGGTTTTAAGTGCTGGAAGTAATCCATCAAATTTCATATCCTTAATTTCTAGCTTTACTCCAAGATCCTTAGCTACAGCATTAGCTAATTCCATATCAAATCCTGATATTTTTGTGCTTCCATTGTTCTCAGTATAAAATTCATACGGTGGGTAGTCAGCTGCTGTTCCAACAACGAGCTTGCCCGCTTTCTTTATTTTATCAATAGTCGGTGTTGATGATAAAGTAGTAGATGAAGCCGTACTGCTTCCACATCCTGCTGCAGATAATGCTAATATTCCTACTAAAGCAACTAGTAGAGTCTTTTTAAAAAGCTTTTTCATTTCTTTTCCTCCTCATAATTTTTATAATATTAAAAAAATTTTGCAAATTAATTGTTTATAATGTTCATATTTTACCCATCACTCGCTCTTAATCTTTTCTCAAATTTTCTTAAAAGAGTTGTAAGTATACATGTAATGACAAAATAGATTATTGCTATAACTATAAGTGCAGAGAAAGGATCATATGTAATTCCTCTTATAGTATCCGCAACATACATTAAATCAGGAACTCCTATAATTGAAATCATTGATGACTCCTTTATTATAGTTATAAATTCATTTCCAAGAGCAGGAAGAATATTTTTAAGTGCTTGAGGCAAAATAATAAATCTCATAGACATTTTATAATTGAAGCCCAAAGATTCAGCAGCCTCCTTTTGACCACTATCTATTGAAAGTATTCCAGTTCTTATTATTTCACATATGTAAGCTGAAGTATTGACTGAAAAAGCTATAATGCCAGAAGCAAATCTTGAGAAATCAACTCCAGCTATTTGAATACTTGGAAGTTTAAACCCCAACACAGGCAATCCATAAAATACAATGTATATTTGAACTAATAATGGAGTACCTCGTATAATTGAAACGTAAGCTGTAGAAATCCCCTTAATTATTTTACTTTTTGATAATTTCATAAGCGCTAGTATAAGTCCTAT
The DNA here is from genome assembly GCF_021043395.1 of Clostridium guangxiense. Lineage (GTDB taxonomy): Bacteria > Bacillota > Clostridia > Clostridiales > Clostridiaceae > Clostridium_S > Clostridium_S guangxiense. The sequence goes on from NZ_JAJNKE010000029.1 coordinate 3,927, forward strand.
AATTATACTTATTAATACAGTAATAATGGATAAAATAATTGTATTTCTAGTACCTTGTATAAATAAATTATAATATTTTAATAATCCCATACTTTTCACCTCGATAAAATGTTTTATGTATTTGAATTTGTATTTGTATACAACTTTAAAATATAGTCACAATAAGATTTTAATTGCCTTTACACTAAAACTTTTCTCAAAAACTCCCTTGTTCTATCATTTTGTGGATTATCAAAAACCTCTTCTGGTGTCCCTTGTTCTACAATATTGCCACCATCCATGAATACAACTTTATCACATACTTCCCTTGCAAAACCCATTTCATGAGACACTACAATCATAGTCATTCCATCTTTGGCAAGTTCCTTCATTACCTGTAAAACCTCTCCTACCATTTCCGGATCAAGAGCTGATGTTGGTTCATCAAACAAAATTACATCTGGCGACATAGCTAAAGTTCTAGCAATAGCAACTCTTTGTTTCTGCCCTCCTGAAAGCCTGCTTGGAAAGCAATTACTTTTATCCTTTAAACCAACTCTCTCAAGTAAAGCAAGTGCTTTCTCCTCAGCCTCCTTGGGAGTTTCCTTTTTTATCTTTACAGGAGCTATAGTAAGATTTTGAAGCACCGTAAGATGAGGGAATAAATTAAAATGTTGAAATACCATACCTATTTTTTGTCTAAGTTCATTTTTTTTCTGTTTCTTAGAAAATACCGATTTACCATCAACTCTAATATCACCACTAGTAACCTGTTCAAGCTGATTTATGCATCTTAAAAGTGTACTTTTTCCTGTACCCGAAGGCCCTATTATTGCAATAACTTCTCCTTTTTCTACGGTTAAATTAATTCCTTTAAGTACCTCATTGCCATTAAAATCCTTCTTTATATCAACCAGGTCAATCATAAAATCCCCTCCTATATATTAAAAATCTTCTAAATCGGCATCGTTCTTTTTCCTATTATTAAAATTATAACATTTTATAATAAAATTTTCAACTTTAATAATAAATAATTATATTTTTTAATAAAGTTGAAAATTAAATAGTTATTTTTAAATCAAATTGTTAATAGCCTTATCTACTATAGAAACAGCTGTATCTATTTCTTCCTTTGAAACAGTTAGTGGTGCTATAAACCTAAGTACATTATGATCTGTACCACATCCCAATAGTATAAGACCATTTTCAACTGCAAACTGTCTTATTTCCGTTACAATTTCTCCATAAGGTTCATTATTTTCTTTACAGAACTCAACACCAATCATCAAACCAATGCCTCTTATATCACCTATAACATCGTATTTATCTTTAAGCTTTAAAAGTTTGTCTTTAAGATACTTACCCATTTTATTTCCATTTTCTAAAGCTCCATTTTCCATTTCCTCTATTGTTGCAAGAGATACAGCACAGGATACAGGATTTCCACCAAAGGTTCCACCATGAGCTCCGGCTGGCCATTTTTCCATAAGTTCCTTTTTCCCTATGACAGCACTTAAAGGAAAACCCGAAGCAATTGCTTTAGCACATGTAAAAATATCCGGTTCAACTCCAAAATGTTCATGTGCAAATAGTTTTCCTGTTCTTCCAAAACCGCATTGAACTTCATCAAAAATAAGGCATATTCCATATTTATCACAAATATCTCTAACAGCTTTTAAAAACCTTTTGGGAGGAACTATGTATCCACCTTCTCCTTGAATTGGTTCCATTATAATAGCTGCAACGCTGTATGGATCTATTAGTTTCTTAAACATATCGTCAAATTGTTTTATACATTCCATGCTGCAAGTTTCTTTATCCTGCTTGTAAGGACATCTAAAGCAATATGGATATTCTGCAAAATAAACGCTTGGAAGAAGTGCTTCATAATTTTTTCTATAAGCTGAACTTGAGCCAGTTATAGAAGCAGTGGCTAATGTTCTTCCATGAAAAGAGCCTTTAAATGATATAATTGCTGGTCTTTTAGTAGTATATTTAGCTAACTTTATAGCCCCTTCATTAGCTTCAGCCCCACTATTACTAAAATAAACCATAGTATTGTTTCCTGTGAGTTCAACTAATTTTTCTGCTAATCTAACATAGGACTCATAATAAACTACGTTATGTCCTCCATGTATAAGCTTGTCTATTTGTTCTTTAGCAGCTTTTACAACAGCCTCATTATTATGTCCTAAATTACATACAGCAACTCCACTCGCAAAATCCAAAACTTTTTTGCCATTCTCTGTGTACAAATAAGAACCCTTACCCTTAACTACTCCTAACTTTGTAGCTCTCCCTGCCACAGGAGGAATAACTTTAAGACTTCTTTCATAAAGACTACTCAATTTAAATCAACTCCTTATTTAAATAATTTTTTAATTGTAAGCATTATTAATTCTGGTAAAACCTCAAAAGAATAAGGTTTATACACTCTCTCTGTCCACTTATGTGCATCCTTACCATAGCAGCCATAATTCACTGCTGATATATTAAGCTTTTTTATTTCTTTAAGTGGAACTCCATAAATTTTATTCCACCCAGGGAAATTTGAAGTTATGCTATAAAGCTCATCAAAATTGTCATCTACTTTAAGATAGCTGCTATCAGAAAGGCTTGGGAAAAATTGCATTATCTTAAACTCTTCATTTATTTCCTCTCTTTCATTTAGTTCATCTGTATAGGCTTTTATCTTATCTATAATTTCTTTTTCCCCATCATTTTCACTTTTCAATGTATTATGAGGACAATATGGAGCAGCAAAGAAAATCACTATACAAGGCTTTTTATTGGTACATATATTGAAAACTTCCTGAACAATCTTAAGTGATATATATCTTGAGTCCACGCTTTCACTTAAAAGTTTCTTTGCGTAATTTTCAATTTTCTTATCTAAATCTCCCTCAAAACTTTTTTCTGCCTCTTTATAAAGTTCTGAATAAGTTATAACCTTTGGTACAAAATTTAATGGTTCATATTCCTGCTTTACCATTTCACAGTATTTTTTATACCTATCTTCATTTTTCTTTATTGCTCTTTCAAAAGCATCCCTTGCAGCCTTTTTAAGCTTTTCTAATGTTTTTTTCGGCGACTCGTTATGAACAGCATAATTAAAATACGCAAATGCAGAGAAAGGAGTTTGAACATTATAATTTTCTTTTAAATCTGTAAACTTCAAAACCGAAGGTGGTAATGTATACTCTCCTTTGTATTCATCACACATTCCCACATTAAGATTAATTTCATTTATGAGTTCTCCTGCAAGATCATCTGGATTTAAGCCTTCAAAACATTGTCCTACATGTGTTTCTTTTCCTACAAAATAAAAGGAAGGAAGAAGCTTGCCTACAGTTCCTGTGTATATATATTTTGCTTTATCGCCTTTATACATAGGACATATATAATCATTATTTATTGCCATAACATACTGAAGCTTATATTTATCTTTTAATTTATTTAGCACGTCTATTGCTTCAATTATCCCAGTATGCTGATTTTCCTCAACTGGATTTGACATAAAAAGTATATTTCCATCTATTTCACTGACCAATTTTGAAATTTCTTTTAATACTACCAAATGGACTGCATCACCACTTTTCATATCCGATGCTCCTCTTCCAAATAGCCAATCTCCACTTTCAAGATCTTCTTTTACTTCATTTGGCAATTCAATTTCCTTTAGTTTCTCCATTAAAGTTTTAGGATCAAAAGCGTACTTAGCTAAATTCCCAAAATCATCTACACCAACAGTATCCATATGCCCATGCAAAATTATTGTTCTACCTGAACTTCCATTTTCTCCTCTTAAAAGTGCAAAAACATTTGATCTCCCCAACTTATCATTTTTTAAAGGCACTTGAAAAATGTAATCTTGATGCTTTTTAAAATACTCAATTTCTTTTAAATAACTGAATATTTTATTACTTAGCTTTCCTTCCCCTTCCGTGCCATTGACACTAGGTATATTAACAAGTTCAATAGTTAATTTTTCTATTTCTTCGCCTATTTTGTTCATTTAATCATCTCCTAAAATAATTCTATATTTTCAAAAGTACAATCGCAGCTGGTATAGTAATTATGGATAAAACTGTTGTTACAAATACTATTTTTGAAGCATACTTAAAATTTTCATTATAGCTTTTGGCGAGTATTGGACAAAGTGTAGCAGCTGGCATTGCTTCGCAAATTACTATTACCCCTATTACAAAATCATCTACTTTAATAAGCTTTAATACACAATAAATAATAAAAGGTATTATAATAAGCCTAAAAATTGAAATATAATAAAGAGACCAATCTTTAAAAATATCTCTAAACTGAATTTCTGTTAATATAGATCCAATTACCACCATTGAAAGCGGTGCTGTCATAGATCCTACAAGGTTACAAGCTGAATTTATAGTATATGGAATTTTTATATAGAGAAACATAAAAAGCATTCCAAAAGCAACAGCCATTATATTGGGATTAAAAAATATTGTTTTGTAATTCAAGTTTCCTTTGCTTTTATCTAAAATCAATACTCCGATAGTCCATACAAACACGTTATAAGCCAAATTAAATATAGAGGTATAAAGTACTCCCTTAGAACCATATATTATTTTTAAAATTGGGAATCCTATAAAGCCACAGTTGGAAAACATTCCAGCAAACATCAGTATATTCCTTTTCCCATATCCAAACTTAAATGAAATCAATTTGCCTAATCCCATGGAAAAAATAAATGTTGCTATCGAAAACACTAAAATTTTTATTATAGTTAAAAAAATCTGTCTAGAATATTGAATATTAAAGGAAGTTAATATCATTAGTGGAAGTGTAATACTAACTATAAAATTTGAAATGCAGCTTGTTGCATTATCATCAAGTATTTTAACCTTAGCTGAATAATACCCAACTCCCATTATTAAAAACAAAACTAAAATTTGCCTAAATACATATAAAGTTTTCATAATTAAAGCCCCATAAATTTATACTTCTATATCCTTTCCTTCATATATGTGTATTAGCATTTTTTTCATTTCTCCTTTTGAAATTGAGACTGGATTTACCTTAGTAGAACCAAGCATAGAATTAGAAACTAAAAGTTCAATATCTCTTTCAAATGTCTCCTTATTTATACCAGCTTCTTTAATAGATACAGGTATATTTAAAACCTTCTTTAAATTTTTTATCTCGTCTATTATGTCTTTACTTCCTATAACTTTAGAAAGGTATTTAAGCTTATCGCTTACTAAAATATTTCTTGAATTATATTGAAGAACATAAGGAAGTACTATGGCATTTGTAAGTCCATGGCCCAAATTATATCTTCCTCCAAAAGCATGAGAAATTCCGTGAACCATGCCAAGTCCAACATTTGCAAAAGCGCATCCAGCCATGCATTGAAAATTATGTACTTTTTCCCTGCTTTCAATATCTTTGTTTTTATACGAAAGTGGAAGATATTTTATTAAACCTTCAATAGCTCCCTTTGCAATACTTTCTGTAAAGTCATCAAGATTATTATTTGTATAACACTCAACCGCATGAGTCAAAGCATCCATTCCTGTTTCTGCTGCTATGTTATCCGGCATACTCATAGTTATTGCTGGATCAAGTATTGCAAGATCTGGTATCAAACTTTCAGCTTTTATCGCAAGTTTAAGACTTTTCTCTCTAAAAGTTATTACCGATACCTGAGTCACTTCAGTTCCAGTTCCAGATGTAGATGGAATCGCTATAAAAGCTGTATTTTTTCTCTTTTTAGGTATTGATATATCAAATACATTACCAAAATTAATTTTCGGATATTCATAAAATAATGTCATAACCTTTGCTGCATCTATTGGAGAACCACCTCCTGCAGCAATTACCACATCAGGTTTAAACTTGTTCATATCCTCTAATCCACTTATTACGCTTTCCGTATCTGGATTTTTAGACACTCCAGCATGTACAAATACCTCTGAGCCCTTATCCTCAAAAATTTTTGTAATTTTATCTATGGTTCCATTTTTAAACATTGACTTTCCACCAGTTACTATAAATACCTTATTAAAATTTTCATTTTTTAAAAATTCTATTGAGTTTCTGCCTGTAACAATTGCATTTCCATGAAAAATTAATTTTTTCAATTTTGCTTCCCCCTTGTATTTGTATTTGTATACAATTGTGTGTAAAATTTATATAGCTGTTTTAATATATTGTTACTTTTTTCTTATACATTTTATTAATATGCTATCATATTTGATATTATTTTGCAATATTAATTTTATATTGTGTGATTTATATAAATCATGTAAAATATTTGTATATAAAGCAAATTAAGAGGGGGATTACTATGCAAGCTACTGCTATGTTCACATTTATTAATCTAATAATTATTCTAGTTTTATTAGTTATGGGAATTTACGGATTCGTACTATTTGTTAAACTCGCCAATCGAGGAATCAAAGCACTTGATATTTACATAAGTGAAAAGTCTAAAAATAATGATAACTAAGAATATCCTGTTACATTAAATTACATCAATAACCCTTACACCTTAAAAATCTTGGTAAAAAAATCGTAAAATACTTAGATATTTCAATCTGTTTGACCGATAGGGAGTTATTGAAATATCTTAGGATTTTACGATTTTTTTACCTTAGATTTATAGAATTTTTTTAATGCTACAAAGTACTGTTACTTCGCAGCATCTTTCATTTCAACTTTATATTTATTCTTAAGCTGATCAATATACCAAGTGTACTTCATGCTTTGCCTTTCCTGCATTAACCTTTTTCTTATAGCTTCTTTTACACTTTCAAAATCTCTTGGTGCTGGTGGTATTTTGTCTTCAACTTTGATTAAGTGATATCCAAATTGAGTTTTTACAGGATTGCCAACTACTCCAACCTCTTGAGAAAATGCTGCTTCTTCAAATTCTGGAACCATTTGTCCCTTTGAAAAAGCTCCAAGATCTCCACCTCTTTCTTTTGATGGACAGCTTGAGTATTCTACAGCTGCATCCTCAAATGTTTTTCCTGCTTCTATTTCCTTCTTTATTTTTAAAGCTTCTTCTTCTGAATTTACAAGTATATGTTTTGCACTTATCTTTTCTGAATCCTGAAATACTTCTTTATTTGCTTCATAATATCTTTCAAGTTCTGATTCTGCAACTGCTACTTCATTCATGACTTTATTTACTGCCATTTGAGTAAGTATCTGTTTCTTAGCTTCTTCTATTTGCTTTTTATAAATTTCATCATTCTCAAGTCCTGCATCCTTTGCATCCTCATAGATAAGTTCAAAAGAAATAACTTCATCTAAAAGTCTCTTTCTACCATCTTCCCCTTCAAAATACTGTTTTCTATCTTGTGGAAATCTTTCTGCAATTTCTTCAAGTTCTCTTTCTGTTATTTCTCTTCCGTTTACTACAGCCAAAATTTTCTCTTCCATTTATTATCTCCTCATAAACATATAATTTAAGTTAAACTAGATTAATAATAACATTATAACCATATCAGTTCAACTGCTAATCCCAAAGTATATGCAATTTCGATTTTTTATCTAACAGAATCTCTTTCAATCAACTCTACTTCCATCATTATGCTTTCTATAGGCTCATCTCTATGGTTAATTCTCCATAATAATCTACGTACAGCTTTCCTTCCCATCAATTCCTTATTTACTTTAACTGTAGTTAGTTTTGGCATCACCATATTGCACAAAACTGTATCATCAAATCCTATAATAGAAACATCTTTTGGAATTTTATATTTCAATGTATTTAATGCATTGCTTAATTGAATTGCCGCACTATCATTGGAACATATAAAGGCTTCTGGCATTTCTTTTATATTAGACAATTTTTCTATTATAGACTTTACATCACTCTTTATTACGAATTCCTCCAAATTCCTTGTTATTGAAAATCTACCTGTATACTCATTTATATTTTTAGCTACCATAAAATCTTTTAATGCTTCATTATATCCAAAATATCTCTCTTTAATACTAATAGAATAATCCAAATCTCCAAAAAAACCTATATTTTTAAACCCCTTATCTATGAGATATTTAGTAGCTTTATATGTTCCAAAACTATTATTGGAAACTATACTATCTACATTTTCCATAAAAGAAGTGTTATCAACTAAAACCATCGGTAAATTCATTTTTTTTAAGTCTGCAATGTATTGATTTGGTATATTGCCCAATGCTATAACCGCTGATGTTTTCTTTTCTTGAACACAAATTGGAATGGAATAATTTTCAGGATCAATAAAATTTACTATTAAAGTAATGCTATTTTTTTTAGCTTCATCTTCTATTCCCTGAATTATTTTAGAATAAAAATATGGATCCTTAAAAAATCTACGTTCCAATAAAAGACATATATTTTTACTAGCAAATGTATTTAGATACTTAGTTTTTCTATCAAAGTATCCCATATCATTTGCCGTCTTTAACACCAGTGATCTTGTTTTCTCACTTACACCACTTTTATTATTTAGCACTAATGAGACTGCATTTATCGATAATTTTAAGCTTTCTGCAATATCTTTCATAGTGACCTTTTTTGACATAATATACATCATCCTTATAACCAATTTATTAGTTCACATTTATAAAATTCAGTACATCTTCTAAATGAAATTCAGCATAAGCCATAGAAGTATCTGATACACCGTAATATAATTTAATAATATTGTCTTCACATATAGCACCACATGTAAATACAACGTTGCCAAAAAATCCATCCGTTTCGTAATTCATCCTTGGTGCCAATATTGGATTATTGCAGCGAGCTATTATCTTACTTGGATCATTTAAATCAAGAAGTAGCGCACCTATACAGTATTTATCACTTTTATCTGCTCCATGGTATAATTCAAGCCAGCCTTTTGAAGTTTTTATAGGAACAGCACCAGCTCCTATTCTTCCATTATCCCATTTATTTTTTCTAAGCCCAATTAAGTGTTTGTGATTACCCCAATATAGCAAATTATCTGACTCAGAAATCCAAATTTCAGGATCTCCAACACTTTTTGATGCCGGTCTATTAAGAGCATAATATTTTCCGTTTATTTTTTCAGGAAATATTACAACATCTTTATTTTCTGGTGAAAATATCATACCACAATTTTCCTTATTTCTAAAGTCTTTTGTTTTGATCATTACTTCACCTATTCCAAATTTTGAAACTCCACTAAAATATATGTAGTAAACATCGCCTATTTGAGACACCCTTGGATCTTCAATTCCAAAAGCTTCAAGTTCACCTTCCGGAAATATGAACGGGAAATCTTCTACCGAAAATTGTTTTCCGTCTTTGCTTCTTGCAATTCTTATATAGGATATTGACGTCAAATATTTAAAGCTTCCATCTTTCTTTATATTATCTTTTATAACTCTTGAGTCAGAAAAATCATAATTCTTATCCTTTTTATCAAATTCTCTAACTTCTATTTTATTGGTTTCAGGGTTCATATATGCAGCTTTTATCTTTTCAGGATTGTTATTTATAGGCTTCTCTGCTACTCTCAAAAGAAGTATAGTTTCATCCTTATATCTAGCAGTTCCTGCATTAAAAGTGCCTATAACTTGGAATCCATCTATATATGGTCTTACATCTTGAGGTTTAATTATTGGGTTTTTTTCATAGCGATATACTTTCATTTCTCTGCCTCCTATAAGGTTATCAGCTCAAATATTAATTTATACATATCTCACAATGTCTTGAAAACATGTGAAAATTAAATTTCAACATGATAACCCTTCAATACGATTGATTCATTTTTATTTATCCTTTTGTTCCTGTAAAACTTATTCCCTCTACAAAATATTTCTGGCATGTAAAGAATAATATAAGCATCGGTAATAAGACCAATAAGGACGCTGCCATTAATGGTCCCCATTCCACTTTTTGTGCTCCATTAAACATAGCTAATCCCAGTTGAAGTGTAAACTTACTACTATCATTTAAATACATAAGAGGTCCAAGTAGATCATTCCATGAACCCTGAAATGACATTATTCCTATAGTTATTAATGCCGGTTTAGATATTGGTAAATAAATTTTATAAAATATTTGAAATTTATTTGCTCCGTCTAAAGTTGCAGCCTCCATCAATTCATTTGGCTGGCACATAAAAAATTGTCTTAGCAAAAATACAAATACAGCTTGGCCTCCAAAAAAGCAAGGAACTGTTAATGGAAGAAATGTATTTATCCAATTTAATCTTGTAAACATATTAAAAACAGGTATTAATGTAACTTCACTTGGAAGCATTATGGTAGATAATAAAATCAAAAACCATATATTTTTTCCCGGAAAATTAAATTTTGCAAATCCATAAGCTACCATTGCAGATACAAAAACCTCTGCAAAAACTCTTATAGCTGTTATAATGGTTGTATTACAAAAATATTTTAAAAAACTTATTTCTGTAACAGCTTTAGCATAATTTTGCCAGTGGAAACTATGTGGAAACCATTCAGGCGGCACCTGAAATATAATATTACTTGATTTTAAGGAAGTCGAAATCATCCACAAAAGTGGCAATATGCACAATATTGAACATATAATTAAAAAAAGGTATATAAAAATATTTCTTATTAATATAGATCTACGCCTTTCTAAATTCCTCTTTACATTTTGCAATTTTTCCTGCCTCCTTCTTTGAATAACTTTTTAGAAAACCTTCTTTTTTTACTTGAACTAACTTCTCCACTATAAAACACCCAAATACTTGATGACTTAAATACCAATGCGGTCAAAATTAAAATTATTAAGAATAATATCCATGCCATAGCAGTGGCATATCCCATTTTGAAATATTTAAATGCATTTTCATATAAATAAATCATATAAAACTTACCCTGGTTTCCAGCGCCACCTATGATATACGCATCATTAAACTTTCTAAAAGCTCCTACTATACCCATTACTAAGTTATAAAATATTATTGGTGATAGCATAGGAACTGTTATTTTTGTAAATTTTTCAAACCAACCTGCGCCGTCTATTTCAGCTGCTTCATAAAGAGTTTTAGGTATGTCTTGAAGTCCTGCAAGATAAGTTAATATTCCTCCACCAGCTCCCCACACAGCTATCAATAAATATGATGGCAGAACCCAATTTGGATCCGAAAGCCAGCCCGGTCCGCTTATACCAATCTTAGCTAATACCATGTTAATAAGTCCAAAGTTTTTATCAAGTATCCATCTCCACAACAAGGCTATGGAAACTCCTGAAACTACGGCCGGTAAATATAAAATTGTCCTAAAAACAGATATTCCTTTAATTTTATTGTTAAGAAACACAGCCAATGTTAGTGATGCCAATATACCTAAAGGGACAGAAAAAATTGCAAATTTAGCAGTTACAGTTAATGCATTTATAAACTGGTTATCGTGAAACAAATCTATATAGTTTTTGAATCCTATAAAGGTAGGTGCAGTAAGTGAATTCCAATCTGTAAATCCAAAATAAAGAGCTTGTACAATAGGAATTAAATTAAAAATTATGAATCCTAAAACCCAAGGTAATATAAATAAAAACCCTGCATATTTTTTTAAAAATTTTTTCATACAGACAACTCCTTTAAAGTTCCTTAAATCTAAAACTTAGCACACAATCCACTTCTAATGTAGCTTGTGCGCTAAAACCTTTTTAATTATTATTCAGTAATAGATTTAATCTTATCTACCGCATCTTTTATCCCCTGCTCTGGTGTCTTTTTATTGTACAAAATTGGTTCATATAATTCATCGCTTAATGCAGTATCGATTTCCGCTTCCTTTTCTTGATTGTTAAAACCTCTTGCATAAGCTGATGATTTCTTAATTACGTCTAAAGCATAAGCCTTTTCAGGTCTTACCTTAATTACATTGCTAAGCCCAGATTTTGTAGGCGAAACTATTTTCCACTTTTGAATAGCATTTGTAAGATCTACTAAAGCTTCATATGCAACATCCTTATTTTTAGTTTGCGATGATATAACAGTAGATGCAATCCAGCTAAATGTACTCTTTTTAGTTTCATACGGTATTTCAGACATACCAACTTTAAATTTTTCATTTACCTGATTTTCTATGTCATCGCCAGCTCCTCCAAAGAACATACCTATTTTCCCAGATTCAAATAACTGAGCATCACCCATGTTTTGAGCTTGTTCTTTATCCGGAGAAATTTTGTCCACATTTATCATTTTAGAAAGCATATTTAATCCTTTAAGTGCCTCTGGAGAGCCTAATTTTATCCTTCCATTTTTATCAATTGTTTCTCCACCATACGTCCATACCCATGTATTTATTGGTGGCCAACCATCTATTACCGTACCCCATTGATCTATTTTTCCATCACCATTTTTATCTTTTGTAAGTTTTTTTGCAGCATTATCAAAGTCTTCCCATTTCCAACTTCCATTTGGTTCTTCTATTCCAGCTTCCTTAAATAAAGCTTTGTTATAATACATAACAACTGGCTGACTTATCCATGGAAGCCCATATAATTTTTCTTTATATTTCGCAGTGTCAAGAGGTCCAGCATAATAATTTTCAAGCTCAACTTTTTTATCTTTTTCAGCTTTATTCGTTATATCCATGATTGCTCCTACCTTGGCATACATAGGTATATATTCCTGAGACAACCACATTAAATCAGGTGCTTGTCTAGCTGATATCATGGTTTGAATTTTTTGATAATAATTTGACGGTATACTTTGAATTACTAATTTGTAATTCTTTGATTTAGCATTTAATTTGTTCACAAGATTTTGATATTCCTTTAATTCACTGGCACCTGCATAAGTTGCTACCTTTAAAGTTACTTTATTGGTATTTTTTTGAAAATCGCCATTTGCTCCACAGCCGTAAAAAGTTGTTGTAATTAAAACTAAAGTTAATAACAATCCTACCTCTTTTATCCATTTACTATTCATAAGAATCCTTCCTTTTCTATTATATTTAATAAGTTTTATCATAAAGCTTATTTTTCATATTGTATAAATGGATCATCAATTTCTATTTCGTGAGCTTCTGCGTCACTTACTCCGCAATAAAGTTCTGCTTTGCCATCATCTCTTCTCACAATTCCTCCACTAAATATTACATCCACCAAATCTTTTCTCTTATAATCACCATCCTCAAAATTTTTCCTTGTAGCTATTATTTTCATTGGTGATGTTTCTCCTGTTGCAACATTAAATGCGAAGCTCGTTGAATAATAATGTCTGTTTCCATCCTTATCAAATTTAGCAATATGCCCTAAAACTCCAATTAATCCATTTGATAATTTATAAATGCCATTAACCCCTCCCCATTCATCCTTAATAAATTGATTTTTAAGAAGCTTTGCTTTTAATATATTCTCTGAATTTAACTCATCTAAAGAATTTAAAATTAAATATCCTATATTTGCACCATCAAATTCATTTTTAGGTCTTGTAAAAACTAAAATCTTTCCGTCATTTAATTGTATAAGTCTTATATCTTTCATAAGTTCTGGGCCTTCTGCAAACCTCTGAAGTCTATTTAAGTTATTACCCTTATAAAAAACTGTTTTATAAAGGATACTATTTTTATCATCTTGTTTGTACCTTATTTCAACCCCACCCAAAATAAACTCATTGCTAACTTTTGTTATAAACGGATCTTGGAGCTTTAAAATAGGCATGTCATCCTTTTTAACCCATATATCATTACCTACACTTTTAAAAAATACTGCTTCTGAATTCTCACTATCTCTTTTTTCAACTCGTCCAACTATTAGAGTATCCTGCCCATATTTAAATGGAGCTGTAATATTATATACGTCATTTTCATTCACACCCTTAAAATTTAACCGCTTAGAATAATAGCTTTGTAAATTCTTATTAGAAAATTCAAGTAAAAGTTCAGTTACATTTTTAACTTTTAAAGTAGTTTCCATTCATAGTCCCCCAATTCATATGTAATATTAACGTTTACATTTAAATGTTAAAACAGTTTTGCTTTAATTTCAATTGCATTTTACTTTAATTTTAAATTTAAAATCAAATTCACCTATTTACCTATCTATTACACCTGTACGTCAGTAAAACACATATTGAATATTTATTCAATGCTCATACTTAACTTCAGAATCTTTTTTAAATATAAGAATGGCTATTCTGCTCACTTTTAAGCACTAATTCAGTTATTACTATTTACTTTATAAGTTACCATAGTATAATATATAAATAATCATTAAAAGATTTTAAAAAAACACACACATTTATTTTATAGGGGAAAGTTTTTTATATATAGGATTAATGCCTCAACTAAAGCTATGCATGTCTCTAATTCCTTGAACATATCATTTTGAAACATGTATAACTTAAGTTTCCGCACGATAATCCTTAAATCAAACAATATTAAAAAGGGTGGTTAAAATGAACAGGCTTATAGTAACAAAATTTGGAGGTAGCTCTCTTGCAGACTCAAATCAATTTAAAAAAGTTAAATCAATAATAGAAGGTAATAGCAGCAGAAAATACGTTGTACCTTCAGCCCCAGGTAAAAGAAACAGTAAAGATTACAAAATTACTGATCTTTTATACCTTTGTCATGCTCATGTACAAAATGGAATACCTTTTGATGATGTATTCAAGCTTATATCTCAAAGATATAAAGAAATTGTGAATGAGCTTAACATAGATGTAAACATAGATACATATCTTGAAAAAGTAAGAAAGGACATAGAAAATGGTGCCTCCAGTGATTATGCTGCCAGCAGAGGAGAATATCTTAACGGTGTAGTACTTGCTAAATATTTAGGTGCCGAATTTATAGATGCAGCAACCGTAATATTTTTTGATGCATCTGGCAATTTTGATGAAAACAAAACATATAAGAGCATAAGAGAAACTGTCTTAAAATATGACAAAGCAGTTATACCTGGCTTCTACGGCTGTGATACAGATGGAAATATAAAAACTTTTTCTCGCGGTGGCTCAGACATAACAGGCTCAATTATTTCTTCAGCAATAGGTGCTGATCTATACGAAAACTGGACAGATGTTTCTGGCTTCTTAATGGCCGACCCTAGAATAGTAGAAAACCCTAAAACAATAGAAAAAGTAACTTACAAGGAGCTTAGAGAACTTTCTTATATGGGGGCCACTGTTTTGCACGAGGAAGCAATATTCCCAGTACGTGATGCTGGTATTCCTATAAATATAAAGAACACAAATAGGCCAGAAGATGTCGGTACTTTAATTGTCAATGATACTGAAGAACCTGCCCGCTTTGGAACTATAACAGGTATTGCAGGAAAAAAAGACTTTACTGTAATTGCAATAGAAAAAGCTCTTTTAAATTCAGAAATTGGATTCTGCAGAAGACTTCTTTCTATACTTGAAATGTATGGGATATCTTTCGAAAACATGCCTTCCGGTGTAGATTCTGTTTCACTTGTAATTGAGGACTCACAACTTAAAAACAAATGTGAAAAAGTAATAGACGAAATAAAAAGACAATGCAGTCCTGACTCAATAGAAGTACATCCTAATATGGCCCTGGTCGCCACAGTTGGGCGCGGTATGGCCAAAAGTACAGGAATAGCGTCAAAAATATTCTCTGCACTTTCGGGTGAAAAAGTAAATATTAGAATGATAGATCAAGGCTCCAGCGAAATAAATGTGACCGTTGGTGTAGAAAATGCTGATTTTGAAAAAGCCGTAAGAGCTATCTACAATACTTTTAACTAATGCTTTGTTAAATAAATGCAAAAATCAACATTCTTTTAAAACATAGCCTTAAATAAAAATAAACTAACTTAAAGAGCCTGTATTAGCGATTTTTAAAATCACTAATAGAGGCTCTTTTTTAGGCAGCTTTTCTTGCAAACTTACCATATTAGATAAAGCCCCCCTTTGGATACGTTGATTTGTTATCATACTAATATAAGTATTGTTTGATAACACACACCATAAATAGTATAATCTTCTTATGCCAAATTTTTAACAAAAATGCGCCTTTTCCCGAGTTTTTGATCAAAAACTGCATTTTTTGTTAAAAAGAAGGCTTACACTAATTTCTTAGTGCAACAACCCCATAAATTAAATTATGTAAGGAGGAAAATTTATGAAAGCTGCTTTATGGTATAAAAGAAAGGACGTAAGAATAGAAGAAACAAAAGAACCAACAGTTTCATCTGACATTGTAAAAATTAAGGTTAAATGGTGTGGAATATGCGGTTCAGACTTGCATGAGTATCTAGCTGGCCCTATATTGATTCCAGTAGAACATCCTCATCCTTTAAGCAAAACTACTGCTCCGGTTATATTAGGCCATGAATTTTCGGGTGAAGTAGTTGAAATAGGTGAAAATGTTAAAAACATAAAAGTCGGTGATAGAGTAGTCGGAGAGCCTATGGTAGTATGCGGCAAATGTCCAGCATGCCTAGAAGGGAAATACAATTTATGCTGGTCTGTTGGAGCATATGGAATTTGCGGCACTGGAGGAGGTTTTGCTGAATATGCCTCACTTCCAGAGAGATTCATACATAAAATTCCAGATGAGCTTTCCTTTGATAAAGCTGCATTAGTAGAACCAATCACAGTAGGAATGCATTCTATAGCTAGAGCAAACTTTAAAATTGGAGAAACTGCCTTAGTCTTAGGTGCCGGTCCTATAGGTCTTGGTACAATAGAATGCCTTAAAGCCGCTGGTGCAAGCTTCGTAGCCTGTCTTCAAAGAAAATCCATAAGACAAGAATATGCTAAAAATGCTGGTGCTGATATAATCTTAGATCCAAATGAAGTTGATATCCCTTCTACAATTAAAAAATTAACTGGAGGTAAAGGCGTTGATGCTGTTTTTGAAACAACTGGTGCCGAATCATGCTTTTTAGCAGGATTAAACAGTTTAAAATCTGACGGAACATTAGTAGTAACAAGCGTCTGGGAAAATGATATTAAATTCAATCCTAATTTGCTAGTATTTACTGAGAAAAAAATTGTTGGAACTATGGGATATAGAAATAACTATCCTTCAACAATTTCACTTATGGGTAACGGAAAAATAAAAGCTAATGGATGGATTACTAAAAAAATTCACCTAGATGATCTTGTAAAAGAAGGGTTTGAAATATTAGCTGGCGCAGAAAAAAAGAAGCATATAAAAATATTAGTCACTCCTGATAAAAACTTGTTATAAATTTTCATAAACTGACGTTATTTGTTTTTATTTATCATTTTTTATTTCTTTAGGAAGGATTTTGTATTTTTGCGCAGAATTATAGTTATGTATAAAAATATACTTAAGTGTAAAGGAGATATATGAGATGAGTAATAATGTAATTGAAAATGTTAATGGTTCTAGTGTAATCAAAGATAAGGAAGGTAAGTACGAACTTAAAGCAGATCCTATAAAAAACAGATTGTATCAGACAACGATCGGGCTATGGAAGGAAGCAGATATTGAAAGATTTACAGAAGATGTAATGGATAAAATGATTCCAGTGTTCAAGGGGCATAAATGGGCATGTATAACAGATTTAAGACAATTTAAAGCATCTGCAATTTCAGAAAAAATGAATAACCTTTTAGAAAATTGTAAAAGTAAAGGTTTTTTTGGAGGCGCTATAATAGTTGATAGTGCTGTTGTTAAGATGCAGTTAAATATGGCTTCTAAAAAATCTGGACTTGCTCAAAAAGCTTTTACAGATACTAAAGAATGCGAAGAATGGTTAAATTCACAAGGATACTAAAAGCTAAAATTTAAAAGAGCTGGTGATTAAATGTTTAGAAATACTTTAATTAAAGGTATCGAAACTTATCTTCCTGGAAATAAAATAGGAAACGAAAAATATATAGAGCATTTTGATAAGCAAGATATCGATATTAGAAATCTTTTAGCCTCAATAAATAGAAAATATAGATACAAAGCTTCCAATGATGAAAATGTGATTACAATGGGAACTAAAGCGTCTTTAGAAGCACTTAAAAATTTTAATGTAAAAGCTGAAGATATAGACATTATAATATTTGCTTCTAATACTCCAGAGTATTTAACTCCATCTAATGCTATAAAAATACATCACGCAGTAGGAGCAAAAAATGATGCATTAGCTTTTGATATTAATGCTGATTGCATGGGTGCTGTACTTGCTATAAACTTAGCAAGTACACTTTTAAAAGGAAATCCAAAATATAAGAAAGCTTTAGTTGTTGCAAGTACACTAATGAGTGCTTTTTCTAGACAAGATGATGCTCTTTCATATGCCACTATGAGCGATGCTGCTGTATCTATTCTTCTAGAAGCTAAAGAAGAAGACTTTGAAAGAGGCATATTATCTACGGAATGCCAAACTGATTCTAGATTTCATGATGCTACTCAAAACCCAATACATGGATTTTCAAGTTACTGGAGATCAGCTTCAACAGATAAAGAAGAAGGCAAATTAAAATCATATCCTTTTGATACATCTGAATATCCAACTATATGGGCAAGCATGATAAAGAATACTATTGCAAATACAAAATATAAAATAGCTGATGTTAAATTCTTTATCATGTCACAGTTTGTTGAAAAAATGATAGTAGATACTTTAGAAAAGCTAAATGTTGAAGATTACAAAAATAAGTATAACTTCCTTACTCCTGAAATAGGATATACAGGTTTATGCTGTGAGATGTTCGCATTAAAAGACGCTCTTGATAAGAAACTTATTAATGAAGGTGATCTCATAGTATTTGGAGGAACCGGAATAGGCAGTAGCAATATGATGATGTCCTATAAGCTATAAGACATATTTAACTTCACAATATTAAGAAAATAGGGTAAATACTTTTATTTTGTCATAGAAGTATTTACCCTATTTTTTATTCGTTCTTTAAAGACTTTAATCTATCCATTATAGGCGCTGGTTCAGTTCCATCAGTTATTAGTTCAATAACACAAGGGCCATCTAAATTAGCAGTGAATTCTTTAATATTAGATATATCTTTTATATCACTTATGCTCATAGCTTTTACACCAGCCGCTTTCATAAATTCAGATATAGAAATTCTTTGTTGTTTAAATACCTCAAGACCTCTTCCATATAAAAACTTGTGTCCATGTTCTACATAGGCAAGCATTGAATTATTTATTATGAAATATATAATTGGAAGCTTATATTCTTTAGCTGTTAAAATCTCCATACCATTCATAAAGAAGGATCCATCACCTGAAAATACTGCAACAGTTCTCCTTTTATTTTGGGATAAATAAGCGCCAATGGCACCAGCAATGCTTGATCCCATAGCAGCATAGTTAAGATTAACTTCAAAATCTCCTTCTGCTGGTACATTTAAATATTTGAACACAAAATTCATAAATTCGCCTAAGTCAGAAAGATACATAGTATCATCTGGCAGTAAGCCTGTAATTTGATCTAAAAATAATCTTAAAGATAAACCTGTATGATTGTTTACATATGGAGAATTTAATTCAGGTCTTTTTATATTAAGTTGATTCTTTGAATCCGTACCTTTTATTAATTCCGGTAAAACACATCTTAAATCTCCATTAATTTTTATATCTTCGTCGAATACCTTTCCTAATTCCTTTGAATCCCAATCTACATGAATTACCTTCTTACCTTTTACAAGTTCCTCATTAAAATTACAAGTAGAAGCTTCTCCAAGGCTTGTACCTAAAATTAAAAGACATTCTATTTCCTTTGAATATGCTAAATTTGAAGCCGCATCAGTACTAGAATATCCAAAGTTTCCATAATTAAGCGCAAAATCTGAAGACACGATTCCTTTACCTTCAGGAGTTGTTACAATTGGCCAATTAAGATGACTACTTAATTCCTTAACTTCATTTTTTACCTTTCTGCATCCATTTCCAACCATTACAATACCAGATTTGCAATTATTAATTACTGAAATGGCATCCTTCACAGCTGCAGCATCGTAATGTAGAACTTTTTTATAGTTATTTATAAATTCCCATTTAAAATCATCCTTACATTCTAACAGTTGGACATCCAATGGAATTGAAACATGAACAGGACCATATGGTGGTGTTAATGCTATTTCTATAGCCTTTTTTACGGCACTAATTACCTGTGTTTCATCAACTACAGTTTTACTATATTTCGTGATAGGCTTTAGTATATCTTCGGTATTTAATTCCTGTAAAGCACCTTTACCTATTTGCCACCTATTAACATACCCAGAAATAACAAGCACAGGAGCCTTTGCTCTATTCGCATCTGCAATACCGTTTATCATATTATTTATTCCTACGGCTCCAGCCACAATACAAACACCTAAATTTCCAGATATACTCGAGTATCTTGCAGCCATATATGCAGCTCCGCCTTCGTTCTTAGCAACAATTGGTTTTATATCTTCATCATTCATTGCATCGTAGAGTGGACTCACAGTTCCAGCTGGTAGTCCAAAAATATATTTGACATCAAGCATCTTCAAATATTTTAAAATCGCATCAGATATTCTCAAAATAATACATCTCCCATTATATTAAGTCTTCATAATTCTTTACTAATTCTAAACATTTATTTATTTGTTCATCAGAAAAATTATGAAGTTTATTAATTGAAACAATACATACTATTCCCTTTATTTGAGCTTTACTTTTGTCATGTACAGGTACAATTAATATACTATCTACACCGAAAAAGAAAAAAGCTTCAGAAGATCTCTTATCTTCTTTCGTATTATCAATATGTATATATTTAGCACCATTAATTATCTGTCTTAGAACCAGTGTTTTATCAATATAAACCGGATTTTCAGCATGTCCTTTTTTCCACTTATCAATTCCTAACACATCTGTATTAGTCTTATGCACTGGATTTAACCTTCCATTTCTTATCTCATGATAAGCTATATCAGTCAATTGTGTAACCTTTCCTATTTTATCAAACAAATCATTAAGTACATCATAGCTCATATTTCTTCCCTCCAAGTATTTAAATTATTTTTCTAGATTACTTTTTAACTTATTTGAATTATCAACAATATATTGTGAAAGTTCATTTATTTCTTTAATTCCAGAAGCTAGTTCATCTACGTTTTCTTTAATTGTTTCAATACCAGCTGTTACCTCCTGCATTCCAGAAGATTCCTGCATAGTTGTAGAAGCTATTTCTGAAATATTTTCATTTAATTCATCCATGTATTTTGCTATACCTTTACTTGATTCATTTTGTAACTTAGTACTTTCAGTGATAGAATTAGAATATTCATAAGTTTTATTTACTACCTCTATTATATTTTCTATAGATGTTCCACTTGCATCTACTAAATTTATTCCTGATTTAAGTTCTGAGAGTCCCTCTCTTGATTTATCTACAGCTTCATTAATTCTATTTTGTATATCTATGATTAATTTGCTTATTCCGTCAGTTGCACTTTTACTTTTATCTGACAATTCTTTTATCGATTTAGCTACTACTGCGAATCCCTTACCATATTCACCTGCTCTAGCAGCTTCTATACTGGCATTTAATCCAAGCATATTAGTTTGGTTTGTTATGCCATTTATCATATATACAATCTTGCCTATCTCTTCTGTAGCCTGACCTAAAGCTGTCATATAATCCACTAAGTCACTTATTTTTGTAGATACATTATTCATTGCATTTATAGCATTCGTTACTACTTTTTTTCCATCCTCGGCAGCACTCTGAGCTTTTTGAGACTCATTTGTCATATTTCCTGAAGCGGCTGCAACTTCTTCAATTGATTCAACAAGTACCTCAACAGAATTTTTTACACTGGTCACAAATTCAGACGATTTTTCTGTATTTTGAGAAGTTTGCTGAACACCACTAGATATCTGTTGAAGTGCAGCAGAAAATTGTTCTATATTTGCTGCTTGGCTATCGCTAAATTCAGATAACTGAGATAGAGCGGCTGATATTTCTTGTCCATAATCATCCAAATTACTACAAAGTTCAGCATTCACCTCACTATTAGTATTTTTTTGAATACTCTTCTTGACCTCTTCATTCCTATGTTCTGATTTGGCATTTTTTCTTTTGATTCTCTCAAAAATTTTCAAATTTCTTCCCCCTAATTTTTATTTATAAATTTAATACAAAGTTATATAAAATCCAGATGAGCCCTATGTAAAACTAAGCAATTTTACAAAGTGATACCACTAAAGATTCCTTTGATATAAATCTACTAACTTTTCACTCTTAGTTCTC
Source organism: Clostridium guangxiense (assembly GCF_021043395.1). GTDB lineage: Bacteria > Bacillota > Clostridia > Clostridiales > Clostridiaceae > Clostridium_S > Clostridium_S guangxiense. The sequence continues at coordinate 26,068 of NZ_JAJNKE010000029.1, forward strand.
TTCTAGAATAATGACTCTATCCCCTTGTTTTTCGGTAAATTTCTTTTATTAATTAGGATAAAAACTCAAAATACTGTAAATAACGACAATAGCTTTTTAAAAAATATATAAAAATATACAAGAATATATATTTATAGGATTTATTTAACATTGTATATAATATTAGTACCAAATTTTTATAATAAAATCAATACTTAATTAAACAATACATAAAAATTCATAAAAGTTTTATAAACCTTAAGCATAAAATATTGCATTATCTAGTATCCTCTTTACTTTTTCTACAAAATTTATATTTCAAAAAGCAATTAAGGGGATGTCACTATTTTTTATATTTAATGCGACAGCCCCTTTTTCATGAATTTTTCAGCTTATCTTTTCTTTCCCGTTATAAAGTCATATATAAAAACTGCAACCGCAGCTACTAGTAACCAGTGTATTAAAAATCCACCTATTCTAAATACAAGTCCTAAGACCCCAAAAAATACTATTATCCCGCCTATAGTTCTAAGAAGCTTCATTTTCTGTTCCTCCTTTTCTTCTCTTATAAGTTTTATGATATTATTATAATACAAAGGTGGTGGATTTTCATGACTAAAATAACAATTGTTGAAGATAATTACGAATTAAGTTTGATTATGAAAGAAAAACTTGAAAACATGGGATTTGACTGTGAAATCATAGAAGACTTTAAAAACATTGAGGATGGAATATATAAAAGCTGTCCTAACTTAATTTTACTAGATATAAACTTACCATACAATGATGGATACTACCTATGCAGAAAATTAAGGAAGACCTCTGATATACCAATTATAATAGTATCTGCTAAAGATAAGGAAATGGAACAGGTCATGGGAATTGAACTTGGCGCAGATGACTATATAACTAAGCCCTTTAGTTTTGAAATACTAGCAGCAAAAATTAGAGCAGTTTTACGGAGAGTTTATGACACAAAAAAAGAAACAAGTTGTGAGTTCTATACCGTAGGAAAACTGCTTTTAAATGAAAGTACTTTTAGACTTACCTACAAAGATAAATTTGTTGAACTTACTAAAAATGAATTTAGACTACTAAAAAATCTAATGCAAAATAAAAATAAAATAGTTACAAGGGAAATCCTTATAAAAGATTTATGGGACACGGGTTCTTTCGTTGATGATAATAATTTGTCTGTAAACATCACACGGGTTAAAAACAAACTTGGAATACTAGGTTTAAAAGAAATTATAAAGACCAAAAGAAGTGTTGGTTATATGCTCAATTCTAACGTAATTGAAGGTGAACAAGATGAATAAAAGTTCTCAAATTTCATGTTTTGTTAAAGACAATCTAATCTCAACAATCTTCTTCTTAAATAGCTCTTTTATAATATTATTTTTTAATCTTTTGAATAAAGAAAAAGCTGAAATACTTTATCCTTTAAGTATTTCTATTTTTCTGTACTTAATTTTTATTTTAATAGAATGGTTTAAATATACTGGCTTTATTGCAAGTCTAAATGACATAATAAAAAATCCTTACTATAATATTTCAACTCGCATCCAACAGCAAAAGTTAACCTTGTACGCAATTAAAGGCCTCCATGAGAATTACATGAGGGAATTAAAAATAACCAAAAGTGATATAAAAAAAGAAAGAGAATTCATATCCCAATGGATCCACAACATAAAAGGAAATTTAAATGTCATAGATTTAATTGCAGAAAAATCAGCTTCACCTATAAAAAGTCAAACTCAAAAAATATATTCAAGCTTAAACAACATACTTACAATGTTCAGACTCAATGAATTTTCTAAAGATTATATACCTACGGAATCAAATCTTGCTCAATCACTGAAAAAAATTATATCCCAAAGAAGTGATGAATTTATATATAACAATGTTTATCCAAAGTTACAGCTTCACTCTGAAGATATATGGATGCTTTCAGATGAAAAATGGAACGAATTTCTCATAGGCCAGATAATATCCAACGCAATAAAATACTCGAAATCACCAAAAGAAACTAAGTATATATATTTTATTACAAAGGAAATTAAGAACAAAATTTATTTAACCATAAAAGATGAAGGTATCGGAATACCTGCCTGGGATTTGAATAGAGTATTTGATGCATTTTTTACAGGAGAAAACGGTCGAAAATGCAAAAATTCAACAGGAATTGGTTTGTACCTTTGCCATACCATATGTGAAAACTTAGGTCACACAATAAGTATAACTTCTGAAATTTCAAAAGGTACTGAAGTTACCATTTCTTATCTTGCAAAAATGAAAGATTAATAAAAACTACTTCAATAGATACTTTTTTAGATATGATTTAATATATATGGTGAAAGTAGGTGAAATCATATTATGAGTATATTAATTACAAATGGCCTTACTAAAGTTTATAGTGAGAAAAACAGCGCAAATGAGGCACATGCACTAGAAGGCGTAAATCTTAAAATCGAGGTTGGAGAGTTTGTTGGTATTATGGGGGCTTCTGGGAGCGGCAAGAGCACACTTTTAAAACTTCTTTCTGGTATAGAAAAGCCATCCTCTGGAACAGTTGAAATTAATAATGAAGACATAAATAAATTAAATGATGACGATTTATCACTTTTTAGAAGACATAAATTAGGTTTCGTTTTTCAAGATTTTAAGCTTATGGACAGCCTATCTTTAAAAGAAAATATTATGCTTCCAATGATTTTAGATAAGAAAGAAGAAAAGCTTTTAAATGATAAATCTGATGAACTAATGAAACTTTTTGATATTTATAATATAAAAAACAAATATCCAAACGAAGTTTCTGGTGGACAAAAGCAAAAAACTGCTGTATGCCGTGCCTTAGTTAACAATCCACTGCTTGTTATGGCAGATGAACCAACTGGAAATCTTGATTCAAAGTCTTCTAATTCAATCATGAATTGTTTTAAGAAAATAAATGAAAATAATAAGAGTACTATAATAATGGTTACTCATGACCCATTCGCCGCAAGCTTTTGCAGTAGAATTATTTTTATTAAAGATGGCATGACAAGCACTGAACTTATAAAAAAACACAATAGAAAAGAATTTTTAGATACAATCCTTGATTATGAAGCTATCTTGGGAGGAGTATCCTATGAATTTTAATCACATCATAATTAAAACCTTCAAAGCAAACTTCAAAAAGTTTTTATCTTATTTTTTATGCTGCAGCTTTTCTATAACTGTATTTTTTATGTATACTACTTTAATTTTAAATAACGATATAAACCGCAGTATAACTAGTTTTGGTAAAGAAGGCACAGCTATTAAAACAATGATATATTCTTCATTAATCGCTCTTATACTATTTTCTATAGTTTTTATGAGCTATTCCCATGTCTCGTTTATTAACTGCAGAAAAAAAGAATTTGAGCTTTATTCAATACTTGGCATGAATAAACATGATATTAAAAAATTAATACTATTTGAAAATTTATTTATTGCTGTTTCTTCTTTGCTCACTGGTTTAATTTCTGGTTCCGTTTTTGGAAGACTTTTTTTTATGATAGTTACTAAAATACTAAATCTCAATGTTTTAGCTTTTAACCTTAGCTACAAAAACTATTTGCTTACTACATGCTCTTTTATAGTTATTTTCGTTGTAGTTCTAATTATAAACAGATTTACTTCAAGTAAAATAAATAATATATGCAAAAGTGCATTTATAAAATCCAAAGGCTCAAACTACGCTTACTTAGCAGTATTGGGATTATGTACCGTGATATTATCATACGTGATAATATACTTTTCAAAAAATAATAGACTTATTTTATCCACAGTATTATGTTTTTCTGGTACTTACTTGTTGATAACTTGCCTTGGAAATCTGACTTTGTGGATAACTAAAAGAAAAAAAAGCTTCTATCATAGAAATCTACTAACCATTACAGAAATAAGTTATAAATTTGATGAAAATAAAAAAATAATATTTATACTTTCTATTTTGAGCTGCATTGCCATTTATTTTATTGGACTTGCCTACTCTTCTTACGTTGAAACTCCAAAAGAAGTAAACATTGAAAATCCATATGATTTAGTGTACATTGAAAATTCTAATTCTCTAGCAAATTTAGTAAATACTAATGACATTTTAATAGAAAAAAAACTGCAATTTATAACGCTTAATTTAAGAAACAAATCCTCAAAAATAAATATAATATCTCAAAGCCAGTTTAATAAATTTGCAAATAAACATATACATGTACCTGACGGACAATTTATAACTCTAACTTCACGCAGCATACCAGAAAGTTCACCTTGGCATAGAGGAAGTATTTTGCTATCTGATGATTTTAATAATAAATATGAATTATCTTATTCCTATGAAATCTGGCAAATTATAATAAACTCTAATGCTTCAAACATGCATATGCTCATTATAAGCGATGATGATTATACCAATATAATAAAAAATAAAAGCCCTAATTTTATAAAAACCTATCATGCTATAAACTTAAAGAATTGGACTATGGGTATGAAATACGAAAAGAAATTAAATAGTTCTGCAAAATCAGTTTCAAAATACAATACCTATGAAATTTTGAAAGCACAAAATCTTTTCTTTTTATTTATAATGCTTTTTATTGGAGTGTTATTTTTTATATCCTGCGGCTGTATTTTAAGTTTTAAGTTATTTTCAGAAATAGACGATACATTGGATACCTATAATAAATTACGTGGAATTGGTATTACCGGTTTAGAGATGAAAAAAATCATATCATTTCAAATTAAACTTATATTTTTTTGTACCAACAATTTTAGGAAGTACTCTTGGATTCTTATACATCCTTCTTCAAATGAAAAGAAATTATTTTAAGGCAGCTTTAGTAGTACACTCTTTAATAATTATATTAATATACTTGTGCTTTCAATTTATTTACTGCTATTTTACTGAGACAAAATATTTTCAAACAATTAAACTGCATTCCAAAAAGTAATTTGAATTGTAATATCAAATTACTTTTTGGAAAAATTATGCCAATTCATCTATTGTTTTTCCTTTATCCGAATCACTTGCAGCTTTACCTTCACCTGTATACCTGTCAATATCGCTCTTATCTTGTTCTTTATTAATTTTATCTCCCAAATCCATCACTTTTTTCTCTAGCTTAGATACCTTACGAGTTACTGAATTTGCACGGGCCTCATCTCCAGCAGCAAGTTTTCTCTTTTTTGCAGCTCCTCTATAATTTCCTAAGCTCTCATCCACATCGGCATCTGACTTAAGTACTGCTGATTCTCCTTTTAAATGTTTTCCTACACTATCTATTTTGCTAATTTCATTATATACACTACCATACATTAATATTGAATCTTCACTCGCACTATTTTCATTATTACCATTTACTTTACTATTATCACTTACATTATTATCATCTGTTTTATCAGTTGTTTTGCTTACTTGCAGTTCTTGAATTTGTGCCTCAATTTCCTCAATTTGCTCCTGTAATGGTTTTATTTTTTCTTGCATATCGCTACCATTACCTGCCTTACCAGAACGTATTTCTGAAATCTGCTTTTTTAATTCATCTGCCTGGCTTTGGAGTGATTTAATCTGGTTGTCAGTGTCATCACTTGATTTATTTTTAGCTGGTATATAACTACTATGACTTACATTAGAAATACCTTGTACCATAATAATCCTATCCCCCCTATTTATGATTAAATTACAATATTATAATCGTACATTGATTAAATTTATTTATACAAATGAATAAACTTCCAAAATTATTTTCAAATAAAAAATAAGCATGATAACACGCCTATTTAAAGCATACGTGATGCCACATAAAGTCCTAAATTGCCACAAGAAAGTACCGGCGTAAGAATGACTGCATTCATAATACTAGCTGCAAATGCAAGTCCAACTATTTCAGTACCTGAAAATGAAAATCCAGCAACCAAAAATATATTTATTATATAATAATGTAATTTTTATACTTATTTTATTTTTATTTAATTTATCACATCTATAATAAAAATAACAAATTAAATGGAGGTAGTGAAAATAATGCGAGGTAACAATAGTACAAGGAAAAAATTCCTCCGGACCTACGGAATTTTAGATGTAAACTTGTACAGTTCATTATATAAATCCTTATATCAAAATAGTGTCATTTATAAGTTTTACATTTTCTGTAGCAAAGCGGAAGAAAATCATCCTTCATTGTGAATTGTGAATTGATTTAGTGTAGCAATCCTATTTTAATAAGTATCCTATTATATAAATGCATCATGACGAAGTACAGCATGAACTCCCTTAACCTCATTAACAACTTGAGTAACTCTTAAATCAACAACTACTGTACTTCCTAATGCAATGGCTTCAACTCTCCTTAAATTAAACCTATTACTAATTAGATTTATTATTCCATCCATTGCCTTGTGCAGCATGTCCTGAATCTACATTTTCTCTTCTTTCAAAAGGTTCCATTCTTTTTCCATCATTTTAGAAATATAAATATATATTGCTATACATAGAGTTCAATGATAGAATATAGGAAACTTATGGATATAACAACTTTATTTTAACAACCTTTTTAAAAGAAAGGAGTTACTTACATGGATAATCTTAAGGGGATAAAAATCATGTTTTTGGGTATAACTTTGATTTTGATAGGTATATATATATCTATACTAGGTTTAAGGGGTGATAATTATGGAATTATCAAAATTAAAAATTCAAGATAATTCTGACTTTAAGCTTGAAGCTATTAAAACCCACTGCACTTATGACATTGATTCCAAAGATGAAGCTAAATCACAGCTTGAAAAAAACATAGAAAAAATGGTAGAACTTCAAGATAAGCTTTATGCAGATGGAAAATACGGGATATTAATAATTTTTCAAGCTATGGATACTGCCGGGAAGGACGGAGCTATAAAACATGTAATGTCTGGACTTAATCCACAAGGCACATCCGTTTTTAACTTTAAGCAGCCTTCAAGTGAAGATCTTAAGCATCACTATCTTCACAGAGCTTTCATGCATCTGCCGCAAAGGGGACAAATTCAAATTTTTAATCGATCTTACTATGAAGAAGTTTTAGTTGTAAGAGTACATAAACTTCTAAAAACAGAAAACATACCCGATGACCTTGTTACGGATAATATATGGCAAAGAAGATATAATGAAATAAACAACTTTGAAAAATACCTTTTAGATAACGGCATAATTCCAATTAAAATATTTCTTCATATATCTAAAGAAGAACAAAAGAAAAGACTTTTAGCTAGAATAGACGACAAATCTAAAAACTGGAAGTTTTCGGAGTCAGATATAAAAGAAAGGCAGCATTGGGAAGAGTATCAAAAGTATTATGAAGAAACTATAGCAAATACAGGAATCAAAAACGCTCCATGGTATGTTATTCCAAGTGATAAAAAGTGGTTCGCCCGCCTTGTAATATCTGAAATCATGGTAAAAACTTTAGAAAATTTAAAGCTTGAATACCCTAAATTAAATGAAGAGGAAATAAAAAATTTAAAAAAATACAAAGAAGAATTGACTAAGTAACAATGCTTCGTCGCGTTAAAAAAATTTGTCTAACCTTGTTTATAGTGTACCTTTCGTAGAGACGCGGGTTGCATAAAGTATTCTTATTGATGGAAACATTAAATATTGATTTTTTGTAATTTCTTTAATTTCAAAACCATTTTCTTTTAAAATATCAGCATATTCCTTTATATTGGCAAGATCTAGAATAGCTATTTTCCCATTTGTTTTGTAACCCTTGCTATTTCTTTTATTGCCTTTTTTCTTTCATCTTTGTTTTCTATGTTATGAATAGCAAGACTTGATATAATCACGTCAAAATAATTGTCTTCAAAAGGCATGCTTCTCATATATCCGTTCACTATTTCAAGCTTATTTTCCGTACCTTCTATAACTGCGTTTTTTAATAACTCTTCTTTACTGTTTCTTGACTGATCTTTTGAGTTCCATATATCTATCTCATAAGCCTTACCACTTTTTAATCTTTGTGCCACTCCATTAATCATTAATCCTCTTCCGCAACCAACATCAAGAACCTTCTCGTCTCCAGTAAGCGCTAGAAAGTTCCTTTTTCCCTATCACTTACTTCAACAGGAGATAGCCGCTTCATTTCTTTAAATTTTGCAATATCAGTGTTGCCATATGAAAGTTTAAATAGCTTATGCCATATTTTACTGAATGAATCTATATATGCTTTATTTTGCTCCATAATTCTCCTCCAATAATTATACGTTTATTCCATTATACAACATTCGTATAAACTGGCTAATTAGAAATTTTGATATCATCTTAGCCGCAACATCAAATCCATGTGTTGCGGTATCAATACCTACAATGAATTCTAAGAATAAAATTGTTGCAGTTCTTTGGGTAGATTTAAAAATAATACCATAATCTAAAGTTTTCTAAAACTTCACATAAGCTATTTTTTAATAAAAAGCACAAGTATAGGAGCAACCGTCGCAATTACTGCTATAATAATTGTTCCTATACTGCCAAGTTTATTATTTTCACTTTTCCATAAATAAATTCCATAAGTTAGTGTATAATAATTTGAGCCTATTATAAATAAAGAAAGCAAATAAAGCATGCTAAATCCACCTTTCAACGTTTTCCCTGATTTGAGAAAATATGCGATGTCCTTGTTCTAATTCCTGTTCTTCTAATATCAACCTTTACACTTAAATTAATCTTTGCTTCTTCGTAATGCTTAAGCCAATTATATTTTTCCCACTCTTGTATTGTAGGGAAATATCCTGCAAATTCCTCTCCAAATGCAAATACGTCTGACTTATACTTTTTTTGAGTCTTTTCTATAGTTTTTCTTATATCCTTTTCTAAATAATTTTCTATCTGACTATTTAAATTTTCAATTAAGTTTAAATCTGCATAATTAACTCTGCTTTGGATGCCTGCAATTTCTCCTTCTAGGTACAAATCTATATTAATTACAGGTTTATTATTTTCAAATTTACATTTTATCTTTGGTTTACGTGCTAATTTCAATTCAAAGGATACAATTTTACTTTCATTCTCCAATCTATCATAAACACCAAATATACCCCTATCAAATTTACCTGTTATCAAAAGTAAATATCGTGTTTCCCAAGGATTTAGTGAACCCACCATTTTATCTCCATTAAAAACCGCAGTTCCTACAAATTCTCTTTTTGCAACTCCAATTCTCGGAAGATTACCTGGCGAATAATCTGGATTTATTATAACAGGCGAGTTTTGCTCAGTACCATTTAGTATAAGCCTATTAAAATTATTCACTCCAGCATAGGTCGCAATTCCTTGACCATAATTATTAAATATACCTTCGTAAAACTCGTAAAATTTTGTATCTGGAAAAAAACCCGTAGTATTTGATTGTGTTTCCATAAGTTCTATGGACTTTGTAATACTGGTGCCTATATTGGACTTATTTTCTTTAATAAAATCTACTGCATTACCATTTGTAATTACTACGGCCATAGCCCTTCTAGGTTCCCTATACCTTGAAAATGGTGCAATGTATTGTGCTACTCCCTCTCTTGCAATTTTTTCAGAAATAACCAGCATTTTAATATGCTTAAGTGAAACCCTTCTTGATATAGCCATATTTAAAAGATTTATTCCCTCTAATACACCTGGAGCCTCAATTGAATGTACATTAGCATCTCCACCGCCGCCTCCTTGTGAAGCACCTCCTCCAGGGCCACCACTTTTGTACGTTGGATATTGTATTGTAATAATAACTTTATTATACGAACCTTTATCTATTCCAACAGTTATAGCATAAATATTATCATCAGTTTCAGAAGAATCACCACAACCTGTAGAAGTTATTAATAATATTATACTAATTATGATACAGCCTATTCTTTTAAACATTGTTTTTTTCACCACCCTTTTTTAAAAGCATAGAAATTACTAACACAATTACTGGTGGCACAAAGGAAAAAAATAGACCATATTGACGAATTATAATCATATTAATGTCAGTTACCTGTGGAAAATTACTAGGAATTAACGCTCCCATAAATCCGAAAAAACAGAATGGAAGTATTAAATTTCTATATCCTTTTATATTAAAACTTTTACAATAAGCGATTATAGAAAAATATAATGAAAGCGCAGCATTTTGAACAGCTGCTAGAACCCATATGAAAAGGAATATAGCTTCAATTCTTTGAAAATATCTATTGTAGTATATCATTCTAGATAATTGATACACTCCTGATATATTTTCTTGCCCAGTGCCGTATCCAAAATCCATAATACAGCAAAGTGCAGTCACGGCAAAAATAACTCCTGATAATACAATTGCAATCAATCCTGTTTTTTTTAAATTTTTAACACCATGTATAGACCTTACAACAAAGCACAACAATGTAACCTCTTGGTATGCAGAACTGCGCAAAAATCCAATAAATGCAGTTTTTTCAAAACCATATCCCAAATATGGTTTAATATAATTAAATTTATAATATGGTATTGCTAAAACTAAGATCAAACATATACCCAACAAAACAGGATAAAATATGAGATATGAAAATCTAGCTATATTTTCAATTCCCTTGTAACAAAGTAAAGCTGAAACCAAAATAAATGTTCCAATAATAACACTAGGAGGTGTATATGGTAAACTGTAGCTTTTTATCATCTCAAGAAATTCTCTTATACTGGAGCTGCAGTAAAACATTAAATACATAGAAAAAATTATTGTTACGAACTTTCCCAAAAACTTTCCTAAAACAGCTTCGTATATTTCAAATATATCCTTTCCAGGAAACCTCATCATAAGCTTATATATTAAAATAAAAAATATTATACTTATAATACATGATATTATAGTCATATACCACGCTGCAGTGCCAACTGTCTTAATCATTGCTGATGTGCTAGTATATAAAATTTTTGCAACCATTGCCATAGTAACTAATGCTACAGTTTCATATGTTCCAAATTTCTCACTTTTGCTTGCCATTATTTTTCCCCCCTTGCTCTCCTTCCCATGTTTTAGACTTCTTGGGCTGTCTTCTTACATTCAATGGATTAAATTGATCTGGTCTAAATTCCTGCTTCCATATTGGATATCTTATAATTTTATCTGAATTTTTATGGACTTTAGGAACGTATATAGACATGAAGGGCACTCCAAAGGATTTCATATCCGTGAGCAGAATAGTTATTACTATCATCATAAGAGTTATACCATAAAACCCTAAGAAACATCCTGCTACTATGAACAGTAGTCTTATTATCCTAATTCCCAAAGCAAAGGAAAAATCCGGTATAGCAAAAGTTCCTAGACCTGTAATTGATATTATAATTATTATTACGGGACTTATTAAATCCGCTTGTACAGCCGCTTGCCCTAATATTATGGCTCCAATTATACCTATAGTACTACCGAGTACTCCTGGTATTCTAATACCTGCTTCACGTATAAGTTCAAAGGACGATTCCATTAATAAAATTTCCACAATAGTAGGAAAAGGAACGTTTTCCCTTGCTTTTGCAATAGCAATTAAAATTTCTGTTGGTATCATCTCCTGGTGAAAATTAGTTGCAGCTATAAATAATCCCGGAAGAAGTGTTGCTACAAATACAGCATATATTCTTACAATTCTATTTAAGGTTCCGTATTGCCATCTTAAAGAAATATCTTCTGGTGTATGGAACAAATCAATTATAGTTATTGGAGCAATTAATGCAAATGGAGAACCATCTACTACAATACACACTTTGCCTTCAAGCATATTAGTGCTTGCCTTATCTGGCCTTTCTGTTGAAAGTATTGTTGGAATTAGGGCCATTGGATGATCTTCAATAAACTGCTCAACCATACCAGAGTTTTCTATTTCACCTGTTTCTATGCCATTTAATCTTCTTTTAACTTCACTTACAATAGCTGGATTTACGAGACCATTAATATAGCAAATAGCACACTGCTTATTATTTTGTTTTCCTATACTCATAAATTCTGTTGTAAAATTTTTATTCTTTATGATTCTTCTAATCAAAGTTACATTTGTACGTAAGTTTTCATTAAAGGCTTCTTGAGGTGCTCTTACAGACCCTTCTATCTTAGGAGCTTCAACTCCTCTTTTGTCATATCCTTTTGTTTCGTTAAAAATATAATAATCACATCCATCAACATAAATCCCCGTATCACCTAAAAGTATCTCAGATATAACTTCATCGTAAGAAAAAACTCTCTTTGTTTGGTTAGTTTCAATTGTATTTTCCAGCATATAGTCCATACCATATTTTTGTTCTTTCTCTGAGAATTCAGTATTCAATAGAGGTCTCAAAATAAAATTATTTATTGTTATTCTATCTACCATTCCATCAATATATACTATGAATGCCCTATACTTACCAAGCGCTTTAAATTCCCTTACTATAATGTCTTTATTTATGGGGTAATTAAACTGTTTTTGCACATAAGCGATATTATCTTCTACATCCTTTGAAATTGGAACTTTTGTATTTTTCTTTTGATCATTAGAATTTTGATTCCCCTCTGTACTTTCATTCACTTCTGGTATAGAAAATTCTTTTTTTTCTTGCTTTTTTTTATATGTGATAAGTCCCAGTACTTTTTTGACAACACTCGTATTGTTTTTCATAAAAACCACCTTATTCTTTTGTATTCAAATTTATTTTTCTCATATTTAATGGCTTTTATGTAGAAAAAAAGAAGTAATATTGCTAGAAGAACATCAAATAAAATTAATAAACCTAAAATTTTATTTGAATTGTCCTTCTAACAATATTACTTTTCTTACTCCAAGGCAGATTAAAAGTAAATCTGCACAAGGGTTGAGTTTTAGTCCTTTATCATCTTCATGTAATTCTTTTCTCCACACTTAGGGCATTTTAAATTAATTTCCCTTTTATAATTTTTTAACTTCAAACTTAAACGCATTATTCCATAAAACTACTATAGCAACAACAATTATGGCAATGTATACCCATATACCAAAGCTTACTCTAGTAGCTAAATAATGAATAACTCCCAATACCGCTGTCAATATCATAAATCCGAATGCAGAACCTGCACTGTATTTGTTTGTAAAGTCTCTTGAAAATGGTAATTCTTTAGGTGAAATTTTAATCGAAACTAAGACAAGCAGTACCAAATTAATCATCATTGCAATAACATCTGGAAGTATTTTGAATCCACATAAAGCAAGAAAAACCAAATTAGTAAGTAGAGTTATTGGGAACATAAGTCTAAGAAAGAAAGCCTTAGCTACTCCCTTATAAACCTGCGACATATCTTCTATTGGAAGCACATCATAAATCCATGCTCCTTTAAACTTTTCACTTCTCCCCATATAAACTATGCTCATAGAAGCACATGCAAGCGTATAGTAAACTCCAAAATAATATTTACCATTAGCAATCTTATCTAGTACGCTCGCCCCGCTGCTTTGAACATTAAAATTAAATACAAATACAAAAGGCAGCACTGCTCCAAAAGCAAGGTACGGATATATAGTTAATTTAAGCCTTCTTTCACTTGAAATCATATTGCTGGCAAATCTAAAAAATTCTTTTTGTATTTTATTTGGGCAAATTATACTCAAAGCCTTGTCACCAAAACCACCGCTTTTTTTTAATTTTTTATTTCCTTTATCTGAGTTTATAAGCTTAGATAAATTTCTTTCAAAGTATACAGATATATATTTTGTATAAACAATAAATGCAATTGCTGAAATCACTACACTTGTTAATGCTAGTACAACATATGCTATTTGATGCTGTCCTTCAACAATGACACTAAAAACTGCTGCAAACCAAGAGCTTGGTATAAAATACATCCATGCTTTAAGCTCATGATATCCACCTACAGTTGAAATATTCATTATTCTTCCCATAAGCTGATACAATACAAGCATAACAACCGTCAAAACTATTTGAATATAATTTATTATATCCTTTAATTTTTCTCCATCAAAAAAGCGTAATATGACGAAATACAGTATTGATGTAAAAAACAAAATAAATCCCATCATAAGTACATCTTCTACTAAAAAGATAACTAAAAATAGTGGTCCATATTTTATAGTTCCAAAAATCATAGGAAAAATGGATATAGAAAAAGTAACCTTGATCAAATAATAAGCTATATGTATTACTTTCGCAGTATTTATAGTTTTAGAATTAACTGATCTTGGGCTTAAAATATTTTTATCTTTTACATCTAAGAGCACACTTGAAAAATCCGCTATAAGCGAAGTCATTACCATAAACAAAATAATTCCCGTTAAAATATTGGTCTTTATAAAAATACTTGCATTAGTAAACATTAAGGTAGAAAACATTAGTCCAAAAAAACCATATAGAAACAATGTATAATCAGTATTTTTATCTTGACTTTTTTTCCTTCGCCCTTGAAATAAATTACTTGGTCTTCTTGTATCTAAAGTTAGCTTTATTTGGACAAGTCTTCTCATGGTTTTATAGTCAATTCCCGACTTATTAAAAATGGAGCTAAATATATCTAAAAATCTTAAAAATATAAATTCTTTCAAATTCACACCTCCTCAATTGTGGAGACAAACTCTTCTGCCAGTTCCTTATAACTATTAAATCCAGTTAACTGATTAAATATTTCCTCCAATGAACCTTCTTTTGATTTAGTTTTAAGCTCCTCAAAGCTGCCATCTGCTGCTATTGTCCCATTATTTAGAAGCAAAATTCTTGTGCTTATCTTTTCAACTACGTCCATTATATGAGATGAGTAAAATATAGTTTTACCTTGATTAGAAAGCTCGGTCAATATTTCCTTAAATATCATTACACTATTTGCATCTAATCCACTTAGAGGCTCATCTAAAAACAAAATGTCTGGATTATGTATTAAACTTGCTATTATAAGTACCTTTTGTTTCATCCCCTTTGAAAAAGAAGAAATTCTTGAATCATATGCATCCTGTATTTGAAATAATCCCATAAGTTCTTGCGCCTTTTTATCAGCTTTTTCATATTCAAGTCCATAAACTTCTCCTATAAAAGTCAAATACTCTCGTGCAGTTAGATTGTCATAAATATCGGCAACTTCCGGTATATATCCTATTCTTTTTTTATAATCCATATCGCTTTGTTTAATATCCTTGCCAAATATTTTAACTGTTCCAGTGTACTCAGGAATTATTCCAAGAAGCGTCTTAACTGTAGTACTCTTGCCAGCTCCATTAGTTCCAATATATCCTATTATTTGTCCACCATAAGCCTCCAAGTTAATGCCCTTTAGAACCTCATGGTCACCGTAACTTACTCTTAAATCTTTTATTAATATTATAGGCTTGTTATTATCCATAAATTCCCCTCCCAGTTATCTTAGCTATATGTATATATTACCAAATCATTCTAAACTTTACTATATGTATAATATCCAAAATACTAGTTAAATTTTCAGGCTTCACGTTGTCTATCTATAATAAAATAAGTATATACTTTAAATTATAAATATATGATATAATACTGCTATAAAATTGATTTTCTGATGATTGAGAAAATCATAAATTTAATGCTTACATAACCTTTAAGCACTAGGAGAATTACAATGATAAAATACATTCAAATTTCAAATGATATACGCAATAAAATACTAGACGGCACCTTTAAAGCAAATGAACAATTACCTTTTGAAAAAGAGCTTTGCAGCGAATATTCTGCAAGCAAAATGACTGTAAAAAAGGCTTTAGATAATCTTGTAAACGAAGGTTTAATTGTAAAAAGAAGAGGCTCCGGAACATTTGTAAAAGACATGAGTCCTCAAGATATATCTCATTTATCTGTTGCTAATCAGTTTAGAGGTCTCACAGCAGAAAACAGCTTTAAAAATATATTAAGCGAAATTCTCGAATTTAATGTTGTTTCGAGTGATGATAGAATAGAAAAAAACTTAAATTTATCTAAAGAAGAGTTCGTTTATAATATATTGAGAGTTAGAAGCGTAGATAGCATTCCAAGAGTAATTGAGCATACCTATATGCCTATAAATTTAATAACCGGATTAACCAAGAAACATTGCTTGTCATCAATTTATGAATATATAGAAGAAAATCTAAAACTCAAGATACAAAGTGCTAATAGAACCATAACTGTAAGAAAATGTACCGAATTTGAACGAAAGCATTTAGAGCTTCTAGAAGGTGACCCTGTAGCGGTTGTAACTCAAACCGGTTTTTTAGAAAATGGACGTGCATTTGAATATTCCACTTGTGTGCATTCATACAAGTTCTTTCAATTTAAAACAGTAATATTTAGGTAAACTCAATTTATAGTTAAGAATTAACCATAAATAAAATACACCGTATTACTTGTTTTCTGATAATTTACAGATAATAAAATGGAGCTATCATATCATTTTTAGTGCAACAGCCCCTTCTCTATACTCTAATAAAAAATTAATTACACAACTACATTAATTACAATTTAAAGCTTCACTGCAATCTACCTTATATATTTTTTAAAACCCATTATTTTTTGTCAACTCTTTAAACCAGTATCCTGATTCCTTTATAGTTTTCTTCTGTGTTTTCAAATCCAAAGCAATAAATCCGTATCTATTTTTATATGCATTACTCCAGGACCAACAATCAATAGGCGTCCACAAATGATACCCAAGGCAGTTGCTTCCCTCTTCGATACCTTTATGCAAGTATTCAAGATGCTCTTTTATAAAATCAGTTCTGTATTTGTCTTCTACCATACCGTCTTTATTCATGAATTTTTCTTCTCCCTCAACACCCATACCATTCTCAGATATATACCAGGGAATATTGTTATAATTTTTCTTTATATTAATTGCTATATCGTACATTGCTTTAGGGTATATTTCCCATCCTCTATATGTGTTCATTCTTCTTCCGGGCATGATATAATTATCAAAGTGTTTATCTGGAAGCCAGCCTTTTGAATTATCAAACGCTTCTTCTTTAGCTTTAATTCTTCTTGGTTGATAATAGTTTATTCCAAGGTAATCAACAGTGCTCTTGCTTATTAAATCTAGTTCTTCTTCCGTGCTATCCCATATAACAGAATTAACCTTTAATATTTCCACTAATTTTTCTGGGAATTTTCCTTTTACTGCTGTATCTAAAAACATTCTATTGAAAAACAAATCTGCAAAATCTGCTGCTTCCACATCCTTCTTTTCATTTGATCTAGGATAGGAAGGTGTTAAGTTAAGAACTATACCTATTCTTCCTCCAGCTTTATCAAAACCGCCATCTTTAAATTCTTTGATAGCTTTAGCAGAAGCGAGATTTAAATTATATCCAACCTGAACAGCCCTTTTACCATCTGTAATTTTGGGGTAATGAAAATTATACAAATATCCTCCCTCCACTACTACTATTGGTTCATTGAATGTAATCCAATTCTTAACCCTATCTGCAAATAGCTCAAAACATTTTTTTGCAAATTTTGCATAGAGATCTACTACATATTTTGACTCCCAGCCACCATACTCTTTATAAAGATCATATGGAAGATCAAAGTGATGAAGATTCATGACAGGGGTTATTCCGAGCTTTAATGATTCATCAATAACGTTGTTATAAAAATTTAAACCGTCTTCATTTACTGATGCAGTTTCAAAATCATCTATTAATCTTGACCATTGAATTGATGTTCTAAAGGAATTGAACCCCAAATTTTTCATCATAGCCAAGTCCTCTTTATAACTGTGATAAAAATTTGATGTTACTTCTGGTCCTACTTTATCGAAAAATGCTTCTGGCTCTATTTCATACCAATAATTAAACATATTTTTATGTGGTTTATTGAAGCTGCCTTCTGCTTGTGGTCCGGAAGTAGCTGCTCCCCACCAAAAATTTTTAGGAAATTCATATTTCATTGATATCCCTCCACGGTTTATTTAGTATAACATAATTATATATACATTTAACTCATAAGTCTATACTTTTATAATTTATTATATAAATATTCACAAATTTTAAGCTGAGGTGCTAAAAATTTAGAACCTCAGCTTTTTTCAAAACTAATATCATATATTTAATTCATCATAATTTACTATTGTTAATTGAAGAATATCGAATTGATTTTCTATTCCTTAAATCTTTTACTATGTCATATGGTATAGCCTATTTTTCTAATTAATATCTATTTTTGACATTGTTTTAAACCATAGCCTAAAAAATATATTGGAGCTTCACCTTCTAGCTTTAGAAAAAACAATAGACTATTGAAATAGAGGAAGCTACATTATAAATGCAACGCCCTCTTTTAAGAAACAATATTATTTACTTAAAACCTTCTCAGCTTTACGAATGACATTATCAACGGTAAAGCCATAGTGTTCAAATAGCACTTCTGCTTTTCCCGAGGCTCCAAAGTCATTCATTGCAATTATATCTCCATCAAGTCCTATATATTTATACCAGCCCATAGGCGATGCTGCTTCTACTGCAAGTCTCTTTCTTACTGCCTTTGGAAGTACACTTTCTTTGTATTCTTCGCTTTGAGCTTCAAAGAGTTCAAAGGATGGCATACTTACTACTCTTGCATCTATTCCTTTTTTCTTTAATGCTTCATGAGCCTTGTATATAAGCTCTACTTCTGAACCTGATGCCATTAATATTATATCTGGTACTTTTTTCTCTGAATCCTTTAAGATATAAGCGCCTTTTAGTGCAGCTTTTCCGGTTTCCTCATATAAAGGAAGATCCTGTCTTGTAAGAACAAGAGAAGTTGGGTTTTTCTTTGAAGTTACTGCATAATACCAGGCTGCTGCTGTTTCCTTTGAATCCGCTGGTCTGAACACTATCATGTGTGGAATACTTCTAAGTGCCGCAAGCTGTTCTATTGGCTCATGAGTAGGTCCATCTTCTCCAACACCTATACTATCATGAGTAAGTACATAAGTTACTGGTATTCCAGCAAGTGCAGATATTCTCATGGCTCCCTTCATGTAATCGCTAAATACAAAGAAAGTCGAGCAGAAAGGTTTAAGTCCACCATGTACAGCAATACCATTTGAAATAGCTGCCATAGCATGCTCTCTAACTCCAAAGTGAAGGTTAGAACCACTTCTATCTTCTTTAGAGAAGTCTCCTCTTCCATTCATATAGGTTTTGTTTGAAGGTGCAAGGTCTGCAGAACCTCCTATTAAGTTTGGAACTATATCCTTTAATCTGTTTATTACAGCATAAGAAGAAATTCTAGTTGCCATTTTCTTATCAAAGCCCCAGAATTCACTGCTGCTTAGTGCTTCTTCATCTACTTTTCCACTAAACCAAAGTTCATATTCCTTGGCTTCACTTGGATATTCTTTACTGTAATTTGCAAATAATTCTTTCCAAGCTTGCTCTGTTTTTACACCATTTTCAATATACTCATTTACATTGTCGTATACTTCTTTTGGTACATAGAAAGGTTCAATTGACCATCCGAATTCTTCTTTCATGATCTTTATGTTTTCTTCTCCAAGTGGAGAACCGTGAACTCCTGCTGTTCCTTGTTTTGATGTACATCCGAAGCCGATTATGTTTTTAACAACAATTAAGCTAGGCTTTGAAGTTTCTTTTTTGGCTTCATCTATAGCAGCACTTACTTTATCGGTGTCATTTCCATCATCAACTTTAAGTACTTGCCAACCATAAGCTTCATATCTTTTAGCAACATCTTCTCTGAAGGCAATGTCTGTATTTCCTTCAATAGAAATATTGTTAGAATCATATAAAACTATTAATTTTCCAAGTCCAAGAGTTCCAGCGAGAGATGATGCTTCACCAGATACGCCTTCCATTAGACAGCCGTCTCCTGCTATAGCATAAGTATAGTGATTTACTATGTTAAAATTAGGCTTGTTGAATTTGTTTGCAAGATAAGCTTCTGCAATTGCCATTCCAACTGCATTACATATTCCCTGGCCAAGAGGTCCTGTTGTTATTTCAACTCCAGCGGTATGACCGTATTCAGGATGTCCAGGAGTTTTGCTTCCTACTTGTCTGAATTCTTTTATATCATCCATTGTGATTCCGTATCCAAATAAGTGAAGAAGACAATATTCAAGCATTGAACCGTGTCCTGCTGATAATACAAATCTATCTCTGTTATCCCACTTTGAATTTTTTCCGTTGTGTTTCATTTTTGTCCATAAAGTATATGCCATAGGAGCGCATCCAAGAGGTAATCCTGGATGTCCTGATTTTGCTCTTTCTATAGCTTCTGCAGAAATTACTCTTATCGCTTTAATAGATAAAGCATCTAATTCTTTACTCATTATTTGCAGCACCTCACATATTATTTTCCGAAAGTATTTGCCCAATCTTTCTTGAACTTTTCAATTCCTTGATCTGTTAATGGGTGTTTAACCATCTGCATGATAACTGCAAATGGTATCGTTGCAATATCAGCACCAGCTTTAGCTGCATCTATAACGTGAAGAGGCCCTCTTATGCTTGCAGCAATTATTTCTGTTTCTATGCCATATATATCAAAAATTTCTGCTATGTCACTTACAAGTGTCATTCCTTCTGCACCTATATCGTCTAATCTTCCAAGGAATGGACTTACATAAGTTGCTCCTGCATTAGCTGCTAAAAGAGCCTGTCCTACAGAGAATATTAAAGTTACATTTGTTTTAACTCCCTCTTCTGAAAGAACTTTAACTGCCTTAAGTCCAGCAGCAGTCATAGGAATTTTAACAACCATATTAGGATGAATATCTGCTATTTCCCTTCCTTCTGCTATCATCTTTTCTGCATCTTCGCTGCTTTCAGTATTAACTTCACCGCTAATTGGTCCATCTACTATTTCTGCTATTTCAGCTACAGTTTTCTTAAAGTCTCTTCCTTCCTTTGCAATTAAAGATGGGTTTGTTGTAACCCCGCATATTACTCCCATATTGTTAGCTTCTTTGATTTCGTTTACGTTAGCAGTGTCTAAAAAAAACTTCATAATAAATTCCTCCTAAAAATTATTTGTTTCCCTGACCATAATAAGCATTTGGTCCATGCTTTCTCATATAGTGTTTATCAAGAAGATAACTGTTTACTCTCTCTACATTTGTTTTCAAAGTCATCGTGTTATATGCAAGCTGTGCTACTTTATCCAAAACAACTGCATTATATACAGCGTTAGCGGCTGATTTGCCCCATGCAAAAGGTCCATGATTCTTAACAAGTATTGCAGGAATATCAAGTGGTTTTATATTTCTCTTTTTTAAAGTTTCTACTATAACATTACCTGTTTCCTTCTCGTATTCTCCATGTACTTCAGCTTCTGTAAGTTCTCTAGCACATGGAATATCTCCATAAAAATAATCTGCATGTGTAGTTCCAAATGCAGGTATATCCATTCCAGCTTGTGCAAATGTAGTAGCCCAATCTGAATGAGTATGCACAACCCCGCCAATTTCAGAATACTCTTTATAAAGTACAATATGTGTTGGTGTATCAGAGGAAGGTCTATAATGTCCTTCTACTACATTTCCTTCTAAATCAACTACTACCATATCATCAGATGTCATAGTATCGTAATCAACTCCGCTTGGCTTAATTACGAAAAGTCCACTTTCTCTATCTATTCCACTTACATTTCCCCAAGTATAAATTACAAGTCCCTTTTTTACTAATTCTATATTAGCATCAAATACTTCTTTTTTTAAGGTCTCTAACATGTTATTATTTGCCCTCCTTCAAATAGATAATCATTAATAACTCCTTATTTGTATGAAGTTACAGTCCTTGTAAGTTCCTTTCCGCCAGTTATATCAACAACTATTGCTGTTCCAGATTGTATTCCATAATAGATTTCTATTAAATATCTTTATTTAACAAAATATCGCCTTCTAATTTTAGAAGCTAAGATAAACATTATTTTTTAGTACAAGAATCTCGTACTATAAGTTCCGCATCAAAAATGTATTGAGGTCTATTAAGCCTTCCTTCTACCATTCCTAATATATACTTAGCCGCTTGCATACCCATTTGCTTTTTAGGATGAATAATAGTGGTAAGCTTAACTTCTGATGCAACTGCAAGGCTAGAATCATCGAATCCAACTACAGATATATCTTTTGGAACTTGCAGTCCACCTTTTCTTAATGCTTCTATGCACTTTAATGCAATATCGTCATTGTAACAAAAAATAGCGCTTGGCATTTCCTTCATTTTTAAAATTTCTCTCAAAAACATATCTATATACATTTCTTTTGTATCTGTTGTATATTCTCCAATTATAGATTCATCGGCCTTCAGCCCGTTTTCTTTAAGAGCATTCAGATATCCAACTTTTCTTTTTTGACCTTGAATATCATCCTCTTTAAGAATTGCTGCTATTTTTTTATGTCCAAGCTCTATTAGGTACTTTGTAAGCCTATAACCACCCTGTTCATCATTCAATACAATATAGGCAGGATTAAGATCCTCATAATAAGCATTTATCATTATATATTTGATATTCTTTTCATCAAATTTTTCAAAGTACTTTTTATCCATGTTATTTATTGAACTTTGGGCAGGCTCAATGATAACTCCAGAAATATCTTGGCTTTCTATACTTTTAAGACAATTTATCTCGTTTTCGATATCATTGTTGCTATTAAAAAGAAGTAAGTTATATCCATTTTGTCTTAAAACTTCCTCAACTCCTTCAGTTATTTTAGGAAATATATAATTAGAAATATAGGTTGTAAGAAGCGCAATGTTCTTGGATTTCTTTTCTTCTTTTCCACTGCTTATACAAAATGTTCCCTTGCCTTTTTCTTTCATAATAAGCCCATACTGTGATAGCCTTTCAAGCGCTTGCCTAACTGTATGTCTACTTACGTTAAACTGACTGGCAATCTCATTTTCCGATGGCAATTGATCTCCAATGTTTATTGTTTCATTTTTAATAAGTTCTATAAAATAGTTTTCAATAATTTCATGTTTAGTTTCATCTTTTTTCATAGGTATCAGCATTACTCCTTACTTTTAAAAGTATACACATGTATAAGTACATTTTATACTTCATGATAACTAACTTCAAGCTTCATGTAACAACAGTATATGTGCAATTTTAATATTTTGCTGACACATAAAATTATAACAATAGTTGTATGTAATTTTAGTCTTAATGTACGTACATCTTTTTTTAATTATATACTCGCTGTTCTATTTTATCAATACCTTATTGAAACTTTTACTTATATATTTATTATACCAATTAAGCTATTTATAAAATAACCTAAAAATATTTTTTTTAATTATTACAGCAATTCCTTATTTACAGCCATTTTATCATCTACACAAAAAAAATTATTATTGCAACTTATATTTTTTAGTTGTACGTACATATTTTAAGTATTATAATATAATTAAAATACAAAGTAAAATAAATATAATAATTTAGGAGGAACCTATATGTTAAATTTAAAACCTTATGAATTCTGGTTCATTACTGGAAGTCAGCATTTATATGGACCAGAGGCTTTAAAACAAGTTGATGAGGATTCACAAAAAATTGTAGAAGGATTAAACAATAGTTCCATCGCATATAAAATTGTATACAAACCTGTAGTCACAACTTCTGAAAGTATAAGGAAAGTTTGCAATGAAGCAAATCAAGATGGAAACTGCGCAGGTATTATAACATGGATGCATACGTTTTCTCCAGCAAAAATGTGGATTACTGGTTTATCAGAATTAAGAAAGCCTTTACTTCACTTGCATACACAATTCAATCAAAACATACCATGGAGCACTATGGACATGAATTTCATGAATTTAAATCAATCTGCTCATGGAGATAGAGAATATGGTTATATATGTACAAGAATGAACATTCCAAGAAAAGTTATTGTAGGTTATTGGAAAGATGAAGATTTAGTCAAAAAATTAGGAAGCTGGATGGGAGCCGCTGCTGCTTTTGTTCAAGGACCAAACATTAAAGTTGCTCGTTTCGGAGATAACATGAGAAACGTAGCTGTAACAGATGGTGACAAAATAGAAGCTCAAATAAAACTTGGATGGTCTGTAAGTTATTATGGCATAGGTGACTTAGTTGAAGTTATGAATAAAGTGACAGAAGAAGAAACGGACAAACTTATGGCTGAATATAAAGAAGAATATGACGTAGATCCTAAGGCCCCTGTTGAATCAATCCGTGAACAAGCTCGTATTGAGATTGCTCTTGAAAAATTCTTAAAAGCAAATGACTGCACTGCATTTACAACAAACTTCGAAGATCTTCATGGAATGAGACAACTTCCAGGACTTGCTGTACAGCACTTAATGGAAAAGGGTTATGGTTTTGGAGCTGAAGGAGACTGGAAGACTGCTGCTTTATTAAGAGCTATGAAAATAATGGCACAAGGAAAGTATACAGCTCTTATGGAAGATTACACTTATAATCTTGATCCAAATAACGGACTTATCTTAGGTGCTCATATGCTTGAAGTTTGTCCTACTGTAGCTGGTACAAAGCCTAGAATTGAAGTTCACCCACTTGATATAGGCGGTAAAGAAGATCCTGCTAGACTTGTATTTGATGGCATGGAAGGTCATGCTGTTGCAGCTTCACTTATTGACCTAGGAAATAGATTTAGACTTATCGTCAATGAAGTAAATGCAGTAAAAGGTGAAAAACCATTACCAAAACTTCCTGTTGCACGTGTTATATGGAAGCCAGAACCTTCACTTAAAGAAGCTGCTGAAGCATGGATACTTGCAGGAGGAGCACATCATACTAGCTTATCCTTTGCAATTACAGCAGAACAATTAATGGATTATGCTGAAATGGTAGGTATCGAATGTGTACTTATAAACAAAGATACTAATGTTACAAACTTTAGAAATGAACTTAAATGGAGCGACATAGCTTGGAAACTTAAATAAAAAAAAGAAAAGTCCTATATTACCAAGGCTTTTCTTTTTTACACACAACTATGAACGTCCTCGCTCATTACAAATTAATCATGATTTTATTTGGACGCAATTTCAACTATTTTATTAATACCAACTTCATCAAAAGCTTCTACTATTATATTAGCCTTAGACAAATCCTGATTACCGGAATTTAAGTTTCTAAAGCCAACACATTTCATTCCTGCTGCTCTAGCTCCTGTAATTCCATTGTTTGAATCTTCTACCACAGTACAATCACAAGCTTTAGCATTAAACTTCTCTGCTGCCTTTAAAAATATATCCGGATTTGGTTTACCATTTTCTACATCCTCGCCACTAACAATATATTCAAAGTATTCTATAAGATTAATTCTATTTAAAATCACTTCTATATTTTTTTTAGGAGATGATGAAGCCATAGCTATGTTGAATCCCCTATTTTTAAGAGAAGAAAGAAGTTTTTCTATACCCCTTATTGGAATTATTTTCGAATCACTCTTTGAAAGATATTCATATTTTCTATTTTTTGAAGTTTCCATAAGTTCTTCAACTGATTGCTCTAAATTAGCCTTACTCTTTATCTTAGTCCATATTATTCTTGAACCATTACCTACAAAACTGAACTGTTCTTCTAATGTTATTTCTGCACCTAATTCTTTATACAATTGTTCATTTATCTCTCTGTATACTGGCTCTGTATCCACTATTACTCCATCCATATCAAATATAACTACTTTATTCAAACAATTACCTCCAATTATGTATTACAATTATTAATTATCTTCAGGCACTTCATACTCTACTCCTTGTATTACTATGGAATTCTCTTTAGAAAGTTCTAGTATAGAATCTACGCTCTCACTATTTTTACTATAAACAATTTTAACATCAGGCCTTAAAGGCATTTCAGAATAAACTTTAGTTACGACTGCTATATCTTGATTACTTAATCTTATTAATGAACCTTCAGGGTAAGGTATTACAACTTTAGAAAATGCCTGAACAACCTTATAATCAAACTTTGTGCCACCATTGGCCATTATATATTCTAAAACTTCATTTGGAGATAATGCTTTTCTATACACTCTTGTAGATGTCATAGCATCATATACATCTGCAACTGCTACTATTTTAGCAAGTATACTTATTCTTTCCCCTTCTCTACCTTCTGGATAGCCTTGTCCACCTATTCGTTCATGATGTTGAAGAACTATTATTCTAGCCGGCACCGATACATCATAACTGCCTTTTAAATATTCATAACCACTTTCAGGATGCCCTTCAATTACTTTCCTTTCTTCTTCTGTAAGCTTACCAGGTTTATTTAATATTTCGCTTGGAACAAAAACCTTACCTATATCGTGTAAAAGAGCGCCTATGCATAAATCAAAAAGTTCATATTTATGAAAATTCATCTTAATTCCTAATACAAGAGCTATAACAGCCACATTAACAGAGTGCTGATATGTATAGTCATCAAAACTCTTTATATCAACCAACCCTATCATTACATTTTTTCTAGATAAGATTTCTTCTATAAGCTCCCTTGCAACATATTGAACTGATTGAAAATCTTTTTCATTTTTTTTATAAAGGTTTTGTCCCTCATAATTGTTTGGATTTTTATTATAATGTTCTAAATTGTAAAAAACATCTCTAATTTTTTTTATAGATTTCTGCCTTATTTCAGGTTTTATCATATCTTCTATAACAGTATTGCTATATTTATCATTTATGTAAATAGTGTAAATATTTAAGAATTCTATTTTTTTAATAACCGCATCTTTAAGTTCAGTTCCTTCTTTTAAGAGAACTCTTCCTTCGCCATCATATATAGTCTTTGCTAAAATACTTCCTTCTTTCACACTTTGTATGGGAACTAACCTCATAAATCTAACACCCCGTAATTCTTCTTAGATATTTTTATTATACTACACCATATATAAAAAAGTATAGTTTTATTATCTTATTGATTTGAAAATTTAGTGTCAGCATTTTGTCATTCACATATTATGTTATTAGGAGGCGATAATGATGAGCAGAAAATGCAAGCAAATGGAGAACATCAGAAGAGTATTAAGAAGACACAGAGGTAGAAAAGTTACATTACTTCTTGAACAATGCAAGAAGTTGGAAAACGTAAAAATTAAAAAAGTATGTAGAGATGTAGTTTTAGTAAAACATCACGGCGAATGCATTTATGTAAGAATATGCTGCATCTGTGCAGTTACTCCTGAATGCGAATGTTGCCACCACCATCATCATCACGATGATGACTGTGGATGCGAGCAGGATCATTGCTAGAAAATTTTTATAAATAATCTTCTTACTACTAAAAACTTAATATTTGTAACATCAAAAAAGCAGATATATTCATATCTGCTTTTGGTGGCTTATCGGGGAATCGAACCCCGGACACCATGATTAAAAGTCATGTGCTCTACCAACTGAGCTAATAAACC
>NZ_JAJNKE010000003.1:0-110810 GCF_021043395.1 Clostridium guangxiense
GTTAGTAGAAATACCACCCAAAATAAGCATATCAAGTTTCATGGGATATTTAAAAGGAAAGAGTAGTTTAATGATATTTGATCAGCATGCAAATTTGAAATATAAATATGGCAACAGAGAATTTTGGTGTAGAGGATACTATGTTGATACAGTTGGAAAAAACAAAAACAAAATAGAACAGTATATAAGAAATCAATTGCAAGAAGATTTGGCATATGAACAGATGAGTATAAAAGAACTTGTTGATCCGTTTACCGGTGAGCCAGTAAAGAAGAACAAAAAATAGTCGCTTTAGCGACTGCACGGAAAAGTATGCGGGTGGCGGACCATTCAGAGGGCTTTTAGCCCAGCCAGTAATATGCCCTTACAGGGCTGAGCAAACCACCGGCTTAGCCGGTGGTCATGATTTTTATGCAAATTCAAATCTATCGAAGAATGTACATATCATATTTACTAAAGTCAGTTTAAAAAATAAAAGACAACTGCTAATCCTAAAAATCTAAATTATATTGCCAAATTCTATGATATAATTACATTAAAGTTCTAAAAGGTTAAATATATCACATCATTTTGAAAACAATTGATAAAGCTGGTGTTAAAGTGAATATAACAGAAATTTTTAAAGAAATATTAAACAATTATTTGGACAATACAAAACAGGGAAAATTCAATAAAAATCATCCTATGTTTCAAATGGTAAATTATAAAACTGTAGAAGCTATTAATCCAATTATTTCAGACAATGATAAACTTTCTGCTAAGGGATCTTGCGGTGCTGGAGGTTGGACAAGATATCCTTGGGTGGCTATTTATAATACAGAAATAACAAAAACTATTCAAAAGGGTATATACATAGTTTATTTGTTTTCTGAAGATATGGAAAGAGTTTATTTAACTTTAAATCAAGGTTGTACCAAGCTAAAAAGTGATTTAGGAGTTAAAACTGCTAAGGAATCAATGATTGAAACTAGAGAAAATATAAGAAATACCATAGGCAATAGGAACTTTGAAACTGATAATGATTTGAAGGTTGGAAATGTAGATTATGAAGTAGGAACTATTTTTTATAAAGAATACAAAGTTGATGATCTTACAAATGAAGAAGCTTTTGTGCAAGATTTGAATAATATGATTCAAATATATAATGAGTACTATAATAAGATGTTTTTAAAAAATGAAGATATGGGAAATGAAGCTATTATGAAAAGTGAGGCCAATAGCAAATTGAGTATGAAAAGCGTAATAGAGAATATACAAAAATACATTAATAATAAAGGGTTTATATATTCTTATGAAGAATTAAGCAATTTTTATTTATCATTAAAAACCAAGCCATTTGTTATATTGGCAGGCATCAGTGGTACAGGTAAGTCCAAGCTTGTTAAGTTGTTTAGTGAAGCTATAAATGGTGTGTACAATTTAATTAGTGTTAAACCAGATTGGAATGATAGTACAGAACTACTTGGTTATAAAAATATAAATGATAAATTTATAGCAGGAAAGTTGAGCAAAATAATTTTAGAAGCCTCTAAAAAAGAAAATTTAAAAAAGTCATATTTTATTTGTTTAGATGAGATGAATTTGGCTAGAGTAGAATATTATTTAAGTGAATATTTAAGTGTAATTGAATCTAGGAAATTTGATGAGAATAATTGTATTAAGACGGATAAAATCTTCTCCAACGAATATTTTGATAAAAGCAATGAATATTCCTGTCTTGAAATTCCAGAAAATGTTTATATAATTGGTACGGTAAATATGGATGATACAACCTTTGCTTTTAGTAGGAAGGTTTTAGATAGGGCTAATACTATTGAATTTTCAGATGTTCACTTAGAAAATTTGGATTTTTATGATAACAAGGTAGAGAGCATAGAGCTAAGCAACGATTTTCTCAAATCTAAATTTATAAACATAAAGGATGCATTAAAAGAAAATAAGGAGTATGTGACAGAAATTAATAAAAAAATAATAAAAATCAACAATATCTTAACTGCAGGAAATAAACAATTTGGATATAGAGTTAGAGATGAAATTATTTTTTACATGCTTCAAAATAAAATTAATGGATTATTAGATGGAGATGTTGCTTTTGATTTTCAAATAATGCAAAAGGTGCTTCCAACTATTACTGGAAGTGAAGCTGTTATTAAAGATATATTAATTCAGCTTTATGAATATTGTAATCCAAATATAGAAATTGATAATACTGACGATTATATAAAGGAAGCTACAGATAATTTAGAAACTGCATTGTATACAAATAGTGCAAAGAAAATATTAACGATGTTAAGAGGATATGAAGATGGATTTGTATCATACTGGGCTTAGGGGAAAGCTTTTAGAGATAAGTTCTGATGAGTTTGGAGTTACACTTACGGGTTATGTTACGGATAAAAAAGCAGAAGCTTTAAATAATAATCTCAATATTCCAGCCCGTCTTATGGTTAACGGAGAATATAAGAATAAAGTTGTAATTAAAACATGTACGCAAACTGGAGAATTGGTAAATAATGATGGTGTTACAATGATGCCATGTTTTTTTGAAAATGGTAAGTATCAGCTTATTTTAGAGAATAAAGATAATTCCTTATATGAAATATTCCATATGGATAATAAAATAAATGATTATTTTGAGAAGGTTGGAAATTGCCTTATAGGTATAATAGATTTTTCATCAGACATTGGATATTCTACTTTTTCTTTATGTAAGAATGGAAAGAATATATTATTTTTTACAATAGAAGTGTTTCCTTCTAAATTGGATTACTATAAAGATTATAAGGAAATTATAAGAGAGATAAATGAAGAGATAAGTTCGCTAGCTTTTGAACTTATAGGAAAAACATATTTAAGTGCCAAGCTAAAGGAAACTAAACATCAAACAAATTTAGAATTTATAAATATACTAAAGGTTATATTTGATGATTTGGAGAAAGCAATAAAAAGGATTGAAAAAAATCCTAAGCATAATTTAGAAAGCTTATATAGGGTGACAGATACATATAAAGCAAAAAGGGTTTCGAGAAATACAATATCATATATAAAAAAGCATCCAAATGTTTTAATTGAGGATAAAAGTGGATTTATAAAGCTTGGAGATAGAAGTTTTATTACAAATAAAGTAATAGAAGAGAGGAAAAGAACTACTACCAATATATATGAAAATCAATTTGCAAAGTACATTATAAAGCGAATTATTAAGAGGCTTAAAAATATTGAGAAGAATATAATTACTGTATATAATGAAAATACTTCATACCTTTCCTTTGTTGCAGAGAAGAGAACGTTATTAGAAAAACATCTTAGGATTAATTTTAGAAATATAGATGATCTTAAAGGGAAAAAAACAATGAGTTTGGTTTTTCAAATGGCGCCTGGATATAAGGAATTATATAAAAAGTATATGATGCTAAATAAAGGCTTATCATTAGGACAAGATTTGTATAAAATTACACCTAAAAAATTATATTCTCTATATGAAATATGGTGTTATATAAAAATACATAATATATTGGAGGAGCTAGGCTATAAGGTAGAAGAATATGGCATTTTAAAATATAGGGATAATGGAATTTACTTTTCACTATTGCAGGATGAGAAAGCAAAAATGGTTTATTCTAATAGCAAAAACAAACTAGAATTGTGGTACAACAAATCTTATAGTTCACCGACGACACGACAACGACCGGATACTGTGCTTTGCATTAAAAAATTGAATAGCAAGGATAGCAGAATTTATATTTTTGATGCAAAATATAGGGTTAATGTTGATTCTAATGGAAATGCAGGACCTATGGAGGAAGATATAAATGTAATGCATAGGTATAGAGATGCTATAGTATCAAAACTAGATAATTCATTTCAATTTAAATATGAGACCTTTGGTGCCTATGTAATGTTTCCTTATGGTGATGAGAAGAAGTTTATTACTAATAAATTTTATAAAAGCATAGAAGAGGTAAATATAGGTGCTTTTCCAATGCTTCCTGGCAGCACTAAATTAATAACTAGGCATTTACAAAATATCATAAATCAATCAGATTTAGAAGCTAAAAGTGAAAGAATTCTTATTGATGAATATGATGATTATGCTAAATTTAAGCTGGAAAATGTTATGGTTGTGAATGTTAAAGACAAAGAACATTTTAAGGTGTACAAAGAATATTTATTTTATCATATTCCAGAGAAACACTTAAAAGATGTTAGGCTAGGAGTTGAATATTTAGCCTTCTATCAGTCTAAAAAATCATTTGGTGATGAAGCTGGCATAAAGTATTTTGGAAGGATAAAAACCATAGATAAATATAAAAGAAAAGAATGTATAGAGCTTCCTTCAAGAAAAGCTGCAGGAGATGAAATTTATACACGAATAAATTTAGAGTATATTAAGGAAATAAAAAAGGTTGAGCCAATACAAGCTGGAACTCAATTAGTAACGTATACAACTTTGTATTTATTATTGAACGCTGAAAATATGCATGAGCTAAAATTAAAAAGCAATCTTGAAATCAATGTATATAAAAAGCTTAAAAATGTAGCAAAGGAAAAGCAGTGGAAAATTAGAAAAGAAAATGATAAATATATAGTAAACAATAATGTGATAGAAATTTTAGATGAAAATAAAATTAGGGTCAATGGTAAATTTTACTTGCTTGAAAATCTAGAATTAACGATTAATTGATGCTAAAATTCATGTAATAACTATACCAAAGAGGTGACCATAAAATGAAAACAATTCAAGTATCAGCCGCAATTATAAAACGCAACAACGAAATATTTACGACCTGTCGTAGTTATGGAGATTTTAAAGATATGTGGGAGTTTCCAGGTGGCAAAATAGAACCTGGAGAAACAAGAGAAGAGGCACTCATCCGTGAAATTAAAGAGGAATTAGAATTGGATATTAAAATTTCTAAATACATAACTACAATTGACTATGATTATCCCAATTTTCATCTTACAATGCACTGCTTCTTGTGTGAGGTATGCGGAGGAAAGCTGCATTTAAATGCTCATAATGAAGTTAGATGGGTGCCATTAGAAGAACTTGACAAACTTAATTGGGTGCCGGCGGACGTATTGGTTGTTGAAAAACTTAAAAAATTATAAGGAAGGAAAGTTATTAACATAGGATTGAATTTAATTGACAAAAATAGGATATAGTCAAAAAGGTAGCGGGAAAAGAAAAACAAGTACAATTAAAAAATGAGTTGAGTATTTTATATAAAAAGAGACCAGCATTTGTAGATGAATTAAGTAAAATGAGATAAAGAATCACTGTTATAATACGGGAGAGTTGATTAATATGAGCAGAAAACCAAGAGTTCACTATACCTTAAGTGATTTAAAAGATCAAACAGCACCATCAAAAAAGGATGTAGAAAAAATCCTTAGAGCTGCAGATGAAATTATTTTTACTGCAGGTAGGTCAATGCTTGCAAAAATACTAAAGGGATCTAAAGATAAGAAAGTTTTAGAAAGTCATCTTGACAGCTGCCCGAGTTATGGATATTACAAAGATTTAACTCTCGAAAAAATCACTAAAATTATAGACTGGATGCTTGTGAATGATTATTTAGATATTGATTATAATGGAAGGCTTCCTATGATAATTTTTTCAGAGAAAGGTTGGGAAACCTATAAGCCTGTTTATGTAGAAGAGCTATATAATTGCATTTTAAATGTGAATATAGATGAACCTAATCAAGATGACCTTGTAGAAAGACTTAAAGGAACTAATAGAGAGGTAATTAAGCTTTTACTATTAAAAATCGGAGAAAGCAAAAATATTGGCACTATAAGATTTTTAATGAAATGGCAAAGCAGTGAGGTTAAGAAGGTTAGAGGCATGATAAATGGTGCCATTTTAAAATTAAAAAACAGCTAAATTAATATTTTAGATTTTTGTATAAGCAAATTATCAAGTTATCAAATTTTGCTAGCTTGCTTTTTAAGCTTTATATAAGTTTTTCCTCAGTTGCCAGTGGACATGAACTATCGAGCTCAGGATCTTTTAATGCTCTTGCCATAAATTTTATTTCCTTTAGTACTATTTTTATTAGTATATAACAAAAATGTGCGTACTTGAAAATTTGTACATTTAACCATATCATTATTGTATTAAGTTTTATCTGGAACAAATATGACAGTAAAACATCTTGATGGCATAATAGTGGAATATGTTGAGCATATCTAGCAACATCGTAAATCAGATTATGTATATGTTAGATATGAAAATTAATAAAATACAAAGAGAAAAGAAGTATTATGCTTCTTTTTTTTGTTATAATAATTTGTAAGAATATACAGAATTGAAGGGAAAGATATAATGCGTAGATATATAAAGCTTTTCTTTGATAATAAATGCAAAAACAATAAAAAATTTGAACTTGTTGATTTAGAAAAATTTATTATAGAAAAATGCGGTGGACAAAGTAACTACTATGAACTTGGCGGTTATGAGGCTTTTTATAAGGAAATGCAAAAGTTAAAGGAAGAAAAAATTATAAGAGAAATTGCAAGATCAGAAAGCAATAGGGCTAAATTGCCTATGAAATTAAAGTGGACTATAGTTACTTCTAAGGTAGAAAGCTCTTGGAAAGATGAAGATATTATTAAGTATTCTGATATGCTAAATTTTAAAACTTATATTAAACATCCAGAGTATCAAACTAAAAAAGAATGGATGTACATAAAAAATATATACAATTTTTTAAAGGAAAGGGAAAACAGGAAGTGGGATAGTGTTGAGGAAAGATGCCTAGAGCTTTTTTACGATGAAAAATTTTTGACAGACAGTGATAATGGCAAAAAGGATAATAAAGTGCTCAAAAGGCTTTCCTTAAGTCTTGAGGATATAAAAGCTAAGCAGTATGGTGAACAGTTTATCTACTGGAATAGAGGGGTCAGTGAAATCAAAACTTTAATAATTCTGGAAAATCACTCTACATTTTTTTCTTTTAAGAGGGCAGTGCAAAAGGGTATAAAAGTATTTGGAATAGCGCCAGATGCACTTATTTTTGGATATGGGAAAAAAATTATAAAGAGTTTTTCTTTTCTAGATGAAATAGCTAAGCCAAGTGAAGTTACGGTATATTATTTTGGAGACATGGATCCAGATGGATATTTTATATATAAAGCATTGAAAGATAAGTATAATGATGTAAATATAAGTTTACTCGTACAGGCTTATGTGGAGCTTATAAAGGTACATAAAAAATATAAAAGCAAGAATCAGCAGAAAAATGAAGAATGTTTAAAGTGTATTTTGAAAGAATTTGAGGAAAAGAATTATGACAGGTATAAGGATTATGTAGTAGAGCTTTGGAAAGAAAATTGTAGAATTCCTCAAGAATTTATTACTTATGAATATTTGTTAGAGATGGAAGGAGGAATATAGAAAGATGGATTTAGTTCAAACTGGAATGATGGACAGGCTGAAAAAAATCAATGTTATAAGAATGCTTGGTACAGGCATGGACATAGGTGAGCTAAACAATTATGCTCATGAAATTTGCCTGTATCTTTTACTAAGCATATTTAGAAGAGAAATTACGGAAAACCCTAATAGAACACGTAACGATATGATATACATTGTTTCAGATATTTTAAGGGAAATGAAAATTTCTACTTCTGATAAGAATATAGAGAGAATTGTTGATGGAGTGCTGTGGTATAAAGACTCTAATAGACAGGATCCATTTAGCTGTCCAATATATAATGAAGAAACAAGAGAACATGAGATATATAAATTTAGATATTTGAAACCTGATAGAGAGCATTCAAGATGGGAAAAGGGCGGCAGTACAGTGTATATGCTTACAGAAGAAGCGGAGGAAATGATATTTATAACACGGGAAATGCTTGAAGAGTTTGGTTTTGATGTGGAGCAGTTTTACACACTTCAATTAATTAAAAGTGGAAACTTTAATAAAGCTTTAAGCAGCGTAAATAACCTAATTGGAAGAGTTAGAAATTTAATACGTAGGGAAAAAGATTATAGACATGATATTATGAGAAATCCTCAGGTAATATTTTTTGATGCCAAAAGGGACAGAAGAAAAACGGATCAGGAAATAAAAAGTCAATTTGAAGATGAAAAAAAGACTTTTGAGGATATGCTTTCCTGGAAAAGCAGACTTGAAAGTTTCCCTAAGGATAAAAGAAAAGATGGAGAAAAGCTTTTTGAAGAAGTAGAAAAGGCTAGAGTACTTCACAATTTACTTGCAAAAATAGTAGTAGACAATATGGCCTTTGAAGTGAAAATAAGAGTAAATTATCCAGAAAGCTTTTGGACAACATCTAGAGTATCTTTTAAGAAAGATATATGGCAAAATGTAATTGTTAAAAATGGACTGCCAAGTTTTGATTTGTTAGAGAACTTAGTGACGCCGCTTTTGTCTCCCAAGCTTGAATTTATATATCCTTTAGATTGGGCATGGCAGGAACAGCAGTCTATAAGGGAAAATGAAGAAGTTAATGTAGATGTACAAGGTGAGGAAGAAGAAAAAGAATTTATAAATAAAAAGAAAGTAGACTGGGAACTTATAGTAGATCTTTGGCAGCCAATTTTTGATAAATTTATAGATGGTGAAGGTTTTAGTATTACGGAACTTGAAAATATGGATGTTATTATTAAGGAAAGCTGGCTAAGCCAAAAAAAGAATACAGAAATATTTATGATGTTTGTGCTTACGGGGCTTACTTTTAGTGAGACAACTGAAGAATTTGATGAAATGGATGAAAGAATGATTTTGTTTAATAAATTGTGTGAAAAGGATGAAAAGTATAAAAAACTTATTGGAAAAACAGTTGCTTCAAAGTTAGAAGAAGAAAAGAAACCTTTAAGTTTGCAAAATTTATTTATATCACCATATAAAATATATATTAAAAATAATTTGGAGGATTAGTAATGGCATATACAACGGAAAATATACAAAAAGCATCTGCGTTATTTTTCATGCTTTTAAAAGAAAATATTGTATCTGTTAAAGAGCCTCTTGCAGAAGAATATTCAAATGATAATGAAATGAGGCAAATAGTAAAAACTATGGCAGCGGAAGCAGATCTTATGATAATAGAAACCATGGAAAATCTTCATTTAGTTTCTTCTGCTAATGGATCTATTTTTGCAAATTCTTATACTCAAATGAAGGAAAAGTATAAGGAGTTAAAAAACAAAAAGTACTTTTATTTGGCTAATTTGATAATATGCGTATTTTTATCTG
Source organism: Clostridium guangxiense (assembly GCF_021043395.1). GTDB lineage: Bacteria > Bacillota > Clostridia > Clostridiales > Clostridiaceae > Clostridium_S > Clostridium_S guangxiense. The sequence goes on from NZ_JAJNKE010000003.1 coordinate 9,231, forward strand.
AAGTGGACAAAGAAAATAACATAAGAATTAGATGGGAAGAAGAAGGTATATCTTATGCTAAGCTTGAAGACTTGGTGAATGGAATCATAAATTCCTGGATTGCAAGAGAAAAAAAGGAGGAAAGCTTTAGTCAAGATTGGGGTATAGCACTTAAGGAAATTGATGAGGTGTGGAATAAAGACTTTTCACCAATGAAAAACAGTAAAACTAAAGGCAGCATAGATGTGGTAAATACTACGGATAATAGATTTAATTTTATTTATAAGGCGTTAAAACCTTTAGCGGATCAAAAGCTTATTTACAACAATACTAAAGAACTTAAGTTGATTCCAAAATTAGAATTATACGAAAGATTAGACAAGCTGTATCACAATCAAGATAGATATAGAGAATTCATGAAACTTATAGAAGCTGCAAAGGAGGAAAAAAGCAATGCCGAGACTAACTAAAATTAGAATAGTAGGAAATAAGTATGATAATTTTAAAAAGTGTCACGACAATAGTATTTTTGATTTGACAAAGATGGGAGAACCAGACCATACTTTGTTTACTCTAAATAACGGAAGTGGTAAGGGAGTACTGATGCAGCTTATATCTCAGATAATGCTTCCAAATACGAGATGGGGTAAAAATGATGGAAATAAGATTGCTGGCATGTTTTTAAATAGAAACAATCAATTTAAACCCTACACTTTTCATGTGCTTTTAGAGTGGAAACTGGATACAATGCCGGATAAATGGTTAATGACAGGTATTTGCATCACTGCGGTAAAAAAGCTTGATAATAAGGAGGAGGAAAAGGAAGAAGAAAAAATAGGTGTAAAGTATTTTTTATATACTCATGAGCATTATGTTGATGACCCTTATATAGTAGAAAATATTCCTCTTTATTTAAAAGATGAAAGAAAAGCAGTGAGTTATAAAGCATTAGAAGAATTTTTAGGAGATAATAAAAGGGATTTTAGAAAATTTTCTGAGTCGGATTCCAGAAGTACAAACTCCGAATACTATCAGTATTTATCGGGACTTGGAATATACCGCTCAGAGTGGTCTATTTTAAAGCTTATAAATAAAGTGGAAGGCGGAGTTGGGGAATATTTTTCAAAGGCAAAAGATAATAAAGGTATTTTTGATGAATACATAATTCCAGCTATTTCTGAAAATTTAAACAGTCAATTTGAAGAAAATAAGAATGTGCTTAAAGATATGTTTAAAAGCAATATTTCTATAACTAAAAATCTTCCTATACTTATAAATAGAGAAGTAGATTATAAAAATATATCTTCATTATTAGATCCGTTAATACGAGATGCAGAGCAGGGAATTATTTATGAAGATAAGAAAAATAGCTGTATTATAAATGGAAATAACCTTTACTGTAGTTTAAACAGTATTCAAAATAATGTGCTAAATGAAATAGAAACCTGGGAAAAAGAAAAAAGTAAGGCAGAAACAAGAAAACGTGAGCTGCTTTTTGAAAAGGATAATTTGGAGTATGCAAAACAAATTAGAGCAAAAAAGGATTATGAAGGGAATAAGGCCTTTGAACAAAAAGAATTTGACTATATAAACAGCGAAATAGATGATTTGAATGAGGAAAAGAAAAAATATGAAATAAATAAGCTTATTATTCCTATGGAGAAAGATGAATATAAGAAAAAATCTACTCTTGAAGAAATAGAAAAGCTCATGAATTCTTTAGCTTTAAAAGATGTACATGGGGAAATGAATAAGGTAGAAGAAGAAATTAAAGATAAATGGAAAATTACACAGGAAAAATGGAGCAATATAAGCAGCCAATATAAAGCTTATGAAGCTTTTCTAAATAATAAAGAAGCAAAGTTAAAAGTGGAAATTAAAAGTTTAAATGAAAAAAAGCAGAGTATACAGGTTAATTTAAAGGCAATTGAAGATAAAAAGAAAGAATTTGATAAAAAAGAAAAGGAACTTGGCACGGAGTTTGATCCTTTTAGGATAGTTTATCCAGAATTATTGCTTGAAGATATTAAAAAGGAAAAGGAAGAAGAGGATAAAAAACTTTTAACTTTAAATAGCAAGTGCGAAAAGCTGGAGGAAAAAATAAATAGCCTAAAGCTAAAAATAGCTGAGTTTAAAATGAAACTTGAACAATATGGGGATAGTAAAAAAGATATTACAAAAAAGTATAATGAAAAGAAAGAGGAGGAAGAAAAGCTTTTTGCAAGAGTTTTAGAAGTTTGTAAGCTTGATCCTTTGATGGAAACTTATTCGGAAAATTGGCTTCAAAATAAGGCATTTGAGGTGAAGAAGCTTAAAGAAGAAAAAGAACTTCAAGAAAAGAAGCTTTACAAGGAATTATGGGAAAACAGTATTGATTTAAGCTTAAATACAGAAGAATACTGGATAGCAAATAACGATGTAAATAGTGTGAAAGATAAAATAGAGGCTTTAGGAATAAAAGTTATTTATGGAACTCAGTTTTTATATGCTCTTCATGAAGAACAAAAAAAGAACATGCTTTCAAATTACCCAATGCTGCCTTTTGGTTTAGTTATATCTAATGTTAATGAATGGAAAACCATAGAAAGTAACATAGATAAAGAAAGTTTTCTAAGAGCTTTAGTTCCAATTTATGTTCGAACAGAAATGAATAAGGTTGAAAGTGTTAACTATAAATTAATAGACCACAAAGCTTTAAAGTTTGTAGAGGATTATGATAGTTATGTATCTTGGAAGGAAAGCTTAAGTAAAAAAGAACTTGAAGCAAAAGAAACTATTAGAGTAGTTGAAGGCTCTACAGAAAAAATAGTAGAACTTCTTAATGCTATTAGTCTTGCACTTAAAACTGAAAGCTCTGCAGCGTTAGACCAAAAACTTAAACAAATAGAGCTTAATATTAATGAAAATTTAAGTGAGATAAGTGCAGCGGAGACTGGCATAAATAATTCTACAGAAAAACTTAATATTAATAAAAAAAATAGAGAAAATGTGGATGAAAATATTAAAAAGCTTTCTTATCAAATTGAAAAACTTGTGAATTTTATAGAATTTAAAAATGAAATAGATAAAAAATTAAAAGAAGAAAAAGAAGCGATGCAGGAGTTAAACAATTTAGTTTCTAAGCTTAGTGAAAAAGAACTAGAAAAAGAGCTTTTAGATAAAAATATAAATGATGAGAATTTAAACTATGAAAGATGGAAGGTTAAACTTGTTGAGCCAGGACTTAAGGACATAAGGGAGGTTGTAAAGGAAGCGGAATTTAAGGAAATAAATCCTAAAGATAATTTACAGTGCAGCACAGCTCCAAATTATGAAGCTTCAAAAAAAGATGAGATATACAGCAGTATTTCCTACAGAAAGAGTTTAAATACAAAGCTTGAAAGCAAAAATAATAGCATTGCTCTTTTGAAAAAGAATGCAGAGGATATTCAAGAAAATATAGACAGGCAGCTTAAAATGCTTAAAAAAATTGATTTGAATTGGAAAAACTATAAGGTAGAAAACATATCCTTGGAATTTGCTGAAATGGAATTTGATAATTTAGCTAAGAAAATAAAATTAAAAGAAAAGTTGGCTAAAGAGAAGTCTCAAAGCATAAGCAAGCTTGAAGGTCTTATAGAAGCTGTAATTAAAGACATAGAAAAGCAAGCTAATAAAATACTTGAAGAACACCAAAAAGCAGCTAATGTGTGGGAAAACTTAAATTTAGAAGAAAAGGAATTTAAAATTAAAAGTGGGATAGAGGATAATAGCAAATATTTAGCTAGAACAGAAAATATATTGAAAGCTTTAGAGGTTAGAAAGGCAAATATAAATAATTGTATTTCAGAAATTAAATACTTTGAAATTGATCCGCTAAAAGGAAAGACCTCAGAGTACGATATGAATAAGATAAAAGACAATGAAAAGAATGAAGTAGACAAATGGATACAAGATTTTAAGAACATAGATCAAAGTATAAAAAATCATACTACAAATGCCGAGGAGAATTTTGAAGTTTTTTTAGAGGCTTTAAAAAATGATATAAAAGATGAAATTTTAAAACACAAAATCAAAGAAATTATAGGGGATAAGACGAATATAGGCAATTTTACAAGCAACAAGGATTCTTTTAAAAGTATGAAGGAACACGCAGAAAGAGAAATAAATCAAATAAAAACTGACAAACTTGAAGCGGAAGAGGCAAAGGAACAGTGGGTTTCTAGAGCTGCAAGACAGGCAATTAAAATATCAGAGTGCTTAAAGGAAATGGTAAATAAAATGGTATATGTTAATGAAAATAATTATGCCTTTAAGCTTGTAAGACTTAAGGGAGAAGAACTTTTGCCTAAAGAAGAAAGTGATATTAATATACTTTTAAATGAATACTTTATTGAGTGCATTGAAAAGCTAGAAAAGAAGGGCGTGGATTTTGATAATCTTGATAACAAGGAACTAAACGAGCTTATGAGCGATAAAAAAATATTCTCAAAGGCTCTGAGGGGGAAATATCCCAGCTTAGAAGTATACAAAATGTCAGAGAAGAATGAATTTTTATACGCAAAACCACAGGATTATCATTACGCAACCTGGGGAGCAGTGAATTCAGGAGAAGGAGATTCACCAGAAGGCAGCGGGGGACAAACTCTGTCTATAAATACCTTTATAATTATGATGCTTATGAATTATAAAAAGAGAACCTTAGGCAATGAAAATCCATGGACTGTGTTAATGCTGGACAATCCTTTTGGCAAGGCTTCAGGAGCTCATGTATTAGACCCTATATTTACCATAGCAAACAAGCTTAATTTCCAAATTATAGCCTTTGCAGCACCAGAAATTATAAAAACAGAAATAAGTGAAAGATTTCCTGTTTTTTGGGCTTTAAAGATTAATAATGAAGAGGAAGATGGAAATCTAGGCAATGTAGTTGGTAGAGTAGTGCATGGAGGTAGAGTTAGAGGATAGTTATCATAGATAAACCACTTGAAAGCTTTAAAATATGTTTGGTAAGTTTTACAAGTAATGTTTTTTTAATTCACAATTCACAATGCACAGTTCACAATGAAGGATGATTTTCTTTCGCTTTGTTACAGAAAATTTAAAACTTATTGCTGACGCCAATTTGAGATAAATCCATATTAGCTCGCTTTGCCAGCTGAACATTGCATTTTTATATAATTTTAGATTTATCTGGCGAGAGAAAGATAAATCATTCTTCATTGTGCATTGATTTTAAATAAGTTAAATGTTACCAAAAAAATCTTGCTAATTTTAACCTTTCAAGTTGTTTATCTTTAATCTACTATCTATTGTGTATATACACATCTACTGCTTCTTTTACATGTTTTTTTGCAGCTTCACTGCAGGTTATGCTAAACTCATTTCCTATAAGCTCAGAACTAAATTCAGTAAAGCCCTGTGTTTTTAAAAAACTTTTTATATCCTCAACTCTTTCACCTTCAGCTGCTAATACTTTTTTGCCAACATAATCTTTATTTACATATATATCGTAAAAATCATGAGCTGTTTTAGAGCTATAATCATCTCCGCCAAATTTATTCCAAAGAACTGGAAAATTCCAAAATCCATTAAATCCATTATTATAATTACCATACATAAGAAACACATCCTTATAATATTTACTGTATATTATGTATTAAAAAAATATTTTTTATTCATGCCTTTAAATTTATATTATTTTGCTGTATAATAACGCCTATTCATGAGCAAATAATTAAGTAAACGATAAGATTACAGCGAAAGTGGTCATAGTTGAGAATACGTTAGTTGAACTAATAAAAAATATATGATATATTAGCGCCATATGGTCAGACCACTACACCAATGATAAATTACAAAAGAGGTGATTTTTTGAAGCATATAAAGCAATTAATGATTATTTTGACCGCATATTTTTTAGGGGTGATTATACAGCTAGCTCTTAACTTGCCTATACCAGGCACAGTTCTTGGTTTGATACTACTTTTCTTGGCCTTATATTTTAAGATAGTTAAAGTTGAAATGATTGAGGACATATGTGAAGTTTTAATATCTTGTATGTCATTTTTATTTGTTCCTGCTGGTGTTGGCTTAATGACATCTTTTGGTATGCTTAAAGGTAAAGTTATGGCATTTTCTATTATTATTTTTATTTCTACCGTTGTTGTCTGGGTTGTAACTGCTTATGTTGTTAAATTTTTAAGAAAGGTGTGCTAAAGATGAGGGCTATAGCAACTTCACCTATTTTTGGTGTGTTAATATCTATAATTGCCTATGAAATAGGTGCTTTAATCAAGCAAAAATTCAAGTTATCAATTTTTAATCCATTACTTATTGCAATAATAATTTTAATTGTATTTTTGTTGAAATTTAATATTAAATATAATGATTATGATAAAGGCGGACAAGTAATTTCTTTCTTTTTGGCTCCTGCTACTGTGGCTTTAGCGTTACCTTTATATAAGAAGTTTTCCTTATTTAAAAAAAATGCATTACCTATTATAGTAGGTATTTTATGTGGTGCTATTTCCGGAATGATATGTGTAATTGTACTTTCAAAATTATTCAATCTTTCAGATAAACTTACAAAATCATTAATACCTAAATCTATAACAACACCCATAGGAATGGCATTATCTAGACAATTAGGGGGAATTCCATCTATAGCTGTGGTTGCTATTATAATTACTGGAATATTAGGTTCTATTATTGGACCATTCTTGTACAAAATATTAAAAATAAATGATAAGGTAGCTATGGGAATAGCTATGGGTAGTGCATCGCATGCTGTTGGAACGGCTAAAGCTATAGAAATAGGGGAAACTGAAGGGGCTATGAGCAGTTTAACTATTGCTATTTCTGGAATTATGACAGTAATTATAGCACCCATATTGTGGAATTTATTTTCAGCGTTTTTTATTAAGTAATTTATGGAGGTATTAATGTGACTGATAATAAAAGTGATTCTAAAAAAAGCATATGTGCATTTAATAAGTTATTTGATTCAATTGATAATTTATTAGTTGAAGAAAGAGAACAAAGATTAAAATTAAAACTTGGCAAAGAAATAAAAAACAATATATTTACTAATGAAATCTTAATAAAACTTAACGAAAATGACTTTTCTGGTTTAATTGATGAGGAAAATAATAATATGACAGAACTTTTTTCTAGCATATTCCCTATATTTATAAAGAATGGCGATATAATTTTTAGATTATACAAGCATAAAATTGAAGTTGATTTATCTGACGAAATGAGAGATAGATATATTTACATATTTTCTGATGGAAGATTAACTTCTGGATTATTTCAATGTTTTAGTCTCGGCGATGATGAATATGTGTATGGAATAAAAAAAATAATTGATGCTATCCCACTTTTTAAAAATGCTATCATTGATACTTTGGAAAATTTTAAAAAGAATATTGATGTACATAATAATAAAATAGAAAATTCAAAAAATAGGGAACAATTAGCGGAAAAAAATTATAATGAATTACTTAATTATTTATCAAAAGGCAAAGAGAATTAACTTTTAGTAGAAACATATCAATTTAAGTAGAGGGAGATGACAGTCATGATTATTGACAAAATATTTTATAAAACATTGTTTAAAAAATTATTTTCAGATACCTTTGAATTAAAATTATGGGATGGAAGTTCTGAAGTTTATGGAGAAGGAGAAGTAAAATTTAAAATAATCTTCAATGAGCCTATTCCTAAAGCTGATATTATTAAAGATCCTTCATTAACCTTTGGAGAAGCTTATATGACTAAAAAAATAGATATTGAAGGAAGCGTTCAAACGGTTATAGAATCTCTATACAACAATAAAGAAAGTTTTTTATCCAACAGTGATAAATATGCAAGCTTATTAAAGATGGCTACAAATAATATTAAAAATAGCAGAAAAAATATCGAATTTCACTATGATATAGGAAATGATTTCTACAAGTTATGGTTAGATGATACTATGACATATTCTTGTGGTTACTTTAAGTCTAAAGACGATTCTTTAAATCAAGCTCAAAAAAATAAAGTACAGCATATTCTTAAAAAACTAGATTTGAAAGAAGGAGAGACTTTACTTGATATAGGTTGCGGCTGGGGAGAATTGATTATTTCAGCAGCAAAACAATATAAAGTAAAGGCTATGGGTATAACTTTAAGTTCTGAACAACTTAATAAAGTTAAGGAAAGAGTAAAAAATGAAGGCTTAGAGGATTTAGTTGAAGTTCAACTTGTAGATTATAGAGAATTAAAAAATAGAAAGTTTGATAAAGTAGTCAGTGTAGGCATGCTTGAACATGTAGGACAAGATCATCTTTCTGAGTATTTTGATACTATAGATAAACTACTAAATGATAAGGGTGTATCTTTACTTCATTGCATAACAGGCATAAAAACTGGAGGAAACAACACATGGATAAATAAGTACATTTTCCCAGGAGGATACGTTCCTGGAATTGCAGAACTCATTAACTGTATGTCGGAAAGAAATTTTAACGTAATTGATGTAGAGAATTTAAGATTGCACTATGGAAGAACTTTGGAACACTGGGCGGAAAACTTTGAAAATGCACTGCCTGAAATAAGAAAAACTAAAGATGAAACTTTTATAAGGATGTGGAGATTGTATTTAAATTCTTGTGCAGCATCATTTAATTGTGGAAATATAACTATCCATCAATTCTTATTTAATAAAGGCGTAAATAACGATTTAGAGTGGACTAGAGATTACATGTATAAATAGAAACTGTTTAAATATAATTTACCCTAGCTGGTCTATAAAAGAATAATACACATATCTCTTGAACATAATAAGCATTGAGTCAAAATCAATTTTAAAATTTTATTAAAGGAGATGTGTAGTTATGAGAAGTAATCCAGATGATAGAAGAGATAATGTGGATAGAATTCAAGAAAATATAGACAATACTATTCAAAATATTCATCAAGCAAATGAAATGATTAAAAATGAAGATAATGAAAAAACTAAACAAGATTTAAAGGCAAAAAATTGTAGAAGAGAAGAATCGTTAAATGAATTAAGATCAGAAATTAAAGATGAAGCAGCAGATAAAAAAAGAGGATACGAATAAAGATATATTTAAAGAAAAAGGATATTCACTAAATGATAGTATTATTTAGTGAATATCCTTTTTTATACTTAACAAAAATAATTACTTATTAATAATTAATATTGATTAATAATAACTGGAGTGATATGATTAATTTGTAAGATAAATAATATTTTGAAAATTTAAAGAAAAGAGGGTTTTGAGTATGATTTACAATATTCTCATTGGAGGAGCAGCAGGTCAAGGTATGGAGACTCTTGCTTCTATATTAGAAAAAATCTTAAAAGAAAAGGGATTTGGAACTTTTTCAATTCAAGATTATATGTCTAGAGTTAGAGGTGGACATAATTTTTTTCAAATTCGTTTTGGAAATGAAGAAATATACTCTCATTCTAAAAAAATTGATGGAATATTAGCGTTAAATAGTGATACAGTTAAACTTCATATAGGAGATTTAAAAGAAACAGGATTTGTAATTTGTGATGAAGAAGTAGATTATGAAGATGCCAGAATATATAAATTGCCTTTAAAAAAGATTGCTAAAAAGATAGGCAATTCAAGGGTTTTTGGAAGTGCTGCTTTGGGAGCAATTTTGAAATTATTTAATCAAGATTTGAGCTCTGTAGCGGATGTATTAAATAGGAAATTTAAGGCTGAAATTGCTGTTAAAAACCTAGAGGCCTTTAAAGAAGGTGCAAAATTGGTTTTGCCTAAATACTATACAGTATCAAACGGCAAAAACGATAATATTTTAATTAATGCTAATGATGCTATAGCACTAGGAGCTCTTGCTGCAGGCTGCAAACTTTATTCGGCTTATCCAATGACACCATCTACAAGTATTATGACTTATTTGGCATCAAAAATGGGAGAAGCTGAAATAGTTGTAGAGCAGGCAGAAGACGAAATTGCTGCTATTAATATGGCAATCGGTGCAGCCTATACAGGCGTTAGGGCAATGACTGGTAGCTCTGGAGGTGGCTTTGCATTGATGGTTGAAGCGGTAGGACTTTCAAGCATGCTGGAGGTTCCTATTGTAATAGCGGAAATACAAAGACCAGGCCCAACAACAGGACTACCTACTAGGACTGAACAAGGAGATTTAAGCTTTGTTATTCATGGTACGCCAGGAGAGATACCTAAAATGGTTATTGCAGTAAGAAGTCCAGAGGATGCTTTCTATCAGACGATGAGAGCCTTTAATCTTGCAGACAAGTATCAAATACCAGTAATTTTACTTGGAGACCAATTTCTTGCAGATAATTTAAGGACAGTAAAGCCATTTGATTTTAATAAAGTAAAAATCGAAAGGTATTTAAGTGATGATAAAATTGCAGGTGGTAAGGAGTATAGAAGATATGAGGTTACAGAAAACGGAGTTTCACCTAGAATAACACCTGGAAAGATACCTGGAACATCCGTTCTTGTAGACAGTGATGAGCACGATGAATCTGGACATATAACTGAATCCAGTGAAGTTAGAATAAAAATGAATGACAAGAGGCTTAGAAAAATTGAACATTTAAAAGAAGAACTTTTGGAACCTGAATATATAGGAGGAGAAGAAATAGATACACTTCTTGTTGGATGGGGTTCACTTTACAGCCCTATAAAAGGTGCGGTTAAATTTTTAAATAAAGAAGGAAAAGTAAAATATGGAGCTTTAGTTTTTGGAGATGTTTGGCCTCTTCCAGAAAAGCTTATAAGAGAAAAGGCAAAAAAGGTAAAGACACTTATAGATGTTGAACAAAATGCAACGGCACAGCTTGCTAGACTTATAAGAGAAAACACTGGAATAGAATTTGATGCTAAGATTTTAAGATATGACGGAAGTCCTCTATCTTCAGAAGATATAATTAAAAAAGTAAAGGAGGATAAATAAAATGGAATTTTGTGCTTTAGAAACTGCATGGTGTCCTGGATGCGGAAATTTTATAATATTGGACGCGCTTAAGGAGACCCTCATAGAGTTAAATAAAAAACCACATGAAGTGCTTTTAGTTGGCGGTATTGGTCAGGCTGCGAAAATGCCTCAATATTTAAATACTAATGGATTTTGTGGACTTCATGGAAGAGCTCTTCCAGCAGCAGCGGCAGCAAAGATTGCAAACAAGGCTTTAACTGTAATTGTTGATTCTGGTGATGGAGATTCTTATGGTGAAGGAGGAAATCACTTTATTCACAATATTAGGAGAAATGTTGATATAACACATTTTGTTCACGATAACCAAATTTATGGACTTACAAAAGGTCAGGCATCTCCAACCACTGATATGGGTCAAGTTACATCAATACAGCCTTATGGATCAAATAACATTCCAATGAATCCTGTACTTCTTGCAATTACTTTAGGAGCAGGTTTTGTTGCAAGAGCTTTTAGCAATGATAAAGAACAACTAAAAGAAATAATGAAGGCGGCCATAAATTATAAAGGATATGCCTTGGTAGATATACTTCAACCATGTGTAAGCTTTAATAAGGTTAATACTTATCAATGGTATAAAAAGAGAATTTATACTTTAGATGAAAGCTATGATAAAACCAATAAATTAAAGGCCATGGAAAAAGCTATGGAATGGGGAGATAAGATTCCTGTTGGAATTCTTTATGAAGAAGAAAAGGAAGACTTTCACGATAAACTTAATTTCTTAAAGGATGGAAAACCCCTTGTATATAGTGATTTTGATATTGATAAGATTAGCACATTTATTGATGATTTTAAATAAGGATTACCTTCATAAAAAATAAGGATGTGAAAAATGTAGGTATTCTTTTTACGGACCGCTTATAATGCTTTATGCGTGGTGTAGTAAAACCTATAGAATACCTTTTTCACAACCTCCTATAAATGTTATGTAATAAAAATTTTTGAATTTATTAAGCATAATAATATAATATAAACAATTAATGTAAAATAAGTTAATAATAGGAGGATAATGAAGCTTTTTATAGTGCAAGCTTAGTTAAAAGAATAACAATTATCATAAAGGGGCTTTTATATGTTGGGGTTTATTAAAAAGATAATATATTTTATACTTATTTTTTTTATTGGGCTTTTTATAGGGTCTTCATTTTTTGTTAGAGCAGAGTATAACAACTTTATATATGGAGATAGAGCAGTTTTCCAAAGACAAAAGCTTAGTGATTTTATTTTACTTATAGTGATACTAATCTTATTAAGCATAGTCTTGTATTGGTTGTGTTTAAAGCTTAATAAATATAGTAGAAGAGATGTAATTACATTAACTCTCATAGCTAGTTTTATAATTCAAATGGTTATTATAGTTATATTTCCTAAGTTACCTACAGATGACTCTAATGAGGTACTTTCATTGGCTTTAAAAATGTTATACAATAATGATTATTCCTCATTTCAAACCGGTGGATATCTTTATATGTTTCCTTTTAATTTTTCAACGGTATTATATATAAAAATTTTATTATCTATATTTCCAAATAGCTATTTGATTTTAAAAATTTTTAATATATTATTTTCCCTTGTTACAACTTCAATGATTTACTTAATATATAAAGAAGTAAACTATAGGTCAAAAGAAAATGACTATGGTGTTTTAATATTTGCTGCGACGTATATACCATCATTATTTATGAGTAACTATATATATAATGACATTATAGCTGCAGCATTTCTTACTACTGCTGTGTATTTTTTTGTAAGACTTGTAAAAGAAAAGTATATTAAGTATATTATTATTGCATCAATTCTTTTATCAATCGGTAATTACTTTAGAGGAATAGGAGCTATTTTCTTAATAGCGGCGCTTATCTACGTTTTACTAAATACAAAAGAGCTTGGAATTAAGAAGGCAATGATATCCCTTTGTGTAATGGGGCTGATATTTAATATTCCAGGATGGACTGAAAATATTGTTTTACAGGCAACCCATGTTGTAAATCAATCCATCACGAAAAATTCTGCACCTATATCTATGTGGCTTAATATGGGGATTAATAAGGACAAGTTTGGCTTTTGGGACGATATGCAAAGCTACAATATATATCAGGTAAAAGCAAAGTATAATAAAGAAAAAAGTACAGAGTTATTTAAAAAAGAAATTAAAAATAAATTTTCTAATGCAAGTTTTAGTGACTTAGTAAAAATGTATTATAAAAAGATTATATGGATTTGGACGGAAGGAACATATCAAATTGATACATTTGGTATTGGTAATGTAAGAATATTTAAATTAAATCAGAAAAGGATCATTATACAACAACCTTATAGCTACTATACTTTTGCCACAAAATTATTTAAAGGAAATTCAAAATATAGGAGTGGACTATTTTGGATATTATATGTAATGAATTTTCTAATGTATTGTTTCATTTTTATTAGATTAATAAATGAAATGAAAGTTAAAAGATTTGGGGAAGTGTTTTTAATTCTAATAATTTTAGGATTTATTGCATTCTATATTTTGTGGGAAATTAAATCTAGATATATTTATCCAGTATATCCACTATTAATAATTTTATCATATATGGGCTTTAAAGATTCATATGACTTTGTGTCAAAAAGAAATATTTCGCAGCACTTATCATTGCTTAGAAGAAGGTTGTAATGTAATTTTATTTGAAAATTTTTACTAGAATAAGCACGTATATCATCACCTATGAGTGGAAAAAATAAAAACGAGGTGATAACTTATGAAAAAAATTGGCGTAGAAGAAGGATTATCTAACATTGCTAGTTATTTAAAAACTGAGGGTTATTCAGTAGAAACTTTAGGACCAGATATTGAAGGTAATGTTTGCAAGTGCAAAAATTTAGATGCAATTATTACATCAGATCGCAACACAGACATGATGGGGATTAGTGATACTTCTACTAAGATACCTGTTATTAACGCTAGTGGTTTAACACAAGAAGAAGTAAAAAATATGATTCAGCAGAAGACAACTAGATAAATGATTGGATAATAGGATTAAGGAGAGAAATGCCTTAGTCCTATTTTTGGAGCGATATTATAAAAATACAATTAGTTAATTATTTTTATGTCCGCGTATTCGTACTATGAACATATTTTTACATATGATGTTATTTGAAATTGAATACATACTGGATAAATTTTGTAATTAGTATTGAAAACTATACCAATAAGGTATATAATAAATGTATACGATTTGGGTATACATTTAAGAAATATTTTTTACAATATGATTGGTGTAAAAAGGTATTCATTAAACCATATTAAGGGTTACAATTTTAAAACTTATTTGTATCAAAATTCTGTGTTCTTAGTATTTTATTACAAATAGTAGTATATCTATAATTAAAAGGAGGTGTTCTTATGTATTTCACAACTACAAAACAACATGAAATTTTTAGGACAAAAATTAGGGAGTTTGCTGAAGAAGAAGTTAAACCTATTGCATTTATGTTGGATCAGGAAAATAAATTTCCTGCAGAAACAATTCATAAGTTAAAAGATTTAGGAATGATGGGAATTCCATATTCTAAGGATTATGGTGGAGCAGGGTTGGATGTAATCAGCTATGCAATTGCTGTTGAAGAATTATCAAAGGTAGATGGTGGTACAGGTGTAATTCTTTCTGCTCATACATCTTTGGGAACATATCCTATTGCTGCCTATGGAACAGAGGAACAGAAGCAAAAATACTTAGTTCCACTAGCAAAAGGAGAGAAGCTTGGTGCTTTCGGTCTTACTGAAGAAAATGCTGGTAGTGACGCTGGTGGCACAGAGACTACTGCTGTTTTAGAAGGCGATTATTATATTTTAAATGGGGAAAAGATTTTTATTACTAATGGTGGTGAGGCTGATATTTACGTTGTTTTTGCCGTCACTACACCAAATATTGGTATTCATGGTATCAGTGCTTTTATCGTAGAGAAGGGCTATGAAGGTTTTAGTTTTGGCAAACATTATGACAAGATGGGTATTCGTTCTTCTGCTACTGCGGAACTAATTTTTAATGACGTAAAAGTACCAAAAAAAAATTTATTAGGCAAAGAAGGCGAAGGTTTTAAAATTGCTATGGCTACCTTAGATGGTGGACGTATTGGCATTGCAGCTCAGGCTCTTGGTATTGCTCAAGGTGCTTATGAACATGCACTTGAATATTCAAAAGAAAGAATTCAATTTGGTAAACCTATATGTCAGCAGCAAAGCATTGCTTTTAAGTTAGCAGATATGGCAACAAAGCTTAGAGCAGCTAGACTACTTATTTACAGTGCTGCAGAATTAAAGGAGAATCATGAGCATTATAGTATGGAAGCTGCTATGGCAAAACAATATGCTTCAGATGTTTGTCTTAAGATTGTAAACGATTCACTTCAAATATTTGGAGGAAGTGGATATTTAAAAGGAATGGAGGTTGAACGTGCTTATAGAGATGCTAAAATTTGTACAATATATGAGGGAACAAATGAAATTCAGCGTGTAGTTATTGCTGCTCATATAATTGGTAAAATGTCGAAGAGTGAGAGCTCAGGTAGAGCTTATAAGAGAGAATCTGCAACTGGCTATCGTAAAAAAGTGATTTTTAAGGATGGAACTTTGGAAGAGAAAGTTAATGCTCTTGTAGAAGCTCTTAAAAAAGATGGTTATGATTTCACAGTTGGGATTGCGTTGGATACTCCTATAAGTAAGGCTGAAAGAGTGGTTAGTGCAGGTTTAGGCATAGGAGAAAAAGAAAATATGAAGTTAATAGAAGCTTTGGCAGTTCAAGCTGGTGCAGCTATAGGTTCCTCTCGTCCTGTAGCTGAGACGCTTAGATATGTGCCGCTCAACCGTTATGTTGGTATGTCGGGTCAAAAATTTAATGGTAACCTTTATGTTGCCTGTGGAATTTCTGGTGCAGGCCAGCATTTGAAAGGTATAAAGGATGCAACTACAATTGTTGCTATAAATATTGATCCTAATGCTAAGATTTTTAAAAACTCAGATTACGGTATCGTTGGTGATTTAAAAGAAATATTGCCACTTCTAACTAAAGCTTTAGATAATGGGCAGCCGAAGAAGGAGGCTCCACCAATGAAGAAGATGAGGAGAGCAGTTCCAAAGAAAGCTGCTAAAGTTTGGAAGCACTATGTTTGTAACGGATGTGGTTATGAATATGATCCTGGTGTAGGAGATTCAGAAGGGGAAATATCTCCAGGTACACTTTTTGAAAATTTACCAGAAGAATGGACTTGTCCTGCTTGTGGTGAAGAAAAGGACATGTTTATAGAAGTTTAATTTTTATAAGAATATGCTTTTGGCGTAAAGGAGGATTAAGGCCATGTATTGTGTTAGAAAAATAACTGAAGATCTTTATTGGGCTGGTGGAAATGATCACCGCCTTGCATTGTTTGAAAATATTCATCCCATTCCACGAGGTGTTTCCTATAACTCTTACGTACTTTTAGATCAAAAAGCTGTGTTATTTGATACAGTAGATTGGTCAATTTGCCGTCAGTTTCTTGAGAATATTGAAGCAGTTTTAAATGACAGAAACTTAGATTATATGGTAATTAATCATGTGGAACCAGACCATGCAGCTTGCATTGAAGAGATTATTCTTCGTTATCCAGATGCAAAAATTATATGTACTGAAAAGGCTTTTATGTTTATGCATCAGTTTGGATTTCCAATTGATGATAAGGCAATAAAAGTCAAAGAAGGAGATACAATGTCTTTTGGAAAACATAAGGTCGCATTTGTTTCTGCTCCAATGGTGCATTGGCCAGAAGCTATGGTTAGTTATGATACTACAAATGGTGTATTGTTCTCTGCTGATGCTTTTGGATCTTTTGGTGCTTTGGATGGTAAACTATTTAATGATGAGGTAAATTTTGACCGTGATTGGATTGATGATGCTAGAAGATATTATACAAACATTGTAGGTAAGTATGGTCCTCATGTTCAAGCTCTTTTAAAGAAAGCAAGTAATCTTGATATTAAGTTTATTTGCCCACTTCATGGACCAGTATGGCGTAATGATTTTGTATACTTGCTAGATAAGTATGACAAATGGAGTCGTTATGAACCGGAAGAAAAGGGCGTAATGATTGTTTATGCAACAATGTATGGAAACACGGAGTCAGCCGCTAGTGATTTGGCAACAAGATTAGTTAAAAAGGGGATGACGAATGTAGTTATGTATGATGTTTCAAAAACGCATGTATCATATTTGATTTCTGAAACCTTTAAATATAGTCATGTAGTTCTTGCTTCTGTAACTTATAATTTAAAGATTTATCCTCCTATGCTTAACTATATAATGGATATGAAGGCACTAAATCTTCAAAAACGCATATTTGCTATTATAGAAAATGGCTCATGGGCTCCTCAAGCTGGTAAGCTTATGCGTGAACTTTTGGATGAGATGAAAGAAATGACCATTCTAGATAGTGACGTGACAGTAAGCTCAGCTATGAAGGAAGATAACGTGGACTCAATGGAGGCCATTGCCAACAGTATTGTTGATTCAATATAATATTGAGATTTAGGCGGTAATCTATGTGATTTTTGATAAACTTCAATAGTCATAAAAAATGTGATGCCAAGATGAATGGTGCAAAGCTTTAAAGAAGATTCAAGGAACAATCATTGAAGATTTGCTTAAGCGTTATAATGTAATCTAAAGAATATGTGAAAACGGATGTGCAGGCTATTGACAAAATAATATTGAAGTGGTTAAAGTTGAAGTAGAGTAAATAAGTTCATATTAAACACTATGGAGGTTATTATGTCAAGAATAACAAAAGCGCCGGAAGAACGTAGACAAGAAATTATTGAAACGGCACTGCAGATATTTCAAGAAAAGGGATATGAAAATACAACTATTAAAGATATAGCAGGAAGGATGAATGTAGCACAGGGATTATGCTATAGATATTTTAAATCTAAGCAAGAGATATTTGCTGCAACTTCTGATTATTATGCTTTAAATTTTGTAGATCACATTAAGGCACCACTGTTAAATGATAATATTGTTGATAATTTTAATTTGATAATATTAAGGATGCTTGAGTATGCTGTAAAGCATGAAGAATTTGAAGCGGCTTTTAAGAAAGAACCAGAAATAAGTGCAGCACGTTTAGAAAGAATTACAGATCAGGTTGTAGAATTGATGATACCTATAGTTAATAAAGGCGTTGAAAAAGGAATTTTTGAATGTTCGGATGTTCCAACAACGGTAAGATTTTTAACATTTGGATTAGTCAATATTATTCATCATGATATGCCTGAACAAAATATAAAAGATCATATTCTCTCTTTTACTAATGTGATTAAAACTATTTGCAAAAATGTTTTGCAATCAACAGATGAAAATATAGGAGCTAATTGGGATGATTTATAAAAGTTAAAATAATTAAAAAGCATTGTGGAAATACCATGATGCTTTTTTTGACATTAATGGATTTATAAATTATAATTACTTTAGTGAATGAATTCATTCACTAAAGTAATTAAGTTGTCTAAATAGGAAAAGGAGAAATAAATGAGTAATGTATTTTGGAACACAATAGCAAATTATAATTTGAATACGTGGATTATTCAAATTATTTTATTGATTGTATGCATAGCACTTACAATATCATTGTATTTAAAACCAACACCATTTTTAAAAAAATTTATTAAGTTTTATGTTGGAATTATTTTTCTATGGATTGGAATAGTTTTCTTTTATACTTATGGATCTGCAGAAGCAAAAAAATATTTAACAGGATCTTTGTTTGTTATAATTGGAATTTTATGGATCATAGATGTTTTATGGAAAAAGATTGATTTTGTATTTGAAAAAAAGCAAATGATATTTACCTGCATATTTTATGCTTTATGGCTTTTATATCCGGTTATAAGTATGCTATTTGGAAAGAGATACCCATCAATAAGTACTAGTATTATGCCGTGCCCAATGACCGTTTTTTCACTGGCTCTGCTTTGTTCATGCCCTAAAAAAACAAACCTATTTTTAGTAGGGCTGCTAATTATATGGGCATTAACTGGTTTTCCTAAGATATTTATTTTTAATGTACCAGAAGATTCAATTTTATTTGCCAGCGGCATTTATGCAATTATTACTTTTGGAAGCAGAATAATATAGTGAAACTAGCTTAACTACAAATTATATGTGTACCATAATCCCTTTAAGAGTGGTATTTTGGTACATAAATAGTTCAAGTTTCGCAGTAGTTTCACTATAAAAAGTCATCATAAGTAAGTTTTTTTGTACATACTGTATATTGTTAAGGTCTCTATAACACAAGATTTTATAATAGGTTATAGGGGCCTTTTATAAAAGAGTTTTTTCATTAAAACTATATAAAAGTTCATCAAAATTAAATCCAATAGAGGTGATTGAAATGCATAATATAATAAGATTAAATAATATAAATAAAGCCTATGGCATGGTGATAAAGACAAAAGTTTTAAAGGGTATAAATCTTTCTTTTGAAGAGGGAACGTTTAATTCAATCATTGGAGCTTCTGGCAGTGGGAAAAGTACTTTACTAAATATAATGGGAACTTTAGACAGACCTACGGAGGGGGAAGTTTATATAGATGGAATAAGAACAGATACTATGAATAAAGATGAGTTAGCTGAACTTAGAAATAAAACTATAGGTTTTGTATTTCAATTTCATTATTTACTTCCTGAGTTTACTGCTATTGAGAATGTTCTAATCCCCTATATGATTGGAAATTCAAAACCTTCAAAAGAAGTAATAAGAAGGGCTAATGAACTTTTAGAACTAGTTTGTCTTGGAGAAGTTAAAAACAATCTCGTAAATGATATGTCTGGTGGGCAGCAGCAGAGAACAGCTATTGCTAGATCGCTTATAAATAACCCCCAAATTATACTGGCAGATGAACCTACAGGTAATTTAGATTCCGAAGCAACAGAGAATATATATGATCTTTTAAGGGATATCAATAAGAAAATAAAAACCACCTTTGTTGTAATTACTCATGATGATAAAATTGCTGAAAAGGCAGATAGAGTTATAAAAATTAAAGATGGAGTGATAGCCATGGATTCTCTAAAGAAAAGCAGGATGAGAATAATAAAATAGCATTTATATACAAATCATAGTATAATTACACTGATTTTAAAGAAATAAAAAAACTTTAAAACTAAGCGTAATTGATATAATATTAATATAATGAAGTAAAATTATAACTGTAAAACTGTTAAAAGTTATATGGAAGTGATGAGGAATGCTTGAAAATGATATTATGTTTATTTCTATTATCCCAAGCAGGGTAAGAGTTGGAATAATAGGTGGTGGAAGAGGAGCTTATATTAAGGCTCGCAGTTTTATTTATCACAACTGCGAGGTGCAAGTTGTGGCTAGGAATTTCATAAAAGAATTTGAAAGTTTAAGTGGTGTAGAAATAATTCAAGGTGAATATAAAAGTGAATTTATAGAAGATAAGCATATTATAATCATAGCTGTGAAAAAGGGAGAACTTGAAGAAGAGATAATTGCTGACTGCAATAAAAAATCAAAACTGTTTTTTACTTTAAGTGACTTTAAAAGAGGTATGGGAACAGTTCCAGCTCAAGCTTCTTTAGAAAATATAAGCTTTGCTTTGAATACTAAAGGTGGCAATCCTAAAGCAGCAGTTATGTTAAAAGAAGAAGTTAAACATAGTTTAAAAGATTATGATATATTTATAGGTTTCATAAATAATTTAAGAAATAAGGCAAAGAAATTTCATAGGCATAAAACGGAAATAATTAATTTTATAGCTACAAAAGATTATAAATTTATGTGGGAAAAAGGGAAGGCTAGAGAAGTTTTAATGCTGTTTTTTCCCGAAGACGTAATAGGTGAATTATTTGATTGAGGTGAAGTAAAAATATGAGTTTGATTATTGCTACAAGGAAAAGTAAATTAGCTCAAATTCAAACAGAAATAGTAATGGATTTGTTAAAAAAGGTACATGGAATAGAAAGTGAAAAGTTATTAATAACTACAGAGGGAGACAAAAAGCTAAATGTTACTTTAGATAAAATTGGTGGGAAGGGTGTTTTTGTTAAGGAAATTGAAATTGCACTTCTAGAAGAAAAAGCCCATGCCGCTGTTCACAGCATGAAGGATGTACCTTATGCGTTAGATCCAGCTTTGGAAATCGCGGCTATCCCTGAAAGAGAAGATGTTAGAGATGCAGTTATCACTAGAGAAGGAATAGCTTTTGAGGAATTAAAAAAAGGAGCTAAAATAGGTACTAGTAGCATAAGAAGGGCAGTTCAACTTAAAAAGAAGCGTGAGGATTTAGAAATTGTACCAATAAGGGGTAATGTTCAAACAAGGCTCAAAAAGATGAAGGAGGAAAAATTGGATGGAATAATACTAGCAGCTGCCGGTATTAAAAGATTGGGTTTAGAAAGCATTATTTCAACTTATTTAGATCCAAAAGAGTTTTTGCCAGCCGTAGGACAGGGCGCTTTAGCTATAGAAGTTAAGAAAAGCAGCAGCAAAAGGCATTATTTTGATACTTTAGACAATAAGGAGGAGAGATGTAAGCTGGAGGCTGAAAGAAGTTTCATGAGAGAATTGAATGGCGATTGTCATTCTTTAATAGGAACCTATAGTGAACTTGAGGGTTCAGAACTTTATTTATTGGGAACATATGAGGTTAATGGAAAGGTGATAAAAAAGGATTTGGTTGGAAGTAAAGAAGATAGTGTAAGGCTGGGTAAGGAACTAGCTAAGTTAATATTAAAGGCTTAAGGAGAAGAGTATGGGAAAAGTTTATTTAATTGGAGCAGGGCCTGGAGATGAAGAACTTATAACTTTGAAGGCCGTAAGAAAACTAAAGGAATGTACAGCTGTGCTTTATGATAGGCTTGTTGGAAATAATATTTTGAATTATGTAAGTGAAGGCTGTGAAGTTTATTACTGTGGAAAGGAACCAGGT
The DNA here is from genome assembly GCF_021043395.1 of Clostridium guangxiense. Taxonomy (GTDB): domain Bacteria; phylum Bacillota; class Clostridia; order Clostridiales; family Clostridiaceae; genus Clostridium_S; species Clostridium_S guangxiense. Next base: position 31,171 of record NZ_JAJNKE010000003.1, read on the forward strand.
GCACATTACAAAACCCAAGAGGAAATAAATAAGATATTAGTGAAATTGGCTAAAGAAGGTCATATAGTAGGAAGGGTTAAAGGTGGGGATCCATATGTCTTTGGCAGAGGAGGAGAAGAAGCTTCAGAATTAGTTAAAGAAAACATTCCGTTTGAGGTGATCCCAGGAATAACTTCTGCTATAGCTGTATTAAATTATGGAGGTATACCAATAACTCAAAGGGGAATTTCCCAAAGCTTCCATGTAATAACTGGTATGTCTGCTAGTGGTGAAAAGGTTAATTGGCAAGCTGTGGCTAAAGAAACAGGTACTTTGGTGTTTTTAATGGGGTTGGAAAATCTATCGAAAATAGTAGAAAATTTAGTTTATAACGGTAAAAATAAAAGCACGCCAGCTGCCATAATAATGAGAGGAACCTCTTCAAAGCAGAAAAAAGTAGTGGGAATTTTAGAAAATATAGAAGTGAAAAGCAAAAGAGCAGAGCTTAAATCTCCGTGTATAATCGTTGTAGGAGAAGTTGTTAATTTTAATGAAAGTTTAAACTGGTATGAAAGCCAGCCTTTGTTTGGAGCTAATATTTGTGTGACGAGGTCAAAAAAGCAAGCTTCTAGCATAAGATATACTTTAAAGGATTTGGGAGCAGAGGTTACAGAAATAAACTCCATTAAATTTAAATCAACTACATACAATCTAAAAGGATACTTATCAAGGCTTAATCATTATAATCATATAATATTTACTTCTGTAAATGGAGTGGATTTTTTCTTTGAGTATTTAAAAGAACAAAACTATGATATAAGAAACCTTAAGGCAAAGTTTAGTGTTGTTGGAAAGGCTACCTCAAAAGCTTTAAAAGAAAAAGGCGTAATGCCTTTAAAGGTAGCAGAGAAATTTCAAGCAGAGGGACTATTTGAGATTATAAAACCTATACTTAAGCCAGGCGAAAAGGTGCTTATGCCTAGTTCCTCAAAAGCTAGAAATTATTTAGCTCAAGAAATAAGTAAATTGAGTTTAGAGGTAGATAAGGTTAATATTTATGAAACAATAGTAGGCGAAGTTAAAAATACAAGAGCCTTTGACGAAACGGATATAGTTTTATTTACAAGTCCTAGCACTGTTAGAAATATGATAGAACTTGTAGGAATAGAAAAAATAAAGGAGAAGATATCCATAGCTATTGGACCTATAACTCTTGATGTGCTTAAGGAAAATAATATAGGTGCTGTATTATGCCAGGAGCACAGTGAAAAAGGGCTTGTAGAAAAAATACAAGAAGTATGGATGAATTTTGCTGTTAGGGCAAATAAGTGAAGTGAGAAATCTGTATGTAAATTTACCCACAGTTGACTTTTTTAACTTAAATCAACCACAAATCCATTGAGTGGTTGATTTTTTTTGCATACAATATAGATGTAAGAAGGAGGAGATCCTATGAAAGAAATAAACTTAGCAAAAGTACTTGTAAGTAAAAGAAGAGAAAAGGGAATAACACAAGAAGAGCTTGCAAATTATATTGGTGTTTCAAAGGCTTCTGTTTCAAAATGGGAAACAGGCTTAAGTTATCCTGATATTGTTTTTCTGCCGCAGCTTGCAGCATATTTTAACATCAGTGTTGACGAGCTAATTGGATATGAGCCGCAAATGACAAAGGAGGATATAAAAAAGCTTTATCATAAATTAGCCGCTGATTTTGTAGAAAAGCCTTTTGATGGGGTTATAAAACACTGCCGTGAAATTATAAAAAAATATTATTCATGTTTTCCGCTGTTATTGCAAATGGGTATACTTTTACTTAATCACAGTATGCTTTTAAAGGATAGAGAGGAACAAATGGCTTTGCTGAAGGAAGCAAAGGGGCTTTTTATAAGAGTAAAGGTGGAAAGTGAGGATATAGAGTTAACTAGACAGGCATTAAATTTAGAAGCAGCTTGCTTAATATATACTGCTGACCCTAAAGCTGCACTTGAACTGTTAGAGGATGCAAATGATAGGGTAATGATACCTAATGAAACCTTAGCAGCAATGGCATATCAAATGCTTGGTAAAAATGAAAATGCCAAAGAAACTTTGCAAATTAGCATGTATCAATATATATTGAGTTTAATTGATGCCTTTGATCTTTACAGTACTTTTTATATTAATGATAAAGAAAAATATGAAGAAATATTCCGCAGGGTGTTTGCAATTACAGAAGTTTTTAATATGGAAAAACTTCACCCAACATTTTTATTAAAGATTTATATATATGCAGCTCAAGGCTATGCAAGTTTGGGAGAGCAAGATAAAGCCCTGGATATACTAAATAAATATACAGAAATTTCAATAGGCGATATTTATCCAATTAAACTCCATGGAGATGATTTCTTTGACTTATTAGATGATTGGCTTTTGCAGCTTGATCTAGGAGTAAATCCTGTAACGAATGAAAAAACTATAAAACAAAACATGTTGAATTCTGTAATATGTAATCCAAGTTTTGCAGTGCTTAAGGAGAGTTCCCGCTTTAAAAGTATAGTAAAAAAACTAAAAAATAATTGCGAGGAGGCATAAATATGAGTAATCTTTCAGAATATTTACCTTTTTTAATCCCACTTGCTATTATAGAAATTGTTTTGGCAGTTACAGCTCTTATTCATGTACTAAGACACCCAAATTACCGTTTTGGAAATAAAGTAATGTGGATAGTTGTAGTGCTAATTCTTGAATTTATAGGTCCTATTGTTTATTTTACAATAGGTAGAGGTGATGAATAATGAATGTTTTAGAGATTAACGGACTTTATAAAAGTTTTGGAAGCAATGCAGTAATAAATGACCTAAATTTAGTGGTGCCAGAACATTCAATATTTGGTTTCATGGGACAAAATGGTGCAGGAAAGACAACTACAATGAAAATGATACTTGGACTTTTAAGGCCTAATAGTGGAAATATTTACGTGTGCGGTGAAAAAGTCAGTTATGGAGAAACAAAAACTAATCGCAATATAGGTTATCTTCCAGATGTACCTGAATTTTATGGATATATGAAACCTATGCAATATCTTAAGCTATGTGGTGAAATCACTGGCTTATCAAAAAATCAAATTAAGGAAAGAAGCGGAAAACTCCTTTCTTTAGTTGGAATTTCAAATGTAAATAGGAGAATTGGAGAGTTTTCCCGCGGCATGAAGCAGAGGCTTGGAATTGCACAGGCACTTTTAAATGAGCCCAAACTATTAATTTGTGATGAGCCTACTTCGGCACTTGATCCGATTGGTAGAAAGGAAATTCTTGATATTTTGCTGTCTGTAAAAGGAAAAGCTACAGTAATATTTTCAACGCATATTCTTTCTGATGTTGAGCGTATTTGTGATCATGTTGCCATTTTAAATAAAGGGAAAATTGCACTTTCAAGTACTTTTTCGGAGATAAAAGAGCAGTATAGAAGAGATTCTTTTATTATAGATTTCATAAGTGAGAAGGATGCGGTTTGTTTTTATGAGTGTGAAGAATTAAAAGCTTTAAAAGTACAGCTAAAAAGAGATGGATCTGAGATTATAGCTAAGGTTTCAAATATAAAAAATGGTGGTCAATTTTTTATTGACTTATTATCAAAAAAGCAAATAACACCTGTTAAATTTGAAATGATGGAACCAACATTGGAGAGCTTGTTTATGGAGGTGGTAAAATGAGGAATTATATTGCATTTTTAAAAAAAGAGCTTCTCGAAAGTGTTAGGACATACAAGTTTTTTGTTATTATAGCTGTTTTTTTTGCTTTTGGAATGATGAGTCCTCTTGCAGCAAAACTAATGCCAAAGCTTATTTCTTATGCACAAAAGGATGGAATGAAGATATCTATGCCAGAGCCAGCTGCAATTGATTCTTGGAAACAATTTTTTAAGAATATTTCGGGGATGGGGATAATTGTTACTGCTTTAATATTTAGTGGAGTTTTAGCAAATGAGCTGTCTAGAGGGACTTTAATAAATATGCTTACGAAGGGTTTAAATAGAAGTACAGTTATAATATCAAAATTTACTGCTATGATAATAATTTGGACTACAAGCTATGCTTTAGCCTTTACAATGGCTTTCATATATACAGCATATTTATTTAAAAATCATCAAATGCATAATTTGTTATTTTCAATATTTTGTCTATGGCTCTTTGGAGTGTTTTTATTAGCAGTAATTTTATTAGGAGGGGTTCTTGCAAAAAGCAGTTATGGATGCCTTTTTATAACAGGTACAGCTGCTGTGATTTTGATGATTCTTAATGCGTTTCCTAAAATGCAAAAGTACAATCCTTTTTCTCTTTCTTCTAATAATGTAGCTTTACTTACTAATTCAGTAAAGATATCAGAGCTATATTATCCAATTTTTATATCAGGTGTGTTAATATTAGTTTGTGTTATAGGTTCTATTTCAATATTTAATAAGCAGCAAATTTAATATAGTTCAAGTTTCGCAGTAGTTTCACTATAGATAGACAACTTGAAACTTTAAAATTGCAATCTCCAAATTTATCCTGATAAACTGGAATTTGTCGAGCACTATAGTGAAGGGTTTTAACTCACTTCGTTTGTTAAAAAACTAACTTTTTCACATAAGTGAAAAAGTTAGTTTTTTAATGAGCAGGGCGAATTAAAACCCTTCACTCAGCTTGACAAATTGTGGTCTGCAAGGATAAATTTGGCATTGGTAATTTAAACATTTCAGCTTGTTTATCTATAAAGATAAACCACTTTGAAACATAGAAATTATAAGTACCAAATGTATCCTGTTAAATTAAAATTTGTAACAGAGTAGAGAGTAGAATTTTATTAGAATTAATTCATAATTCAGCCTTATTTAGCTTTGCTTATATAATCCAAATCCAGTTATAATCAATTTATCCCAATCAGTTTCTTCATCGGGAATCCAATTATGCTCAATATTAAGTTCTTTTAACCAAGCATTAAGACCACTGCTTTTTTTGCTTACATTTGGTGCTTTCCTACCAAAACTTTCTCTTATCATTTCAAGCAATTCTACTTGTTCTTCTTTTTCTAACTCTTTATTTAGGATTTTTTCTATAGCTTCATGGCATTCTGAATAACATTTATGATCTTCAAGATATATTTCATTAGCTAATAATTGTCTTTTGTTATTTAAAGTATCTCTTACTTTATTTATTTCTTCTACATTTGATAAGTAGTTTCTAGCAATGTTTAGTGCGGCAATATCAGTATCAAGTTTAGTTATGGAGTGTTCTAATTTTTCATTTCGCATTTTAATATCCTCACCTTACGTTTTTTATTAGTCATTAATTAACGACAATAAATAATTATATCATTAATTATTATAAAATGAAACTTTGTAAATTTTATTGACAACGTTTAGACAAGATGGTATTTTAAAAGTGATAGAATTCAATCAATAATAAACAAAAACGAAAATTTAATGGAAGAAGGAATTAATTTGATGTATGGAGCTATTGAAGCTGGTGGAACAAAATTTGTTTGCGCTGTAAGTGATGAAAAATTAAATATTTTGGAAAGAGTAAGCATTAAAACAACAGTCCCAGCAGAAACTATGAATTTGGTGTTTGAATTTTTTGACAAATTTAAAGTGGAAGCGGTTGGCATAGGCTCTTTTGGTCCTATTGATGTAAATAAAAAGTCTAAAACATATGGTTATATAACCAACACTCCAAAAAAAGGCTGGGCCAACTATGATTTTGTAGGGGCTATGAAGAAAAGATACAATGTACCAATAGGTTGGACTACAGATGTTAATGCAGCAGCTTTAGGAGAATTAAAAAAAGGTGCTGCTGTTGGACTAGACAGTTGTATTTATCTAACTGTTGGAACAGGAATAGGTGGGGGAGCAGTGGTTAATGGTAAGCTCCTTGAAGGATATGGTCATCCAGAAATGGGACATGTATTGGTTAGAAAACATGAAGCTGATAAATATGCTGGAAATTGTCCATTTCATGAGACTTGTTTAGAAGGGGTTGCAGCTGGTCCAGCCATAGAAGCAAGATGGGGCAAAAAAGCATATGATTTAACAGATAAAGATGAAGTATGGGAAATTGAAGCATATTATCTTGCACAAGCTCTTATGACATATACGCTAATATTGAGCCCAGAACGTATTATCTTAGGTGGTGGTGTAATGAAGCAGCTTCAATTATTTCCACTTGTAAGAAAAGAATTGGAAAAGCTTATGGCCAATTATGTTTCTATGCCTAATTTAGATGAATATATTGTACCTCCAGCACTTGGTGATAATGCAGGTATTACAGGGTGTCTATTATTAGCTAAGGACAGTATCTAAAAAAATTAAGCTATGTTTTAAAAGAATGTTCATAAAAATTCATGTCATTAATGAAGTACAATAACTTAAAGTAAAAAATTGCAGGTAAAATAATTTACCTGCAATTTTTTTGAAGTAAATATTTTGGGAAAATTTGTAAAAATGTTATTTTTGCACTATATTAATAATTATAAAGCAATTTAGATAATAAATTGTTAAGAAATAAGCAATAATTTTATCAATAATGTTGACATTTTATTTTATGAATGATAATATAATTATAAAATAAAGTTTCAAAATTATCTAAAAGGGTTTGAGGTGTAGAAATGAATTCATATTTAGAGAGTCTTATCACAGAGCAAGTAAACAGCAGCACTAAGAATATTGATACTATGAGTACAATTGAAATACTTAATTCCATAAATAATGAAGATATTAAAGTTGCCTATGCTGTTAAGAAGGAAATCCCAAGTATTGTTAAGGCTGTTGATATTGTCAGTGAAAAATTAAAAAATAATGGAAGGCTTTTTTATATTGGGGCAGGAACTAGTGGAAGGCTTGGAATCTTGGATGCTTCGGAATGTCCCGCGACGTATAGTACTGATCCAGAAATAGTACAAGGAATTATAGCTGGTGGAAGTAATGCTGTTTTTACATCAATTGAAGGAGCTGAAGATGATGAGGATAAAGGAAAAAGTATTATAAAAGAAAGAGGCATAAATTCAAAAGATGTTGTAATAGGAATAACAGCAAGTGGACGAACTCCTTTTGTAATTGGAGCTATGAAAGCGGCTAAAAGAAATGGAATTACAACTATAGGAATAAGTAATAATAAAAATTCCATGATAAATGAAGAAGTGGACATTAAAATTAATCCTATTGTAGGACCAGAGGTTATTATGGGTTCCACAAGAATGAAAGCTGGAACTTCACAAAAGCTTATTCTTAATATGATAACTACCGCCTCGATGGTGAAACTTGGAAAAGTATATGGAAATCTTATGATTGATCTTCAACTTACCAATAAAAAGTTGTTGGATAGAGCAGTCAGAATAATTGAATACGCTGCAAATGTAAAAAGCGAGAAGGCTAAAGAATATTTAGAAAAATCAGATTTTAATCCTAAAATTGCCATTGTAATGTTAAAGACTGGTGAAGAGAAGGATAAGTCTAAAGAATTACTACAAAAAGAAAATGGATTTGTGACAAAAGCCATAGAAGCATATTTTAAATAAGGCATTTATATAAATACTAAAACAATTAAATTAAGGGGGAAAAATATGAAAAATAAATTAATTGCCTTTTCCGTGATTGCAGCTGTGATTTCTTCGATAGCACTTACCGGATGTGGAAGCAAGACTACTATTGTAAAGGATAGTGCTGAACCTAAGGTGGAAAATGTTATAAAAGTAACTAAAGCTTCAGATAAGAGTAAAATTCCTGAAGCAGCCAAGAAAAGAAAGGATACTTTAATAATAGGAAATGGAGTGCCAGGAGGAAATTTTGTAAGCTTTTATGCTCAAACGCTTACTGATGCTTATATTAGTGATGCTGTTACTGATGGTTTGGTAGATTGGGATGATAATGGAAAACCAATTCCAGGTATAGCTAAAAAATGGGATATATCAAGTGATGGGCTTACTTATACTTTTCATTTAAGAGATGATGTTAAATTTAGTGATGGTAAACCACTTACAGCTGAAGATGTTAAGTTTTCCTTACAATTAGTATTTGATCCTAGTTTCTCAGGGGCAGTAGATCACACAGCGATACCAATTAAGGGTGGAGAAGTCTTTAATAAAGGAACTGCCAAGGATATTGAAGGGATAAAAGTTAAAGATCCATATACAATATCGGTTACACTTGAAAAACCTAATTCATCAATACTATATCTCATAGGTACAACCATTATTTCAAAGGATTATTTTGGCAAAGATTATACACCAGGAAATACTAAAGGAGTTGAAGCAAAACTTCAAAATCCTGTAGGCTGTGGCGCATATGAAGTTACTAAATATGTACCTGGACAGGAAGTTGATCTTACAGCTAATAAGTATTATTGGAAAGGTACACCTAAAATTAAAAATTTGATATTTAAAGCCACAACTGAAGAAAACAAAATGCAGAATTTAGCTTCTGGGGAAACTGATATAGATACATTTGATGGTACTCCTGAAAATATAAGTCAGTTAAAATCAATGGGATTTGTTGATTTAACAACTTTTCCTTCTTCAAGTATTTTTTATATAGGTGTAAATTGTAAAGATCCAAAGTTTAGTGACAAAAAAGTACGTCAAGCACTTGAATATGGATTGAATAGAGAACAAATGGCTAAGACAGTTTTCAAAGGAAATGCTTATATAATAAATGAACCACAGTCTAAAGCAAATCCATCTTACACAAAAGATGTTAATAACTACAATTATAATGTTGATAAGGCAAATAAACTTCTTGATGAAGCAGGATGGAAAAAAGGTTCTGATGGTATAAGAGAAAAAGATGGCAAAAAATTTGTAATTCATTTGATGTCTTCATCAACTAATGCTGCGCACAAACTAGAAATACCAATTATAAAGGATAATTATAAAAAGCTTGGCATAGATGTTGAGCCTCAGCTTATGGATCTTAATACACTTTTAAGCAAAACAGATAAAAAAGATTTTGAAGCATACTTAATGGGAACTTCCTTGGGAGCTGATGCTTTATCTTCAAATTTAGCTGCAAACTTTAAAACAGGTGCTCCAAGTAACAATATGTCCTATTCAAACTCAAAAGTAGATGAACTTATCGGGCAGGATTATGAAGAAAATAATGAAACTAAAAGAACTGCTATTGAACAAAAGATATTCAAGACTATTAACGAGGATTTACCATTTATATTTACTTACCAACCACAAACCGTATGGGCATGTAATTCAAGAGTAAGTGGAATTAAATTTTTACCTTATAAATCTTACCCTCATAGCCTCTTTAAAGCAGAAGTAAAGTAGAACATTTTTTAAGTAGCAAGTAATAAAATTTATAAACATTCTATTGCTTGCTGCTTAAACATATTTATTATTTAGGATGAAATTACATAGATTTTTACATATTAAAATAGCACGTAGAATAAAAAGGAGGATTATAAATGTTACGATATATAGTGAAAAGGCTGCTTCAAATGATTCCTATACTTATAGGAGTTTCAATACTTATATTTTTAGTATTTTCACTTGCACCAGGAGACATAGTTGATAATATGGGTGTAAATAGTCATATGACTACAGCCAAAGCAGCTCAATTAAGGCATTTGTACCATCTTGATCAGTCAAAACCTATGCAGTATTTGTATTGGCTAAAGGAGGCTTTAACCGGAAATTTCGGATATTCACTTGATTATAGACAACCTGTAAGTACAGTTATAAAAAGCTATATATGGAACTCATTTGCTCTTTCCTTTGCAGCTTTTATAGCAGCTATACTTATTGCAATACCTATAGGAATTATATCTGCTACTAAGCAGTACTCAATTTTTGATTCTGTTTTTACAGTTATAGCCCTTATAGGAATATCAATACCAGCATTTTTTACAGGTTTACTTCTTATAAAATGGTTGTGTATTGATGTTAATTTATTTCCAGTATCAGGGATGACAACCTCTGGCAGCAATGCTGTAGGTATAAAAAGATTAGGAGATATAGCTTACCATATGTTTTTACCATTTATAGTACTTACCTTTGAAAGCGTTGCAAGTCTTATGAGATATATGAGAACAAGTATGCTTGAGGTTATAAGACAGGACTATATAGTGACGGCTAGAGCAAAGGGGTTGAAGGAAAGCATTGTTATATATAAACATGCTCTTAAAAATAGTTTGATTCCTGTAATAACAATACTTGGAATGTGGATTCCAGGATTATTTTGTGGAGCTATAATAACAGAACAAATATTTTCATGGCCGGGCATCGGTAGAGTGGCACTTCAGGCAGTAAGTCATAGAGATTATCCTCTCCTCATGGGTTTTAATATGCTAATTGCAGTACTTACTCTTCTTGGAAATTTAGTTGCAGATGTTACTTATGCCGTTGTTGATCCTAGAATTAGGCTTGAAGAATAAGGGGGTATTGTAGTGGAAAGTAAAGTAAATGCTAATATAAAAACAGTAAACGTTGATGATAAAATTATAAGCCCTGCAAGAATGGCATGGAATAGATTAAAAAAGAATAAACTTGCGTTAGCAGGGTTGTTTATAATTATATTTATGATTTTATTTGCAGTTGTAGGTCCTATAATATCTCCATATACTACTGAAACTATGGATTATAATAATCCAACTGTGGGCCCAGGTCTTAAACATTTACTTGGAACAGATGAACTTGGGAGAGATGTGCTTACAAGACTTATGTATGCAGGAAGAATATCATTGGCAGTTGGTGCAGCTGCTGTTGTTGTTGAAATAGTTGTTGGAAGTGCGCTTGGTGCTATTTCTGGATTTTACGGCGGAATAATAGATAACATAATTATGAGAATAGCAGATATCTTCATGTGTGTTCCATTTTTTCCAATATTAATTACTCTTGCGGCGCTTTTTAGTGATTTAAAGATTCAATCTCAATATAAAGTTCCTTTTTTAATGTTTATAATAGGAATACTTTCTTGGCCTGGATTAAGCCGTATTGTAAGAGGGCAAATACTTACCTTAAGAGAACAAGAATTTATGCTTGCCACAAACTGTTTAGGACTTAAGGATAGAAAGAAAATATTTAAACATCTTCTTCCAAATACAATTCCATCAATTATTGTATCAGCTACACTTAATATTGGTAGTGCAATTTTAACAGAATCTTCTCTTAGCTTTTTGGGCTTAGGAGTTGTTCCACCAACACCATCTTGGGGAAATATGGTTCAATCAGTAAGTGATTTATATAAGCTTCAACATTATCCATGGCTTTGGATGCCGGCAGGTATATGTATATTATTTACTGTTATAGCTATAAATCTTTTTGGTGATGGGCTTAGAGATGCTTTAGATCCAAAACTAAAAAGATAGGAGGAGATAGAATGTCAAAAGATTTGCTTGAGGTTAAAAATCTTAAAACATATTTTCATACGGAAGAAGGGATAGTAAAGGCTGTTGATGATGTAAGTTTTAAAATCAAGAAAAAAGAGACTTTGGCAGTGGTCGGAGAATCAGGATGTGGTAAAAGTATTACTGCAATGTCTATAATGCGATTAGTTCCAAAGCCTATAGGTAAAATAGAGAGCGGAGAAATAATATTTGAAGGTAAAGATATACTTACTATGGATAAAAATGATATAAGAGATGTAAGAGGAAATCAAATATCTTTAATATTTCAGGAACCAATGACTTCATTAAACCCAGTTTTTACTATAGGATACCAAATTGAAGAAGTACTCATATTACATAAAAGGCTTACAAAAAAAGAAGCAAGAGAGGAGACCATAAAATTACTTTCAATGGTAAGGGTACCAAGGGCTGAGGAAATAGTAGATTGTTACCCTTACGAGTTAAGCGGTGGAATGAGACAAAGAGTGGTAATAGCTATGGCAATAGCTTGCAATCCTAAACTTTTAATAGCAGATGAACCTACTACAGCATTAGATGTTACCATTCAAGCACAAATATTAGATATTATGAGGGAACTTAAAGAAAAGATAAATACATCTATTATGTTAATAACTCATGATCTTGGAGTAGTTGCTGAAATGGCAGATTATGTAGTTGTAATGTATTCTGGGAAAATAGTTGAAGAGGCACCCGTTATTGAACTTTACGAAAATCCAAAGCATCCTTATACTATAGGACTTTTAAAGTCGAAACCTGTGATAAATAAATTACAAAGTGAACTATATTCTATTAAAGGCCAAGTACCTAATCCGCTGGAAATGCCTGAAGGCTGCTATTTTAATCCAAGATGTAAAATGGCAAAAGACATATGTAGAAAGAAGAGACCAAGTTTAAAGGAAGTTGGAGAAGGACACAGCGTTTCATGCTGGCTTTATGGGGAGGGAAAATAATTGGAAGAGGCTGTTTTAAAAGTTAGACACTTAAAAAAATATTTTCCAATCAAGAGTGGATTTTTTAGAAAAACTACGGGATATGTGAAGAGTGTTGATGATATATCTTTTGATATTGGAAAAAATGAGATTATGGGTTTAGTTGGTGAATCGGGCTGCGGCAAGACAACTACAGGTAGAACTATACTAAGGCTCATGGAAAAAACAGGGGGAGAGGTTTTATATAATGGCAAGGATATTTTTAGTATGGATAAGAAGAGTATACTAAAATTGAGACCTGAAATGCAAATGATATTTCAAGATCCATACAGCTCATTAAATCCAAGAATGACTGTAGGAGAAACTGTTGGAGAGGCACTTTTAGATCATGGACTTTGTTCAAAAAGTGAAGTTGATGAAAGAGTTAAAGAAATAATAACAGCATGTGGCCTTGCTCCATATCATATAAAAAGATTTCCACATCAATTTTCTGGTGGTCAAAGACAAAGAATAGGAATAGCTCGTGCACTTATACTAAATCCTAAATTTATAGTTGCAGACGAACCAGTATCGGCTTTAGATGTTTCTATACAGGCGCAGATTATAAATTTACTTATTAAACTTCAAAGGGAAAAGGGATTTTCGTGTCTTTTTATATCACATGATCTTAGTGTTGTGGAGTATATATGCCAAAAGGTTGGAGTTATGTATTTAGGAAATATGGTTGAACTTGCAGAAAATGAAGAATTATTTAAAAATCCACTGCATCCGTATACTAAAGCTCTTCTTTCAGCAGTTCCAGTTCCAGATCCTAAATTTAAAAGAAATAGAATAATTCTTAAAGGTGATATACCAAGTCCAGCAAACCCTCCCTCTGGGTGTAAATTTCACACAAGATGCAATTATGCTACTGATAGATGCTCAAATGAAATTCCTGAATATAGGGAAATTGATAAAAATCATTTTGTAGCATGCCATTTATATTAGGAGGTGTTTGTTATTAAAATTCAAAACGCTGAAAAAAGTATGAGTAATGAGGATATACCCATTAATAAAATAAAAATTCATTTTAAAGATTTTTTAGCATTGACTATTGCGTCAATCCAAGTGTTGGTACCTATTTTTTTAGCTATTTTTGCGGTATTCGTATTATTGGCCTTTTTGCTTATGAAATTTTGGGTGAAATAAAGAGTGACTTTAAAGAAAGAAGTGAATTTTATGTTTATCAATATGGATAAGCTTAATAAAGCTTTTGAGCTTATAAACGATGGAGTTTTAAAAGGAGATTTTCCAGGTGCAGTAGCAGCTGTAGGAAATAAAGAAGGTATAATAAAAGTGGAGAACTTTGGAAGCAGGTGCTTATACCCAGAAAAATTGCCTATGAGCAAAGACACTCTGTTTGATTTAGCTTCTTTGACTAAGGTTGTGGCTACGAATACTTTATTTATGATTTTTTTAGAAAAAGGACTTATTTCGGTTTATGATAGTGTAGATTATTATTTAAGTGAATTTAAAGGAACCTATAAGGAGAATGTAACTATATTTAATTTGTTAACGCATACTGCTGGTTTTGTACCATTTAAGCCACTTTATGAGCTCTGCAGTAATTACGAGGATGCTATAGGCTATATATGTTGGCTTGAACTTGATTATAAGCCTGGTACAAGATGCATATATAGCGATTTTAGCTACATTTTACTTGGCTATATACTTGAAAAGATAGGCGGTGCAAGGCTTAATGTTTTATGCAAAAAATATATTTTTGAACCTCTTCAAATGGGAGATACAGCCTTTAATCCTAAAGGGGATAATATAGCTGCAACAGAAATAGATGGCAGCACTAAAAAGCCTTTTATTGGCATCTGTCACGATGAAAATGGAAGATTTTTTGATGGTATATCAGGTCATGCTGGATTATTTTCTAACATAGATGATTTATGTAAATTTTCAAATATGCTTATAAATAAGGGAAATAATTTTATATCTTATGCCTCTTTTAGGGCTATGACCACTAATCATACTTTTGGCCTTGAAGACAATAGGGGATATGGTTGGTCTATCAAAGGAGATAAAAATTCTTCAGCAGGAGATATAGCATTTCCAGAAGCTTTTGGACATACTGGGTTTACGGGGACTTCACTTTGGGTTGATGTAAAAAATGATATATATATAATACTCTTAACAAATAGAGTTCATCCTACGAGGGATAATCTTAATATAATAAGATTTAGAAGGCTTTTTAGTAATGCTGTGCTGGCCACACTTGGTTAGAGTACAAAGTTTTACTATATATATGTTAAGGAGGAGTTTATATGATGGATGTAAAAAAGCTTCCCTTGAATGTGAGAATAGGCCAAATGATAATAGCTGGTTTTTCTTCGAAGTATTATGATGCTAATATAGAAGAGTTAATTAGAGATGAAAAAATAGGGAATTTCATATTATTTGCAGATAATATAGGAAATAAAGATGAAATTATAAAACTTACAGACAATATTCAAAAAAGCCTTGAAAGATACATTGGAATACCTGGAATTATTTCTACTGATCAAGAAGGTGGAATGGTAACAAGGATACATCAAGGGGTTACAATATTTCCTTCTAATATGGCTTTTGCAGCGGCAAAAGAAGAAGGAAGTACTTTTATTCAGGGAAAGATAGAAGGAGAAGAGCTTAGAAGCCTTGGCATAAACATGAACATAGCTCCTGTTATGGACGTTAATTGCAATCCTGAAAATCCCGTTATTGGATGTCGTTCTTATGGGGACGATGCTGAGAATGTTTCTAAGCTTGGAATTGATATCATAAAAGGACTTAAAGAAAAAAAGGTAATTGCGGTAGCAAAGCATTTCCCTGGACATGGAGATACCTCTGTAGATTCCCATCTTAGTTTACCTGTAGTTAATCATAATATTAAAAGGCTTCAGGAAGTTGAACTTTTGCCGTTTAAAAATGCAATCAATGTAGGAGTTGATGCTATAATGTCGGCTCATGTTCTTTTACCTAAGGTAGAGCCGAAAAAACTTCCTGCTACTCTCTCGTATAACGTTCTTACAGAACTACTAAGGAATAAAATGGGGTTTAAAGGGCTTATAATTACAGATTGTATGGAAATGAAGGCAATAGCAGATTTTTATGGGAGTGATAATGCAGCCGTTAAGGCAATTATTGCTGGAGCCGATTTGATTTGTATATCTCATAGTAAAGATGTTCAGAAAAAATGTATTGCTGCTATTAAAAAAGCTGTATTAGGTGGAGAGATTTTAGAAGAAAGAATAAATGAATCTGTAAAAAAGATATTGAAAATAAAGGATAAATATAATATTTCCTGTAATTTGAAGCAAAATTCATGCAGTGAAAAAAATAGAAATTTTGCAGAGAGAATAAGCAGTAAGAGCATAACTGTTCTAAAGGATCATAGAAAATTAATACCTCTTAAAGGAAAAGTGGTTTCTATATCACCAAGAGCAATTGCACTTACAGGAGCCGATGATAAGATTAAAGTTGCTGCTTCTTTTTGCCATAAATTAAACAGCATATGTAAAGGCGTTGAATTTCAAATTCCAATGAATCCAGATGAGAGTTTAATTGATACTATAATGGGAGAATGCCCGCATGCCGATAGAGTCGTAATAGGGTGTTACAATGCACATTTAAATAAAAATCAGATAGAACTTGTGGGAAGAGTTAACGAAATAAATCCTAACGTAGTGTTGGTTTCTCTCAGAAATCCATATGACATTTTGTGTTTTAAAGAAATTTCTACTTATATAAATGCCTATGAATATACTGAATTATCAATAGAAAGCACTATTAAAGTTTTAACAGGTAAAATAAAGGCAGAAGGTGTATCGCCAGTTAAACTATAAGTGATTGAGGTGAGTTTATGAAATATGTAATAGGAATAGATGGTGGAGGAACTAAAACTCATATGAAACTTTCTGATTTGAATGGAAATATTCTTGCAGAAGGTACTAAAGGACCATCAAATATAAATTCTGCAGCGGAGGAAGAGGTTAAAAAAGCATTTCGGGATTTAATATATGAAGGAATAAGAAGCATAGGAGCATCTTTGGGTGAATGCAGTGCAATTTGTATTGGTGCTGCAGGAGCTGATAGAGATGAAGATAAAATCATAATAGAAAATATGATAAAAGATATGAGATATAACGGAAAGGTTATAGTAGTTAATGATGCTGAAGTGGCGTTGGCAGGCGGTATTGGCAAAAGAAGTGGTATTATAGTTATAAGCGGAACAGGGTCTATTTGTTATGGTAGAACAGAAGAAGGAAAGAGCTGCCGTTCAGGCGGTTGGGGACATATTATAGGTGATGAAGGAAGCGGATATGATATAGGGATAAATGCAATAAAGTCAGCACTTAAAAGTTATGATGGCAGAGGACCAAAAACTATTCTTGAAAGCAGCGTATTAGAGCATTTCAATTTAAAATATCATGAGGATTTAATAGACTATATATATAGAAGTGGTGCTGGAAAGAAGGAAATAGCCAGTCTTACAAAGGTCGTAGCTAACACATATGAGTTAGGAGATGAGGTGGCTAAAAAAATACTTAAATATGCGGCAAAGGAACTATTTTTAAGTGTGAAAGCAGTTATAAATAGGCTTAATATGGGTAATACAAGTATATTTTTGACAACGGCAGGAGGAGCTATTAACAATATTAAATATTTATATGACGAATTTAAAAACAACGTAAATGAATTTTATCCTAAAATTAGTGTAATACCTATGAAAAATGATTCTGCTTTTGGAGCTGTACTTATAGCAAGAGGTGAGAGTGATTAAATGGAGTTTGAAAAAGTTCATGATTTAAGGAATGTTGTAAAATTGTGGAATACAAATATGGAAGCTATATATCCCATGGATTTAAAACTTTTTCAGCAGAACTATGAAAATGACAAACAAAGCAAAAATATATTAGGTGTTTTTGAAAATGAAATTTTAATAGGTTTTGTAATATATAAACAGTGGAGCTATAAAAGCGGCAAATTAAATCCAAATGATGAAATAGGATATATAAATTCGATAATTGTAGATATAAATTATAGAAATCGAGGAATAGGAACCAAACTTTTGGATATGGCAGAAAGAGATTTAATTAATTTAGGAGTTAAAATAATACGTTTAGGCAGCGATACTTATCACTTTTTTCCTGGAATTCCTCTAGAATGTTTAGTTTCGGAAGAGTTTTTTAAGAAAAGAAATTATAAAATAGAAGATAGTTTTTATGATTTAATATGTGATATATCTAAAATAAAATTTAAAGCTTTAAGCGATTTTGAAGGTTACAAAGTAAATATTTTAAAATTTGATGATAGAAAAAGTCTTATGGCTCTTTTAGAAAAAAATTTTTCTGGAAGATGGTATGAGGAATTTATGGAATTCTTTGATATAGGAATGGAAGATAGGGATGTAGTGGTCTTAAAAGACAAAAACACTGTAATTGGCTTTGCACATATATATGACAACAAAAGCAAATTTATTGGACCGTCTATATACTGGAGAGGACTTCTTGGTGGAAATTATGGTGGATTAGGCCCTATAGGAGTAGATAAGGATTATAGAAAACGTGGGCTTGGTATGCTTATACTCTGCAAATCACTTGAAATATTACAAAAAAGGCATGTAAATAAAATGGTTATAGATTGGGTTGATAGAGATTTGCTTGATTTTTATGGAAAGTTTAATTTTATGCCCTGGAAGCAATATAAAAAGGCATCTAAAGAGGTATTGTAAATGGAAAAAGTTAAAACTGGTATAGATAATATAAATGAGTATATAGGCATTTTTAAAGATAAAAGAATTGGTCTCATTACTAATAATACCGGATATAATAGTGAATTTAAAAGCACAATAGATATTTTAAGGAAAAGTACAAATTTAACAACACTTTATTCACCAGAACATGGGATAAGAGGGGATATACAGGCAGGAAAAGAAGTTGAAAGTTATATTGATTTAAAAACTGGAATAAAGGTGTACAGCTTGTATGGAAAAAACAAAAGGCCATCTAAAGAAATACTTAAAAATGTTGATGTACTTACTTTTGATATTCAAGATGTGGGCGCAAGATTTTACACATACCTTTATACTATGTCGTATGCTATGGAAAGCTGTGAGGAGTTTAATAAGGAATTTGTTGTATTTGATAGACCCAACCCAATCAATGGAAATGATGTTGAAGGTAATATTTTGAATAAAAATTACAGCTCTTTTGTTGGTCGATATCCAATTCCTCAAAGATATGGTCTTACAATAGGAGAAACAGCTAAGCTTTTTAACGAAGAGTTTTTAATAGGCTGTAAATTAAAGGTTATTCCTATGAAGAATTGGAGAAGGGAAATGTATTATGAAGCTACTGGACTAAGTTTTATAATGCCATCACCTAATATGCCAACTGTTGATACAGCTGTAGTTTACCCTGGAACTTGCATTTTTGAAGGAACAAATATTTCAGAAGGAAGGGGAACAACTAGACCCTTTGAAATTATTGGAACACCATGGCTTGATGGCTTTAAAATTGCAAATATAATGAATGAATTAAAACTTGACGGTGTTAAATTTAGACCAATATTTTTTACCCCAACTTTTTCAAAATATGCAGGTAAACTTTGTGAAGGAGTGCAAATTCATGTGACGGACAGAAAAACATATAAGCCTGTTAAAACAGCACTTTTTCTTTATAAGATTATAAAACAGGAAAGCAAAAATAAGTTTCAGTTTATTACATTTGAAGGAAAAAAACTAGTATATGGAATTGATTTGTTAGCTGGAGATAGCATTCTTAGGAAAAATGAAATAGATGTTAATAAGATATATAAGCAGTGGCAGGAAGAAGTTGTAAAGTTCAAAAAATTAAAGAAAAGGTATCATTTATATTAGAGAGAGTGATGTAAGTTGTATGAAATTAAAAGCTTAAAGGAGAGTATACAAAGGTTTATAAATTTAAGAAAAGAAAATGTTTCTGTGGTTTTTTTAGATCTCAAAAATACTTCAAATTACGTATACATTAATGAAAATGAAACTTTTCCCTCTGCAAGCACAATAAAAGTAATTATAATGGCAGAAGCCTTAAATCAAGTTATTAACGGTGTACATGATTTACATGAGAAAATTAGGGTAAAAGCTTCTGATAGAACTCCTTATAGTATAATAACATGTCTTGAAAACAGTACTTATGAATTTATTGATATTTTAACTCTCATGATAATATCCAGTGATAACACTGCTTCAAATATACTCATAGATTTGCTTGGAATGGAAAAAATAAATGACTACGCTAAAAAGATAGGATTAAAAACTACTATTTTAAAAAGAAAAATGATGGATGTAGTTGCAGTAAAAAGTGGTAGAGAAAACCTTACAAGTGCTTCTGATATGCTGATTTTATTTCAAAAAATTTATAACCATGAAATATTAGACAGAGAGATGTGCAACTTAATGATAAAAATTTTGAGTGAAAATACTGATCATGAAATGCTGCTAAGGTATTTACCAAGTGATGTTAAGTGTGCTCACAAAACTGGAGATTTAGATAATTTGAATCATGACATTGGAATTTTTAATATTAATGATAACGAATATATACTAGGTATATTTGTACGAAATTCGGAATTTAATTATATTTCAAAGGATATTATAGGAAAGCTTTCAAAGCTTGTATATGGCTTTTTTTATAGTGCATTGTGAATTAAAACATGATATTATTGTTGTAAAAAGCAAACTATTTTTTAAAAGAATTTTAATAAAGATTTATGATGAAACTTTGTTTTAAACAAGAGTAGAAACCAATGCTTATTTAAAATAAAGACTAAAAATAAGAGCAAAAGTGAGGATAATTTGATGTACGGGAGTCTAATTCGTGTAAAAGAGATAATTAACGATTTAAATCCATCAGAAAAGAAAATAGCTAATTATATTTTAACTAATCCCAAGGAAATATCTGATCTATCAATAAAAGATCTTGCTGATAAAAGTAATTCTTCTCAATCGGCCGTAGTAAGGCTTTGTAAAATTTTAGGCTACAAGGGTTATAAAGAGTTTAGGATAACTATAGCGAAAGATACTGTAACAGTTAATAAAGATGAAGATATGTATACTGATATAAATCCGCAAGACAGCATAGATACTATAATAAAAAACATAAGCTATAATAATAAAAAATCTATAGATAATACTATGGAGGTTTTATCGAAGAAATCTTTAGAAGAAGCTATTAGAGTTATTTCAAAAGCTGATAAAATAGATTTTTATGGTGTAGGTGCATCTTATATAGTAGCTTTAGACGCATTTCAAAAGTTCACAAGAATAAACAAAAATGTGAGAGCCACTTCTGATACACATCTACAAATGGAATTTGCATCGAACCTTAAAAAAGATGATGTTGCTGTTGCTATTTCATATTCTGGTGAAACAAGGGATACTTTTGAATCTATTGAGGTTGCTAAAAATGCAGGGGCAACTACAATAAGTGTAACTAAGTTTGGAAGCAATTCTATAAGTAATTTATGTGACATAAATTTATTTGTCTTGTCTCCAGAAATCACATTTAGAAGTGGAGCCATGTCTTCAAGAATAGCTCAATTAAATGTTATAGACATATTATTTACTTCAGTAGCTGGATGTATGTTTGAGGATGTAAAAGAGTTTCTTGAAAATACAAGGATGTCGACAAGAATGAAAAGAATACGATAAGGAAGTGCGTAGTGTGATTATTAAAGATATAGTTATAGGACATATGTCTGTGCCGTTAAAAAAGCCATTTAAAACGGCTATTAGAAGTGTAAATAGCGTAGATGATGTCATTATTAAGATAATTACAGATACAGGAAACATTGGTTTTGGAAGTGCAGCATCTACAGCACTTGTAACTGGCGACACAACAGAATCCATAGAAGGTGCCATAAAAAGTTATATAAAAAAAGCTATAGTTGGAATGGATATTGAAAATTTAGAAGGTATACTTTTAAAATTAAATTCCTGCATTGTAAGAAACACGAGTGCCAAAGCAGCAGTAGATATTGCACTTTATGATTTATATGGACAACTTTATAAAGCACCATTATATAAGCTTCTTGGGGGCTGCAGAAATAAGCTTGAAACTGATATTACAATAAGTGTTAATTCCCCAGAAGAAATGACTAGGGATAGCATAGAAGCTGTAAAACTTGGATATAAAACTTTGAAAATAAAAGTTGGAAAGGATTCAAAGCTTGATATAGAAAGAATGAAGGCTATAAGAAAAGCTGTTGGCTATGATGTTAAGCTTAGAATAGATGCAAATCAAGGCTGGGAGCCTAAAGAAGCTGTAAGGACACTTAGAAAAATTGAAGATGCAGCTGTGGATATAGAACTTGTAGAACAGCCCGTGATAGCTTCAAATTTAGAGGGACTAAAGCTGGTTACAGATAATGTAGATACTCCAGTTATGGCGGATGAGAGTGTATTTTCGCCAAAGGATGCAGCAAAGGTAATGGAAATGAGAGCATCAGATTTAATAAATATAAAGCTTATGAAGACTGGTGGAATATACAATGCATTAAAGATATGTTCATTAGCAGAAGTTTATGGAATGGAATGTATGCTTGGATGCATGCTTGAGGGAAAAGTCAGTGTTACTGCTGCGGTTCATCTTGCAGCGGCTAAAAAAGTAATAACAAAAATTGATCTTGATGGCCCGGTTTTATGCAGCAGAGATGATGTTGTGGGAGGAGCAATTTATAATAACAGCGGCATTACGTTAAATGAAGGACCTGGACTTGGAATTGAAAAATTGCTGAGTGATAGTAGTTTTTAACTTTAGTTTTTTAATAATAACAGTAATCGCAGGATAATAGTATTAGAAGATATTATTATTCTGCGATATTTTTATATTGAATGTAATACAAAGTAAGAATAGAATATAAAATATAATATTTTACTTAAGAAATGAAGGGATAACGTGATTAAAGTTAATATTTTGGTTGCTGAGGATGATAAGGAAATCAATTATCTGATTTCAAGTTATTTAAAAAAAGAAGGCTACAATGTAGAATGCAGTTTCGATGGGGTACAAGCTGTGGAAAAATTAGAAAATGAAGAATATCAATTAGTAATTTTAGACTTAATGCTGCCAAAGTTAAGTGGCGGAGAGGTTCTTTTAAAAATAAGAAATAAGTATACAATTCCGGTTATTATACTTTCAGCAAAGGATGAACAAACTGATAAAATATTTGGTTTAGAACTTGGAGCCGATGATTATATGACTAAACCATTTGAAATAGGAGAATTGTTAGCCCGGGTTAAAGCACAGTTAAGAAGGTATATAGAATTTAATAAGGGTGAAGTTAAAGAAAATGAAATTTTGGAGTATGAAGAACTTATATTGAATTTAAGTACATATAAGTTAACAGTCAAGGGTATAGATATTACGCTTACTGCAAAAGAATTTGAAATATTGAAGCTTTTTATGCAATATCCAGATAAAGTATTTACTAAATCACAAATTTTTAATGTTGTTTGGCAGGAAGAATATATGACTGATGAAAATACGGTTATGGTTCATATAAGCCGTCTTAGAAATAAAATAAATAAAAATACAGAGAAGCATGAATATATAAAAACTGTTTGGGGTATAGGATATAAATTAAGTGATTAAAAGGGGGAAGCTTAAATTTTGAATATATGTATATCAATTTTGATAGGAATTATTTGTATGATTTTAATTTTAAGAGATATTTATATTTCAAGTCAAATAAACGAGATTAATAAAACTTTGAGCCTTATAAGAAAAGGAAATTTTAATGCCAGGCTGCGTTTTTATTCAGGTGACAGGAGGATAAAAGAACTAGGAATTAATATGAATGCAATTATGGAAGAATTTCAAGAAATTTATGATAAGAAAGAATATCTTGAAGAATCAAGAAAAAGAATGATAGCTAATATATCACATGATTTAAGAACACCATTAACTTCGGTACTAGGATATTTAGAGGCTGTAAAAAAAGATGAGAACTTAAGCTTAGAAGAAAAAAACAAATATTGGGGGATAGCATACTCAAAAGCTAAAAAATTATATTTGCTTCTTGAAGATTTTTTTCAAATGTCAAAGCTGGATGCTGGAGACATAGCTATTAAGAAAGAAAAAGTTAATTTAACAGATACAGTTAAAGAAGCTATAGCTAGCTTTTATCAAGAATTTGTAAATAGGGGGATTGAGCCTAGTATTGAGCTGCCTAAAGAGGATTTATTTGTTTTAGCGGATGTAAAGGCTGTTGATAGAATACTTTCTAATCTTTTGAACAATGCATTTAGATACGGAGCAGATGGAAAAGTTATTGGCATAAGAATGCGGAAGGAAAAACTTAATGCCTGGATTGAGATATGGAATATGGGGAAAAACATTCCACAAAAGGATATATCATATGTTTTTGATAGGCTTTACACAGCAGAACCTTCAAGAAACGAAGAAGTTAAAGGAAGTGGACTGGGGCTTGCTATAGTTAAAAGTCTTGTAGAAAAGTTAAATGGAGAAGTTTCGGTTTGCAGCAATGAGAAAACTACCTTTTCCTTTTCACTGCCGTTATATTAGATTTAAGACTTTTGTAAGGTTTTTGTAAAAGCTGCTTAAAAGTTAAGTTATATTATCTTTTATGTAATAAGGCAAAAGAATTAAAGTTGGGAGGCTTTAAAGTTGGAGAGTGTACTTAAAACGTGTAATTTAACTAAGCAGTATAAAGAAAATACAGCAGCTGATAATTTAAACATGAATATATTAAAGGGTGATATTTATGGACTTTTGGGTGAAAATGGTGCAGGCAAAACAACTATAATGAGAATGATTTTGGGACTTATAAAACCAACAAACGGGAGCGTTGAACTATTTGGTGAGAAATTAACGGAAGGCAAAAAGCATATTTTAGCAAGAGTTGGATCAATAATAGAGTTCCCTGGTTTTTATGGTAATTTAACTGCTGTAGAAAATTTAAATATTCATAGAAAGCTTATGGGTATTCCAGAGGAAAACTGCATAAAAGAAGTGCTTGAAATTGTAGGGCTTACAGAAGCGGCAAATAAAAGGGCAAAGGATTTTTCACTTGGAATGAAGCAAAGGCTTGGAATTGCAAGAGCACTTTTGCATAATCCAGAATTTTTAGTATTGGATGAACCTACCAATGGATTAGATCCAATGGGAATAATGGAAATACGAAATCTTATACTTGATTTATCTAAAAAAAGGCACATAACTGTTTTAATATCAAGTCATATTTTAAGTGAAGTCCAGCAGCTTGCCACAAGACTTGGCATAATGCATAAAGGGAAACTTTTAGAAGAGGTGGATTCGGAAACTTTAAAGAAGAAGAACAGGCATTATATAGATTTAAAAGTTGCTAATGATAGGGAAACTGTTGTTATATTGGAGCAAAAGCTAGGTATAAAAGATTATTTAATATCAAAGGCTGGAGAAATTAAAATTTATGAGAAGCTTAATGAAACTTCCAATATAAATAAAACGCTTATACAAAATGGCATTGAGGTTAAAGAAATATTATTAATGAGAGATAGTCTTGAAAGTTATTTCCTTAACTTGGTTGGAGGTGACAAAAATGAATAAGGTTTGGAGTTTGCCAGCTGTTATCAGTACAGAATTTATAAAATTAAAAAAGTGTAAGATTTTATGGTGCATTCCATTGTGTGCTATTTTGCCAGATGCTTTAATATTTTCTATGTATGCATTTAATAAAAAATATCCAATAGTTGATTGGAATGAATATGTTTCAAATGCTGCTACATTTTTTAATTTACTTATGGCAGTTGGATTTTTTGCTTTAATAGCTGGATTTATATTTTCAAGAGAATATGGCGAAAATACAGTGAATGTTATGTTCACATATCCAATAAGCCGAGTTCAATTTTTTATTGGAAAATTGATTGTAATGTTAATTTTGATTTCAATTACTACTATAACTTCATTTGTTTTATTGATGACTTCGGGAATTATTATAAAACATGAACCGCTTACTGCAAATATTTTACTTGCATATGGCAAAGCATATGTGCTTATGATTATCATGCATTTTGCATTGGTTCCTATAATGGCATTTTTAAGCATTTACAATAAAAGCATGATTCCTTCTTTAATACTTGGAGTTGCTTCAATTTGTGTTAATCTTTTAATATTAAATACTCCGTTTAATACTTTATTTCCATGGACAGTTCCAACTATATTGGGTCCTCACTTAGATGGACGAACTTACACTAATTATTCACTTGGAGAAATTGTTTTAATTATAACCTTTATTTTAGGCATAATTTTGAGTATAAAAAGTGTAAAAAATGATGTGCATTAAAACAGAGAAGCTTATTTAAAACCTTGGCTTTAATAGAATAAATTAAGATTTATTCATTAAAAAGGTGATATAATAGAATTGACAACTATTACGTATTAGTTATATTTATAAGAAGGGGGCTTAGACCATGAAAATATTGGCATATAGCCATAGGTCAGATGAGACAGAATATTTTAACAAATTTAAAGAAAAGTATAATGTAGATTTAACACTTACGGAGGAAGCACCAAATTTAGAAACTGTAAATTTGGCAAAGGGGTTTGATGCTTTAAGTATTATAACTACACCTATTAATGCTGAATTAATGCAAAAATTTTATGAAATTGGGGTTAAATTCATATCAACAAGAACAATAGGATACGATCATATTGATATTAAGAAAGCTAAGGAATTGGGGATGCATATTGGAAATGTTACATATTCTCCAAGGAGTGTTGCTGATTACACCACTATGCTTATTCTTATGGCTACAAGAAAAATGAAACCTATTATGGAGAGAAGTAGAGTACAGGATTATTCTTTAATAGGCGTTCAAGGCAAAGAATTACATAATTTAACTATAGGGGTTATTGGAACAGGAAGAATTGGACAAACTGTAATTAAAAATTTAAGTGGATTTGATTGTAAAATAATAGCTTACGACATATATGAAAACGAAAAAATGAAGAAATATGTGGATTATGTTTCTTTAGATGAATTGTTTAAAAATAGCGATGTTATTACTATGCATGCCCCAGCAACAGAGGATAATTATCATCTTATAAATAAAGAGTCAATAAAGAAAATGAAAGATAGTGTATTTATTATAAATACAGCTAGAGGTTCACTTATAAATACAGATGATTTTATCGATGCCATTGAAAGTAAAAAGATTGGTGGTGCAGCTTTAGATGTTATTGAGCATGAAACAAATCTTTATTATAATGATTTAAAATGCGAGATACTTGACAACAGACAGCTTGCGATTTTGAAATCTTATCCTAATGTAATTGTCACTCCACATACTGCATTTTATACAGATCAGGCAGTAAGTGATATGGTAGAAAACTCTATACTAAGTTGTATTTCATTTATTGAGGGTAAAGAAAACCCTTGGGAAATAAGGTATTAGCATATTGTATAGATAGACAATGTGGAATTTGAAATTTACAATTTTTGAGTTCTGGGTTGTTTATCCAATATAAAAGAGGCTGTTGCACTGAATATAAAAAATTGCGAACTAATTAAAGTGAAGGGTTTTAACTTCACTATTATGATTGCTTCGAAATTTTTTTAGTGCGACAGCCTCTTTTTAGTTATGCTTATATGCTTTTATTTACATATTAGGATACCTTTGTTACAAGAATACATAAATGTCGGTTTATATTTGTCCAGTTTAAACATGGAAGTTTTATTAACAATATGATAAATTATATATGACATTAGTAATAAAATATTAAACATATGAATAAAATTATAAATAATCGTTAAAAAATAGTTCGTAAATTTATAAAAATGTAAAAGGAGTGCTTTGGATGGAAAATGTTTTAAGAATGTACATTGGCGGAGAATGGAAGATTTCAGCAAGTGGTCAAACAAGAAATATAATAAATCCAGCAAATGGAGAAATTATAGCTGTGGCTACAGAAGGAAATAAAGATGATGTAAAATTAGCAGTAAAGGCAGCAAAGAAAGCTTTTTATGATGATGGATGGATGGATACATCAGCAGTAGAAAGAGCAAGATTATTATTTGAGGTGGCAGATATAATAGAAAAAAGATCAGAGGAACTTGCGTACTTAGAAACTATTGATAATGGTAAAGCGTTAAGGGAAACAAAATGTGATTTAAGTGATTCTGCTGCTTGTCTTAGGTATTCTGCAGGACTTACTACAAAACCACATGGTATGACTTATGAAGTTCCAGATGATGTGCAAGCGATGGTTGTAAGGGAGCCTATAGGTGTTTGTGGAATGATAGTTCCATGGAATTATCCACTTTTGATGTCAATATGGAAAATTGCTCCTGCACTTGCAGCTGGCAATACAATTGTTTTTAAGCCTTCAGAACTGACACCGTTATCTGCTATTAAACTTTTTGAAATATTTGAAGAAGTGGGTTTCCCAAAAGGTGTAGTTAATTTGGTCTTAGGAGCAGGAGAAACAGTTGGTCATGAAATAGCAGTAAATATGGAAGTGGATAAGGTTGCATTTACAGGTGGCACATCTACAGGAAGAAGCATAATGAAAGCGGCTAGTTCGAATATAAAAAATATTTCTCTTGAACTTGGAGGAAAATCACCAAATATAGTTTTTGATGATGCTGATTTTGAAACAGCAGTTGATTATGCACTGTTTGCTATATTTTGTAATCAAGGGCAGGTTTGTTCCGCTGGTTCGAGGCTTATTTTACAAGAAGGCATTTATAATAGATTCATAGAAAGACTTGTAGCTAGAGCTAAAAGAATAAAAATAGGTAAGGGTACAGAAGAAGGAGTTGAAATGGGACCTTTAATTTCAGAAGAGCATATGAATAAGGTGCTTAAGTATATTGAATATGGTAAGGAGGAAGGAGCTAAATTAGTTTGCGGTGGAAATAGAATTCTCACAGATGAACTTAAAAATGGGTATTTTGTTGAGCCTACTATATTTATAGATACTACACCAGATATGAAAATTGTTAGAGAGGAAATTTTTGGACCGGTTTTAGCAGTACAAAAATTTAAAGATGAAAAAGAAGCTGTATATCTTGCTAACAATACACCTTATGGTCTTGCAGGAGGAGTTTTTACAAATGATATTGCAAAAGCTCATAGAGTTATAAAGAAATTGCGCGCTGGAATAACGTGGATAAACACATATAATCCAACATATAATGAGGCACCTTGGGGTGGATATAAACAAAGCGGTATTGGAAGGGAGCTGGGTGTGTTTGGATATGAAGAATATACAGAGGTTAAACAAATAAATATTAATTTAGATGTTAAGCCTATAAATTGGTTTAAAGAATAAAACTTTAATAATTCTTGTCGGATTTGGCGCTGTTTTGTATAAGCTGTATTTTGAAGATAAAATAGCAGATGCAAATGAAAAGGATAAAATTGAAATGATAAGTTAAAGTTAGGAGGGATATTGAAAATGAAATATAAGACAATAAAGAGATTTGTAAGTATATCTTTAGCAACTATTATCATAGTAGCTGTGTTAACAGGGTGCAGTAGTTCAAGTACTGCAAATTCTAATTCTGGAGGTGGAACACTTAACGTTTTTAACTGGACAGAATATTTACCTAAATCAGTAATCAATGAATTTCAAAAAAAATATAACATTAAAGTTAACTATACAACTTATTCATCAAATGAAGAAATGCTTGCTAAAATTCAGGCAAGTGGAGGTCAATATGATATAGCAGTTGCAAGTGATTATATGGTTGATATTATGAAAAAACAAGATTTACTTGAGAAGGTTGATAAGGATAAGGTGACTAATTTAAAAAATATAGGAACTCAATATAAAAATTTATCCTTTGATCCTAAAAATGAATATAGTGTTCCGTACTTATGTGGGAATGTAGTTACAGTTGTAAATACTAAGAAGTTTCCTCAAGGTATAAGCAGCTATAGTGATCTTTGGAATAGTAAATTTAAAGGCTCTATGGTGGTTTTAAATGATGAAAGAGCACTTATAGGTATGACGCTTAAAAAACTTGGATACTCGTTTAATGAAACAAATAAAAGTAGGCTTGATGAGGCGAAAAGTGAGCTTCAAAAGTTAAAACCAAATATAAAGATATTTGACAGCGATAGTCCTAAAACGGCATTAATTAATGGAGAGGCATCTGTCGGATATTGCTGGACAGCAGAAGCTTATTTAGCAGAAAAGGACAATAAGGATCTTAAAACATTTTTTCCAAAGGAGGGTATGTATGCTTTTGAAGATAATTTTGTAATTCCCAAAGGTGCAAAACATAAGGAAAATGCAGAGTTATTCATAAATTTTGTACTGCAGCCGCAGGTAAGCGCAGAAATATCAAAGGCATATCCATATACTAATCCAAATGAGGCGGCACGTAAGTATATTGGAAATGAGTATTTAAATAATAAAACCCTTTACCCAGATAAGGATGTTTCTGCTAAGGATGAGCACATAAAGGATGTAGGTGATACTACAAAAATATATGATTCTATATGGACACAATTTAAACAGTAAAAAAGGAGGCAAGTATTATGGAATATATGATTCAACTCTTAAATGTTGTGAAGGCATTTTCGTCTCAAAAAGCAGTTGACAATATAAGTGCAAGTATAACAAAAGGCGAATTTTTAACTCTTCTTGGGCCAAGTGGATGTGGAAAAACAACCACTCTTAGGATGATCGCTGGATTTGAGGAACCTACATCAGGCAAAATATTACTTGATGGAGAAGATGTTTCAAATAAAAATCCATACGAGAGAGATGTAAATACAGTATTTCAAAATTATGCACTTTTCCCTCACATGAATATATTTGACAATATAGCCTTTGGGCTTAAAATAAAAAAGTTTTCAAAAGAAAAAATAAGAGAAAAAGTTATAGAAGTTTTAAAGCTTGTCGAGCTTAACGGCTTTGAAAAAAGATATCCTAATAAACTAAGTGGAGGACAGAAGCAAAGAATTGCTATTGCAAGGGCTATTGTAAATAATCCTAAGGTTTTACTTTTGGATGAACCCCTTGGAGCGTTGGATCTAAAACTTAGAAAGCAGATGCAATTTGAACTAAAGCATCTTCAAAGAAAACTTGGAATTACATTTATATATGTAACTCATGATCAAGAAGAAGCTCTTACTATGTCAGATAGAATTGCTGTAATGAATAACGGCAAAATCGAACAGATAGGGACTCCAGATGAGATTTATGAAAGGCCAAAAACAAAGTTTGTTGCCGATTTTATAGGGGACACAAATATATTTGCAGGAAGGGTTAAAGAAAACAATGGCATAGAAGCACGAGCTTTGATAGGTGATAGTGAAATAGTAAAGATTGTAGACAAAAAAGAAAGTATAGCTAAGCTTAAAAAGGATAATTCTGTTTATATTGCTGTAAGACCTGAAAGAATAAAATTAAGCTATGATAAAAATGAATTTGACAATGTTATGGCAGGAAAAATAAAAGAAAGAATATTTGTTGGGGCTCTAAATAGAACCGTTGTTACATTAAACAGTGGAAGAGAAATTATAGTAAATGAACCAGCAGCAGATACTTTCAAAATTGAAAAGGGTAAAAAAGAAATTTTTGTTTGCTGGAAATCTGAAGATGGGGTGGTGATAAGTTAATGGATAAAGCAATTTCAAAGAGAACCATTTATGTTAAAGAAAAAAGTGTAAAAAGGAAAAAGAAATATGGACATATATTTACTATATCACCTGTAATGTTCTGGATGCTTATGTTAGTTGCTGTTCCACTTATTATAGTTTTAATTATGGGGTTTTTGACAAGGGGAAGCTATGGTCAAATTGAATATAAATTTACGCTTGAAAATTATAAGACTTTAGTGCAGCCAATGTATATTAAAATATTGATGTATTCACTTTGGATTTCATTCTTAACCACATCAATATGTCTTGTTTTAGGATATCCATTTGCGTATTTTGTGGCGACTTTACCTAAAAAATATAAAATGATTATGTTTATACTTATTATGATACCATTTTGGACAAATTCTTTAGTAAGAACCTATGCATGGATTGTTATATTAAGAACTACTGGAGTTATAAATTCATACTTAACTGGTTTGGGCATTATAAAAAATCCACTTCAGATGCTTTACACTAATGGTTCAGTACTTCTTGGACTTATATACACGTTATTTCCGTTCATGGTTCTTCCTTTGTATACTTCCATTGATAATATAGATAAAAGTTATATAGAAGCATCAAGTGATCTTGGCGCATACCCAGTTCAGACATTCTTAAGGGTGATTTTACCACTTACACTTCCGGGAATATCAGCAGGCTGCTTACTTGTTTTTATACCAGCTTTAGGATTATTTTTTATTCCAGATCTTCTTGGGGGAAGTAAGGTAATGCTTATAAGTAATTTAATACAAAATCAATTTTTGACAGCTAGAAATTGGCCTTTTGGTTCTGCTATTTCAATATTCCTTATAGCTATAACTGTATTATTTATAGTGATTTACTTTAAAAAAGGCAGTAAAAAATTGGAGGTGTTTTAGATGAAAAGGAATAAAGTGAAAAAAAGTATTTTAGCTTCATATTCTTTTCTTATCTATTTGGTTTTATATGCTCCAATAATAATTCTTATAGTATATTCTTTTAATGATTCTAAGGTTAATGCGGTGTGGAAGGGATTTACAATGAAGTGGTATTATCAGCTTGCTAGTGATGGAGATATACTTATTGCACTTAAAAATAGTCTTTTGGTAGCATTTGCAAGTACACTTATATCTACAACTATAGGTACTCTTGCGGCAGTAGGAATGTATAAATATAAGTTTAAAGGAAAAACGGCTTTAGATGGTCTTTTGTATGTGCCAATAATAATACCTGAAATTGTAATGGGAATTTCGCTTTTAGTGTTTTTTTCTCAAGCTAAAATAACTCTTGGAATTATAACACTTATACTTGCACATGTAACCTTTAGTATATCTTATGTAGTTGTCGTTGTAAGAGCAAAATTAAGTGGATTTGACAGTTCTCTTGAGGATGCGGCAATGGATCTTTATGCAAATGAATTTCAAACTTTTTCTAAGATTACACTGCCAATAATACTACCAGGAATAGCGGCAGGTGCTCTTATGGCAATTACTCTTTCTCTTGATGATGTAATAATAAGCTTTTTTGTTTCGGGACCAAGTTACGAAACCTTGCCATTAAAAATATATTCAATGGTAAGAGTAGGGGTTACACCAGAAATAAATGCGCTGTCAACTGTGATGATAGTGATAACATTAAGTGTTGCTATTATTTCAGAATTGCTTCAATTAAAATTAAATAAAAATTAAGGAGTGTGGTTTTATGATAAGCAACAATGCTGAAATTATGGAAGAAGACTTAAAAAATAAGTATCAGCTAGAAGAGGAGGATGAGGATTCTTTAATTGAATATACTCATAAGGTATTGAATTTTATATCCAAGGACAAACTAGATGAAAATGACAGAAAATTCATAATAAAGGAAACAGTTGATGATTTTAGAAACTTTGTTAATCCTGGTTTTCTTGAGTATAGAAAATCTGTTACTAAAGGTGGACAATATGCGGCAGTAGAATGGAAAGATGCAGGACTCAACAGTTTTGTTGATGTAAATGGTAAAGAATATATTGATTGCCTTGGAGGCTTTGGAATTTATAATGTGGGTCATAGAAACCCAAAAGTCTTAAAAGCAGTAAATGCTCAACTAAAGCATCAGGCGCTTCATAGTCAGGACTTGCTTGACCCTTTAAGAGCAATACTGGCAAAACTTCTTGCACAAATAGCACCTGGAAAACTTCAATATTCCTTCTTTGGTAATAGTGGAACAGAAGCTGTGGAAGGAGCTATAAAGCTTGCAAAAATACATCAAAAGAAAAAAGGCAAAAATTACTTTATATCTACTGTTGGAGCATTTCACGGAAAAAGTTTAGGTTCACTGTCAGCTACATCAAAAGGAATGTTTAGAAAGCCTTTTATGCCTCTTGTTTCAGGATTTAAACGTGTATTTTATGGTGATGTGGATATGATGTATAAAACAGTAAGGGCATCTAGCATGGTTGGTGAAGATATTGCCGCGATTATTCTGGAGCCTATTCAAGGTGAGGGAGGGGTCATAGTTCCTCCCCATGATTATTTTGCAAAGGTAAAAGAAATATGTGAAGATTTTGATATTTTACTTATTGCAGATGAAGTTCAAACTGGAATGGGACGTACAGGAAAAATGTTTTGTGTTGAAAACTATGGAGTAGAACCTGATATAATGTGTCTTGCAAAAGCTTTAGGAGGAGGAATAATGCCAATTGGCGCTGTAATTGCAACGGAGGATGTATTCTCGGAATTCTTTCCTAATCCATTTATTCATACTACTACATTTGGAGGAAATCCACTATCCTGCGCAGCAGCAATTGCTACAATCGATGTTTTAATTGAAGATAAGATGCCAGAGAGAGCAGAAAAAATAGGAGCATATTTTATGGCTGAACTTAGAAAAGTAGCCAGTAAATATAAAAATATAGTTAAAGAAGTAAGAGGAATGGGACTTATGATAGGAATTGAATTTGAAAGTGATAAAACTGGCTATAAAGTATCAAAAGGTTTGTTTGATAAAGGGGTGCTAGTTGCAGGAACTCTTATAAATGCAAAAACTATAAGAATAGAACCACCTTTAACAATAGAAAAAAATCAATGTGATTTTGTATGCAGAGTTCTTGATGAAACATTAAGTAATATACAGTGAAAACATATTATAGATGTACTGCCTGAAGGCAGTACATCTATAATATGTAACTAAACAACTAATTTTGTTACATACAAGTCTTTTTCTTTTCTAAGATCTAAAAATCCATTATCATCCAGTAAAAGAGGCTTTGTAATATCATTTAAATCAATTTGGATTATTTTACATGATCTTTCATCATTAAGAATAACATTTTCCCCCATATAATAATTAACTATGTGATTTAAAAACATATTGCAATACATATTATCAAGCTTTCCTAAACTTTCTTCTTGAATTACTTTTAGTGCATCAAACGGACCTGACACCTCTTTAAAATATCTGTTAGAGCTGACATTGTCAAATAAGTCGGCTATTGCTATTACTTTAGCAAACTTGTGAATCTTATCTTCCTTTATATGCATAGGATATCCGGTACCATCCATTCTTTCATGATGCATTAATACTCCAATTCCAACGGATGAATCAATGAATGGAATTTTTTTAACAAAGTGATATGCTATGACAGGATGCGTTTTAATAATTTCTACTTCATCTCTCGTTAGAATTCCTTCTTTATTAATTATTTTTGGATCTATTTGTGTTTTCCCAAAATCATGTAGTAGTGCAGCATAGGTTAATAAGTTTACTTCTTTTTCATTGAAACCAAGCCATTTTGCAAGTATAAAACTAATAGCTGCTACATTAACACTATGTCTGTATATATTTTTATCATTACTTCCGTGAGATACTATGTCCCTAATTACTAAACCTGTAGATTTAAATTCTTCTTGAATTTTTTTTGAGAAAACTCTTAGATCTTCAATGCCGTTAACTTGCAGGGAGTATATATTATTAAAGATATCTTCAAGATTTGATGATAATTCGTTGAAGTTTCTTTCTAATTCTTCTACAGTTTTAACTTTAGTCTGCAGCTGTTTATTATAATCATCATCTTCTTCATAAATTTCTACTTTATCAACAATGTAATTTTCGCTTAATATGTTTATGCTTGATTCGGATATAGGAACTCCTTTTGCTAATAGCAGGCTATTTCCGAATTTTATATCACTAGCAGATATCATTCCTGCTTTTAGTTCATTAATAGGCAATAATTTACTTTTCGACAACATCTAACTCACCTCATATATAATATTTAAACTGTTGTAATAATTTATTTTATTAGTACTTTTTATATAACTATAAATTATTATATTTTTTCTTAACATATAATATCTATCTATGAATATATTATCGTATTGAAAATTTACTTCTAAATAGTTTTTTAGGCTAATTTGCCTTTTGTTTAAAAAAAACTTTATTTAAATTCAAATTTATATTCAATATTTTTTCTATTGACAAATTCTATAAAAATGGTATTATAAAATAAAGTAATGACAAATCTGTTGATAGGGAAGAGTAAGTATTTAGTTTAGCTAAAGAGAGCTGAGGATGGTGGAATCTCGGTGCAATAACTAATGGTGAATGGACCCTTGAAGAGTAAACCGAAATTCTTTTAATTAAAGAAGAGTAGTAGTTAACGTTTGCCGTACGTTATAACGGATAGAATATGTTAGTATTCGAATCAAGAGGTGTTTTTGACACAAATTAGGTGGTACCGCGGAAGTATCTCCGTCCTAATACATAGTTTATAGTATGTATTTGGGCGGAGTTTTTTATTTTTAACTATTTTTTAATAAAAGGCCGGCTTCATTAAATAATAGTTTTGCTTTTGTTACAAATTAAAAATATAAGGGGAGAAATATTATGAATATAAAAAAGATAGTTATTAATTCTTTGCTTTTAGCTATAGGTGCTATATTGCATCAAATCACACCGCCTTTAGTTTTAGGCATGAAACCTGATTTTTATTTAACACTGCTATTTATAATAATAATTCTTAATGATGATTATAAAACTTGTCTCTGCTGTGGAATTGTTGCTGGCTTACTAAGTGCAGCTAGTACAACATTTCCAGGAGGTCAGCTTCCTAATATAATAGATAAATTTATTACTACTAATGTCATATTTTTAATTATGATACCTTTTAGAAAAATATTGAATAATCAAATAAAAATAGTGGTGATAACTGCAATAGGAACTATAATAAGCGGCTTTGTGTTTTTAACTTCTGCATCAATTATGGTGGGACTTCCAGGGAGTTTTAGAATATTGTTTTTATCAATTGTAATACCAGCATGTGCTATTAACACGGTTGCGTCAATTGTACTTTTCAATGCAATAAATATAGCCTTGAAGAGTAAAAGAACGGCATAACATTAATAATAAATAAAGAAAATAATTAAAGTTAAGGATTTTAACTTCACTTTGCTTGTTAAAATCCTTAACTGTTATGATTGTTTCGCAATTTTTTTAGTGCGGCAGCCCCAATTTTTTATTTGTCCTCAACATTGTTTTTTAAAGTTGATGTCCATTTATTATCAGTGGCAGTTTTATCATTTTTAGTACTTGAATTGCAGTTTTGAGTTTTTTCTTCAGGTAATGATGCCCATTGATTATTTGTACTTGATTTCTTCTGTTTTTCCATTTAAAAATCTTCCTTTCTGTATTTTATATGTAGTAGTATATACATTTTAAAATAAAATTAAACATGATATAATAAATTAAAATACATGGAGAATTACATACTAATAGTTACTTTAGTTTGAGGTGAAAAGATGAAAATAAATTATCAAAATAAGCTTGATGATATTATAAAGGAAATATTAAAGGAGAACAAAGTTCCTTCACTTTTACTTCATAGTTGCTGTGCACCTTGCAGTAGTTATGTAATTGAATATTTATCTAATTATTTTAAAATAACGGTTTTTTATTATAATCCTAATATATATCCTCAAGACGAGTATACAAAAAGAGTTGAGGAAGAGAAAGACTTCATAGTTAGATTTAAAACTAAGCATAAAGTTGATTTTATAGAAGGAAACTATGATACTGATAAATTTTATTCAATTGCTAAGGGATTTGAAAGTGAAAGTGAAGGAGGAGAGAGATGCTTTAGGTGTTATGAATTAAGACTTAGAGAAACTGCTTCTGTTGCTAAAGATAAAGGATATGATTATTTTACAACTACCTTGTCAATAAGTCCTTATAAAAATGCTCAAAAACTAAATGAAATAGGAGAGAAATTTGGAAAAGAGTATGATATACAATATCTCTATTCTGATTTTAAAAAGAAAAATGGTTATAAGCGTTCTATAGAGCTTTCAAGAGAATATAATTTATATAGGCAGGATTATTGTGGGTGTATATTTTCACAGCTTGAAAGAAAAAGGAAAGAAGATTTGACCTAAAGACTATGTTTTAAAAGAATGTTAGTAAAAGCTTATGTCACTAATGTTTAAACTTTATAATTATCAAGTTAAATATTGACTTTTTATGCTTATGTGATATTATAATAATATTATTAATAGTTTTTTTTAGAAAAGTTGGAAACTATGATAAATCTCTTCTATGTGGGCACTTTAGAGATTTGGAGTTACTTGTGCAACCGGCCAACAATTAATTATTATGTTAATTAATTGTTGGTTTTATTTTTTGAAATTTCTGAAATATAACTATTGCTTTTATAAACTTTATTTATAGTTAAGAATGGTTGATGAATTAATAATAGAGGGGAGGAGTTGACTTTTATAATAGAAAATTTAAAATCTTTTAATTATGGTTAAAAGGGTGTAATTTAGTTTTGGTCTTTAAACTTATAAAAATGGTCAATAGTATAATGATTCGGAATTATTAATTTGAAAAATGCAAACAGTAAATAAAAACTCTCGAAGTTAAAATGGTGTTGTAAAGTTACTAGAAACGAAGTTTTACAACACCATTTTTATATTACTATAAATCTTTTGTAGCATTTTATGGCGTTAGTATTTAAGCAAATTTGTTGCTTATTGAAATTTGTGATATACTAATAATAAGTGATAAATATTATTACTAAAAATTTTGGCTTTATAAAAAGTTAATACGAAAAACTTAAATATTTCTATTAATAGTTATATGCCACCTTATATAGGTGGTTTTTTATAATGGATATGCTGCCAATTTAGTTTGAAAAATTAAGTGAAAAAGGAGTGCGTTCATATTGAGAATCAATAATAGAAGAAAAAAAAGAATATCTATAAAAATGTTTATAGAGGAATTTGGAGAAAATTTTTCTGAGCATATGAAAAAAAGACTTATGGAGTTAGATGTAAGAACTTTGCTAACTAGAAAAGACAAGTCTAATGTGCTAGATATAAAACATGTTGAGCACGCAAAGCATAAGATTGCTGATGGTTTAAAGGAATATGAAAAGGAATATGTATATGGTCAACTTGTGGTAGTCGAAGATGTTTTATATTTTTCTAATGATTGCATTGAAAGTGATGAAATAATTAAATCACATGTAGTAGATGAAATTTATAACTCTTTATCAGATGAAGGTATGCTTTGTGAAGAAGGTAAAAATTTAAAAATTATAAATGATAGCAATGTGGATTATACAATAGATAATATATTAAAGGCATGTCCTCAGGTTTCTGAAAAATATGTAAATATTGTAAAAGAAATGATATCAAGAGCAGAAAATAAATAGTTTTACTATTGTTTTATAAATTTAATGTAGAAAAAATTTTTCTCAGTAAATTAAAGCTTGAGAAAACTTTTTTCGGATTAAATTACTTGTTTAGATATGGTGAAATATTCTTTAAAAGAGGGGTAAGTGTTCCTGAATCTAAATGCAATTTGTTGTCCAGTTCCTTCTAATTTGCTTAAAAATGAAACTCCCATAAAAATTAAGTTTGGAAGCACTTAATTTTACGGAAGTTTTTTTGCGTGGAAGTTTATAAGGTTTTTTTTGAAGACAACATTTTAAAATGTTATATAGAAAACCTTTTTATAAATCAAAAAAGGCTCTAAAGGATAAGGGATATTATAAAACCTTTAATAATCCGTCTAAATCTTTTTTGAAGCTTTCTGTAGATGAGTTATCTATTACATAAACTCCGTCAAGATCTGGAACTGAATAGTCCCTTCCTTTTATGTATTCATCCCAATGTTCAAGTTTCCATGTATCTCTTTCTGAATTTCTTTTTATCATTCTTTCATGGCAAACTTCAATATCACAGCTTACCCAAACAGGTATAAGCTCTGCATCATAATCTTTAAGTTTTTCTTTTAAACTTCCTATATATTCTTTATTTCTATATTCTTTTGAAAAAGGTGCATTTACTATTACGTGATCGTTGAATCTAAGACTTTCAAATGCAACATCCATGATTGCAACGTATTCTGCATCTCTTACGTATTTTTCGAAAAAAGCTGAACTTCTATTTATTGGTTCGTTAGCAGCTTCAAATACCTTTTTAGATAATGGAATTATTGTGTCTTTGTCCAAATACACAGGATTACTTAAATTTTTGCATAGTTCCATAGAAACATAACTTTTGCCACAAGCTGGTGGTGAACCAACAAGTATTAATTTCTTTTTCATAAGATTGATCGCCTTCCTTTAATATTATGAATAGTTATTATAATTAGTTTATGGATGTACTGCTTTAATTGATTATATTTTTGCAGTAATCCTTTAGTAAAATCCATACTTGGTTATTATAACATAAAATGAAGTTCATAGTTAATAAATTAACATATTTTTTAAAAAAATAAATTGATTTAATAGAAGTTTGTTATATTTAGTCTATAATGAAATAAAAAAAACAATATTAGCGAGTTATTTTAATTAAAATATTGGTAGTAAAGTATAAAACTACAACTAATAATTTGTTAATTTTTATGCAAAAAATCATAGTGACAAATATAGGTAAAGTGTTTTGAAAAAGATGGAAAATCAAGCGGAAGCTTTAGGAGTCGATGGAATTTAAAATGAATTATAGTTCAAAATGATTTTATGAATAAAATAAAATTTCATATTGAAATAAAGGCATTAGTTAAAATGGGAACTCTATGAAAAATTATTTAATTTAATGCAAGACACAAAAAATAAAAAATTCAATTGAAAAAATTTTATACCTTATATATAATAATATTATTGTACAAAATAAATATACATAATTTTGATTTCTAGAGGGGGCTAAAAAGTGATAAAAAAATTTAAAAGAGTTCTGGTAGCCAATAGGGGCGAAATTGCAATAAGAGTTTTTAGGGCTTGTCATGAACTTGGAATAAGAACGGTTGCTATATATTCTGAGGAGGATAAGTTAGCTTTATTTAGAACAAAAGCCGATGAATCCTATTTAATAGGTAAGAATAAAGGACCAGTAGAGGCATATCTAAATATTGATGAAATAATAAATTTAGCTTTGAAAAAAGGCGTAGATGCAATACACCCTGGATATGGTTTCTTGTCAGAAAATGCTGAATTTGCACGAAGATGTACTGAAGCTGGTATAGAATTTATAGGACCAACTGGAGATATGATGGATAAACTTGGAGATAAGATAAATTCCAAGATAACCTCCAAGGGAGCAGGAGTTGCTACTATACCAGGAGTTGAAAAACCTATAGAATCAGAAGAACAAGCACTAGAATTTGCCAGAAGCTGTGGATATCCAGTTATGGTTAAAGCGGCAGCAGGCGGCGGTGGAAGAGGAATGAGAATAGTTAAATCAGAGGAAGATCTTATAGCTGCTTGTAGAAGTGCTAAAAATGAAGCTAAAAAGGCTTTTGGAATAGATGACATTTTTATAGAAAAGTATCTTGAAAATCCAAAACATATAGAGGTGCAGGTGCTCGGAGATAAATATGGAAACATAGTTCATTTATATGAAAGAGATTGCTCTGTTCAAAGAAGACATCAAAAGGTAATAGAAATTACTCCAGCAGTAGCGCTTTCGGAGGAAAAAAGAGTTCAAATATGTGAGGATGCTCTTAAAATAGCAAGCTCTATAAGCTACAGAAGTGCTGGAACACTAGAATTCTTATTAGATAAAGACGGTAACCATTATTTTATTGAAATGAATCCAAGAATACAGGTAGAGCATACAATAACAGAAATGGTTACGGGAATAGATATAGTTCAAAGTCAAATTTTAGTAGCAGAAGGATATAGGCTTGATTCAGATGAAGTGGGAATAAAGAGTCAAAAGGATGTACATTTAAATGGATATGCAATACAATGCAGAATAACAACAGAAGACCCTTCTAACAGTTTTGCGCCAGATACTGGAAGAATCGATGTATACAGGACGGGTTCCGGTTTTGGAATAAGACTTGATGGAGGAAATGGTTTTACAGGAGCAGTAATTAGCCCATATTATGATAGCCTACTAGTAAAATCAACATCATGGTCAAGAACCTTTGAAGATGCTATAAGAAAGTCAATTCGTGCAATAAAAGAAACTTATATATCTGGTGTGAAAACAAACATAGATTTTCTTATAAATGTACTTAACCATGACACTTTCAGAAAAGGTCAGTGTGATACTAATTTTATAGCTAATAACCCAGAACTTTTTGCCATAACTCCTAGAGTAGATACTGAACTTAGAATACTTAAGTTCATAGGAGAAAAGGTAGTAAATGAAACTCACGGAAATAAAACTGAATTTGATGTTCCAGCAGTACCTAAGTATGAAATAAAGGAGCCTTTGATTGGAACGAAGCAAATATTGGATGAAAAGGGACCAAACGGACTTGTGGAGTGGATTAAAAAACAAGACAAATTACTCCTTACAGATACGACTATGAGGGATGCACATCAATCTTTAATGGCTACGAGACTTAGAACAGTAGATATGGTTAAAATAGCAAGAGCAGAATCGCTGCTTGCAAAAGATTTATTCTCCATGGAAATGTGGGGAGGAGCTACCTTTGATACGGCTTATAGATTTTTGAAGGAATCACCATGGGAAAGACTTGAAAGACTTAGAAAAAGAGTTCCTAACATATTATTTCAAATGCTGTTAAGAGGGGCAAATGCGGTAGGATATAAGAACTATCCTGATAATGTAGTAAGAGAATTCATAAAGCAATCTGCAAAATCTGGAATAGATGTATTTAGAATATTTGATTCTTTAAATTGGTTAAAGGGTATGGAAGTTGCTATAGATGAAGTCTTAAATCAAGGAAAAGTAGCAGAAGCATGTATGTGCTATACAGGAGATATACTTGATACTAACAGAGATAAATATACTTTGGATTACTATGTAAAATTTGCAAAGGAAATAGAAAAATCAGGCGCTCATATTCTTGGAATAAAGGATATGTCGGCATTGTTAAAGCC
Source organism: Clostridium guangxiense (assembly GCF_021043395.1). Lineage (GTDB taxonomy): Bacteria > Bacillota > Clostridia > Clostridiales > Clostridiaceae > Clostridium_S > Clostridium_S guangxiense. The sequence goes on from NZ_JAJNKE010000003.1 coordinate 73,413, forward strand.
ATATGCGGCATTAAAACTTATAAGAGCACTTAAAAATGAAATATCTATACCTATTCATTTGCATACTCATGATACAACAGGAAATGGAGTAGCTACAGTACTTATGGCAGCTCATGCAGGTGTGGATATAGCTGATACTGCCTTTAACAGCATGGCAGGACTTACAAGTCAACCAGCGCTTAACTCTGTGGTAGCTGCACTTAAGAATACTGAAAGGGATACGGGAATAGATATAGGAGATATACAGCAGATATCAGATTACTGGAGTACAGTAAGACCTGTATATAGTCAATTTGAATCTGGACTTAAGGCCGTTTCAGCAGAAATATATAAATATGAAATACCTGGTGGACAATACTCTAATTTGAAACCTCAGGTAGAAAGTTTTGGTTTAGGGCATAGATTTGAACAGGTAAAGGAAATGTATAGAAAGGTAAATTTGATGGTTGGAGATATAGTAAAAGTTACTCCATCTTCAAAGATGGTAGGAGATTTAGCAATATTTATGGTTAAAAACAACCTTACTCCTGAAAATATAATTGAAAAAGCTAAGGATATGCCATTCCCTGATTCTGTTGTTTCTTTCTTTAAAGGTATGATGGGTCAGCCTATGGGAGGATTTCCAAAAGACCTTCAAGAAATTGTGTTAAAAGGAGAGAAGCCAATTACTTGTAGACCAGGAGAACTTTTACCTCCAGAGGATTTTGATGCTGTAAGAACTCACCTTAATAAAGATTGCAAAATTGAACCTACAGATAAGGATGTAATAAGCTATGCATTGTATCCTGAGGTTTTTGAAAGTTATTTGAGATATAAAGACGAATATGGGGATTTAAGCAGAATAGGCAGTGATGTATTTTTCCATGGACTCTCTGAAGGTGAAATTTCTGAACTTGAAATAGCCGAAGGAAAGACAATGGTTGTTCAACTTCTAGATATAGGTAAGTTAGATAAACAAGGTAATAGAACACTTGTATTTGAAATAAATGGAAACAGAAGAGAAATTAAAATTAAAGATAAGATGAGTGCTGCTAAGCAAGAAGTGTTTGAAGAAACAGTTATGGCAAATCCTGAGAACAAAAAAGAAATAGGAGCAAGTATACCTGGGAATGTAATAAAAATACTTGTAAATGAAGGTGATCAGGTAAAGAAAGGTCAAAGCTTAATGGTAATAGAGGCTATGAAAATGGAAACAAATGTAGTGGCAAGCGTTGACGGTGTTATTGGATCTATACTTGTTGAAGAAGGAAAACAAGTTCAAGCAAGAGAGTTATTAATTAAGTTGAAATAAATTTCAAGCAAAAAAGTGCGAGTTATTCGCACTTTTTTATATGAAAAATAAAATTTATCCAATTGTATATTTAGGTGCTATGTATTTTAAGGTGAGAAGTAATAGGAAGATTGTGAATAAAGATGTTTACATATGTTTAGGCTATTCATATGCAAGTATATGAAATTTGTCTATAGGAGGATGTGAAAAATATAGGTATTCTTTTTTACGAGCCGCGCATAATGCTTTATGCGCGGTGTAGTAAAACTTATAGAATACCTTTTTTTACAACCTCCTATAAATTTTAAACTGAAGAACTTGCCATAGCTCAACCTAATAATCTAAAAGACAAATGGCAGAATAAATATGCTATCGTAATAGATTCTTAGTATGATAACTGGAACCAGTTATCGACCTTCCTCTCATTCTCTCCAGAAATAAGAAAGATGATTAATATTAATACTACAAGTACTCTTGGACGATTTAATGGGCAAATACGCAAATATACAAAATCAAGAACTATACTTCCCACTGATGAATCTTTAAATAAATATGTATATTTAACCACTATGAAAATAATTGAAAAGTGGACTCAACTAAGACCTAATTGGGGCAGAGTTTTAGCTGAATTGTCAATAGTATTTCATAAACAACTAAATAATGAATTAGCTTAACAGTGTGTACTTTTTAAAAACTTATGCATATTATTTTATTTTTTACTAATGCTATTAACGGCATAAATTATATTTTTAGTATTTACTGTTGATGTTGAAATAAATATAGTGATGAAATAATAGATGATGCTTGCAAACGTGCCGTAAGTTATGGGGCATATAGTTACAAGACAATTAAAAATATATACAATAAAAATCTTATAGTAATGTCTACAGCATATAATACAGCTCTTTGAACTTCTTCTTAGTGATGAGGTTATAAATAGGCAAACTAATGGAAATAAGAGCAGAAAAGTGAGACTTTTTTCTTGACAATAACGGTATTTACTAAAAATAATAAACTATTACTGAAATAGATGAATTTCGAGTAATAGTTTAATTATAAATTTGTCAATTACACAAAATTCTCTAGAGTCTCCTTATTTTTTATGTATAATAAATTTCAAGCACAAATTTGTTTTATTATATAAAGAACATAAAAGCTTGTTCAAGAATCACATGGACTATCGCCCAAATCCCGATATTGGGGAGAAGACTAATAATATAGTTCAAGAATCACATGGGCTTTCGCCCAAACCCCGATATTGGGGAGAAGACTAATAATATAGTTCAAGAATCACATGGGCTATCGCCCAAACCCCGATATGTGTACGTTTACGCGAAAAATCTTTATGAAATCTTTATACGCTTAGATAAAATCTTAACCCAAATTTTATGTACAAGATGATAGTATTAACACTGAAAAGAGGGGGGAGAAAAATGCTTGATATTATATTTATTATTTTATTAATAGTTGGTTTTTTAGCACTTAAATTTTTTACAGATTGGTGTGAAGATCAAATATCTAGGAAACAGTAAGGGGGGAGCATAATGATATTTTTAATTATTGTAATAATTTTATTGTTTGTGTATTTATGTTATGCATTGTTTAACCCAGAAAAATTTTAAATGGTGGAGGCACTAAAATGGAAATATTACAAATTGCAATTATACTAATTGTTTTTGTTTTACTTTGTATACCAACTGGAAAGTATATATACAAGGTTTCAGAGCATGAAAAAACTTTTATTGATCCTGTGTTTAATAAAATTGATAGTTTTATTTATAAAGTGTCAGGAATAAAAAGAGAAGAAATGACATGGAAAAAATACATTTTGGCATTATTATCGACTAATGCTATTGCAGCGCTTATTGCATACCTAATTTTAAGGCTACAAGCTATTAATTTATTAAATCCTGATCGGATAAAAGGAATGGAACAAGGACTTACCTTTAATACAGTAGTAAGTTTTTTAACTAATACAAATCTTCAAGATTACAGTGGAGAATCTGGACTTTCATATTTAAGTCAAATGCTCGTTATTACTTTTATGATGTTTTTTGCGGCAGCAACAGGACTTGCAGCAGCATTGGCGTTTATGAGAGCACTTTCTGGAAAGAAGGATGAGATAGGAAATTTTTATGTTGATATTGTAAGAATTATAACTAGAATTTTAATTCCAGTGTCAATTGTAGTAGCTATATTTTATATTGGACAGGGTGTTCCTCAAAGTTTAGCACCAACTAAAACTATAACAACTATTGAAGGTAAACTTCAAGATATACCTCTTGGACCTGTGGCGAGTTTGGAATCTATAAAGCTTTTGGGGACTAATGGGGGAGGATTTTTTGGAGCAAATTCTGCACATCCATTTGAAAATCCAACCCCACTTACAAATGCAGTGCAAATAATTTCAATGCTTTTGTTTGCTGGTTCAACTGTGGTATGTTTTGGGCATATGATTAAAAAGAAAAAACAGGCAATTTCAATTTTTGCAGCCATGAGTGTACTGTTTATTATATTTTTAGCTATATGCTACAATGCTGAAAAAGCAGGTAATCCAGTTCTTGCACGAATTGGATTTAGTCAAGCTATGGGAAATATGGAAGGCAAAGAGGTTAGATTTGGTTTAGGAGCGTCTACTCTTTTCACAACAGCAACAACCTCAACCTCTTGTGGAGCAGTAAATAATATGCATGATTCTTTAACTCCTATAGGTGGAGCTACAGCTCTTATGAATATGATGCTCAATGTTGTATTTGGTGGAAAAGGTGTAGGCTTCATGAATATGATTATGTACGCAATACTTACGGTTTTCTTGTGTGGACTTATGGTAGGAAGAACACCAGAATTCTTATCAAAGAAGGTAGAAGGAAAGGAAATAAAATTAGTTGCATTTGCCATAATTATTCACCCATTTTTAATACTAATGTCTTCAGCATTAGCTTTAGTAACAAGAAATGGGTTAGCAGGTATATCGAATCCGGGCTTCCATGGTCTTACACAAATACTATATCAGTTTTCAAGTGCAGCGGCCAATAATGGTTCGGGATTTGAAGGCTTAGCGGATAATACTATGTTTTGGAATGTATCAACTGGAATTGTAATGTTTTTAGGTAGGTATTTGTCAATGATAATACTTATAGCTGTAGCAGCTTCCTTAGCGTCAAAAAGAGCTATACCAGAAACTACAGGTACATTTAAAACAGATAACACAACATTTACATTAACGCTTGTATTTATTGTGCTTATAATTGGAGCACTTACTTTTCTTCCAGCAGTGGCACTTGGACCTATTGCTGAGCATCTTACATTGTAATTAAAAGAAGGATGATGGTATATTATGAAAAATGAGGATAGAAAATCTAAATTTATTACAAAGGATATATTAAATACAGCAATTTTAGAATCTTTTAAGAAGTTAAATCCTAAATATATGATGAAGAATCCAGTAATGTTTGTAGTTGAAATAGGATTTTTTATATCGGTTATTCTTACTGTTTTTCCTGGAGTATTTGGTGATAAAGGAAACAATCTTAGAATATATAATCTAATTGTTGCTGTGATTTTATTTATAACTATTTTATTTGCCAATTTTGCAGAATCTGTAGCAGAAGGAAGAGGTAAAGCTCAAGCGGAAACCCTTAAAAAAACTCGTAAAGATACTATTGCGAAGCTTTTACAGTCAGATGGAAGTATAAAAACTATAAATGCTAATGAACTTAAAAAAGGAGATATAGTTTTAGCAGAAAATGGAGATATAATTCCAAATGATGGTGAAGTAATAGATGGTATAGCATCTGTAGATGAATCTGCAATAACAGGTGAATCTGCACCGGTTATGAAGGAATCTGGAGGAGATTTTGCTTCCGTTACTGGAGGAACAAAGGTTGTAAGTGACTGGCTTAAGATTGAAATTACTGCAACCCCAGGGGAATCTTTTCTTGATAAGATGATAAACCTTGTAGAGGGTGCTTCGAGACAAAAAACGCCTAATGAAATTGCACTTAATACAATACTTGTAAGTTTAACTCTTATTTTTTTAATTGTAATGGTAGCACTTTATCCTATAGCTTCATATACAGGAGTTAAGATCCAGATGTCTACTTTAATAGCTCTTTTAGTTTGCCTTATACCTACAACCATAGGAGGGCTTTTATCTGCAATAGGAATTGCAGGTATGGATAGAGTAACCAGATTTAATGTAATAGCTATGTCGGGAAAGGCTGTTGAAGCTTGCGGCGATGTTGATACTATGATACTTGATAAAACAGGAACGATAACCTTTGGAAATAGACTTGCAGCAGATTTTATAACTGTAGGTAATTCTAATAAAAAGGAGCTTATTGATTATTCTGTAATGTGTTCTTTAAAGGATGATACTCCTGAAGGAAAATCCATAGTTGAGCTTGGAAATAAACTTGGTTCATCAATTGATAAAAAGAAATATGAGGATATAGAATTTATAGAATTTACAGCACAAACTAGAATGAGTGGAATAGATCTTGAGGACGGTACTGAAGTAAGAAAGGGAGCCTATGATGCTATAAAAAATAGAATCTTTCAATTAAAAGGAGTTATTCCAAAAGATTTGGAGGAAACTGTAAATAAAGTTGCAAAATTAGGTGGAACTCCTCTTGTAGTTTGTGTAAATAACAAAATTTATGGTGTTATATACCTTAAAGACACCGTAAAACCAGGGCTTGTAGAGAGATTCGAAAGGCTTCGTGAAATTGGAATAAAAACCATAATGTGTACGGGAGATAATCCTTTGACAGCTGCAACTATAGCAAAGGAAGCTGGAGTTGATGGTTTTATTGCAGAATGTAAACCAGAAGATAAAATAGAAGCCATTAAGAAAGAACAGGCAGAGGGTAAACTTGTTGCAATGACAGGAGATGGAACGAATGATGCTCCAGCACTTGCGCAGGCAGATGTCGGACTTGCGATGAACAGTGGTACTACAGCAGCAAAGGAAGCTGCTAATATGGTTGATTTGGATTCTGATCCTACAAAAGTACTCGAAGTTGTTGAAATAGGAAAGCAGCTTTTAATAACAAGAGGAGCTCTTACGACTTTTAGTATAGCAAACGATGTTGCAAAGTATTTTGCTGTAATACCTGCTATATTTGTATCGGCTATACCACAAATGCAGGTTATGAATATAATGAAACTTTCTACACCACACAGTGCGATATTATCAGCTTTAATATTTAATGCTATAATAATACCGCTTTTAATACCTATTGCTATGAAGGGTGTCAAGTATAAGCCTATGAAATCAGAAGCAATGCTTTTAAGAAATATGCTTATATTTGGAGTTGGCGGCATAATTGTTCCTTTTATTGGTATTAAGATTTTAGATTTATTAATTACTCCACTAGTTAGAATTTTTAATTTGGGTTAATGGAAAGGAGCTTTGAAAATGAAATCAATAATTAAAGCTGTTCGTTTATGTATTGTTCTTGTAGTAGTGTGTGGAATAATTTATCCGCTTTTTATAACTGGAATAGGTCAGGCATTTCTTAATAAAAAGGCAAATGGAAGTATTATAACTTATAAAGGTAAAGAAGTTGGTTCTGCACTTTTAGGTCAGAATTTTACGGACAAAAGGTTTTTTAGAGGAAGGGTTTCGGCTGTAAATTATAATACTTATACAAAAGCTGATTTAAAACCTGATAAAAATGGAAAGACTGCCTATGCTGGAGTTGGTTCTGGTTCACAGCAGTTAGCTCCTTCAAATAAAGAACTTTCAAAAAGGGTGAAAAATGATATAAACGATTTTTTAAAAACTCATCCAGGAGTAAGTAAAAAAGATATACCTACAGATTTGCTTACAAGTTCAGGTTCAGGACTTGACCCAGACATTAGTCCTAAAGCTGCAGAAATTCAAGTGCCAGCTATATCAAAAGCTACTGGTATAAGTGAAGAAAAATTAAAGGAAATTATTAAAAAATATACGACAGGTAGAACGATAGGGATTTTAGGTGAACCTAGAGTAAATGTTCTTAAAGTAAACTTAGAGGTGGCTTCATTACTTAAGTGACATTTATTTAATAGGGATAGGTGAAAGTATTATGAAAAAAATAGTTATAAGTTTAATCATTATATTATTTTGCTGGAAAATATATATGGTGTATAATTATGGTAACAATCCATATTGGGGAAAATATGAATCTCCAGAAAGTAATACTACTTTATTATTAAAAAGAGATAATAAGTGTGTCTTGATAGGCAAAGAATAATATAAGGTAAGGGAATTGAAATGAATATCAATCAGAGACCAGATCCATACTATCTTTTGAATCAAATCGAAAAGGAAGAAAGTAAAGCTATGAGGGGAAAGTTAAAAATATTTTTTGGTTATGCAGCAGGAGTTGGCAAAACTTATGCTATGCTTAGGGAGGCACAAGAGGTAAAAGAGCTTGGGAAAGATATAATAATAGGATATATAGAACCACATGCAAGAACGGAAACTATGGCATTAACTAAAGGATTTGAAACTATAAGAACAAAAGTTGTGAATTACAGGGGAGTAAATATAAGGGAATTTGATATAGATAAAGCACTTAAAAGAAAGCCAGAGATAATACTTGTAGATGAACTTGCACACACAAATGCAAAAAGGCAAAGAAATAGAAAGAGATGGCAGGATATAGAAGAACTTTTGGCAGCTGGTATTGACGTTTACACTACATTAAATGTTCAGCATATAGAAAGTTTAAATGATGTTGTTGCTAATATAACAAGAATTTGTGTGAGAGAGACAATTCCAGATAAGGTTTTTGATGAAGCGGATAAGGTTGAAATAATTGATATTGAACCAGATGAACTTTTAAAGCGTTTTAGCGATGGCAAAATATACAAAAAGGAGCAGGTAAAGAGAGCATTTCATAACTTTTTTACTAAAAATAATTTATATGCTTTGAGAGAGATTGCTTTAAGGAGAACGGCAGACAGAGTAAACAATGAAGTTGAAAGTGCAAGACTTTCAAAAAGGGAAATAACGGTTATGCCAACTTCGGATAAAATAATGGCCTGCATTGGACCTTCACCTTCCTCTCAAAGAATAATAAGAACTGCAGCAAGAATGGCAGAAGTATATCATTCAAAATGGGTTGTACTTTATGTAGAAAACACAAAATCCTCTAAACTTAGCAAAGAAGATAAAGAAAGATTAAATTCTCATTTTAGTTTAGCAGAGCAGCTTGGTGGGGAAGTTATAACTATATATGGAGAAAATTTTGTTGAAGAGGTAATACAATATGCAGAGCTTAGGAATATAACTAAGATTGTAATAGGAAAAAATCATAAGAAAACCAGTAAGGTATTTCATTTTTATGCTAAGGATATTGTAGATAAGCTTATGGATTCTAATGCATATATTGATGTATATACTATACCTAATTCAACGTATCAGAAAAAAAGAAAAGTACGTTTTGAAAGCATTAAACTTAATTCATCTTTAAAAGATTTTATTAAAGCTATCATTATAATTTTAATAACTACTGCGGCGGGAAAAATGTTTGATCTTATGGGTTTTGCCGAAGCAAATGTTATTATGATATTTATTTTAGGCGTTATAATTGTATATGTGACAACAGCAGGTTATTTTATTGGTATAGTATCTTCTATAGTAGGAATGCTTATTTTTAATTATTTATTTACAGAACCAAGATATTCTTTTCAATTTTATGATAAAAGCTATCTTGCAACATTTCCCATAATGCTGGTAGTTTCACTGGTGGTTGGAACTCTTACTAATAAAATTCAAGCTGAAGCCAAAATTTCAAATGCTAATGAAAAAAGAACTCAAATATTATATAGGGTAAGTGCTAAGCTTTTAAGTGCATCAGGCGACTCTGATGTTATATCGGTTGGCATAAAATATATTTCTAGGCTTACTAATAGAACTGTTGTGGGGTATCTTTCAAATGGGAATAAACTTTCTACTCCATTTATATATAATCCAGAAAAAGGTGTTAAAAATCATAAGCTTGTAGGCACAGATGAAAATGCAGCAGCTTTTTGGACATTTTTAAATGGAAAAGAGTCCGGTGCTGGTACGGATACCTTTTACAGGGCACAGGGGTATTATATGCCAATAGAGGTTCAAGGAAAGCTTATTGGAGTTATTGGAGTTTCGTGCACAGAAGGTTTTTTAAAGCCGGAACAAAGATTTATTGTTGAAACCGTAACGGGACAAATAGCAATTGCCCTGGATAGAGAAATTTTATCTAAGCAGCAGGAGGATTCAAAAGTTGAAATTGAAAGAGAAAGACTTAGAAGTAATCTTTTAAGATCTATTTCACATGATCTTAGAAGTCCTCTTGCTGGAATCAAGGGTGCTGCAAGTACTATACTTGAAAATGGAAAGCTTATATCAGAAGCTACAAAAAACACTCTTATAGAGGGAATATATGATGATACTGAATGGCTTATAAGGCTTGTGGAAAATTTGCTTAGTATGACTAAATTTGATGAAGGAAGAATGGAGATAAAAAAGGATATTGAACTTGTTGAAGAAGTAGTATCGGAAGCAGTTCAGAGATGTTCTAAATATGCAAAAAGTCATAAAATAAAGGTAAGCGTTCCGGAAGATGTTATAATGGTACCTATGGATGGAGGATTAATTGAGCAGGTTATAATTAATTTGGTTGATAATGCTGTGAAATTTTCTCCAAAGGAAACCACTATAGAAATAAAGGTTTATGAAAAAAGTGAAGATGTAATATTTGAAGTCATTGATAATGGAATAGGTGTAGCAGAGGATATATTACCACATATATTTGACAGATTTTTTACAAATGGCAGTAAAATTTCAGATTCGAGGCGTGGTGTAGGTCTTGGACTTGCCATTTGCAAATCAATAGTTGAGGCACATGGTGGAAAGATTAGAGCTATAAATAAAAAGGGTGGTGGAGCAGTATTTAGTTTTAATGTTCCTAAATATAAATCGATTGAAACTTAGAATTTATTTGTACTAAGATGCTATCTTCTGAGCATTTTGGTGCAAATGAATTTTGATAGTTGAAAGTGGTATACCTTATACAAAGAAAGGGTGATGAGCAATGAATAATAATCCTTACATTCTTGTTGTTGAAGATGATAGACCTATAAGAAATTTTATAACAGCAGCACTATCCTCACAGGGTTATAAGTATATTGAAACTGATAAAGGGAATGAAGCTATTACGCTTTCTATATCAAATCATCCAGATTTAATAATACTTGATTTAGGACTTCCAGATATTGATGGTACTCAGGTTATAGAAAGAGTAAGAGAGTTACTAAACATTCCAATAATAATAGTTTCGGCTAGGGAAAATGAACGTCAAAAGGTTGAAGCACTTGACATGGGAGCAGATGATTATTTAACTAAACCATTTGGTATAAGTGAGCTTCTTGCAAGAATAAGAGTGTCTTTAAGACATAGTAGTATTAATGATAACTTAAAGAAAGAAAATATTGAGACTTTTCAGGTTAAAACATTAAAAATAGATTTTGGGAAAAGAAGAGTAACCATTGATAATAAGGAAATTCACTTAACGCCTATAGAGTATAAAATTATTGTGCTATTGGCTAAATATTCAGGTAAGGTATTAACACACAATTTTATAATTCGTGAAATATGGGGAACCTCTTTAGGAAATGAAACTCAATCCTTAAGAGTTTTTATGGCGAATTTAAGAAGAAAAATAGAAAAAGATCCAGCGCAACCAGAGTATATTTATACTGAAGTTGGAGTTGGTTATAGAATGATAGAAGAATAAATTGGAGATGGATTAACATGAAGAAAACAATAGGAATATTAGCAGGAATGGGGCCTAGATCTACAGCTCCTTTTCTTGAGCTTGTTATAGATGAATGCCAAAGACAATATGGAGCAAGAAATGACAATGATTTTCCTAAAATGATGATATATTCGCTGCCAACACCTTTTTATGTAGATAAACCAATAAATCATAAGGCTATGAAGGAAACCATAATTGAGGGACTTCAAAAACTTGAAAAAACAGGGGTGGATTTTATAGCAATGCCCTGTAATTTTGCACATATTTACTTTGAAGATCTTGAAAAGTCGATTAATGTTCCTCTTTTAAATATTGTAGATGAAACGGTTAAAGAACTTCCTACAAATAGTGAAAGAACAACATTATTTTCAACAAGCTTTACATATGAATTTGGAATTTATCAAAAAGGGATAAAAAATTATAAACATGAATTTGTATTTAACAATGAATGGCAGGTAATATTAAATAATTTGATCAAAAGCATAAAAGAGAATAAAGATGACGAAAAAAATGTTGAGACTTTGAAAAAGCTAATTAAAGAAGTGGAGGAAGAAGATATACAGAACATAATAATTGGATGTACGGATTTAAATCCTGTTTTAAAGAAAACAGAAGTCCCAATTAATATTGTTGATTCTTCAAAGTGCCTTGCTGAAGCTGTTATAAAAAGGTATTTAAGTTAATACAATTAAGTTTTAATATATTTTATAATGAATGAAATATACTTTCATTAGTAGTACAAAATGCTCATTTTTCTTGTGAAATTAATAACATACAGCATTAAATATGATTATTCTTTTAATTGCATTTTTATAAATGTTTGCTGATATGCTACAGGATACTAAAGGTTAATACGATAATTTCTACAGTAAATATATAATTATACGATAAAACAAAAGTTTACTTTTTAGTTAAGTATTGATAGAAAAGGGGTATTTGTTTAATGAAAAAAGGGTTTAGGAGATCTGTATCTTTTAAAATTCTTGTTGTTCCAATGATAATAATGTTTGTTATTATTATGACTATAGCAGCTGTTTCAGTAATAACATCAAGAAATAAAATATTATCTCAGATGAAATCTGATGGAATTAACATGGCAAATCAAATATCAAAAGATACAGAAAAAAATAATAGTGCAGTAGATTCGCTTAATGAGTCTATTGACAATAGAATAGAGACGTTAGGAGATTTCATAGTAGCTAATAGCTCTAGTATCAATAATAGTTACTTAAAAACTTTAGCAGAGCAGTTTCAAGTTGATGAAATAAATTATACGGATGCATCTGGCAAAATTATATACTCTAATTTAAATACGTCTATAGGATATGTATTTGACAGCAAAAGCTTGGGATATCCTGTACTTAAAGGCGAAAAAGATGAATTTATGGAGGAGATAAGGAAAAGCTCTAAAACAAATGATTATTATAAATATGGGTATATAAAAAATACGAGTGGTGGGATGGTTCAAATTGGAATACTCGCAAATAGGGTGCAAAAGCTGACTGATTCCCTTAAAACTCAAACTATTGTTGAGGATATGGTAAAAAATAATAAATCTATGATTTATGCATTATATATGGATAAAGATTTGAAAGTTGAAGCACATAGTGATAAAAGCAGGCTGGGAATAACTTTAAGCAATATTGGAAGTAAAGCGGCAGTAACGAAAGGAAAAGTTTATACTTCACAGTACGAGTATAAAAATAAAATTCCTGTTTATGATGTAATTGTTCCAGTACATAAAAATGGACAGATTGTTGGCGCTATAGATGTAGGTATGTCTATGGAGAATGTGAACAAAACTGTTTATACAACTATAATGATTATAGTTGCTATATCAATAGTTGCATTTATTATATTTGCCGCTATATTAACTAAAATATCAAAAGGTATAACAGTTCCACTTAAACATTTAGTTGATATATCTAAAAGAATATCTGAGGGAGAACTAAATAATGAAATAAATATAAGTAGTTCAGATGAAATAGGGCTGCTTGCAAGCTCATTTAAAGGTATGGCATATAATTTAAAGAATACTATTTCAGCTATAAAAAGTGGAACTTTAAAAGTAAATACAATGTCACAGGAGCTTACTTCAAGTTCAGAAGAGATGACAAATGCTGCTAGCGATGTTGCAAGGGCTATACAGGATGTAGCGCATGGAGCAACAGAAGAAGCAAATGACCTTGTTAATATATCCAATATAATTTCTAGATTTGCAGAACAGCTGCAAATTATGAACGAAAAAATATCAAAGGTAAATGAAAGTTCAAATAAAACAGAAATCAAGGTAACAAAAGGAAAAGAAGAAATAAATGTACTTTTAGAGTCTATAAATACGGTAAACAAATCTTTTACAATTGTTGCTGATAAGATAACTAATTTAAATTCCAGTGTTTCTAAGGTTGGAAATATAACAGAAGTAATAAATGGAGTATCTGAACAAACTAATCTACTTGCGTTAAATGCAGCTATAGAAGCAGCAAGGGCTGGTGAGGCAGGAAAAGGATTTGCTGTTGTTGCAGAGGAAGTTAGAAAGCTGGCAGAACAAACAAAGGAATCTACAGAGCAAATATATAAGCTTGTAGAAAGTATAAGCAGTGAAACAAAAAATGTAATGCTGACTTCTAATGATGTTAAGACGGCATTTAAAGAACAATCTAATATTGCAAAAAATACTATTGAAGCCTTTGAGGATATGCTATCATCGGTTAAAGCTATAGCTCCTTTGGTGGACGATACTTATAAATCTATAGAAATTATTATGAATTCCAAAGAGGTAATATTAGAAAAGATAGATTCAATTACTGCTATTTCAGAAGAATCTTCTGCATCTTCAGAAGAAATATCAGCGTCCTCCGAGGAAATGTATGCTTCTTCTGAAAATGTTGCAAAATTTGCAGGCGATCTTAACAGTGTCGCAAATAAACTTAATGGTGAGGCTGATAAGTTTAAGATTTAATAAAAAATGAAAAGGCAAGAACTGCCTTTTCATTTTTTATTGGCTTACAGTATATTTTACATTATTTTCATTAAAGTAGTTTAAATATTCCTTTGGAGGTTCTGTATTGGTTATTAGATGATCTATATCACTTAGCTTACAATAAGTCATAAGTGCTGAAATATTAAACTTTGAGTCATCAGCTAATAAGTAAACCTCTTTGCTTTTTTCTACGATATTCTTTTTGATTTTATATTCTAATGGAGAAGAATTTGTGGCACCACTAGATAAAGAAATTCCGGTGGCAGCCATAAAGGCTTTATTTATGTTGTAATCTTTGAAAATTTCAAAGTTTCTTATGCCTTCAAAAGAATTTGTTTTTCTTATAAGACTTCCTCCGAGACATATTATATTTAAATTTTCAAATGGAATAGCTGCGGCTATTGCATTTATATTGTTAGTAAGTATAGTGACATTTTTTATATCTTTAAGATACTCGATCATGTGAAGAGTGGTTGTACCAGAATCTATAAAAATTATATCGTTATCTTGTACAAAAGAAGCAGCAGCTTTTCCAATAGATATTTTGGCTTCATTATTTCTTATGTTTCTTTCTTCAAATGAAACTAAACCATTTGGAGAATTTTTAAAATCTGAATTAACTGTTACTCCTCCATAAACCTTTTTAATACTTCCTTTTTCAACTAAATCGTTTATATCCCTTCTTACTGTATTTTTTGATATGTTAAAGACTTCACATAACGTATCTAGGGATACTACTTCATTACTAATTATATATTCTTCAATTTTTCTGATTCTGTCAGATTTCATAACTAACATTCCTTTCTTAATATTTAACTGGATTCTATAACTATAGATAGACAACTTGAAACTTTAAAATTGCAATCTCCAAATTTATCCTGATAAACTGGAATTTGTCGAGCTGAGTGAAGGGTTTTAATTCGCCCTGCTCATTAAAAAACTAACTTTTTCACTTATGTGAAAAGTGAAGGGTTTGACATAGCTTTGCTTGTCAAAGGTGAAGGTTTTTGCCACGGCAAAAGGTTAAGGAATATTTTTCTCCGTTTCTCTACGAAAAATAAATAATTTAAATACGTTAAAGATTTTCCGTAGGGAAACGGAGGAAAATCAACCTTAGCTTTTTATTGAAGATAAAAAAGTTCACCTTTTACGTGCATAGCACCGTAAAACCCTTCACCTTTCGCATAGCGAAAACCTTAGTCTTTTAACAAACGAAGTGAGTTAAAACCCTTCACTATAGTGCTCGACAAATTCCAGTTTGTAAGGATAAATTTGGTATTGGCAATTTAAATGTTTCAGCTTGTTTATCTATATTTACTCACTAGCTCGTATTTTGCAACTATGTATGTACTACTTCTATTATACACCAAATAAATAAAAAATAAACTATAATATAACCAAAACTTTATCAAAAAACTATTTACAAAAATATTTATAAAAATATATTGACATGTTATGGTAATGATGCTTATAATATAATCAAAAGTTAACAAATAAACAACAATAATTTGAGCATATTATTGCAATGTTTTTATGAATTTCATATTGAGAAGATGTTAGCCCGTCTTCTTAAATAAATAGTAAGACAGGGGGAATAAAAGATTAATAGGGATAAGGTTAAGATTAGGATAGTAACGATATGCTTGGTTTTTCGAAACACTTTTTGGCATTATGTAAACAAGATGATAATGAGGGGCTTCAGTGGCTCAGAAGTAGTAAACAAATATGCAAATGATGTAAAGGTTTAAAAAGTGTACTTATGTTTAGAGGAGAAAGGTTTACAGTTCTATGAGATAAACATGTTAGCTTTAAACAATTATTTGACAGTCTTTCAAAATGTAATTATGTGAAGATTGGTTTTTTAGTTGAAGTTTAGTAAAATCCATACAATTGCTTCAAAAATTTAAAGAAGGCTGATACTTCAGAGCGCCTGTACTACATTATGAATAGTTAAGTGATTAAAGTTTATTTAGAATACACGTTTATCATAGTCTAATTGGAGGGATCATTGTGAAAAATATTATTTATGAAGAAGAAGATGGAATTGGTCAAATTACAATAAATAGGCCTAAGGCTCTTAATGCTTTGAACAGCGAAACTATAAAAGAACTTGGTCAGCTTATAAGTGAAATTTCATTAAAAAAATATGTGAAAATTGTAATTATAACTGGTGCAGGATCTAAGTCATTTGTTGCAGGAGCAGATATAAAGGAAATGCAAAATTTAAATGCCATAGAAGGAAAAGAAATTTCAAGAGTAGCTCAAAAAGTATTTTCTGATATTGAAAATATGTCTCAAGTGGTTATAGCAGCTGTTAATGGTTATGCTTTAGGTGGAGGAAATGAACTTGCAATGGCTTGCGATATTAGATTAGCTTCAGTCAATGCAAAATTTGGCCAACCAGAAGTCAATCTTGGTATAATACCTGGTTTTGCTGGTACACAAAGACTTCCTAGAATTGTTGGAAAAGGAAGAGCTAAGGAATTAATTTTTACTACAGATATGATAGATGCAGAGGAGGCTTATCGTATAGGTCTCGTTAATAAAATATACAAGCCTGAAGAGCTTATTCAAAAGGCAAAGGAGCTTGGAAAAAAGATAATGACAAAAGGAAGTTATGCTGTTAGCCTTGCAAAGTTATCAATAAATAACGGACTTAATATGGATACTGAGTCAGCTTACAGTTATGAAAATAATTTATGGGCTTTGTGCTTTGCGACAGAAGATCAAAAAGAGGGAATGAAAGCTTTTGTAGAAAAGAGAACTCCTGATTTTAAGGGATGCTAATTGGATAAGTGTGAAAGGAAGGATTCAATATGGGAGTAAGATTTTTGAAGCCCTGTGAGGTTGCAGAAATGGTTAAGGATGGAGAAACTATTGTAACAGGTGGTTTTGTTGGAAGCTGCTGCCCTGAATCTCTTACTTGTGCCCTTGAAAAAAGATTTAATGAGACGGGACATCCTAGAGACTTAACCTTAATATATGCGGCCGCTCAAGGCGATAGTAACGGTAAAGGTGCAGATCATTTTGCACATGAAGGTATGATTAAAAGAGTAGTTGGAGGCCATTGGAATCTTTCACCTAAGCTTGGAAGAATGGCTATAGAAGATAAGGTGGAAGCGTACAATTTGCCTCAAGGAACTATTTCGCAGCTTTTTAGGGATATTGCCGGAAAGAGAATGGGAACTATAACTCATGTTGGTCTAAATACTTTTGTTGATCCTAGAATTGAAGGTGGAAAACTAAATAAGGTAACAAAAGAGGACATAGTTGAGGTAGTGAATATAAATGGTGAAGAAAAGCTTCTATATAAATCATTTCCAATAGATATATGTTTTATAAGAGGTTCCTTTGCAGACGAAAAGGGAAATGTAACTCTTGAAAGGGAAGTTGCTACGCTTGAGGCCACATCTATTGCCCAGGCTTGCAAAAATAGTGGTGGAACTGTTGTTGTGCAGGTTGAAAAGATGGTCGCAGCTGGAAGTCTTGACCCTAGACTTGTTAAAATTCCAGGGATTTATGTAGATGCAATTGTAGTATCAAAAAAAGAAGAGCATGAACAGTCTTTTGGATGTCAGTATAATCCAGCTTTAACAGGAGAAATAAAAATACCTTTTACAAGTATAGAAAAAGCTCCTTTGAACGTTAGGAAAGTTATTGCGAGAAGGGCTGCAATGGAATTGAAACCAAACAGTGTAGTTAATCTTGGCATAGGGATTCCAGAGGTGATTTCTCTTGTTGCAAATGAAGAAGGTATAGGAAAATATATGACACTTACAGTAGAAGCAGGGCCTGTAGGAGGCATTCCAGAGGGTGGAAGCGAATTTGGAGCTTCAATAAATCCAGAAGCCATACTAGATCAGCCTTATCAGTTTGATTTTTATGATGGTGGAGGAGTTGATATAGCTTTTCTAGGTTTAGCACAAGTGGACAAAGAGGGAAACTTAAATGTAAGTAAGTTTGGACCTAAAATAGCAGGCTGTGGAGGCTTTATAAATATATCTCAAAATGCTAAGAAGGTAGTATTTTGTGGGACCTTTACCACTTCAGGTTTAAAAGTGGCTGTTGAAGAGGGAAAGTTAAATATACTTCAAGAAGGTAAGGTTAAAAAATTTATAGATAACGTAGAACAAATTACGTTTAGTGGCAAGTATGCTCAAAAAACGGGTCAAAGTGTTTTATATATCACTGAAAGAGCTGTTTTTGAACTTAAAAAAGATGGCCTATACCTTATAGAGATAGCACCAGGAATAAACATGGAAAGAGATATTTTAGATTTAATGGACTTTGTACCGAAAATGGATGAAGATCCTAAGCTGATGGATGAAAGAATTTTTTATGATACGCCTATGGGCATAAAAAGGTAATATTATTTTTTAAGGAGGAATTTTAAATGGATTTTGAATTATCTAAAGAACAGCAGTTGATTCAAAAGACTGCAAGAGAATTTGCTGAAAAGGAGCTTAAACCTATAGCTATAGAAAATGATGAAAATAGTGAATTTCCAATAGAAGCTTATAAGAAAATGGGTAACATGGGTTTTATCGGTATGCCTTATCCAAAGGAATATGGAGGCTTCGGAGGAGATTATCTTTCATATGTACTTGCAGTAGAAGAAATATCAAAGGTCCATGCCTCGGTTGGCATTTCCTATTCAGTAACTACTTCACTTTGTGCTGGGGGTATTATAAATAATGCGTCAGAGGAACAAAAAAAGAAATATCTTCCAGATATACTTTCAGGTAAAAAATTCGGTTCCTTTGGGTTAACAGAGCCAAATGCAGGTTCAGATGCATCAGGTGTTCAAACTACAGCTGTAAGAGATGGAGATTATTATATATTAAATGGTTCTAAGTGCTTTATAACTAATGGACCATTATCAGAAACATTCTTTGTTATTGCTTCAACAGATAAAAGTAAAGGAGCTAAGGGTTTATCTGCTTTCATCGTTGAAAAGAGCTTCCCAGGATTTTCAGTAGGTAAAATTGAAAACAAATGTGGTATAAGATCAGCTCAAGTTTCAGAACTTGTGTTTGAAAATTGTAAAGTTCCAGTTGAAAATTTAGTTGGAGAAGAAGGAAAAGGTCTTAGGATGGGTTTAAGTACACTTGATGGAGGAAGAATAGGAGTTGCAGCTCAAGGACTTGGAATAGCAGAGGGAGCCTTTGATATAGCTAAAGAATATTTAAAACAGAGAGTTCAATTTGGAAAACCTCTATATAAAAATGAATACTTATCCTTTAAAATGGCAGAGCTTGAGCTTGAAATTGAAGAAGCTAAATATATATTATACAAAGCAGCACTTGATAAGCAAAATGGAAGACCATATTCTGTATCCGCTGCAAAGGCAAAACTTGCTTGTACAGATGCAGCAATGCATGTAACTGTTGAAGCTGTACAAATGCTTGGTGGAAATGGATACATGAGAGAGTATAATCTTGAAAGAATGATGAGAGATGCTAAAATTACTCAAATATATGAAGGAACTAATGAAATTCAAAAAATGATTATTGGTGGAGCTTTATTTAGATAAAGTTTACTTATAGCATAATAAGCCGTGTTTAAAAGAAAGTTGATATAATATTTTGAAATTAATGGAATCTTAGGATTACTGAAATTATAAATAAGCAATTCTTAGGTTCCATTAATGACATAAATTTTTATTGATATTATTTTAAAACATAGCTTTTTTATGCGTCTAATTCATATGCGGTGTTTTTAGAATTAGCACATCTTTTATCAGCGGGAACTTTAAAAAGAATAATCCCTCCAACTAAAAAAAGAAATATTATACTTAACACACCTTTACGAGTTTCACCTGTTAGCTGCGTAACTATGCCTACAATAAAAGGACCCATTATAGCTGAAAATTTTCCGAATATGTTATAAAAGCCAAAGAATTCATTAGCTCTTTCTTTAGGTACAAGTTTACCAAAATAAGAGCGGCTTATTGCTTGTATTCCTCCCTGAGAAGTTCCTACAAGTACAGCAAGTACCCAAAAATCTAAAGAGGTTTTTATGAAATAAGAGTATATACATATAAAAGAATAAATTATTATTCCGCAAAAAATCATTGTTTTATCTTTAAATTTTTCTGCAAGACGGCCAAAAATTATGGAGAATGGAAAAGCTACAAATTGTGTTACAAGAAGTATTATAAGAAGGGTAGAGGAGCTTATCCCAAGGTCCGAACCATATGAAGTGGCCATAGTTATTATTGTATCAACGCCATCTATATAGAAAAAATATGCAAGAAGGAATATAAATAAATTTTTGTGGTGCTTTATGTTTTTTAAAGTGCTTTTTAATCTTATAAAACTATTTACAATTGGAGCTTTTTCTATGTTTATTCCATGAATTTGTTTTACATTTTTAATCATAGGCAGAGTAAAAAGTGCCCACCATGCTGAAGTTATTAAAAAGGATATTTTACAGGAAGTTTGTATTGAAAGAGGAATAACTTTTGATTGAGAAAGTATTATTAAGGATATGGATAATATAAAAGGAATTGTGCTGCCTATATATCCCATTCCAAAGCCCATAGAAGATACTCTATCCATTTTTTCTTTTGGTGTTACGTCTACTAGAAAAGCATCGTAAAATATGCAGCTTCCGGAGAAACCTATAGAATTGATTACATAGAAAATAAGAAGCAAAGACCAATAGGTATTAGGAACTATAGAAAGAAGAGAGGTAAATATAATTCCAAGAATAAAAAATGTTTTAAAAAGTTTCATTTTATATCCTTTATAATCAGCAATAGTTCCTAGAATGGGAGCCAGAAATGCAATGATTAAAGTTCCAATTGAATTTGCGTAACCCCAGTATGCAGTAGAATTGGCAGAAGAAGCAGACGTGCCAGAAGAGTACACCATTTTAAAATATAGTGGAAGTATAGTAGATGTTATAGCTATACTGTATGCAGAATTTGCCCAGTCATACATTATCCAGCTTTTTTCAATCTTATTTAAATCTTTCATGTTTTCCTCCATGTTAAAATATTTGTATTTATTTTACCATAATTGTGTTAAGCTGATGTTAATAAAAGTAAAAAATGGCTAATGTAACTTAGTACTATAATAAAAGGTTGCTGTGTGTTGATAAAATGACTAAGATTATATAAAATAAGGCTTCTTTAATTTATATTAACATTTTTTTAATCATAGCTGTGTTTTAAAAAAGTAATATTGGGAAAACTAAAAATGCAATTATAAAATTGTTTATTAGTCATCATATATATTCGAGGAGAAATGTTATGAAATTAAAAAAGGCATCTGCAGTCATTAATATGTTTAAAGAATTCTTTCATAAAGAATCCTCAAGTGGAATTATTCTGATTATGTGTGCTTTGACTGCTGTAATTATTTCAAATTCGAGTTTGAATCATGCTTATGAAAAGGTACTTCATACAAATATTGCATTAGGAATGGGAAAATTTTTTATATCAATGTCTATACTTCACTGGATTAATGATGGCTTAATGTCTATATTTTTTTTATTAGTCGGAATGGAAATTAAGAGGGAAGTTCTTGTGGGGGAACTTAAAACTATAAAAAAAGTAATACTTCCAATTGGAGCTGCTTTAGGGGGAATGGTGGTTCCAGCAATAATATATTTTATGGTTAACTTTGGTCAGAATACGGTTTCTGGTTGGGGAATTCCAATGGCAACGGATATAGCTTTTGCATTAGGGGTAATTTCTCTTGTAGGAAATAAAAAAGCGCCTAGAGGTATAGTAGTATTTTTGACAGCGCTAGCAATAGTGGATGATTTAGGGGCAATTATTGTTATTGCAATATTTTATACGAATAATATACGGTGGCTTGCACTTCTTATAGGAGTGATCGCTTTTGTATTTCTAATTATAGCTAATAAGTTGAAAGTAAGGCATATTTCAGCTTTCATAATTTTAGGATTTGTTTTGTGGATTTGTTTATTAAAGTCTGGAGTTCATGCAACGATTGCTGGAGTTCTTTTGGGGATAAGTATACCACTTGGGAAAACTAGAGTAGAAGCAGAAGAATCTGCAGCTTATAAATTGGAGCATTTACTTAATTATGTGTCTGCCTATGGCATTATGCCAATATTTGCTTTAGCCAATTCTGGAGTTATAGTTAATATTAATAGCTTTAAAAGGCTTATGATTTCTCCTGTGAGTATTGGAATTGCTTTAGGACTTTTTTGTGGAAAGCAATTGGGCATTTTTGGTATGTCGTGGTTATTTATTAAATTTAAAATTGCCAAATTACCTTCAAAAGTCTCAATAAAACATTTATATGGAGCAAGTGTACTTGGAGGAATAGGGTTTACTATGTCTCTATTTATTTCTTCTTTATCATTTTCGAACGCAATTTACTTAAATGATGCTAAAGTAGCAATTATGTCTGTTTCCATAATATCTTCAATTTTAGGATTTTTAATTTTTAAGCTTATGAAAACTAAAAATGAATTGTCGTAATTTAAGAAGAAGTTACTTACATAAAGCTTGAAGCTTGCTATTTTAATTGACAAACTATAACTTAATTGATATAATATGACCCATAATAACTGAATAGGTGATGAAGTTCGCCTTAACTATCTTTTAGATTAATGACTTCTACATTTTAATAAGTGTAGGGGTTTTTTGTTTATTTATAATAAAAAGGATTGGAGGAAACATATGAAAAAGTATTTACTTATAGCTGGAGGAGGAGCGTTAGGAGCTATTTTAAGATTTATTATTAAAAATATTAATTTTTATAATTATAAGGAAGCTATACCTTTAAACACACTTATAATAAATATAACAGGAAGTTTTGTGTTAGCGCTAATTTCTACTATAGCCATAGAGAACTTGGAGCTTGATAATGATATAAGGCTTGGGATTACAACAGGTTTTATAGGTGCATATACTACATTTTCTACTATGTGCAAGGAAACAGTAGGGCTTATAAATCATGGATTATATTTTTCTTCAATATTATATATAAGCTTTTCAGTAATATTTGGACTATGCTTTGCATACTTTGGAGTTATTGTGGCAAGAAAGGGAGTTTCAAGATTCTTTAATAAAAAGACTGAAGATAATGAAGAAGAGAAGATTTCATAAGGGGGAATAGCGTTGGGATATATTTTAATAGGAATTGGAGGAGCTTTTGGTAGTTTAACAAGGTACAAGTTAGGAGATATTATTTCTAAAAGATCAAAATCTAAGTTCCCTTTTGGAACTTTTATAATAAATATAACAGGAGCATTTTTATTAGGGGTTTTAACTAGCTCTGGCGTAAGTAAAAATATGTCACTGCTATTAGCTGATGGATTCATGGGTGCTTACACTACGTTTTCAACTTTTATGTATGAAGGTTTTAACTTATTTCAAGGGAAAAAAAAGCTTAATGCATTCATGTATATTTTTTTGACATTAATACTTGGCGTTGTGGGATTTTATTTAGGAGAGAATTTAAAAATATAGAGCAAGGGTCAAGGAGTGTAGGTTACAGTGAATGAATATGAATAAAAGGAAATTAAGAAATGGAATATTGCACTAACAATTAATTCAATCTTAATCCATGTTTATGTGAAGCAGCGGTATTTTGCATTACAAGATACTGTTACTTCACATTTTTTTATTTAAGGCTGTTATAAATCATTTCTAGATTTGATTTCATAGCTTCAATATAATTTTTCCCATCTTCTTTACTTTCAACGGTATATATTTTTTCTACTTTAGCACCTACCTCTTTAGCAAGTGTTTTAGAAACCTTTGGACTTACCATATCTTCCACGAATATTGTTTTAACTTTATTTTTTTTACAAAAATCAGTTAGTTCCGAAAGTCTTTTTGTACTTGGCTCTCCTTCCGCAAAAACATCTTCAACACTTTCTTGTTTTAAACCAAAATCTTTGCAAAGATATGCAAAAGCAGCGTGACCTGTAACAAAGTTTTTATTTTCTGTAGTTTTAAATTTCTCGTTGTAGGTGCTATAAAGTTCATCTAGTTGATTTTTAAAAGTATTATAGTTTTTTTCATAGAAAGATTTGTTTTTCG
This sequence comes from Clostridium guangxiense, assembly GCF_021043395.1. Lineage (GTDB taxonomy): Bacteria > Bacillota > Clostridia > Clostridiales > Clostridiaceae > Clostridium_S > Clostridium_S guangxiense. The sequence goes on from NZ_JAJNKE010000003.1 coordinate 97,481, forward strand.
AATCAGCCTTAACAAAGCTATTTTTTATGTTCTTAGCTTCTAATTCAGCACCTTTTAAGCTAATCCATAGATGAGGGTCATATGCACCATGCTCCTTTATTTCTCCAGCATCAGTGTTTTTAATTATATTAGCACCATTCGAAGCTTCTACTACAATTAAATTTTTATTATTTATTGATTTTAAAGTTTTAGAGGTCCAGGATTCCATGCCAAGACCGTTGTATATGAATATATCTGCATCTACAAGTGCTTCAATATCTCTTGTTTTAGGTTCAAAGTCATGAGGTTCTGTTCCATTTGGTGTCATATTGATTATATTTATTTTATCTTTTCCTATGGCATAAGCAAATTCTTTCATTGCATTAAAAGAAACTACTACTTTTATCTTTCCACTTGAAGAATCTTTTGAACTATTGTTCATGCAAGAGGTAAGTGAAAAAAGCATACATATAGATATAAATAAAATTAAACATTTCTTATACATTGAATCACTCCTAAAAAATTTGGCTGCAAATAATTTGCATTTACAATAATATATGATTAAGGAAAATTTGTCAATAAGATTTTAAAATGTAAAATAAAAAGCTACCCCAAAACGGTGGTTTTTATTTTATAAAACTTACGTTAAAGTTTAAAAAACTGTATAAATCTAACTATTCTTTTATAATATTTTATGATAGTATATTAATTGGCTTGTATAGGGGGGATATAATGATAGAAAGACGACCTAAAGTACTTCCATATGTAACTGTTGTAATATCTTCAGTTATATTTGGATTGAGCTTTTTATTTACAAAAAGGGCCTTAAAGGTATCGACGCCTATAGAACTTGTTGCTTTTAGGTTTTTTACAGCTTTTTTAGTTATGACAGTACTTATAAAGATTAAATTGATTAAGGTTAACTTTAAAAATAAGCCAATAAAGTGGTTGAGTATATTGGCCTTTTTTGAACCTGTAATGTATTTTATCTTTGAAACCTATGGCGTTAAAAATACATCTTCATCCATTAGTGGACTTATGATAGCATTAATACCTATAGCAGTAACTATACTTGCAGCGTATTTTTTAAAGGAAATTCCTTCTGTTAAAAGGCTCATTTATATAGTTATATCAGTTTCAGGTGTTGCATTTATAGTGATAATGGACAATTCAAATGCCTCTAGCAGTTCAATTACAGGAATATTTTTGCTGATGGGCGCTGTTATTTCAGCAGGTTTTTTTAATATAATTTCAAGGAAAGTATCTAGAAGATTTACTCCAGTTGAAATAACTTACTTCATGATGGGGTTTGGAGCTTTAAGCTTTAATTTAATTCTAATTGTTATACACATTTTTGATGGAAATCTACATGAGTATTTTACTCCACTTTTAAGCAAAGTATTTATTGAATCTATAGTTTATTTAGGAATAATATCTTCTATTTGTGCCTATTTCTTAATTAACTTTAGTTTATCTAAACTAGAGGCATCGACAACTTCTGTATTTTCTAATATATCCACTATAGTATCAATTTTAGCAGGAGTGATATTCTTAAATGAAAAATTTTATTATTATCATATTATAGGTTCAATACTCATTTTAATAGGAGTAATAGGAGTAAATTTGCCTGAAAACAAAAAAGAGAAACAATTGGGGTAAGATTTCTCAGAAGGTGATTTTAGGTAAAAAAGCAATCTATAATATATAAATGGAACTTCAAAGGGGGCAAGTTTATGCTTGAGGAACAAAGAATTCATGTAAATGGTAATGAATTTTTTAAAGGAGTTAAGGATTGTATACCAACTTTGTTTGGATATTTAAGTATTGGATTTGCTTGTGGGGTGGTAAGCAAATCTTGTGGTATGACGGTACTAGAAACTGTAGCTATGAGCACTTTTATATATGCTGGTTCTTCACAATTTATTGCCGCAAGTATGATTCTCTCATCAGCATCTGTTACGCAAACAATTTTGACTGTATTTTTAGTCAATTTAAGACATCTTCTTATGAGTGCGGCAATAGCACCTTATTTTAAAGATAATTCTCTTAAAAAGAATTTTACAGTTGGTGTGCTTATGACAGATGAGACCTTTGCACTTGCATCATCTGAAGGTAGTAGTAAAAGCAATATAAGCTATAAATGGATGATTGGGGTAAATATAACTGCATATTTAAATTGGATTGCCGCAACATTTGTTGGAGCATGTTTTAGCAGTTTAATATATGATTATAAGAAATTTGGATTGGATTTTGCCCTTCCTGCCATGTTTATAGGACTTTTAGTGTCTAGCCTAAAGGATAATTCTGAAGCTAAAAAATCAGCTGTTGTCGTAGTTTCATCAGCAATGGTATTTATTGCAGCTGTAAAAATTTTTTCTGCAAATACAGCAATAGTAATATCAGCAGTGGTTGGAGCTGTTATAGGAGGTACTATTAAAAAATGAGTATGCGCGTTTGGTACATAATAATTGGCGGAGCCATAGTCACTATTTTGCCAAGGGTTCTTCCGGTAATGTTGATTTCTAAAATTAAGCTTAATAAAAAAGTTGAAATGTTTTTAAAGTACATTCCAATTTCAATTTTAACTGCACTTGTATTTTCGGCATTAGTAATATCAAATAATAAGGTTTCAATAAATGTGCCAGTTTTAGTTGCGGCAGCTATAACATGCATTACTGCTGTTAAGAAAAATAACTTGCTGCTTACAGTAATTGTGGGAGTTTTGTCTATGGCTGTTTTGAGAATGATATTTTTTTAGGCAACTATCTAAGTTTTAGCATATATATGATTATCGCAATATAGAAATATTGCGAAGTAATACTGCTTTGCAACATTAAAAAAATTCTATAAATCTAAGGTAAAAAAATCATAAAATCCTAAGATATTTCAATAACTCGCTGTGCGCTCAGACAAATTGAAATATCTAAGTATTTTATGATTTTTTTACCAAGATTTATTAGAATTTTTTTAAATCGTTTCTTCAGCAGTATTACTTCACTCCCACGGTAGTGCAAGGAAAAAATTCCTCCGTACCTACGGAATTTTGGGTGTGAACTTGTCCACTCATTTATTGATTAACGGTGATTATAGGGTATTTTTCGTAGGGAACCGGAGAAAAATTTACCTTGCATTTCCGGTTTAGCGAAGTAACAGTATTGAAGGAATAGTTTAAATAAAATTTTATAAATCTTAGTGGCAAATTGTTAAAAGCTTTAGAGATTTCGATTTGTTTGAACGATTAGTGAGTAAACATACCCGGGGTTTGGGCTCTGCCAATTATCCTTCTAGAACTCAAAGCAACCACTTTTTTTAAATAACCACTTAGATTTATTAATTTTATTTAATATTCCAAGATACTGTTACTTCGCAATATTTTTAAATTGTGAAAGTTAAATAATTAATGTTATAATATGATTAAGAGATAAAAACACGGTTTGGTTGGTAGTCCAAACGCATAATGCATGTCAGTAACCTACCCTCGAGGTTGTCCGTTCTCTTGAAATTAAATTTAAGCGAGGGAATAAAAATGAATATTACTTTAAATGTATTTTACGAAGATCCATTTTGGGTGGGTGTATTTGAAAAGACTTTTGGCGATAGTCTAGAAGTGGCCAGAGTAGTATTTGGCAGAGAGCCAAAAGATGGAGAGGTATATGAATTTATATTAAAACATTACAATTCAATTAGATTTAGTTCTCCTGTTAAAGAAGTTAATGTTACAAGGAAAAAAATAAATCCTAAAAAGCTTCAAAGAAAGATAAAAGAGCAGATCCAAAATCATGGTATAGGAACTAAATCGCAAAATGCATTAAAACTGGAGATGGAAAATAGTAAGAAACAGAGAAAAGTAGCAGCTAAGATAAATAGAGAACAAGCTGAAAAATTAAGGTTTCAACTAAAGCAGCAGAAGAAAAAGGATAGAAAAAGAGGACATTGATAAGAATGCAGGTTTTAGCCTGCATTTTTGCTTATTTAAATTTGATATTATAGTATTGTGAGGGGTGGTATACTGGATAAAGTTTTAATAATAGATAAAAAAGATTTTTAGTTGAAATTAATGGTAAAAAAATAAAACTTTTATCTAGAAAACTGAATTAAAGTCAAAAATTTTTAGTTAACTTCCATAAATTGATAACATTGTTTAATCGTAAGCCTGCTATAATTGTGAAAGTTTCAAAAAAAGACATGAGACGTAATAAAAAGTGATAATTGCAGCTGTTGATAAAAATACAAACTTTATATATAATAATTATTTGCACACAATTTATTATGACAGGAGCGATATAGACATGGAAAGAGAAAAAAAATTAAAGCTAGTACCCTTAGTACTTATGGTATTTACATCAGTATTTGGATTTAACAATATATCTAAAGCTTTTTATAAAATGGGGTATGCTGCCATACCATGGTATATATTATCAGCACTTACTTTTTTTATACCATATGCTTTTATGATAGCCGAATATGGATCTGCGTTTAAGAAAGAAAAGGGCGGAATATATTCGTGGATGGAAAAATCAGTAGGAGGAAAATTTGCTTTTATAGGAACTTTTATGTGGTATTCTGCATATGTAATTTGGATGGTAAGTGTAGCAACGGAAATATGGATTCCATTTTCAAATTTAATATTTGGCAAGGATATTACGGAAAATAATCTCCTTTTAGGATTAAAATCTACTCAAGTGATAGGAATACTTGCAATTTTATTTGTAATCACAGTAACTTTTATTGCGTCAAAAGGATTGCAAAAAATAAGTAAGATAACTTCTGTAGGAGGGACAGCAGTTGCTCTTCTAAATGTTGTATTACTTGTAGGCGGAATTGTAATTTTTGCTATACATGGGGGAAAACTTGCAGAACCAATTACATCTATAAGAACATTTATCGATTCTCCAAATAGTTCTAATAATTCAATGATAAATTTACTATCATTTTTAGTTTTTGCAATATTTGCATATGGAGGAATAGAAGCAGTTGGAGGATTAGTTGATCAAACTGAAAATCCAGAGAAAACTTTTCCAAGAGGAATGATTATATCAGCCGTAATTATTGCAGTTGGATATTCTGTGGGTATATTTATGTGTGGAACATTCTTAAAGTGGAATAATCTAAATAGTACTCATGGCATTAATTTGGCAAACATAACTTATATAATAATGCAAAACTTAGGATATGCTATTGGTATCAGTTTTGGACTTGGACAAGCAACCTCTGTTTCTATAGGAGTGTTTTTTGCAAGACTAGTAGGATTGTCAATGTTTTTAGCTTATTTGGGATCTTACTTTACACTTATTTATTCACCTTTAAAGCAATTGATTGAGGGAACTCCAGAAAAGCTATGGCCTAAATTTATTAGCAAAATTGATGAAGATGGAATGCCTAGAAATGCTATGAAAATACAGTGTATAATAATAGCTATATTTATTATGGTCATCTCATTTGGTGGTGAGGGAGTATCTAAGTTTTTTTCATACATAGTACTTATGACTAATGTTGCAATGACCTTACCATATATGTTTCTTTCAATAGCATTTATAAGCTTTAAAAAGAAGAAAGAAATAGAGAAACCATTTGAAATATATAAAAACTATAAAAGTGGTATAGCTGCAGGAATTATAGTGACTTGTACAATATTTTTTGCCAATTTATTTACAATAATACAACCGATACTTGAAGTTAAACCTGATGTGAAATCAACTATATGGATGATAATAGGACCAGTATTTTTTTCGATAGTGGCGCTTACAATGTATAATTCATATGAAAAGAAAATAAGAAACTGAATTTAAAGTTCTGTAAGACTATGAAAATAGTTTTATAGAACTTTTTTATTTTCGATACCAATTATAAATTAATTTTTTAGCTATTACAGGAATTTTAAATATTATGAAGAATAATTAAAAGGGCATATATAAATTACAAATTTTAAGATTTTTAGGAATAAGGGGATTGGAGAGAAATATTATGAAAAATATTCAGCAAAATATCGATATTGATTCTATTGAAATTGGGGATATAGTGGATATTAATTTACTTCAAAGGTTTCAGGATAGTTTTGCCGCAAGTACAAATATGGCAAGTATTACAGTAGATAGAAATGGAAGACCTGTAACAAAACCAAGCTGCTACACTAATTTTTGTGAGAATTTTATTCACTCAACAGAGAAAGGAGACAATGAATGTGCTATTTCTCATAAGTGTGGGGGAGTAACAGCAGTAAAAATGGGGAAACCTTATATATACACATGTCACGCAGGCCTTATAGATTTTGCAGCTCCAGTATTAATCAATGGAAAACAAATATGTACGATTTTAGGTGGACAGATTTTAAATCATAAAATAGAAAAGCCAAACCTAATGCAAAAGGCTAAAGAATTAAATATAGATGAAAAAGGATTTTTAAAAGCTGCAGAGGAAATTAAGGTGATTGATGATAAAAGTATTAAATCAGCAGTTAATTTGCTATTTATGATTGCAAATTTTATATCTAAAATTGGATATGAAGAATTACAATTGAAGCAAATGTCAAAAAGACTCAAAAGAGAAATTGCAGAAAAAGATGCTCTTTTGAAACAAGCAAATGAATACAATGCACTTAAAACGAGGCTATTCTCAACAATTTCCCATGAATTAAAAACACCAATAAACATAATTTATAGCGCCATTCAACTGCTTGAAAATACGTATATTTGTGATGAAAAAGTAAATATGAAGGATTCGTTTTTTAAGTATTCTAAAGTAATGAAACAGAATTGCTATAGACTTATAAGACTTATTAATAATTACATAGATATTAATAAAATAGGGCTTGGATTTTATAGCCTTGATAAAAAAAATGGGAATATAGTAAGTACTATCGAAGATATTACGATGTCTGTTGTAGAATATGCAAAGCTAAAAGGTATTAAAGTCGTTTTTGATACAGATGTGGAAGAAAAAATTATTGCATATGATTTTGAAAAAATTGAAAGAATAATGCTTAATTTGCTGTCTAATGCCATTAAGTTCACTGATTTAGGTGGAAGCATAAAAGTTAGTATTCATGATGGAGAAAAATTTTTAACTATATCTGTAAAGGATAATGGTACAGGTATCCCAGAAGATATGTTAAAAAAAATATTTGATGTGTTTATCCAAGTGGATGGTTCTGTTAGAAGAAATGTTGAGGGAAGTGGCATAGGTTTGTCCTTAGTAAAATCCTTTGTAGAAATGCATGGAGGGAGGATCACTGTTAAAAGTAAAGTTGGAGTTGGAAGTAAATTCTTAGTAGAATTGCCGGCTAAGATTGTAGATGAAGATTCATGTTATGACAATGATAAGGAGAAGTTAATGGATATGGATAATGAAGAAGTTAAAATTCAACTTTCAGATATATATTTATAATGCTTTGTTTTAAATAGGTGTTTTCTTTTACATTTATTTAAAACAAAGCTTCCTTATATTTTAGAGTTTCATTCTATTGAGAAAAAAAAGCAAGTGATGTATAATTAAGAAAATGAACTTTGAATACAATTTATAATATATGGGGAAACAAAAATGAAGTTAATTTCATATTTGTTTCCCCATACGATTATATAGCTATATTTCTAATAGAAGGAGAGGAAGCAAATGACTATACAAAAAGCTGGACTTGATGAGGAAAAAGTTTTAAATACAATAAAAACTGGTGCGGCAGGAAGTTGGTCACTAAGTAATTTAGCACCAAGAATGATAAAAGGAGATTTTGCACCTGGCTTTTATGTAAAACATTTTGTTAAAGATATGAGCACTGCTTTATCAGAAGCAGAAAATATGGGCTTTGAAACCCCAGGGTTAAAAATTAGCTAAATCATTATATGATAAACTTGTAGAAGATAATAAAGAGGATTATGGCACACAGGTACTATATAAGCTTTTAGAAAAATAAACTTTTATTATATAAATGATTTAGGCAGGCGATTAACATATGATTAAACTTAGAAAAGACGTCATTAATTTGACGTTGCCTATTTTGATGGAACAATTATTTGTAACATTAATGGGTATGATTAATACAATGATGGCTGGGCATATAGGAAAAGAAGCAGTGTCTGCTATAGGAATGATAGATTCAATTAACAACATATTTATAGCCTTCTTTTCAGCTTTAGCAGTGGGAGGAACGGTTGTTGTTGCACAATACATTGGACAAGGCAACATAAAGAAGGCAAATGAAGCCACAAAACAGGCACTTTACTCTAGTATAGGTATAGCACTTTTGATAACAATAATTATGGCTTTATTTAGAAGGCCAATTATAGCATTGTTATTTGGATCAGCAGAAAAAGAAGTTATAAATGATGGACTCAGTTATTTAGGAATAACACTTATAACATATCCACTCATAACTGTAGATTTGGTTTCAAATGGAATATTAAGAGGAGCTGGTGATACTAAAACTCCTATGAAGATATCTATAGTCATGAATATTTTAAATGTTATATTTACCTGGACATTTATAAATGGAATTAAAATTGGAGGTAAGGTTTTAATTCATGGAATGGGTGTTTTGGGTGCAGCACTTGGCATAGCCACAGCAAGAACCATTGGAGCGATTGTAATAATAACAATTTTACTTAGAGGTTCAAGAATTGTACGACTTAAAAAATTGAGGGAATTTAAATTAAATAAAGAATTATTAAGGCCTATATTTGGTATAGGTGTACCTGCAAGTGTTGAATCAATACTATTTAATGGTGGGAAATTAATAATGCAAGTATTTATAGTGGATATGGGCACTATAGCTATGGCTTCAAATACTATAACTAACTCTATAGCTAATTTTATAAATATACCAGGAAATTCTCTTTCCACTGCGGCTACTGCAATGGTAGGACAATACATGGGAAGAGGAGACGAAGAGGGTGCAACCAAATGTCTTTCATACATAACCAAATTATCGACGGTTCTTCTTGCAATAGTTGGTGCTGCATCAATTGTGTTTTCAAAGCATTTGGCATTGTTATTTACAAGTAATATGGATATTGTAAATTTATCATCAAAAATACTTATAGTAAATGCATTTGCAATAGTTGTTTGGTCTATTTCTTTTGTTTTACCAGCTGGGCTTAAGGGAGCAGGAGATGCAAGGTATACTATGGTAACATCTATAATTGGAATGTGGCTATTTAGAATAACTCTTGGATATTTGCTTGCTATAACCTTGAAAATTGGACTTATTGGAATTTTTCTTGGAATGTATATAGATTGGACAGTACGAGGTATTTTATATGTTATAAGATTTAAAAGTGGAAAGTGGAAAAATCATATTGTTATAACTAGAAAAAGCAAGTGTAAGGAGTTAAATAATGGATATTAAAGTTAAAATACCACTTGAAAATAGGACAAAAGGAATTGTATTTGTAATTTTTGCTGCAACACTTTGGGGAGTTTCAGGCACCTTCGCACAGTATTTATTTCACAATGCAAATATAAGTGCTGATTGGCTTGTTGATATAAGATTATTATTTTCTGGTATAGGACTTATTGGAATAGCGGTTATTAAGAAAGATAAAAACATATTTAAACTTTGTAAAAGCAAATATGATTTACTTAGTCTTGTTATATTTTCAATTATAGGAATGCTTGGGGTTCAATATTCATATTTTACGACAATAAAGTACTCAAATGCCCCTACATCAACTATTTTACAATATTTAAGCCTTGTATTTATTATTTTACATTCAATTATTAAATATAAAAGGATTCCACATATAAAAGAAATTTTAGCTGTAATTTTAGCATTGATGGGGACATTTTTGCTTGCTACTAATGGAAATATACATAAATTAGCTATTTCTAGTCATGCATTGTTTTGGGGAATAATAGCGGCTTTTACAGCAGCTTTTTATACGATATATCCAAGAAGGATTTTAATTAAATTTGGCTCTAATACTATAGTTGGCTTTGGTATGCTAATTGGAGGAATATTATTTAGCTTTGTAGCTTCTCCATTCAAAATTCACGGCAGTATATCAACTTATTCTATGTTAGCAATTATATTTGTAGTTTTATTTGGAACACTCATACCGTTCTATTTTTACTTTGAGAGCGTTACATACATAAAACCAAGTGAAACCGGTATATTAAGTTGCATGGAACCATTGTCAGCAGTTATATTGTCAATTTTTTGGCTTAATACAAAATTTAGCATTGTTGAGTTTGTTGGGATGATAAGCGTTTTAAGTACTATTTTAATATTATCTACAAATGAAAAATAGTTGTTTAGATAATAATCTTTATATAATGATATTTTACTGCTTTCCAAGAGTTTTTATAATAAATATTTATAGCTTCAGGTGTATGCTGAGAGACTAAAGGAACTCCGTTAAAAATAGAAGTTACTATTGTAGAATGAAATATTTTTTTGTTGTTACCCTCATAAAAAATTAAATCACCTAATTCAAGATTATTTGCATTTGAAACTTCTAATCCTTTAATATAAGGAGAATTAGTTTCTTCATTATTTCTTAAATAATAGTATAGTGAATGAGCTACTGCCCATGATATAGACCAAGTATCGTCCATGACATTGTTTGTATTTTTATTGTTATACCACCAATTCCAACTACTTCCATAGCTCATTTTGGCTCCGCCAGCAAAAAGACATTGAGATATAAAATTAGTACAATCGCCGCCGTTATCATCTATTAATTGGAAATATCTATATTTTGGATTTGGATTTAAGGCATAAGTTAAAGCATAAGATACAGCTTCAAATCTTAAGTATTTGTTTTGTCTTAACATTGTATATCTCCTAAAAGTACTTATAATAAATTATATGAATGTCTATATAAAATTGATATAAAAAAATGAGACTGTTGAACTAAAATGCAACAGCCTCATTTTTTATAAATAAAATTCTATGAATTTTTATTGCAACAAGATTTTGTCTTTGATGGACATGAACTGCAGTTACATGAACCATGTGAACTCTTTTTTATATTTTTTATGAATATGAATAAAGCAGTGAAAATTATTAAAGCTGTTATTATTAATTCTAATATCATTAAAATCACCTCGATTAATCTAAAATATTGAAATCCCTATATTGTATACTATAAATGAAGCTATCCATGCTACACAAATTTGATAGACTATCATAAATGCCATCATTTTAAAGCCGTATTCTTTTTTCATTGTACCAAGTGCAGATATGCATGGTGGATATAAAAGGGTAAATACTAAAAATGAGTATGCAGTAACTGGGGTAAAAATTGTTGGAAGTATGCTTGGTAAATGTGATCCATATAAGACCCCCATAGTACTTACAACTACTTCCTTAGCTGCAAGTCCACTTAAAAGGGCAACTGAATTTTGCCATGTGCCAAATCCAAGTGGTGCAAAGAATGCTACAAGAACATGTCCAATTTCAGCTAAAAAGCTGTATTTTATATCTACAAAGCCGTTGATGCCAAAGTGGGATAAAACCCAAATTATAACTGAAACAGAAAATATTATAGTTCCTGCCTTCTTAAGAAAGCCTTTGCCCTTTTCCCAAGTATGAAAAAGTAAATTCTTTGGTTCTGGAAATTTGTAATCAGGAAGCTCTATTATTAATGGCTCTTCACCTTTTTTAAATAATGTGTTTTTAAAGGATTTTCCTACGATAAAAGCAACTATAATTCCCAATAAATATAATGAGCCTATGACTAATCCTTGATGTTTCGGAAACAAAGCTGCAGTAAGTAAAGCATAAACAGGAAGTTTAGCATTACAAGACATAAATGGAATAAGTAGTGCGGCTAATTTTCTATCTTTTTCACTTTCCAGTGTTCTTGCAGACATTATTGCAGGTACTCCACAGCCAAAGCCCATTACCATTGGGATAAAGGCTTTGCCTGACAGTCCCATTTTTCTCATTATTATGTCCATAAGTAGAGCAGCTCTAGCCATATAGCCACTGTCTTCCAAAATTGATATACAAAAGAATAATGCCAAAATTATAGGCAGAAAGACAATAACCGAGCCAACACCCCCAACTATTCCATCTATTAAAAGTGAACTGAACCACGGGCTTGTAGATGAAAATAATAAATGCAATTTTGGGATAAGTAAGTTGTTTAAAAGCGTATCAGCTAAATCTTGAAGTGGTCCGCCAACCCACGAAAATGTAAATTTGAAAATTAACCATATAATTATAAAAAATGCAGGGTAGGCAAGAAATTTATTTAAAAATATTTTATCAATTATTTCTGTATAGGAAATTATAAATTTATTCGATTTAGTTATACATTTATTTAAGACTGATTCAATATATGCATAGGTTTCTTTTTCTGACTGAAAGTTACATTCATTATCATAACTTGAAGCCATAAAACTTTGGTTCAATAAAATTTTTTCAATTTCGCCTATGTTTTTATTTTTTGCAGCTACGATAGGTACAATTTTTACGTTTAATTCACGTGAAAGCTTAGCATAATCTATAATAAATCCTTTTTTCTTTGCTACATCTATCATATTTAAAACGAGTATTATTGGCTTTCTAAATTCTTTGAGCTGCATTGTAAGGTATAGATTTCTATCTAAATTAGATGCATCAACTATATTAATAATTACGTCAACATTTTCATTTAGTAAGAAGTTCTTTGAAACTTTTTCTTCATTGGAATAAGTATCCATGGCATATATACCGGGTAAATCCACTATTTCAATAGAGCTATTTAAAAATCCTTCTTTTTTTTCTACAGTTACGCCTGCCCAGTTACCTACATATTGATCAGAACCAGTTAGGGCATTAAATAAAGTGGTTTTCCCAACGTTTGGATTACCCATAAGTGCTGCAGTTATCATTTTAAGCCTCCTTTAAAAATATATTTTTTGCATCTTTTTTTCTAAGTGCAATATTGAAATCTCTAATGTGAATTATAATAGGATCTCCTAAAGGAGCTGAGGTCTTTAATTTTACTTCTGTGCCTTCTATAAATCCGAGAGCGAATAATCGTTTTGACAATTTTTCATCGCCTACTATGTTTTTTATGATTCCTTTTTCACCATATTTTAAATCGTATAAGCTCATCCTAACACCTCCTAAATGAAAATAATTATCATTTACTAATTAAATAATATCATCTAAAAGGTAAAATGTCAATAATCATACACGAGGTTTGGGCTTTGCCCATTATCCTTCTAGAAGCTAAAAAGACTACTCTCTTAGCAAGAAAAAGAACTTAAAATTATTGCTAACCGAGGACACGAGGTTTGGGCTTTGCCCATTATCCTTCTAGAAGCTAAAAAGACTACTCTCTTAGCAAGAAAAAGAACTTAAAATTATTGCTAACCGAGGACACGAGGTTTGGGCTTTGCCCATTATCCTTCTAGAAGCTAAAAAGAC
>NZ_JAJNKE010000003.1:110820-247073 GCF_021043395.1 Clostridium guangxiense
ACACGAGGTTTGGGCTTTGCCCATTATCCTTCTAGAAGCTAAAAAGACTACTCTCTTAGCAAGAAAAAGAACTTAAAATTATTGCTAACCGAGGACACGAGGTTTGCATCAATTTTAAGATATACATTAATAAATTCTATGCATAGGCTTGTCTATTTATAATACAAATATAATAAAAATATTAATAAATGATTCTTACTATCATTACTTTATACAATAAAATAAGGAATTTATAAAAAGACTTTCATTTATTTTTAACATGAATTATGAAAGATATGATATAATAATGTCATGTTTTAAGATTTAATATCACAAAATTAAAATATAAAAAGACTTATAGTAAAGTACTGGGGGTAAGGTTATGAATGAAAAAACAGGGGCAAAGAAGACAATTGCGTTAATAGCACATGATAATAGAAAACAAGCGTTGATAGAGTGGGCTAAAGAAAATGTTGATGTTTTAAGTAAACACGATTTGTGCGGAACTGGAACTACAGCTAAACTTATATCTGAAAAAACAGGGTTAACTGTTAAAGGTTTTAAAAGTGGTCCTATGGGCGGTGATGAGCAAATAGGGGCAAGCATTGTAGACGGAAAAATAGATATAATGATTTTTTTCTGGGATCCTCTTACAGCACAGCCTCATGATCCAGATGTAAAGGCACTCCTTAGAATTTCTGTATTATATGACATTCCGATTGCAATGAATCAATCTACAGCAGATTTCTTAATGAAGTCATGCCTTATAAATGAGGAATATGATAATCATGTAATTGACTATTATGATAGAATACGAAAAGATAATTTTTAAAGTATGTCAAAAGACTACATAAAAAAATAAATGTTCCTAAAAAATTTTGGGAACATTTATTTTTTTATGCAATATGGAGTATGGCTGTTGCATTAAATAAAAAAATTGAATTAGCTTTTGGTAATTGCATCCTTCGCTTTTCAGATAGTACCTTTTCCTATATTAGTATAGTGTTTTAAATTCATAGCCAGTTGATTTTAAATAGTCTATTATCATAGGTAAGGCTTTTGCTGTCTCCTCCTTACCATATGTATCATGCATTAAAATAACTACCTTATTTTTCTTCCCTACTGATGTCTTAACATTGTTAAGCAGTTCATAAGCATTCTTTTTTACTCCTTCTGCATCAAAATCATAGGCAGTCCAATCTATAGTTACCATTTTCCTTTGAGAAAGAGTATTTTTGAAGTTTGCTAAATTTGGATCTTTATAATAAACTCTTGACATATATCCACCGGGCATTCGAATAACTCTTGTAGAAAATGATTGTCCCAAAATTCCTTTTAGTATATTGGATGTTCTATCTACTTCACTCATAAATTGATTAATATTTAGTATATTATTAGGATACAATAGCTTAAGATTATGAGAATAAGTGTGATTTCCTATTGAATTACCTTCATCAAAAATTCTTTTAACTAAATATTTAGAATTCTGATTTTCTTCTATAACTTGTCCAAGCAAGAAAAAAGTTGCATGTGTATTGTAATTTTTCAGAGTATTTAATATGCTTGGTGTTACAGTGGTTGAAGGTCCATCATCAAAAGTTAAGTATGCGGTTTTTTTACCATCTTCCTTGAAAGCATCTTCAACTTTTACTCCATAGCTTGGAATAGGTTGCTTGGATGAATCAAGGTTAGGTTTAGAAATGTTACTGTCAGCTTCAACATTATTTGAGATAAAGCTGTTTGATTTACTTTTGGAAGTATTTGTATTTATAAAATTATTGCTTTTAGATAAAGCTATTTTTGAAGTTGAAACTTTAACTTTTTTTGTGGTTTTAGTTTTTAATTTGTTATTTAATGACAATGATGGCATAAAAACAAATAATAAAATTAGTACTAATATGCATATAAATAATGAAATGATTTTTTTCTCACTATTATGCTTATTTATGATATTGTTTAACATTTAACATTACCACCTTAAGAAATATATTAATTTATGACTATAGCTATAATTTATCACTAACCATACAATATTTGGTTACAAAAAAACTATTTTTTATTACAATATTGTTACATACATATGAAAAAGTCTAATATTCATAGCCTAAAAAAAATAAATTAGCGTAATTTGTAAAAAAATATTGCAATTTCAATTAATGTAATAAATTTTATAGAATATTTAACCTATAGTTTGTGAAAACTTATATTATAAATTTAAAATATATTTTTAAATTTATAATATTATAAAATTATAGGAGGAATTAACCATGGCAAGAAGCAATAGTAATAGAAAATTAGTACCAGAAGCTAAAGAAGGATTAGATAAATTCAAGATGGAGGCTGCTAGTGAAGTAGGAGTAAACTTGAAGAACGGTTACAATGGAGACCTTACTTCAAGAGAAAATGGCTCTGTTGGTGGTCAAATGGTTAAAAAGATGGTTGAAAGTTACGAAAATAATTTAAAATAGTTTAGTAAAAACCCGCATTTATTTGCGGGTTTTTATTTTAAATAATGTAAAAACAAATGGAAAGCTGTAAAATTTATATTTCAAGCAAAATATATACCTTAGAAACAATTTGGAAATAACTTTATAAAGTTTGGCAAAAAGATAGTGATATAGTAATAATATGGTTATTAAATTTATAAAGACTGGAGAATGTAAAATGAATGACAAACTAGTATCTATTATAGTACCTATGTACCATGAAGAGGATGTTGCAAATGAATGTTACAAAAGGTTAAAAAGCACAATGGAACATAATTCAATAAAATACGAGCTGATTTTTGTAGATGATGGAAGTAGGGATAATACTTTAAGCATTCTTAAGAATATTGCGGCTTTTAATAATAGAGTTAAAGTAATTAGTTTTTCCAGAAATTTTGGTCATCAGATAGCTGTAACTGCGGGGATAAATAAAGCTAAAGGTGATGCTGTTGTTATAATTGATGCAGATTTGCAGGATCCACCAGAATTAATTCCTAGGATGATTGAGTTATGGGAAAAAGGATATGAGGTTGTTTATGGAAAGCGAATCAAAAGAAAAGGAGAATCAATATTTAAACTTTTAACAGCAAAGCTTTTTTACAGATTTTTAAATAATATGACAAGCATAGATATACCTTTAGATGTAGGTGATTTTAGACTTATAGATAGAAAAGTTGCTAATATTTTTAGCACTATGAACGAAAATAATAGATTTATAAGAGGAATGATAAGCTGGATAGGTTTTAGACAAATTCCTATAGAGTACGAGAGGCAAGAAAGGTTTGCAGGAAAAACAAAATATCCTTTAAAAAAAATGATTAAGTTTGCAGAGGATGGAGTAATTTCATTTTCTTCTAAACCATTGAAGTTAATTGGATTTTTAGGATTTTTATGTATTGAAATTTCAATTTTTATATTTTTATATCTAATTATAATGAAATTTATATTTAATAATAAAATACAAGCATATTTACCTATTGTTATGATTATTACATTTTTTAATGGAATTCAACTTGGTGCTGTGTGTTTATTAGGAGAATATATAAGTAGAATATATGATGAAAGCAAAAAAAGACCTTTGTATATTATAAATGAAGAAATAAATATAGGAGATAACAGCAATGAATGTAAATGTATTTATTGATAAATTAATAAATTTTTTAAAGGTAAATTTATTAAATATTATAGGAGCACTTATATTTGGCTTAGGAGAAATAGAATTAATTAAGGTTATGAAAATATATTCTGTAGGAAGGCGAGGAAAACTAGCCTTATTAATTTTATTTGTTATACTCTTCTACTTTATAGTGCAATGGTATGGAAATGTGTGTAAAAAAACTAATATGAGAATTATATTTATGATTCTTTTAGGATTAGCTATTTATGTTAGAATGAGTATGTTTAAATATGTGTCTGGAGACTATACGGATTATTTAAAAGTTTGGATAGACAAAATGAGGCAATATCGAGGAATGGAGGCACTATCAAAAAATATTGGAAATTATAATCCACCATATATGTATATATTATTTATTATATCTAAATTTAAGTTAGATTCTTTGTATTTGATTAAATATATTTCTGTTGTTTTTGATTGTTTAATTGCAGTATACATATTTAAAATGGTTTATAAGTTTAAAACGCAAAAGTCATTTTTACCATTCATTTCATTTTTTGTATTTTTACTTTTACCAACGGTTATTTTAAATAGCTCGATGTGGGGGCAATGTGATAGTATATATGCTTTATTTTGCCTAATGGGGCTATACTATACTTTGAATAATAAAAAGTATCTTGGAATTATATTATTTTCTACAGCCTTTTGTTTTAAGCTTCAAAGTATTTTTATATTACCAATAATATTAGTGTTTATATTTAAAGAAGAGTATAACATTAAACATCTAATTTTATTTCCTATAATTTTTTTTATAGAGCTGCTTCCAGCTATATTTTGTGGAAGACCTTTAAATGAAATTTTTATGATTTATTTTAATCAAGCGGACTATGTTAAATTTCTTTCAGCAAATAGTCCAAGTTTGTATTCTTTTGTTGATAATACAAGTAGTAATTATGAAGCTTTATATTTACCTTCATTATTATTTGCTGCTGTTGTTATGTTGTTATTTATTTGTTTAACATATTTTTTTAAAGATGCAATAGAAAACAGAAAATATATAGAAATTTGCTTTGTGCTAACGCTTATAATACCATATTTGCTGCCTAAAATGCATGAAAGGTATTTTTATTTGGCAGAAATATTTTCTTTGTTGTATGTATGTCTTAACAATAAAAGATGGTATATATTGCCTATGACTGTTATAGCTTCACTTTTAGGATACAGGAATTATTTATTTTTGGAAAAATTAAGTTCAATTTCATTAAAAATAGGTTCTATAATGTTATTTGTAGTAATTGCATTAACCTTTTGGGATGTGGTTTATAATGGATTAGTTTATAATTACAATAAATGCTATAAAGATAACTAGATTTGAAGATTAACTGCATAATATTAAAAATTCTATATCTGAATACAGATGCTAGCATTCATATTCAGGTATAGAATTTTTGTTTATAGGTAACTATTTAAATTTTAATGTAATTTTTGTTTATGTGGATTTAATCATAATAGTCATCATAATCGTCATAGTAGTCGTCATAATAATCATCATAGTAGTAATAAGGTGAAAAGTAGTAAGGATAATAAGGTCTTCTTCTCCTTCTTCTTCTTCTCCTTCTCCTAGGACGACTATAATATTGTCTAGATTGAGATTCAGTACTATCTAGAAATGGACAATAAAAATAAGGATTGGAAGTTTCTTCGTAATCTTCCTTTTCATCAGTGGTTTCATTAGAAGTTTCAGAACTATCTCTATAGATTGACATGTGATTCCTCCGAAAATTTTATTTACGATAATTATAATATTCAATATATAAAGAAATGTTACTTAAAAATATTAAAATATACATATGGATTATTATTTTATATCAATTAAAATATGATATAATTAATGGCAAAAGATTATACAATGCCAGGCGGTTAAGTTTAATATATGGATAGGAGAGATATTATGGATAAAAATATGCTGTGGAATATGGAACAAAGAGTTAAAATAACTATGGAAAACTTAGAAAAAAATAATATGGAAGCCTATTTTGTAAAAGATGAAGAAGAAATGATGGACAAGGTAAAAGAAATTGTAACCGAAGGTGAAACTGTTGCGGTTGGCGGATCTATGACACTTTTTGAAACAGGGATTATAGATTACTTGAGAAATGGAAAATTTAATTTCCTTGATAGGTACAAAAAAGATCTTACTTCAGATGAAATTAAAGAAATATTTAGGAAAAGTTTTTTTGCAGATTCATATTTCGTAAGTACAAATGCTTTAACACAAAATGGTGAACTTTATAATGTTGATGGAAATGGTAACAGAGTTGCAGCTATGCTTTATGGCCCTGATAAGGTTATTGTAATTGCAGGTATTAATAAAATTGTAAAGGATGTAGATGCAGCAATAAAAAGAAATAGAGAAATTTCAGCACCTACAAATGCCAAAAGGCTTAATAAGCTAACACCATGCACTAAGATAGGGCAGTGTATGGATTGTAAAAGTAGCTATAGGATATGCAATGAGTACACCTTGATAAGGAGACAGGGCTCAAAGGGAAGAATAAAGGTAATTATAGTTGGAAAAGAATTAGGATATTAATTATGGAAAAAATAATTACTTATTCATTAAAAAGTGGAAATGTAAATTCTGATGATTATTATAAAGATATATCTAAATTTACAGATGAAGTTATAAATAATAGCAGTGATCTTTCAAAAAAAATAATTGAAAGCTTTAAAAAATATATTGAACAAAATAAAATTGAAAAACTGCGAAGTACAGAAGAATATATGCTTGAATTTTTAATTATAGGTGTACTTTGGCAGCTTTATAGTGATGATGCTATAAAGCTATCAAAACTTCCTCAAAAGATTCTTAATGAACTTAATGACTTAAGGCAAAAAGGAAAAGACATTAAGGGAAAGATAGATATTATAAGGGGAATATTATCTACGATATTTTTAATGCCAAATGATAATTATAATTCAAACGCTGCTTTAACTTATGAGAATTTTAACAAACTTATAAGCTGGCTGAAAGCTTCAGGTGAGTTTAATGAAGAAGTTAAAAGATTTTTAAATTGGGGACAATATATATGTTATATCGGTGAGGAAAAAACAAAGGAGTTTTTTACTATTGCAGTTACTTTAGCTCTATATTTTAGTGCAAGAAGTGAAGCAGTTTTAGGAAAGTATACAGTTAAAATAGATGAATTTTTAAAAAATGAATATCCAAAGCATAAGTGGAAGGAAGATGTAATTCTTTGTGGTAGACAAAGAGTAGAATATCATTTAAATATGGTAGGGGCTGAAATACTTAATTGCGTTTTTAGTGGAGATTTTTTGAAAACTAAAGAGAAAAAACTTATACTTCCAGCATGCATGAGATATAAAGGTCAAAATGAATGCAAGGCTAAAGCTACAGATGAAGGATATGTTTGTAGATATTGCTCAAATTTGTGCAGAGTTAATAAGCTTACTAAACTTGGAAATCAGTATGGTTTTCAGGTTCTTATAATTCCTCATGCATCCTCAGCCTTTAAGAATGCCAATATTGAATACGGAAAAATAGGTATAGTTGGAGTTGCATGTATTCTTAACCTTTTAGAGGGTGGCTATAAGGCACGCAGACTTAATATGGTTCCACAATGTGTAATCTTGGATTATTGTGGCTGTAAAAATCATTGGGACGATAAGGGCATAGTTACGGATGTAAATTTAAATCAACTTAAGAAGGTTTTTAATATATGTTTATAAATAATATTAATAAAATTAGTAAATATTAAAAGGTGAGTAGAATAGTAAGGAGCAATAACTATGAAAAAATTTATATTTGTGTCTGATTTTGATGGTACTCTTACAGAAAAGGATTTTTATAAAATTATTATGGAGGAATATTTAAAAGAAGATTGCAAAAAGCTATATAAAGATTGGAAAAACAAAAAAATTAAGGATATCGATTATTTAGGTTATGTATTTAGAAATATAGGTAGAAATGAAAAGCAAATATTCGAAGATATAATGAAGATATCGCTAGATCCATTTGCTAAGGAGCTCATAGATAATGTAAAAGCAAATGGAGGGGAATTTGCTGTTGTAAGTGCAGGCACAAGTTATTATATAGATAGGGTTTTTATGAGTAAAGGAATTAAAGATGTAAAAGTCTATTCAAATAAGGGTGTATTTAAAAATAATGGAATATATTTTGAATTGGATAAAACAAATGAATTTTATTCCGATATTTATGGAATAGATAAGGGAAAAGTAGTGAAGAAATTAAAAGAAGAATATGATTTTGTGTTTTATGCAGGAGATAGTGAACCAGATTTAAGTGCTGCTCTTATATCCGACGTGGTTTTTGCAAAAAATAGTCTTGCAGAGCTTCTTCAAAGTGAGAATAGAGAGTATTTTAAATTTGAAAATTTTAAAGAAATATGGGATAAAGTTAAAATTTATTTGAAAGGGTGAAGGCGTTGAAAAAATCTGATCATAGAATTTCAATACCATCTATACTTGAAGTTGGAAAGGGTAACTTAAAAAATATAGGAAACATAATAAAGAAAGGTGAATTCGAAAATGTAGCCATTTATTATGGAGATGGAATACATGAGTTGTTTGGAAAAGAAATTGAAAATTCTATAGCTGAAGCTAATATAAGGTTTCAAAATATGGGAGAAGTTAAAAATATAGATTTTGAAGAAATTGGTGTAGAAGCTTTTGAAATACCCAAAGAAGTTGATGCTCTTATAGCTATAGGTGGAGGTAAGGCTATAGATGTAGTTAAATACATGAGCTTTTTGAAAAGGATGCCTTTTATAAGTGTTCCAACGTCCACATCAAATGATGGTTTTTCAAGTACTGTAGCTTCTCTTACTTTAAAGGGCAAAAGAACTTCTTTTCCAGCAAAAACTCCTTATGGAATAATAGTTGATATAGATGTTTTAAAAGGAGCACCAGAAAAGTTTATATATTCTGGAATAGGCGATCTAGTTTCAAATATAACAGCTCTTTATGACTGGAAATTTGAAGAAGAAAATGGCAAAAGCTATGTGGATGATTTTGCAGCTATGATATCAAAAAAATCTGTGAATAGCTTTGTGAGAACAGATTTTAAAGATATTAAAGATGATTTATTTTTAAAGGAGCTTGTGGATTCCCTTACCATGAATGGAATAGCTATGGAGATTGCAGGAAATAGCTCACCAGCGAGTGGCTCAGAACATTTAATATCACATGCTTTAGATAAGTTTTTGGAGAAACCGCAGCTTCATGGAATTCAAGTAGGAATTGCAACATATATAATGGCAAGAGTTCAAGAGCATAGATTTGAGAGAATAAAAAAAGTTCTCTTAGAAACTGGCTTTTTTGATTATACTAAAACCCTTGAGCTTAAAAAAGAAGATTATAAAAAAGCAGTTGATATGGCACCAAGTATAAAACCAGGAAGATATACTTACCTTCATGTAAGAGGAAATCGTGATTTAGCTAAAAAAATCATAGATGAAGATGAAATTTTAGTGAAAGTGTTAAAATAAAAGTCTACGGTTAAAAAATGATGATAAAGATCTATGTCATTAATGGAATCTAAGAATTGCTTGCTTATAAATACATTATTAGAAAGTTTATCATGAGCTGCATATAATATAATTATAAGTATTTTTAGGAGATAGTTATATGGATAGCAGCGTAGTTCTTATATTTTTTTATATATTGCTTGTGATGCTCGTTATAGGACTAGGGTATATATTTTATCTATGGAAGGAAAAGGATATAGAGATAAGAGAAGATTACTACGGACTTAATTTTAATGTATTTAATACCATAAAAAATGAAGAGTATAGTAAAGAAAATATAAAAGCTATACTTAAAATAATAAAAAATAGCATAATTTATGTTGAAGAAAATCATAAGTTTGACATTAACTTAAGAAAAGAAAACATTGCTCTTAAAATTTCAAAGGATGAAATAAGTAAATTAAATCTTAAAAGTAAAATAGATGATGAGAGCGTAAGAATCATTATAAGAATTGGTTGTGCATTTATGCTTTCAGATAAAAAATAAAAAAACACTTTACGATTTTATAATAAACATATAAAATAAACAAGAGTAATGGAATTAATTTCATTACTTTATTTTTGCTATTTATGTTATTGATTTTGATAGTTGAAGCAGTTTAGATATTGGAGGAGAACATGATGAATAATGAAAATACTTATGATGTAACATCACTCACATCTCTTGAAAAGCTTGAACCTGTGAGAGTTAGGCCTGGAATGTATATAGGCTCTACTGGAAGCAAGGGGTTGCATCATTGTATATGGGAAATATTAGATAATGCTATAGATGAGCTTACTAATGGCTTTGGGGATACGGCTTATGTAATATTGAATGAAGATAGAAGTGTTACTATTGTAGATAATGGTAGAGGTATACCTACAGGTATTCATCCTGTAAAGAAAAAGTCCGGTGTGGAAATGGTTTATACAGAACTTCATACTGGAGGAAAATTTGATAATAAAAACTATAAAACATCAGGAGGGCTACATGGTGTTGGAGCAGCAGTTGTAAATGCATTATCTGAATGGGTAGAGGTTGAAGTAATGCAAGGAGGTTTTGTGTATAAGCAAAGATTTGAATATGCTTATGATAAATCCTTAAAGAAGAAAATGCCAGGAACTCCTGTTACAAAACTTGAGAAAGTGGGAAAAACAGATGAGACTGGAACAAAGGTTACCTTTAAACCGGATAGAGAAATTTTTAGCACTATAGATTTTAAATTTGAAACTATAGATGAAAGACTCAAAGAGCTTGCTTTTCAAAATAAGGGAATAACTTTAGTTTTTATAGATAGGAGAAATGAAGAGGAAGTAAGGAAAGAGTATCATTCTGAAAATGGTCTTTTAGATTTTATAGAATACTTAAATGAAAGTAAAACTCCTATTCATAAAGAGCCTATTTTATTTGAGGGCGAAAGGGAAATTGCTGGGGTAAAGCTTTATGCAGAAGTATGTATGCAATTTACGGATTCGACTACAGAATATATTGCGAGCTATGTAAATAATATACCAACCACAGAGGCGGGTACTCATGAATCTGGATTTAAAACTGGAATGACAAGGGCATTTAAAGAATGGGCAAAAAAACTAAATATTTTAAAAGAAAAAGATAAGGAATTTGAAGGCGATGATATAAGAGAAGGGATGACAGCAATAATAAAAATCAAGCTTACAAATCCTATTTTTGAAGGACAAACTAAGACAAAGCTTGGAAATAGTGAAGCTTATACCATGATGAATGACCTTTCCTATACTAAACTCTGTGAGTGGGTAGAGGATAATAAGGACTTGGCATCAATGATAATGAAAAATGCCGTAGAAGCTGCAGCAAGAAGAGACAGAATAAAGAAAATAAATGATGCAGAAAAGAAAAAAATAGGCAAAGGCGCAGCACCCCTTGCTGGAAAGATTGCTGTTTGCACAATAAAAGATCCAGAGCTTTGTGAGTTTATAATTGTCGAAGGAGATTCAGCAGGAGGAAGTGCAAAGCAAGCAAGAGACAGAAGATTTCAAAGTGTAATGCCATCAAAAGGAAAAATAATGAATACAGAAAAGCAAAAGCTTGAAAATGTGCTTGGAAGTGAAGAACTTAAAATATTTAATGCGGCCATAGGGACAGGAATACTTGAGAATTATAAGGAAGAAGATTTAAGATATCATAAGATAATAATAATGAGTGATGCTGATGTAGATGGATATCATATAAGGACATTATGGATGACATATATATATAGATATATGAGACATATTATATCAAATAATCATTTGTATATAGCACTGCCGCCTTTATACAAGGTATATAAAAATTCAAAAGGCAAAGAGATTGTTAAATATGCTTATAGTGATGATGATCTTGATGAGGCAAAAAGAAAAATTGGAAAAGGAAGTCTTATACAGAGATACAAAGGACTTGGCGAAATGAATCCAGATCAGCTCTGGGAGACTACACTAAATCCGGAAACAAGAACGCTTCAGCAGGTTACTATAGAAGATGCGGCTAAAGCCGAAAAAATGGTTTCACTTTTAATGGGTGACGTGGTTGAGCCTAGAAAGAATTACATGTACAAATATGCTGAATTTTAATTAAAGGGTTACCATGCTGAAAATTAATTTATTATAAATTAGCATATGAGGTGACCTTATATCTGGAAGGAATGAAAATATGGCAAAGAAAATAAATATACCAAAGGATAATAATATAGTAAGGATTCCAATAGAAGAAGCAATGCCCGAAAATTATTTACCTTATGCAGTAGAAGTGGCAAAAGAAAGGGCACTTCCTGATGTAAGAGATGGACTTAAACCAGTTCATAGAAGAATATTATATGGGGCTTATATGCTTAAGGCTTTTCCTGATAAGCCTTATTATAAATCAGCAAGAATAGTTGGAGATATACTAGGGAAGTATCATCCACACGGTGACAGTTCTGTTTATGAGGCTATGGTTATCTTAGCACAGAATTTTACAACAAGGCATCCTCTTATTGATGGACACGGAAATTGGGGAAGCATAGATGGAGATAGTGCAGCTGCCATGCGTTATACAGAGGCAAGGCTTACACCTATAGCGCTTGAAATGCTAAAGGATATAGATAAAGGTGTAGTTAATATGGTTGACAACTATTCAGGTTCTGAACTTGAACCTGAGGTGCTTCCAGGAGGCTATCCTAATTTACTTGTAAATGGAACTTTCGGTATAGCAGTTGGACTTTCAACTAATATACCGCCACATAATTTAAATGAAACTATAGATGCTTCTCTTGCGTATATTGATAATAACGACATAACAATAAAAGAACTTATGAATTACATAAAAGGGCCGGATCTTCCGACAGGAGGAATATTAATAGGCAAAAATTCACTTAGAGCAGCTTATGAAACTGGAGAGGGCAGAGTTACTTTAAGAGCAAAGACAAAAGTTGAAAAGCTTGAAAACGGAAGATTTGCCATAGTTATAACTGAATTTCCTTATAAAAGAAATAAAGCTAAGCTACTTCAAACAATTTCAGAGATGACGGCAGATAAAAAGCATTCTAAAGTTCTTGAAAGTATATCAGATATACGTGATGAATCTGATAGAAATGGTATAAGAGGGGTAATAGAATTAAAAAAATCAGCTGATGAAAAAACTGCTGATAAAATACTAAAATATCTATTTAAGAAGACTGAGCTCCAATGCAATATAATATTTAATATGGTTGCAATAGCAGATGGTAAACCCGAAACTATGAGCTTAAAGACCATTTTAATGCATTACGTAAATCATAGAAAAGATGTTGTAACAAGAAGAACCCAAAAAGAACTTGAAATTGCTCAAAAAAGATTTCATATAGTTGAAGGCTTTATAAAAGCAATAGGAATTATGGATGATATCATAAAGACTATAAGAGCTTCAAAATCTAAAAAAGATTCTGAAGAAAATTTAGTTAAAGAGTTTGGATTTACAGAAGATCAGGCTCAGGCTATTGTAGAACTGATGCTTTATAGGCTTACAGGACTTGAAATAAAAACTTTTGAAAAAGAATACAAGGAACTTGAAAAAATTATAAAAAAACTTAATAACATACTTAAAAATGAAAAAGAACTTTTTAAGGTAATAAAAAAAGAACTCATAGATATAAAGAATAAGTATGGAGAAGAAAGAAGAACTGAAATAATTGAAAACGATGATGTGGCAAGAATAGATGTTGAAGAATTTGCAGTAATAGAAGATATCGTTGTAACTATGTCAAACGAAGGCTACATAAAAAGAGTATCTCAAAAAGCTTATTCAAGATCTAATGCAAATACTTCTGATATTGAATATAGAGAGGGAGATTTTAATAAGTATTTATTTGAGTCTAATACCGTTCATAATATATTGTTTTTTACAGATAACGGGAATATGTATAAAATAAAGGGAGATAGTATTCCAGAGTGCAAATGGAAAGAAAAAGGCGAAAAATTAGATAATATAATAAAAGGCTTGGATTTAAATAAAGAAAAAGTAATAAATATATTTTCTATACAAGATATGCAGGAAGATAAGAACTTTATTATGTTTACAGATAAAGGCGGCATTAAGAAGACTGGCATAGATAAGTTTTTAACTAATTATTCTAAGATAATGGCCTTAAAGCTTAGAAAAGATGAAAAGCTTGTGAAAGTCATATTTGATGAAGACGAGAGGAAAGAAAAATATATCGAGATAACAACAGAACTTGGACTTAGTTTTAAGTTAGAAGAACCATCAATTGAAGAGGCAGATAGAAACGTAATGTCATATACTATGTTTAATTTAAGTTCTAAGGATAGAGTTGTAAATATAAATTTTATAGAAAACAGTGAATGTAAAGCATTTGAAGTAAAGATAAGTTCAAAAGGAATTATAAAAACAAATTTGATAAAAAATAGTAAATCAGCTATAATTACATCAACGACAGAAAAAATTCTTATTTTCACGAACAAAGGAGCAGTTATAAGAGTGCCAGCTTTTATAATTGAAAATATTTCTAAGGAAGGCATAAGCATATCAACTATTTGCGATGAGTTTACAGAAGACTCTAAAGTAGTTGGCATTATTTCAGTAAAAAAGTTTGATGAAGGTAAATATATTTATTTCTTTAGCAAGAATGGTTTTGTAAAGAAGACTGCATTAAGTGAATTCGATGGGGATTATCTAACAACTCCATGCTATAAATTTAGAAATGAAAGTGATGAACTTATAAATGCTGAGCTTGGAGAGGAAACTGAAAGTGATATTATTTTGGTTACGGAAAAATCAATGTGCATAAGATTTCAAAATAATTCAGTAAATCCTATGGGCAGAATTGCATCTGGTGTTACTGGAATAAGTTTAAACGAAGATGATTTTGTAAAATATGGTTTTATACTTAAAAAGGAGTTTATTAAGATGAGTATTAAATCTAAATTAGGCGAAGAAAAAGAAATACTATTTGAAAATATAAAAGAACAAAACAGGGGTGGAAAAGGAAAAAGCTTAATGGTTGATGCACTTTCCACAATGAAGATTGAATAAAGCAAAGACTAAGTTTAAAATGTTTTTTTATAGGAGGAAAAGATGAGCAAAGTTTTATTGTTTTTAGCAGAAGGTTTTGAGGAAATAGAAGCACTTACTGTGGTTGATGTTCTTAGAAGAGCAGAAATAGTATGTGATACATGTTCTTTAAATGAAGAAAATGTAATAGGAGCACATGGCATAAAGGTTTTTGCAGATAAAACAATTGAAAACATAAATGCAAAGAATTATGATGCTGTTGTTATTCCGGGAGGCATGCCAGGGGCAGAAAATTTAAAAAACAGTGATAAGGTAGTAAGAATAGTAAAGGATTTTAATGATGAAGGAAAAGTTGTTTCGGCTATTTGCGCAGGTCCAATTGTTTTAGGAAAAGCAAAAGTAACAGACGATAAAAAAGTTACTTCATATCCTGGATATGAAAATGAACTTGGAAAGTGCAATTACTTGGAAGATATTGCTGTAATGGATGATAACATTATAACAAGCAGAGGACCTGCTACAGCAATTTATTTTGCCTTAAAGCTTGTAGAAAAACTTAAGGGAATAGAAACTGTAGAAAAGCTTAAGGAAGGTATGCTAGTAAATTTTCTTGAAAGTAAAATAAAAGCGTAATTATAGATAAAACCGCTTTGCTTGTGAAAAGTGTGCTTCTTAAGAGAAGAAACATAGTAGTAACTACTATACCTTATATAATACAAGAATAATAAAGCCTTCAAGTGAATGTAGTTAATAAATCCTACATTCAACTGAAGGCTTTATACTAATTTTTTTAAGACATGGAGAGATATATAAATGAAAGAAAATATACTTATCAATGGAGTTAAAGTTATATATGAACAGAGGATAGGAGAAATAACCTCTTTTTGCATTGGATTTAAAGCAGGGGCGTCAGAAGAAAAATTACAAGATAAATATGGAATTGCACATGCTGTAGAACACTGTATATTTAAGGGAACGAAGAATAGAACTGAAAAAGAAATAAATGATTTATGTGATGAAATTTTTGGTTTTAATAATGCTATGACAAACTTTCCTTATGTCGTATATTATGGAACTACGCTTTCTAAGGATTTTGAAGCGGGATTTGAATTGTATAGTGATATAATAATCAATCCAAGTTTTCCAGAGGAAGGGTTTGAAGAGGAAAAAAATATAATTTGTGAGGAACTTAATGAATGGAAAGATGATAAAGAACAGTTTTGTGAAGATGAACTTTTAAAAAATGCGTTCAACAATATAAGGATAAAAGAATGTATTATAGGAAATCATAGAAATATAAAAAAATTCACCTTAGATGATATAAAAGAATTTTACAATAAGTATTATATACCATCAAATTGTGTCATAAGTGTAGTTTCGTCATTATCAGAAGAAACTGTAATGGAGATAATAGAAAGATACATGCTTGCTTTTAAGAAAACTGGAAAGGTAAATCATGATTATAAATATGAAAATAATAAAAGCGGATTATTTTATAGTAAAAGAGAGATAGAAGGAGCGAGAATTCAGTATATATTTCCAATTCATAGTTTAACTAATAAGGAAATAAAGGCTTTAAGGATATTTAATAACATTTTTGGTGAAGGGACTAGCAGCTTTATCTACGATGAAATAAGAACAAAGTATGGACTTGCATACGAAATATATAGTAAAATAAAAAATGAAGGCGGAATAAAGCTATATACTATAAATATGGGTACTTCAAAGGAAAATATAGCTAAAAGCATTGAAATAATTGACAATACTATAAATGAAGCAAAGCAGCTTAGTGGATATTTTACAAATTTAAAAATAAAATCTTTGGAGAAAAGCATAAAACTTAAAAGGGCACTGGAACTTGAAAGATCTATTCAACTTGCTGCACAGTTATGTACTCACTATATTATGTATGGCACTTCAATAGATGTTTATTATGATTTAGATTTTAATATAAATGAGAACTTTATTCTAAAGACAGTAAATAAAGTTTTGCAAAATCCTTCTATTCAGGTTGTAGAGCCATAGCAAAGGAGATAAGATGAATAATATATTAGATATAATAAAAAAAGCTGAGTATACTCATGAACTTACTAAAGAAGAAATAATCACTCTTTTAAAAGATGACAAAAATAGGGATGAACTTTATGCGGCAGCAGATAGAGTTAGGAAAAAATATCTTGGCGATGAAGTGCACCTTAGAGGTCTTATTGAATTTTCTAATATATGCAAAAGAAATTGCATGTACTGCGGTCTTAGACGTGATAATAAAAAATTAAAGAGGTATAGGCTGAAGGAAGATGAATTAATAGAGCTTGCTAAAAAGGCAAAAGCATATGGATATCAAACAGTAGTTTTACAATCAGGAGAAGATGACTATTATACTGTAGATAAATTAAAACACATTGTTAAAGAGATAAAAAAATTTGATCTTGCAATAACTTTGAGTTTAGGCGAAAAAACCTATGAGGAATATAAGGCATATAAAGAAGTAGGTGCGGATAGATATCTTATAAGAATAGAAA
This sequence comes from Clostridium guangxiense, assembly GCF_021043395.1. GTDB lineage: Bacteria > Bacillota > Clostridia > Clostridiales > Clostridiaceae > Clostridium_S > Clostridium_S guangxiense. Next base: position 127,971 of record NZ_JAJNKE010000003.1, read on the forward strand.
CTACTGATAAAAAGCTTTATGAAGAGTTAGATCCTGGTATGAGCCATGAGAATAGAAAGGAATGTTTGTATAATCTTAGAAAATTAGGATATGAAGTTGGCTCCGGCTGCTTAGTTGGTCTCCCAAATCAAACAATAGAATCTTTGGCAGATGATATTTTGTTCTTTAAGGAAATAGATGCGGATATGCTTGGTGTTGGGCCATTTATCCCAAATGAAGATACTCCTCTTGGAAAAGCCCAAAAGGGTGATTTTCACTTAAGTGTAAAAGTCATGGCTATAATGCGTCTTCTAATGGTTGATATAAACATACCGGCGACAACTGCCATGGAATCATTAGAGCCAGATGGAAGATCAAAAGCTTTAATGGCTGGCGCAAATGTAGTTATGCCTAATGTAACTGAAGGTGAATATAGAAAGCTGTATGCGCTTTATCCAGGTAAAATTTGTGTAAATGATACTCCAGGACACTGCAGAAAGTGCATTACACTTAAAATAAATAAGATTGGTAGATATGTATCTAACACTAAAGGTTTTAGAAACTGTAGCAAAACTTTATAGGAAATAAGCGGTTTAATAGGCTTTTAAGAATTGAATAAGTGTAATTTGCCACCCATTTGCCACTGACTTTTATTTTTGGGTGGCAATTATATTTTCAAGAATATTAACAGTATCATCTTTCATTTTTTTAGTTACATGTGAATATGTGTCCATTGTAGTAGCTAGATTGCCATGCCCAAGACGCATTTGGATATCCTTTATATTAGCGCCAGCTTCGAGCAACATAGTTGCATGTGTGTGTCTTAAAGAATGGAAATGAAAATTTATACCCAATTCATAGTTTACAATTCTGCTTAAATATTTCAATGAGTTCATTGTGATATTTTCTCCATTTTCTTTAGTACATACAAAATTAGATTTCTTATAATACTTACCATATTTTAATTGATTTTGTTTTTGCCATATTTGGTTGTGCTTTAAAACTTTAACTAAAGAATCACCTATATATATATAATTCTATTAGAGCTTTTAGTTTTTGGAGTGCCAAATTCCCATACGCCTTTACCTTTATCAATTAATATCTTTTCAACTTTTATAGTTTTATTATCTAAATCTACACAATCCCAAGTAAGACCACATACCTCAGCAATTCTCATTCCAGTATTAAAAGCTACCTGCAAGGGTACATAAAAACTACTTCCTTGAGGGAATCTTTCAATGATTTGGTTAAATTGTTCCATTGTAATTATCTTTAAATCGTCTTTATTATTTGGTATATTATCAAAACGGGGCATTTTTACATATTGCATAGGATTATCTTTTATAAATTGATAAGGATATACAGCGGCTTTTAGTGCTCCTGAAAGTACAGCATAAAAATTTTTAACTGAACTTTTAGCAAAACCATCTATAGATTTTTTATTTAAAAAGTTTTGCAATACTGAAGGCGTCAAAGCTTTTAGCTTGTAAGCTCCAAATGATGGTTTTATATGATTGTTTATAACTGTTAAATAGAATTGTTGAGTAGTATATTTTAAATTAATCATTACATATTCTTTGTACCAATAATCGAAATAATCAGCTACACTTATATTACTTTCGTCAATAACAGAGCCACAATTATTAAATTCATTAAGAGCTTTAGTAAGTGCATCCTCAGCTTCTTTTTTAGTTCTAAAACCTCCTTTTTCTTTTCTTTTACGCTTACCATCTACTTTGCCCATATCAAAATAATACGACCAAGTATCACCACGTTTTCTAGTTCCACCTTTCAAAATAAATCACTCCTTTTAGCTATTTTGTATTTGTTTTAATCCACTTAACAAATTCATCTTTTGGTATTCTTATTTTTCTTTCGCTAATTCTAAGGATAGGGAAACTTTTTTGATTAATAAGCTCATAAGCTGAATTTTTACCTATCCTTAGAATATTTTTAACATCCATTACAGTCAATAACATAGGTAACTTGTTAAATTCTTCTTCTGTCAAGTTTAATACCTCCTTATATGATTTTTATATATTAACTAGCTGCTTAAGTGGCTCATATGGGAGCTCTAAACAACTAGCTATCTGCTCTATTGTCATGCCTTCCAATTCAACTTCATCAAATTTAGTATTGTTTAGTTTAAATGCAAAATAATTTGCCTGTTTTTCAAATTTACCTTTGTTAGAAAAGGTAAATGCTGCACATAATAAATCAGGGTTACACAAAGCGTGACCAAGTTCATGGCTTAAAATGAATTTTTCTAATGATAAAGGCAAATTGTTTTTTATAAATATAGCCTCGTTATTTTGAAAATCTCTATAATAAAAAGCATCTTTTTTTCTTAAAATTAGATTGTTTGAATCTAATTTTTTAATTTTTATACCCAAATAATCACAAAGTTCATATACATTTCGAGTATTGTATTTATCTATTAATCCAAGAATAATGTTATCGATCCATTCCATAAGTCTCATCCCCAGTACAAATATTACTTTTTATATTTAAACCCTAATATGTGTAGTTGGTGTAAGAGTTCATTTGCAAACTCCATAATTTCTTCATCAGACATTTTGTTCACATCAAAGCCACCATATGCTGCTATGGCTGGTTGTTTTAAAATAAATTTCATAGCTGCCTCAGGTGTCTTAAATTGTATTTCATCTGATAATGAAGAGTTTAAATATCTTTCTTGTTCTGATTTGTTATATTCTTTAACTATTTCCTCAGTCATGGGTTCACTGTCCTCTTTGTAAAGGTCACTAACATAAATGTTAAGTGCATCTGCAATTTTATTTAATATATCATAGCTTGGATTATCCTTTTTATTTTTTTCAATATCGCTAAGATAACCAACTGACATATTACATTTTTTTGCCAAAGAGCTGAGGCTCAACTGGTTTAATTCTCTAAATTTTTTAATATTATCGCCTATCAATATAAACAACTCCTTATAATTTCGCTGTCAAAGAAATTATAACCCTTATTTTTTTCTCTGTCAATGAAAATAAAAGAAAAACTTAGCTTTTCTCTATAAGAGAAAGAAGACTTTCTTTAATGGCGAAATATAGTAAAATATGTCATTTGTACGTTGACAGAGAAAATGATATTATTCTCTCATAGAGAAAAAGGAGGCAAACAAATTGAACAAGATAAAATTCTACAGGCAGAAACAAAATATTACTATTACAAAACTTTCAAAAGTTTCAGGAGTTGCTATTGGATATATTAGTGATTTAGAAAATGATAAAGAAGGAATTAAAAATCCAAGCAAATCAGTAATGATTAGTATAGCAAATGCCTTAAATCAAAAAGTTGTAAATGTGTTTTTCCCAGAAGAAGTAGAAAGAGAGGTAGGCTAATTGAAAGATTTAGTATTAATCAAAAGTCAAAATTTTAATTCAACATTATGTGATTTTTATCAAAATAGCAACAAAGAAATTTTTATGACAAGAGAACAGATTGGAAAAGCTCTTCAATATTCAGAGCCAATGAAACAAATAGCCAAAATACATGAAAGGCACAAAGAAAGGCTTGATAAATTTTCATTCGTCAAAATGACGAACGGAAGAAATGTTTATTTTTATTCCATGAAAGGTGTATATGAAATTTACCGTTGGAGTAGACAACCCATAGCAGATGAATTTATTGATTTTGTTTGGAATGTCATGGAGGAGATAAGAAAAGGAACTTTCAAAATTGAGCCAATACAGCTCCAACTTATGAGAGAGACGAATAAAACGCTTAAATTTATTCAGAGTAAAAATGCAAAAGACAGTATAGCCAAGCAGCTACTCGAGAAAATGTATGGAATTGATATACCAACCTTAAATGTAGCTCAAAACGAAGCTGATAATACAGTTGTTGAATTTATAAACACTCAATGTAGATGTACTGAAAGTGTTTCTATAAAAGTATCAATCCTGTATGAAAGTTATATTTCGTGGTGCAAACTTAACAAAATTAAGGGCTTAAGCAAAATCAATTTTGGAAGAAACATAAAACTTTTAGGAATTGAGCAGGAATTAAAACATATAGGACGGATTTGGATAGGAATAGAGTTGTTAAAAGGAAGGGGAGTGAGTTAATGAACAAGATAAATTATGATGACTTACTTTTCACAGTACCGGAGGCTTCAAAAATTTTAAAAGTAGAACAAAAGACAGTTAGAAACTTAATTGCAAAAGGATTTTTACAAGCTTTAAAGCTTGGCAGAGTAAAAATAAGAAAAGTTGAAATTGAAAGGTTTTTGCAGTGGTCACAAGGCAAAGATTTAACTGATTTAAATAACGTTAAGGAGTTGAATTAAATGAAAAATATTAGCGATAGACAAGGCATAAAGGAAGGGTGTAAGTATATTTTAGCAAACTATGGTTTTGATATAAGCACTGTAATTGAGGGACACGTTCCATCTCGTGCATTTATTCTTAGTGGTCAGAAACTTGGCAATCTAAATTTATACAAAGTTCAATTCAAATACAAAAGTAGTTGTTTCGAAATGCTGTACTGTACAGAGGATGACAAGATAGTTTATTTAGTTGAATTTTAAGGGAGGAATTTCAATGAATAGTTTACCAGTAGCAGAAAAAATTAAGGGATTTAACAAATTACCCTTAGAAGCTCAAAAGATTTTTACAGGATTTCTTAAAAACTTTTATGCAGCATTTGAATTCCCACAGGATCATGAAGTTGCAAAAGTTGCTATCGCAAAGGAAGGCCGAGGAAAACATACAACACAATTCATAAAAGCTACTACTAAAAATGGTGAGTGGTTTAGAGTTCTATCTCCACATACTTGGTATTAGGGGGTTGTCTATGACTGATGAAGAGAAAAGAACTAAGATAGCATACTTGCAGCAGGGACTTGAACAAATAAAACCTATGATTTCAGAAAAACAATACCAAGAAAGAAAAGAGACTGTTGACCAAGAAATTAAGGAGCTAGGTGGTGAGAATTATGGAAGGAGAGAAAATAGAGTATGACTGCCACGGATTAATGAAATATAATCCAAACTTTCATGATAGGCAAAACAAACCATGGAGTTCTGACGAAATTGATTATCTATTACATTGGTATAACAAAATTGATGGCGAGGAAATGAGCCTAGCACTTGGCAGAACAATAAATGTTGTCCGACAAAAGGTAAATATGCTTAGAAAACAAGGAGTTATGCCAAAAGTTACATGTCACATTCGAAAGAAGGTGAATAAGCAATGAGTGAACTTGTTAAGGCTTTAAGCCAGCGTATAGATGAATTACAAAATGAAAATCATGATTTAAAGAATAGGAATGAAGCATTGAAAGCAGAAAATGACAGCCTTAATGAAAAGATTTTGGATTTGGAGGCTTGCAGATGATAGCAGTTGTTAGCATAAAAAGAGCTAATGAAATAATCGATAAATGTGAGCCTGTGGGACTGTTTTTAGTAATTGAAGATGATATGTTTGTTGGAATTGATAACTCTACAGGCGAGGCATGGACAGAAGAATTTACAGACTTGAATAAATGTCTTAGATGGCTACATGGTGGAAATTTAGATGAAACGGAGGAGATAAAATTTGAAGAACAAAGCGTTTGAAACAATTATTGATCTTATAAACAATCAACTTTCAGTTCTAGGTCAAAATGGTTATAAAATTTTTGATGCAGAAAACCCAGAATTTTTTATACAAAGGGTTAGATATGACAGCGAGGACGACACAATCAAATTTGATACTGAGGAACAGTAAGGAGGAAAAATTATGATAAGAAAGGAGCTTGAAAGCAAAGGCATCAAAATGACTGATGATGAGTTTTCGGAGGTCATGGAGGAAACTACTAGTGATATCAAGGGGAACAGGCTTAAGTTAGGTGTAAAAAGTAATAAAGACTACTTGGTTAGAACTGCAATTATTTATTATCAAATTTTAAAAAGAATGGAGGCATAAATATGTGGGTTAGAAGCCAAAGCAAACATTATCTGGGAGACTACAAAGAATTAGTGATTATATGTAATGGAGTATATGGTTATGCAGTGAATGGTGATAGTACATTATTAGGGAAATATGACACAGATGAAAGAGCTCTAAGAGTATTAGATACAATGCAACAAAAGCTAATTGCTGGAGCTTCAAAGGACGTAATTGTAAATGGTACAAGATATTCAAAACAATTTGTGTTTCAAATGCCACAGAAATAAAAAAGAGCTCTTAGAAAAAGAGCCAAAAATAAAAATTCGATATTTTCATTCTAATACAGAATGGAACAAAAATCAAATGGAGGTATAAATAAATGAAGTCATTAGTAATAGAATCAGAAAATTGTTTATTAACAAAAAGTGAATATGGCACTGAAATTGATGGAAGAGACTTAGGAAAAATAATTGCACATAACATAGAAGGTTTGGAAGATTATAAAAAACAGCCTGTGAAATTAGAAGTGAAAATAACACCTTTAGGAAATGAAGGGATAACTATTTTGGTGGATGGTAATGTAAAGGATCAAGAAGAAAGTGAGGAAAATGCTAATGAGTGAAGCAAGGGAAACTAAGACAATGAACATCCACCAAAAATTACAAAGATGCAGGGTAGAGCTCCAAAAGGCAGACTTAAAAAAGACAGGAGAAAATAAGTTTTCTCATTACACCTATTTTGAATTAAGTGACTTCTTACCCAAAATCAATGAACTAATGGACAAGTATGGTCTTGTAGCATTGTTTACCTTTACATTGGAGGAAGCTAAGCTAACCATAATAAATACTGAAAACACAGAGGAAGAAATATATTTTTCAACTCCTATAGCATTAGCAGAGCTTAAGGGATGTCACGCTATACAGAATATAGGAGCCACTCAGACATATGCAAGAAGATATCTTTATGTTATGGCTTTTGAAATAGCTGAGGGTGACGCACTTGATGGAGCAGAACCGGACGAGGAAGCAATGCTTAAGCATAAAAAAATAGATATAGCCAAAGTTGCAACTATAAAGGAACTACTTGAAAAAACCAACTCAAACGAAAAGAAGTTTTTAGAGTTCTTTAAAATTAAAAAGGTTGAAGATATTACAAACGGTAATTTCCCAGCAATCATTCAGACATTGCAGAAAAAATCAGAGGACATGAAAAAAGAAAATAAAGTCCCGGACTTAGGGATTTAGGAGGAATTTAGATGTTAGATTTTGAGATAAAAAGAGAAGTACTTCCAGTAATAGCGATAAATTTTGATGAAATGAAAGCAGCTCTTTCAGAGAAGATGGAGCAGTACAAAGGAATAATTGTTACCGAGGAAGGTTTAAGCACTTGTAAGGCTGACCAAAAGCAGTTAGCAGGACTTAGAAACAAGATAGATACTTTTAGGAAAGACAAGAAAAAGGAAATGTCAGAGCCTATAACACAGTTCGAGAGCCAATGTAAGGAATTAATTTCTTTAGTAGAAAAGGCAGAAAAACCAATCAAAGAAGGCATAAAGGTTTTTGATGATAAAAAGAGAGAAGAGAAAAGACAAAAAGCCTTAGAACTTATACAGGAGAGCGTACAAGCTCATGAGCTTAACGAAAAGTATGCAAGTAAGTTAACTGTACTTGATAAGTACATGAATCTCTCAGCCTCCGTAAAAAGCGTTAAAGAAGATATAGAACAAAGAGTTTATGCTTTAGTTCAAGAGCAGGCTAAAGAGCAGGAAATTATACAAATAGTTAAGACAACAATAGAAAATGTTAATAAGGAAATAAATACACCAATCAAATACGAAGATTTCAAGAATCTTGTTGAAAGAGGTTATTCAGTTCCGGAGATAATAAACAGAATTAACCAAATGGCTGAAAAAATTAAACTTGCGGAAAATCCACCAAAAGAAGCACCACAACCAACAGCAGTGCCAGAACCAGTGGAAGTTCCACAAGCTCCACCCGCTCAATTTCATACAGAAGCAGTTCAAAACCCTGTAAAGGTAGATGAACCTTTATATTTTGTAAGCTTTAAAATTACAGGTAATGTGCACCAAACAGCAGCTATTGGACAATTCTTAAGAGATAACAAAATTAAATATGAAGTTTTAGATAAAGGAGCTGTTAAATAATGAAAAATACTAAAATTCATTTATGTGATTCATGTAAAAAGATTTTTCCAGAATGTGAACCTGTTGAATCAGAGTTTGGTGATGGATACGGAAATGATAATGTCATTGAATGTTCTGGATATGAAAAGGATGATGATAAAGAATGAAGGATATTCAAGAAGTTAAAAAGACAATTATAGAACTGCTTAACAGCACCGGAAGGAAAGGCATTGATAAAGTAATAAAATACATGGAGGAAAGCGACTTCTTTGTCGCTCCCGCCAGCACTAAATATCATGGAAATTATGATGGTGGACTAGCAGAGCACAGTCTGAATGTATATAGTTTGTTTTCAGAAAAAAATAAGAGATTTAACCTGGGATTATCTGAAGAAACCGTAATTATAGCAGCATTATTGCATGACTTCTGTAAGATTAATTTTTATAATAAGCAGCAATGTTGGCGAAAGAATGATGCTAACAGATGGGAGAGCTATGACGGTTATAAGGTCCAAGATGATTTTCCTATAGGTCATGGAGAAAAGTCAGTTATTATGCTTCAATATCTTATTGGACTTACCAAACAAGAAATAATAATGATTAGGTGGCATATGGGCAACACTGAACCGAAAGAAATGATGATGAATTTAAGTAATGCATATAATTTATTTCCTGCGGCTGCTGCACTTCATACGGCAGACATGGAAGCAAGCTACTTACTAGAGGAACATATAGAACCTGGACAGGATCCAAACCAAATGAGAATTAAGTGAGGTGAAGTGGATGTTTTTAAAAATTGATTATGGTGAATTCAACGAATCAATGAGAGCGTATATAGCTTTGCCAGACAGGGAAAGAAAACAAGCTTATTTGGAGTTGTTAAAAGAGAATAAAGCGCTTAAAAGTTCACCTATAGCAGTTAAAACAGATAATAACATAAATGATGATTACAAGATAGAAGCCGTTGATGTTTTGAACGTAACTTTATTTAAAAGAAAAGTTATTGAAAAAGGCAAAAACGAAGGTGAGATTGCTTGGGTTCCAATATCTTATGAACCGAATGTAAAAGAGGCCTTAAAGACATTAGTAAAAAGAGAAATCAATGGGACAGGATTAAAGGATTTTATGGCGGTAGTTGATAAGGTTGACAAGCTCATGGAGCAGATAGATGGATTTAAAGTTAATTATGTATCTGAAAGTGAGGTGAAAGAATGAACAAAATAGAACTTGTTGGAAGATTAACAAAAGATCCGGAGTTAAGTTTTACTCCGGGAAACGGACTGGCAATAACAAAATTTACATTAGCAGTTAATAGACCGAGGTTTGATAAAAATAAGCCCCAGGAGGCGGATTTTATAAATTGTGTATGCTTTGGAAAAAGAGCTGAAGTAATAGCAAATAATGTTGCAAAAGGACATAGATTTGGAATTTGTGGCAGATTGCGAATTAACAAATATGTTGACAAAGAAGGTAATAATAGATGGAGCACGGACGTATTGGTTGAGGATTTTGACTTTTTGCAGGACAAAGGAAATAATTCAGCACCAAATCAAAGCAGTCCAGCAACAGACAAGCCACCAGCTTCAAATTATAATGATATGCCTGTTACCCCTATCGACGACGGAGATATTCCTTTCTGATACATCACAGTTTGAATATATTACGTCGCAAAAGGAGTGATGAAAACGCCTACTGCAAATTGTGAAATACCAGTTGATTTTAAAACATGCGAAGAATGTGATGATAATACATGCTTTTATTTTAAGAATGATAGATGTACCTTTTTAGATTCAGATACTCAAATATGGTTATCTGGAAACGAGGAAAATATGTAAAAACAAGCGGAATTAATTCGCATTTCAATATAAAGAAAGGAAAATATAAAAATGGATAATGTAAAATTTAAAACAGACCAATTTTGCAAAAATAAGTTAATTTACAAAGCAGATAAGGCATATGAGTGTATTACATCCGATAAAGACAATTATTATGTAAGGCAAGAAGGATGTCCTAAAGGGCAAAATTGGTGTACAAGACTTCCTAAATCTTACGAAGGAAAATTGTTTGAATTTGTAAAATAGTTTGCAATTCAAGAAGTGTACGAAGGGAGTGTGGGTAAAGTGGTGTCTCAAATAAAAGTAATCATGCTACCATATAAAAATTTTAAAGACAAGATTAAAAAAGTAAAACAATTTGAAAGTAAATATCATATTGAAGATATATCTCAAATGGAAAGTGTTAGAGGATTTTTATATATGGAAAGAAGGACAAAAGAGGTGAGAAATAGTGGAGCATAATCTTACAAAAGTAGAGATTTGGAAAGATATTAAGGGATATGAAGGGTATTACCAAGTTAGTAATTATGGTAAGGTAAAAAGTTTGGACAGGATATCAATAATGAAAAAGGGTACAAAGAGAAGAAAAATAGGGCGAGTCTTGAAACCTGGGCTAGATACTAAAAAGAGATATCTACAAGTTAATTTATCAAAGAATGGAAAATGTAAAGTATGTCGGGTTCATGATTTAGTAGCAAGAGCTTTTGTAAGTGGGTACTTTGATGGTGCAGAGATAGATCATATAGATACCATCACTACAAACAACAATGCAAGTAATTTAAGGTGGACAAACAGGAAAGGCAATATGGCTAATCCTATAACGCAAATGAAGATTAAAAATAACATAGATAAACAAAAGATACCTGTAAGAGGCATAAATATATGCAATGGTGATACTGTTCATTTTAACAGCGTAAGAGAAGCTAAAAGAAACGGATTTAAAGGGATAGGAGAAAATATACACGGCAGGACAAAACATTGCGGCGGGTATGTATGGAGGTATGATAATGTTTTATAGATTTAGTGAAAGCGAAATAAAAAAATTGTTAAAGGAAAACTTTCAAATAATAATTGATACACGGGAACAGCAAAATCAGCATATTTTAGATTACTTTGATAGAAATAAAATCTTGCATAAAACAAAAAAGCTTGACGAAGGCGATTACACTGCAATTATTACAAAGTGTCCAGAAAGGGGCATATACAGGGATATTTATTTCCCTGTAGCAGTTGAAAGGAAAAATTCAGTTGATGAACTTGCCGGAAACTTAGCAGAAGAAACCGACACACATGATGATATAAGACTTATAAGAGAACTTCAGAGAGCCAAGACTAAAGGTATTAAAATGTATCTCATTATCGAGGACAAAAATGGAATGGAGAACATAAAGAAAGGTAATTATAGAAGTTTGTACAGACCTAAAGCGTTTTTAGGAAGATTGAGCAGCATACAGGATTTGTATTTGTATGACACCATATTTACTGAAAATAAAAATACCGGTTTTGAGATATATAGAAAGCTCTACTATAGTGTTAGGAATTTTTTAAAGGAATTGGATGCTGATATAAGCCCGGAGGCAGAAGGCTAGTAGTATGAATATATTGGCAAGAAAAGGAGATAAACATGAAAACTATAAAGAAGGTTTTATTTTGCAAAGAATATGAGTCACCTATTGCTTATGGATATAAGAAAGAACATAGAGTTAAGACTTATATAAAAGTTATACTTTGCTTCGATTTTAGAGAAGGATTAAGATTTACTGTTAGTGTTGCAAATATGTCATTTTGTCATAGGAATCCATTTAAAGCGTTTATTAGAGTACTTGAACATGAAAGTATAGGTATGGCAAAATATCAGCAAATGAAAGAAGATACTCGGAAATGTGGACTATACAAAAAATTAGATGTTGGGTTTTTAAACCATACTGTAAATAATTGATTAATCCTTCAAATAAAATTTCACATTAGAAAAGAGGTGAGAAGGTGGAACTTCAAGACATAGATTTAAAAACGCTCATAGAAAGAGAAACAGGACAACATTTTAATAAACAAGGGTACATTAAGTGCCCTTTTCATAACGAAAAAACACCTTCCCTGTCAGTTAAGTTTTTCCCGGATAAAAACAAAGAAAAATTTAGATGTTGGGGCTGTGATAAACAAGGTGATGCCATCGACTTTATTATGGAGCTTAAGGGAATTGATTATATAAAGGCAAGAGAATACTTAGGGCTTTCAGTAGAAAAAAGTCCCCAGGAGGAATTAAGGGAAAAAGTTAAAGGCTATATTGAATGGGAATTAACCAAGTTTAGAAAGGGTCAACAACTCTTAGGAATATTTAATTTCGTGAACGATAAGGGTGAAATTGCTTATTTTAAGGCTAAATTTAAGAACGCAGAAGGTAAAAAAGAACTCTCTTACTATCACATAGAAAATGACAAAGTAATAAATAAACGTGGTTGCGATGAACTTCCATATAATCTGTATAAGGTCATAGAAGGCATTAAGGATAAAAAAGTAATAATTATATGTGAAGGTGAAAAAGATGCCAACACGCTTAACTCACAACTTAAAAATAGCGATTATGTTGCGACAAGCATTAAAGGTTGCAAAAATATTTCTGTCTTAGAAGGTGCAAGAATTTATGTATGTTCTGATACTGGAGAAGCCGGGGAGCAATACAAGTGGCATATTTATAAAGAGCTTTATAAAAATTCTCAAGAGTTTAAATTTATAAATCTTCCAGGCATAAAAAGTTTAGGAGACAATAAAGACATTACTGACTGGTTAGATGTCGGACATACTAAGAAAGATTTAATTAATGCATTTAATAGAAGCTTAGATTTAAAAAGTAAATTTGAGTTACAGCAGGACAACAGAGGAATTTATAAGCAGGTTCCAAAAGAAAAGGATGATGAAATAACTTATAAAAAGAAATATTTAACTGATTTTAGGTTGCTTGAAGCAACTAGGGTTAAATTTGTTGACGAGGATCAAGAAGGTGTTAAGTTAATTCTTAAATCTTCTACAGGAGAAACAATAAGCAAGCAAGGTGCGGCAACTGTATTTGATGATGTTAAGAGCTTTAAAAATTTTCTCGGTACCTTGGATTTAGCCTTTAAGGGTAGGGTAGATGATTTAACAGACTTAAAAACTTGGATAAATAAGTTTTTTGCACTGGAAACAGAGGAACTATTCAACGGTATACAATTCAAGGAGAAGGACAACCAAGTGCTTTTTATAACTAATGATGGAGCTGTGGGGAAAGATAAAATTTATCCAAATATTAAAAGTGATGGACGTAACAATGTTGATGTAATGGAAATAGAAAAGTTGACAGCCGCAGAGCTAAAGGAAATTAAAAAGCATCTTTTTAGGTTCGCATCCCCAGAAAAAACAATTTCCATCATAGGTACTATTATAAATAATTTAGCTGTAGCACAATGCAGAGCGGCAAAAATTAAACTACATCACCTTTTAATAATTGGTGAGAGTGGCAGCGGTAAAAGTACCATACTGGAGAATGTAATAGCTCCGATATTGAATTATGCCACCAATGAAATTAAATCATTAGGTTTGGCCACGAATTTCAGTTTAATAAAAGACCTTAGTGATGGCAACTACAGCATGATCTATGAGGAGCATAAGCCTTCAAGATGGGACAGGTATAAAATATCAAAAATATCTGAAGTGCTAAGAAATCTATATGATGGCTCAACAGTAGCTAGAGGTGATAAATCTTTAAAATCTAAAAACTTTTATTTAGGTCGTCCGGTGATTATAGCTGGAGAAGAAGGATATTACAACAATGAAAAGGCCCTTATGGATAGAAGTTGCATAATATATACATCTAAGAACGAAAGGACTTCTGAGAGCGGCAAAGAGATAAAATGGCTTATGGAAAATGAAAATTTATTAAATAAATTAGGTAAAAGCTTAATTGAAATAATATTAAATTTATCAGTTGATAAGTATATTCAAATAAGAAACAAGGTTTCAGAAAGCATCCAAGATTTAAAAGACCGACCCCTTAACACTGCTATTAATATATGCGTAGGCATGGAAATTCTTAATTTACTTCTTAAGAAATACAAAATTAAGACAATTACAGGATATACGGACCATATAGTTAAAAATATAAAACTGGAAGTACTTGAGGGCGGCGAAGAAGCTCACTCCATAGTAGAGCAAATGATTACAATATACAATGATATGATAGATGATAAAAGATGTGAAGGCATGAATGTTATTGTGCGTAGAGCTGATGGGATATTTATAAAAACCTCTGAAATGTTGAATCAAATAAGAGTTTACATGAAAAATACAGGATTGAATATGCATATTTTAGAAAACAGGGATTTTAAAAAGCAAGCAATGAAGGCTGGATACTTAACAGGGACAGCCAATAAGCTTATAAGGGTTGATGGTAAAATTGTTAGATTTGATACCTATAACATGGAAAAGCTAAGGAAACTTAAAGTTGATGCAATAGCCCCACCAGATGCTTATGACGTTACGAATGAGGATAACGTTATTCCATTTTGTTAGTATATTAAAAGAAGGCGATTAAATGGCTACTACAAAAATAGCAGCACGAATTGATGATAATTTATTCAAATTTGTTTCAGACCAAGAAGGTAAAAATTTTACGGAAAAGCTTGAAACTGTTATAAAAACAGCCATGTCTGACAGAAATATAAAAATGGCAGACAGTGAAATGAGTATACATGAAAAATATAAATACATTAATGAAATCAACTATTTGAGAAGTGAATTAGAAACAAGAATTTCAATTTTTGATGAAAGCTATAATTACTATAATCTTGGATCATTTCTTATGAATCTTGAATTTATTGGGAAGTTCAGGAAAGGTATTAGTTCTTACTGGAAAACTGATAAGTATTTTGACATGCTATATGAAAGATTAAAAGAAGTCTACCATAAAGCATATTCAGCAGAACAGGAAGAAGAAAAGAAACTATATGGGAGCATTACAAGTCGTAGAGACGAATTTAGAGCTATTCCCTTAGAAAGTAAAGACGAAGATAACATTACTTAATTTTATTAATTAGGAGGAGATAAGTTTGTTTATTGGAAGGAAAATTCACGATATACGAATGTCAACTAAAGGAATGACACTAAAAAAGTTATCAGATTTGACTGGACTTGCAGTAATTACTATAAGCAAATATGAAAGTGGTGAAAGAACTCCAGGGAGAGAAAATTTAAAGAAAATTGCAGATGCATTAAATGAATCATTGGAATATTTCTATGGATTTTAGTTTGTAACATTTTTCAGAAAGTACGTAAAGTGTTGAAAATAGCGGGTTTAAAGGTGGTAATAACAAAAAGTGTAACATAAAATGGCGATTTGTAACGTAAAAAAGCTGGTAATGTTACAAAAATGTTACACCTCAAAAACCGCACTACGCAAGGCTTTACAGTATATATTATATATATAATATATTAATGTAACATAATATATAAATATATATATTACACATGAGTAAATATAATATAACATATATGTATATATACTATGTATTTTTCAAAAAACGTTACACATAAGAAAATCTCTGAAAGCATTGGCATATAAGGCTTGTAGCTGTAACATTGCAATGTTACAAACGTTACAAAAAACGTTACATTGGAAGGAGTAAAATTGCTGTGGATATAGACAACATAAGGCTTTACAAGCAAGAGATACAAAAAATCGAACAACAAGAAAAACAAGCGATTTTGAGCAAAAAGTGGACTGAATTAGCAAGATTAAGTGCTAAAAGGGAAGATTTTAAGCATAAAATTGAAGAAATTGAACATAAAAATTAAAGCAAGGTGATAAAATGAAAGAAAATATATTTAAAAAAACTGAATATGCTCTATATAATTATAAAAATTTAGAGATTAAGATAAAAAATATTGAGATAGATATAGAAAATTTAAAAAATGATTACACTGGAATAACCGCAATAAGCTATGAAGAAAAATCAAGTCCTACATTCAAATTCAATAGCTCTGTAGAAAATGAAGTTGTAAAAAAAGAAAAATTAATAAAGCAACTTGAAGGAGTTAAAGAATATAATCTTAATTTAAAAAGGAAAATAGATAATGCATTGAAGTGCTTAACAAGTGAGTCTTATAAATTAGTAGAATTAAGGTATTTTACTCAACCTAAAAAAACATGGGTTGCAATAGGAAATGAGATAAAAATGGACAAAGATTATTGTTGTAAAAAGAGATGTGAGATAATAAATAAACTAGCAGAGTTGATTTACAGTTATTAAACTGTTTAAGAGCTGTTTTAAAACTGTAAGTTAACATTTTCTTAGTATTGAAGTGTTATATAATAATATCATAGAAAGTTTAAAAACGATGCCTTAGGAATTTAGCCCTAGGGTGTCTTTTTTATATTAGAAAATGTGTAGTGTGTACAGCGCTAGAAAGGAGGTAGTAAATGAAAGATGATATATTAACCACAAAAGAAAGTACGCTGGTGTCGCTCCTTATAGAGGGCTTAAATATAACAGATATAGCAAAGCAATTAAAAGTAACACGAAACACTATATATAGTTGGATGAATAAGGATATTGTTAAGGCTGAGCTTGACAAGCGCAAGCAAGAGTTATCACGCCAAGGTAACCGCTTAATAATGAAGGATATGGCTATATATATAGATAATATAAAGGTTCTAGCAAACGACAAGAGCGATAAAAGAGTTTGTTTGGCTGCTAATCAGTACTTACTCAATAGAGTTATGGGTGTGCCTACTGCCTCTATAGGTGATGGTACACAAGATGATAATAGTAACGGCACTGATATATTAGAACTTGAAGCAGAGTTAAAGAAGTTTAAAGTTAAGTATAAGTAAATGTATAAACTATTGCATAAACAATGTATAATTATTTTTAAATTGTATAAATATTAAAAACTTTATGCATAAAACTAAACATTGTAAGTTACATATGTATAAGAATGGCTTAACTGTGCGATTTATAAGCTATTTCCTTATTTCGATAAAACTTTATTTGACGAAATTAGAATTTTTAAATTGCATAGAGCCGGGTACATTCTAAATCGACGACGGCTCAGATGCCCGGTGAGGGACTCTACATTTTCTGTGATATTTTTAAAAGTCAGGAAGGATAATCCTTTATTTTGTAGAATTATGTTAAATAAAGGAGATGTTAGTATGTATATCGAAAAGAAGTATTCACATAATAGAAAGGATTTTATTGATTATTTTTGTGTTAAAATTAGAGTTATAACGAATTCTCAAACTAGTATCCCATTTTTAAGAAAAACAGACGATTTAGTTGACAAAGGGACAAGATGGATTAATATTAAAAATCTAAATGATAAAGAATTTCTAAAGCAAAAAAATATTGATTACATTGAGAATGATAATGAAGTTATTAAAGAAAAAGAAATTATACCTATTGGGTTGTTTAACTTTAATGATGAAGATAACTTTAATTATGGGGAATTGCTTCTATGGTATGTGGGGTCTGAAGATTCGTATAAGGCTGAGTATATAATAAAAAATATAGAAAAGGCCATAAAAATTAAGTATGAGGCTTTGAAGTTCAAAGATAAATGTATTAAAAATGAAAAAGAAAAAATTAATTTAGATTGATGATAGAAATTATTATGCTAATATTGTAGTTTTATGCCAAGTATTTTATATTATTTATGACAGATTAATCTATAAAAAGGAGATGTTATTATGAATAATGAGGATAATAAGAATAAAGAGATAAGGCAAAATGATAATAAATCTAATGAAAAGAAAAATTTTACTCGTGACATTAATTCAGAGCCACCAGCTGGTACAAAACCTAAAAGTCCTAAAAAACAAGGTTAAAAACCGAAATGAGTAATAAAGAAATAGTGGAATTAATTAAATTTATACCTAATATATTTATATATATTGTACCGGGATATTCATTCTTTAAAGTTAGTAGTTTTATTTTGTCAAAAGAATTAATTAATGATAAAGAAGCTATTATTAAGTATGTGTTAATGAGTTATGTTATAGTTAATATAGTGAAATTGTTTATATGGGTTGATATAAATTCCCCAATATTTATTATTGTAACTTTGCTAATGTCAATTTTATTTGCATTTATATATTCTAAAGGTATTAGATGTGATAAGTTTGATAGGTTTTTACAAAAATTATCAATTAAAAAGACTTACACCATAGATGTATGGGATGATATTGAAAGAATAAATAAAGAATATAATGGTTATTGGATAACTATATATATTGATAATGAAAAGGTGTATTATCAAGGTATTTTAAAAAAGTGTCAAGAACAACAAAAGGAAAAAGATTATTATATATTTCTAAAAAAATATCGAATGTGTACCTATAATTTAGAAACAGTAGAGGATTTTACTGATAATGATAAATATTGGGTAGCAATTAAAGCTAATGGTATAAGTAGAATGGAAATTGAATATTATCCGAAAGAAAATAAAAAGAGCTCATAATAGGGCTCTTTTTTAATATACAAAATTAAGTGAGGTGAACTATATGTTTGTTTGGAATGTTAGTGACAATAAGAAAACAAAGCAATTAGAAATAACACATAAAGAAAGCATTGAGGAATTGCAGGAATGTATAGAAGCTGCTGACATACTTAAATTACCATTCACTATCATTAAAAGGAATTTGGGCTCAAATGAAAATGAAGTTTATTTTTATTATTTTTATCTCGATTTAAGGAATGACGGACATGGACTTTCAGAATGAAGACGAACAAAACAACTACTTGCTCTTTAAATACTTGCAGAAAGTAGGCTTTTCAGAAGATGCAGCAGCCAGTATGATCCTTAAGCGTAGTTCTAACCTCTTTGGTTATCACGGACTTGCTTACGAGCTCGGGAGAATTTCTCTCGAGTTTTTTTGTATGTATTTTCTTCAGGACACTTTTCTACCCAAAGAAAATAACACTGCTGCTCCTATAGCTGATGTTCATAGAGAGATTTGGAGTGACTTAGAACATAGTATTATTGGTGATGGTCCAAATCAAATAGGAAGAATACTTCCAAGAGGTACAGGAAAGTCTGTGTTCGGAACGTATTCCGCTGCTTGCTGGTGTCATGCATATGCAATTAAAAAATATACCTTGATTTGTTCAGACATAGGAAGTACTGCTGAAAAGTTTATCAAGGATATCAAGAACACTTTTCTGGAGAATAAGTATATTGAAAAAGCTTTTGGAAAGTTGCTTGATGATAGAGATAAGCGATATGTATGTAACTCAACTCAGCTAGAGTTTACCAATAAGACATTTATAGAAGCTATTTCCTCCAGTTCTCCAATGCGTGGCCGTAAATATGGGAATTGTAGACCAGACTTAATACTCCTTGATGATTATCAGAGTGAAGATGATGTACGAACTGAGGATGCAAGGGAGAAAAAGTGGAAGAGGTTTTCGGATGATGTTAAGTATGCGGTACAAAAAGAAGTTAAAAGAGCTGGAATAGTAATAAAAAAAGGTACCACACTTATAGCTCTTGGAACTTTGCAACATAAAGAATGTTTTTATAGCCGACTTCTTAAGCAGCCGACATGGAAATTTAAAAAAGAGAAGGGTGTTTTGATTGATGATATAGACACATATTTCAATAGTGGCTTATGGAAACAATTTAAAGACATCCTTTTTAATTTTAAGAATGAAACTCACCTTGAGGATGCCAAAGAATTTTATTATAGTCACGAGAAGGAAATGCAGTTTCCTTTGTTGTGGGCTGAATTTTGGGACTGTCTCGACATGGCTCTTTCATATTATGAAAATCCAAGTAGTTTTAAACAAGAGGTTCAGGGTGATGTTGATTCTATAGGCGAAAAGTGGTTCAAAACAGTTGCTACAGAAAATCGGCAGGAAATTGAAACACATAATTTCATAAAAACAATGCTTCTCGTGGATCCTGCTTCAACTGCAAAAACTAAATCCGATTATTCTGCCTATCTTGTTGGTTCTCAAGCGGATAATAACTTGAAGTATGCACGTAAAGCGGAACTTGCAAAAATAAATGCAAGGACTGATTTTGATAAATATGTGGATCATATGATTGAGCTTTTGAAGAAATATCCAGAAACAACTCATGTGTATATTGAAAAAAATACCTTCAATGGAGCTGATGCGAACCAATTGGAGCTTAAAATTAATAAAGATGGTGCTTTAAGGTTCAGAGGTATTGAAATTATTAATGAAAGTCAGAGGAAAAATAAAGATGATAAGATCAGTACAATAATTCCTTACATGAATAAAGGACAGATTGTATTTTGTGAGGAAGATAAGGAATTTACAGATCAGATTCTCGACTTCAGGGGACAAAAGTTTAGTGTTCATGATGATGCTCCAGACATTACAGCGGAGTTCTCAAATAGAATTGAAAATATAAAAGTTGTGCAGTATGCAAGTTTCGTTGATCGCAGAAAATTAGGAATTTAAGGAGGTATAGAACTTGAAAATTGGTGATAAAGAAGTTGAGCAGATTATTGTTGTTGGAAAAGATAATGAGGTTATAGCAGTAATATCGGATTCTGAAATTATACAACATGAAAATTATAAAGTTATATTAGATTCTGCACCTTGTAAAAATAGTTAGCCTAAATTATTATTTGTACTTTTATCAGGATTTGATACTGGTGTATCTACACCGTTTATTTTGCTTACGTGATAATTATTGTAATTTCCTTTATTGATTTCATTTACAAATTGTTGTCTAGTCATATCAACATTTGTATAGTTATCATGAAAATTTGTATTTCTTCCTGTAGGAGTTTCACTTGTTACTGTAACTCGTTTTCTTGACATAAGATCACCTCATTAATAATGGCACAGAATCTAGTTAAATTTTACCACTAAATAGGACAAACTGTAAGGAGGTTGAAAAATTGGCTTTAGATATGAATTTAGTACAGGAATGTTACGGAGAATTTTCAGCTAAGAAAGTTATTTACGATAAAATGTATGCTTATTATAAAGGCGATACTGATGCAATGGCAAATTATAAGATGGTTACTGAGAGGTCCAATAATAAAACTCCATGTAATTTTATTAAGAAGTTTACTAAGGAAGAAGTGTCGTACAGTGTTGGCAATGATATAACTTATACAAGTAAATCTGGTGATGCTAATATAATAAATGACATGAAATATTATCTTGCACATTGGAGCGAAAAGCATGATAGTGATTTAGCTAAAAAGATGCTGATCTATGGGTACGCTTTTGAACTTTATTATATAGATAAAGAAAACCAATTTTCAAGTAGAATAATATCACCGAGGAAAGGATATGCCTATACTGATGATTTTGGTAATGTTCTTTTTTTTATGCATATTTTTACTAAGAAATTTGATTTGAATACTTATGTTGATGTATATGACAGCGAATTTATATATCATTATGATAATGATTTTAGTCAAATAAGTAATCCAACCCCACATATTTTCGGAGTTGTACCTGTTGGAATTGCGAAAGTTTCTGAGGAGCTTGAAGATGATACAATTTACAAGGATATTAAGGGACTACAAGACGCTTATGAAACTAATTTAAGTGACATAAGCAATGAAATATCTGATTTTCGTAATGCTTATTTAGCTATTAGTGGTTTCAAGATAAAAGATGAAGATACTGACACTATGAAGGAAAAAGGAATAATTGAAATACCAGCAGCTGATGGCAAAGCTGTTTGGCTTATAAAAAATATAAATGATAGTTTTATACAAAATACATTGACCACTCAAGAAGATAAAATGTATCAACTAACTTCTCATATTAATCATAATGAGAAGATGCAAAGTAATTTGAGTGGTGTAGCGCTTAGGAGTAGACTTATTTCTTTGGAGGAGAAATGCAAGTTAAATCAAAAATCCATAACCGATTGTATAAAAACAAGGTTGAAAATGTTATTTATATTCTTAAAATGGCTTAAAAATCTTGATTATGATTATAGAGATATAAAAGCTAAATTTACACCTAATATTCCACAAGATGATCTTAACAGTGCACAAATAGTTAGTCAACTTGGGGATAAATTAAGCCTTGAAACTGCATTAAGTTTATTTAGTTTTGTAGATAATCCCAAAAATGAAATAGAAAAAATAAAGCAGGACCAGGAGGCTAATAGTATTGGAGCCGATTTATTGAATAATGGTGGTGTGGGAGATGAACAAAGTAAATGATCAGTATAGAAAAATGATAGAGCAAGTTCATAAAGATGGTGAAAGTATAGTGAATAATTCTATGAAGCCGGTTTATGAGCAACAAAAGGCTGCACTTGATGATTTACACAACTATATAGGTAAGCTTTTTATTAAATACGGTAAAGATGGATTATTACAACTTACAGATACGCAGAAGAGAAATATTAAGCAGCAGGTTAGTCAAAAATTAGAATCCATGGCTAAGGAGCTTGGACAAAATGAAATAAAAACAGTAACTTCCGCTTTAGGTGAAGCATATAAGGATTGCTATTATAAGCAAGCATATGTCTTAAGTTCTGGCGGTGATGATAATGGCTGATATTGATTTGGATTTTTCTATATTAAAGCCTGAATATATAGATGCGGCTGTAAATAATAAATTGGATGGACAAACATTTAGTAATCGTATTTGGCAGAACAAGGCTAACATGATTGATAAGCTTCAAGGTTCAATTCTTGATGCAATGCAGGGGAATACAACCATTGATAAAGTAGGAAAAGATATTCAGCAGACTTTTAATGTATCAGCTTATGAAAGTCAGAGATTAGCCACAACGGAACTTACAAGGGTACAAGCACAGGCGAGTCAAGATATTGCTACTAATACAGGATTAACAAAACATATGTGGTCAGCTACATTAGATACTCATACGTGTGAGGAATGTGCTGAGTTAGATGGTAAAATATTTGATATAGATGATGATAGTTCTCCTGAAATGCCATTACATCCGTTAGATAGATGTTGCTGGATTAATGTACCGTTTGATGGTTGGCAACCTTCTGTAAGAAAAGATAATATGACTAAGGATATTATTGATTATCAAGATTATAATAATTGGTTAAGTGATATTGGAGATGTTGAAAGTAAAAATCATGGATCAAAGATAGATATTACAGATATTGCAATAGATAAAGTTCCTATCGTAGATATAATAGGATTTGATGATAATCAAAATAAGTTATTACAGCAAAAGCATCAGAAATTATTAAAAATAGCACAAGGTGATAACGATAGTAATGAAGTATTAAATGTTCTTACTACCGATTTTTATAATGAAGCTATGACATTAGGGAGTCAAAATGGTGTCGATCCAGGGGGCAACCCTCAGGCTGTTGCGTTAATGAGAACTGCTACAGAAAATAGTGTTGGATGGATACATAATCATCCGGGAGGAAGTACTTTTTCTTATACAGATATAGGACAATTTTTAAAGCCTCAGCTTAAATTTATTACTATAGTAACTAATCAAGGCAAAGTTTTTGTACTGGATAAAAAAGATAGCTTTAATTTTGCTGGTATATATGCTAAAATTAAAGAAATAAAGAATAAATATGGTGGGACAGTTACAAACGAAAATCACGATTTAATAGTTAATGATATATTAAAGATGATTACTAAGTATGGAGTTAAATATATAAAGTGAGGTGGTTATATTGGATAATGATTATAAACTTCCAAAATTAGATGATAATTCTAAGGAAAATATAGATCTTTTGGAAAAGCAATTAGAGGAAGAATATCAAAGGCAACTAAAAAATGATAAAAATAAAAAAGAAAATCAATAAGAGCACTTGCTAAGTGAAATAGTAGGTGCTTTTATTATGTCTAAAATTAAAGTCTTAGAAATAAGGCTTTTTTATTTTATAAAAAATTAATTGCGTTCTTAGTTTGCAAGAGTTAAGAGGGCACAGGAGGTAAAAATATTATGAAAAAAAGTGAATTAATAAAATTAATTGAAACATTGAAAGATGATGATGATATTGACGAAGCAGTTTCTAAAAGTGATTTAGGTAAGGCACTTGCTTCAAGTGGTTTAACTTTAGATGCTTTTAAAAGTAAAGTTGAAAATGACAAGGATTTTAAGGCTTACATGGATTCTGAAAAAGACAAACACTCTAAAAAATCTTTTGAAACTTGGAAAACAAATCATCTTCAAGAGCTAGTCTTGGAAGAATATAAAAAACAGCATCCTGAAGCTGATCCTAAAGACACCGAACTTGCAAACATGAAAGCTGAAATTGAACAAATGAAAAAAGAAAAACTTAAGGAAACATTAACTAATAAAGCTTTAAAAATTGCGACTGAAAAGAATTTGCCTGTAGATTTGATTGATTTTGTAATTGGAACTGATGAAGAAACAACAAAACAAAATCTTGATACTCTTGTAGCTATATTTAGCAAGCATGATGAAACATTGAAAGCACAAATACTTAAAGATAACACATACATTCCACCAACAGGGGGTGGAGCAGACACAACGCAAAATCCATGGAGTAAAGAACATTATAATTTAACAATGCAAGGAAAACTTTTAAGAGAAAATCCAGAACTTGCAAAAAAATATATGGCAGAAGCCAAGAAATAGAGAGGAATGATTTTAAATGGCAACAACACAAATAAGCGATATTATAGTACCAGAGGTTTTTAATCCTTATGTAGTACAAAAAACAATGGAACTTTCAGCACTTTACAATAGCGGTATAGTAACAAACGACGCTGAACTTGATGCACTGGCTTCAAGTGGAGGAAAAATTTTAAATATGCCGTATTTTAGTGATTTAACTGGTGATGATGAAGTACTTTCTGATAGTGGAGCATTAACACCTCAAAAAATTACTGCTGGACAAGATCAAGCCATTCTTTTAATGAGAGGTAAGGCATGGTCAGTAAATGATTTGGCAAAGGCATTAAGTGGTGCTGACCCAATGGCAGCAGTAGGAAATTTGGTTGCTGGATATTGGGCTAGACAAATGCAAAAAACTCTGATTTCAATATTAAATGGAGTTTTTGCTTCGGCTACAATGGCAGGGAATGTACTTGATATTTCAGCTGCAACAGGAGATGCAGCACTTATTACTGGTGAGACATTTATTGATGCTACACAAAAGTTGGGAGATGCAAAAGAAAATCTTACAGCTGTAGGAATGCATTCAATGACTGTTTCATATTTAGCTAAGAAAGATTTAATTGAAACAATAAGAGATAGCGAGGGTAATGTCGTACTTAAATCCTATATGGGTAAGACTGTTATTGAAGATGATGGCTGTCCTGTAGATACTACCAATGGAATTTATACAACTTACTTATTTGGGCAAGGAGCTGTTGGACTTGGAAATGGTAATGCACCAGTACCTACAGAAACAGACAGAGATACACTTGCTGGAAATGATATTTTAATTAATAGAAAACATTATATATTACATCCAAGAGGTATCAAATTTACGAATTCAAGTGTAGCAGGAGCTTCTCCTACTAATACAGAACTTGCTACAGCTGCAAATTGGAGTAGAGTTTATGAAAATAAGGCAATAAGAATTGTAGAATTTAAACATAAAATAGCTTAGGAATATTTCTTAGGCTATTTTTTATAAGGAGGAATTTACATGGGATTGGCTGGTTTTAATCTTAGAAGAAGGGAACAGACTAAAAAAGAAAAAGAAGCAAAGGTTGATTATGATAGTTTGACTTTAAATGATTTGAAGCAAATTGCAAAAGAAAAGAATGTTAATAATTATTCTAATATGAAAAAGGATGATCTGATAGCTGAACTTAGGAAAATTGAAGGTGCTAGGTGATGGCTGTCTTAGATGATGTGAAAATATTAAAAAACATTGCTGACACTAATAGGGATAACGAAATTAATATATATATTAGACGTGCCACAACACTTATAGGAAACTATTTAAATTTAGATAGTAATGCCACTGATATAGAAAACACATACCAAGACGCTTGTATAGCTTATGTAATGGAACAACTGAGCAAAAAGGGTAATGAAGGTATAAAACAATATAGCCAAGGATCTGAAAGTGGTACTTATGGAAGTGAGTTAAGTGAAAATGTAAAAGCATTATTACCAGTGCCATATGCAAGGATGATGGGATAATGAAACAAGATGATGTTATAACTTTATATAAAAAAACAGAAGGACACCAAGATTCTCACGGAAGTTGGGTTCCAGGTACTAATGAACCACTAAAGGATATTTATTGTGATGTGCAACCATATTCTCAGGAGCTCTTATTAAAACAATATGGCTATAACATTGAGGTTAATAAAAGAATTTTTATAGACCACATTGATGATGATATTAAAATTGGTACTACGTTAAGTTGTATAAACCAGCAAGGAGTAACTGAAAATTATGAGGTTAAAGCTATTCCTTGGAATAAAGGACATATGGAGGTGGTTTGTCTTGGAGTTTAAAAGCAATATTCCGGAAGTATTAAATGCATTGGAAAGAAGTAAAAAAGAAATTTGTGAAACAATAGGAACCTTTGTTGAGGGTGAAGCTAAATTAAGGGCACCAGTAGGAGATAGAGCTGACGGTGATACTCATCCAGGATTAATGAGACGAAGTATTACACATGAAGTAAATCCCGATAATAGCGGGGTTAAAGTAGGCACTACTCAAGAGGCTGTTAATAGCAAAGGTCAACCTTATGCGGTTTTTGTTGAAAAAGGTACCTCTAAAATGGCAGCACAACCTTTTTTGGAGCCAGCTTGTTTAGATAATATAAATAAATTAGAGGAAATAGCAGGCCAGAAATTATCAATAAATATGAACAAATAAAATTATTTTTGAGAATTATTTTTATTTAAATATTCAATTAATAGTTTTTCAATTATTGTGCTTACATCTGTATTTTCTTGAATTGCTTTAATTTTAATATCTTTTATAACTTTTTCATCTAAAGTTGTTGTGAATTTTTTACGTGTCATAAATAGCACCTCCTAAAATCATTATAGTGTATATACGTAAATAAGTAAATACACTTGATTTAATACGTATATACGTATATAATTATAGGTAAGGGGATGATGTTTATGGTACATAGAATAAGTGGAATATACAAAATAACAAATTTAGTAAATAATAAAGTTTATATAGAACAAAGTGTGAACATAAGAAAAAGATGGAATCAACATGTATTGGAATTAAATAAAAACATACATCCTAATATTTATTTGCAAAGTGCATGGAATAAATATGGTGAAATTAATTTTAAATTTTCAATATTAGAGGAAACGGGTAATCTAAATGAGGCTGAAATAAAATGGATAAAATATTATAGTTCAAATAATAGAAAATTTGGCTACAATTTAGATGGTGGTGGAAATAAAAATAAAACTATTTCAGAAGAAACTCGCCGTAAAGTATCAGAAATAAACAAAGGTAGAAAAAGGTCAAAAGAAACAAGAGACAAAATATCACAATCAAGGAAAGGCAAATATGGTGGAAAAAACAATCCTCGTTATGGAGTGAAACTACCTAAGGAAATCAGAGATAAAATATCAAAATCTCTAAAAGGCAATATTCCTACTAACAAGGGCAAAAGTATGTCGGAAGAGTTTAAATTAAAAGATAAATTGGCACACTTAGGGAAAAACATGAAATTAAATCAAAACCAGATATCAGAAATTAGAGAAAAATATGCCACAGGTGAATATAATCATAAAAAATTAGCAGAAGAATACAACATTGGCGGTACAACAGTTAGTTACATTGTAAATTGTAAAGGTGCATATAAGAATAGGTAGGTGATGAGCAATGTTAAGTTTGTATGATGTGGTATTTAGTTTGATTAATCCTGTAGTGCCAAGCTATGCAGAGCACTACCCAACCGAAAAAACAAAAGTATACCCTTATGCAGAATTTAATTTTCCCTAGCATAAATCAAAACAACGAGTACAGTGATCTTAATCAACTTGTTATTGATATATGGAGCAATAAGAGCGGACAGGTTGAAGAAATAGAAACTATTACAGATAATCTTGTGATAGCAATTTTACAAGGTAAAAATACCAGGATAATTAAAACAGAAAATATGTTGATACAAATTTATAAAGATAATCCATTTAGATTAAAGCTCCCAGACAGTGATATTAATATCCAACGTCGGGAGCTTAAATTTTTAATAAAACTTTATGAGAAAGGGTGATATGAATGTCTGACATAAATACAGATGGCTTACAAACTACAGGATTTAACGAAAAGACCATGGAGCATCTATTGTTGGATGCTGGATCGCTATATAAAAATTTAACATTACCAACACAGGGTTTAATTGGTGCAACTAGCGGAGGCAATGAATTTCAAGTAAAACAGAAAATAAGTGCTATTAAAATTGACGGCATAAAAGCGGCTAATGTTAAAGGCATGGAACGTGTGGATAGCGTGGAAACTACTTTGAAATGTAATTTTATAGAGGCTACACCAGAAATAATTGCGGATGCGCTTGTCGCAACAATAGATAGTACGAGTGATAGTAATTACCACATAATTAAGGGTAAAAGCAAAATAGATGAAAGTGACTATATAGATAATATTGCTTGGGTGGGGACTATTAGCGGTAGTGGAAAACCTGTAATAATATTTCTATATAATGCCCTTAGTCTTGATGGATTGCAGCTAAAAACAGAAGATTCTAAGGATATTACACTTCCAGTTACATTTACGGCTCACGCGGATCCAACGAAACCACAAGATTTACCTTATGCTATTTATTATCCTAAAGAGCCATTTAATTTGGTTAGTGCAGCGGTTTCTAGTGGAAAAATAATTCTTACAATGTCTGACACCGTGGCTGCTACAGTTCCGTTAGATGGATTTACCCTTATGGTTGCTGGTAGCTCTGATGTTATTACATCTATTGCAATAGGAACTGACACAAAGACAATAGAGCTTACACCAACTACAGCACCGACAAGTGGTCAAGCTGTAACATTGGCTTACAATAAACCTACCGACACGTCAAAGCAAGTACAATCGGCAAGCGGTACTGCATTAGATACTTTTGCAGCTACAGCAGTAGCAAATAATTAATTTAAGCACTCGAAAGGGTGCTTTTTATTTTTAGGAGGAATTTGAATGAAAGAATTAAGTTTTGAGGATGTATTTACTATATCAAAGATAATTAAAAAGATGAATATCAGAAAAGAAATCAAAGGATGTATCAATGATATTAAACCAGCACTTAGTGGTGATGAAAACAAAGAAGATCATGAGGAACTTGTTGAGAGCTTGGGAATTGATATGGCATTATTATTTGTTGAAAATATTCCAAGTGCTGAAAAAGAAGTATATAGCTTATTTAGTAATTTGACAGAAAAGAAAACTGAAGAAGTTAAAAAAATGAAGGCAACGGAAATTTTTGAAATGGTTAAAAATTGGTTTACTAATGAGGATATGAAAAAAGTTTTTTCTACAGCGCTCAACTTGAAGAAATAGGAGCTGTTGAGTGCTACGATCTTTTGTTAAGCCAATACAGCAATATTGATTTTATAATGCATTTAGATATAGATGAAGGTTTTGAAATGCTTAAAAAGGCTAATGAAAAGCAAAACGATTCTATTCTATGGGATATGTGGCTTGTAAAATATCCTTGGATGGATAAAGACAACTTTGTTAGTTTTAATGATTTTAAAAATAATATTTTAAAGAAAGTTGAAGAACCTAAAAAACCGACTAAAACAAAGCAGCAGATAATAGCTGATTCTGAAAAGATTGTTGCCGCTTGGAAGAAAGGAGGCGGTTGCAAATGACTATATTTACATTGCTAGGTGAAATACTTATAAAGGACAATGGAGCAAAAAAGACACTTGAAGATGTAAATAGTGCTGGTGAAAAAACAAGCAGTGGACTTACTGGAGCTTTTGGGAAAATAGGAAGTGCAGCACTTAAAGTTGGTGCTATGGTCGGAATTGGCTTTGGCTTTAAAGAAGCTATAGGACAAAGCTACAAACTCGCTGAAAGTGCATCCGATTTGAACGAAGCACAAAACGTGGTTGAACAAACATTTGGCAAGTCTGCAAAGAGCATTGAAACATGGACCACAACAACGGAAAAATCGGCAGGAATAAGTCAAACTGCTTCTATGCAATGGAGCGGTTTTATGGGTGCTATGCTTAAAAGCTCCGGAGTTTCAGAAAGTGCATCCGCCAGCATGTCTAAAAATCTTGTACAACTCACAGGAGATATGTCTTCTTTTTATAATGTTAGTACATCTGATATGTGGGAGAAGATAAGAAGTGGAATAAGTGGAGAGACAGAGCCATTAAAGGAAATTGGTATTAATATGTCTGTGGCAAATTTGCAAGCTTATGCATTAGCTGAGGGTATTAAAAAGCCATATGCACAGATGAGTCAAGGCGAACAGACACAGCTTAGATATAACTACCTTATGAGTGTTACAAAAGATGCGCAGGGCGATTTTGGAAGAACCTTAGGTACTTCTTTTGCTAACCAAATGAGAGTTGCACAAATGAATTTAGCCGACTTAGGTAGAAGTGTTGGAACTATGCTTTTACCAGCTTTTATGAGCGCTTCAAGCTGGTTTAATAGTCATATGCCAGAAATTAAAAATGCCATAGCTAATATGATTAGTGGAGCTGGAAGCGTGATAAAGACATTGGCTCCAATAGTAAGTGCTGGATTTGGTAGCTTTAAGGGAATAATGGACTGGATTGTGCAACACAGTGAACTTACGAAAGCCGCTATTATTGGCATAGGCACTGCATTTGCGACACTAAAAACAATAAGTACAATAAATAAAGCTATGACTGATTTTCGTAATGGCATGAATTTAATTTCTGGAGCTACTGGAATAGTAAGTCGTTTAGGCACTGCCTTTATGGAATTGAGAACAGCTCCGACTATATTAACCGGAATTAAAGGGGCTTTTACTGCCATATTTGCAGTTAATCCTATGATTTTGGCAATAGTTGCTGGAATTGCTTTATTAGCTGCGGGTGCATATCTTATTGTTACCCATTGGACACAAGTAAAAACATTTTTTACAAACCTATGGACTGGAGTTAAACAAAAATTTAATGAGTTTTGGAATTGGTTAAAGCCGTTTATGGCACAATGGGGTCCTGTAATATTAACAGTTATAGCTCCGTTTATTGGTATTCCGTTGCTTATAGCCCAACATTGGGAGCAGATAAAAACTTTTTTTAGTAATCTTTGGAGCAATATAACTATAACGGCGATTGCTGGGTGGAACTCTTTTTGGAGTGCTGTAGGAAATATCCTAAATTCTATTGGAAATGGCATAAAAAATATATGGAACGGATTGCTAAGTTGGTTTGGCAGTTTACCATCACGTTTATACAGTTTAGGTTCTAGTATGTTTAATTCCATGAAAAGTGGTATTTCTAATGTGCTTGGAACAATAACCTCAGTAGTACGAAGTGGTTTCAATGGTGCAATAAGCTTTATAACTTCATTGCCAAGTAAAGCTATTGGCTGGGGTAAGGATTTTATAAATGGTTTAATTAATGGTATAAAATCCATGATTGGCGGAGTTGCGAATGCAGTGAGTGGAGTGGCTGATAAGATTAGAAGTTTTCTTCATTTTAGTGTACCAGATGAGGGCCCACTTTCCGATGCAGATACTTACGGAAGCGATTTTATGGATCTTATAGCTGGAGGTATTGCGGATAATAAGTTTAAAGTAGTTGATTCTATAAAATCTTTAGCTGGAGATATGAAAGTTAACGCAACTGCCAATATAACTGCAAATGCTAATGGTAGTAAATCTAACAACAATATTGATAGTTCCCAAGCTAATACACCAAAGCAACCTATAGTAATTCAACTCGTATTGCAGAATATGAGAGTTATTGCTGAAGCTGTTTTAGATGATTTGGATGAACTTAAAAATCAAAAATTTGTATTAACCACTAGAAGGCAAGGAGGTGTTCTGTAATGGCTACATTTACGTTTGATGGTAAAAATAGTTATAGTGATTTTGGACTTATTGCAGAAGAAATTAAAATTCAATCTCCTAGTAAACGAAAAGTGAAAGAAACTATTCCAGGTATGAGTGGGTACCTGGATTTTTCAACTGTAATAAGCGGTGGTGAACAGGTATATGATACAAGACCCATAACAGCAAAGTTATTTTTAAGTAAAGATAATAGGGAGGATTTATACAATCTTTATACCAGAGTTTTAGAATGGCTAGGAGCTGGGCAGAGCCAATTGATTTTTGATTTTATGCCTGGTTATTATTTTCTAGCAGAAATTGAAGACGCTCCAACATGGGATGAGTTTGTAGATAATGGAGACTTAGAAGTAAAATTTACAGCTCAACCATACAAATATTCCATTACTAATTATGGTGATTTGTTATGGGATAATATAGATTTTTCTCTTCCGGATTATATACAAGAAACAACTTTTTCAGTTAACAGCAGTAAAACAGTTACTATATATATTCCTGGAAACCACAGTATTATACCAAGCGTAGTTGTGAATAACGATACATCTTGTACTCTCAATAACTACACAGTAACATTTACAACTTCAAAAACAACAGACTGGCTATTTAAATTAAAGCCAGGAGCAAACAATATAACAATAACTGGCAACGGGAATATAGAATTTCAATTCAGAAAGGAAGTGCTTTAGATGGCAGATACAGATTATGCAAGCTTAATAAGAACAGAGCCTAACGCAGCAATAATGAGAGAAGAAATAGCAAATGGAATTGAACAATCACAAAATGATGCAAGTAATGCAGTAAATACAGCTGAAAACGCAAATAATACAGTTAATATAGTTAACGAAAGAGTAGATGAAATTATAGCACATGGTGCTGATGGATCACTCGAAGAACTTGTTGATATTAGAAATCGTGGTGACGGTACAGTAGCAACTACGGCAGGAGATCGTGTTAGAGAATTAGGTTCGCAATTGGCAGAAAAGGTTAACCAAGCAGATTTAAATACAACTAATGCAAATGTTCGTACGAACACAGAGAATATAACAAGTTTACAAAATAATAAAGCAGAAAACTCAACGGTATCTTCATTACAAACACAAGTAGCAAGTTTAGCAAGTGGAGCACCTCAAGCGGTATCATTAGTTGCTAATATGACAGACCATACTAAAAATTATGTATATACTGGTTCAGAAAGTGGATATACTTCTGGAAATTGGTATTATTGGAATGGAACAGCATGGATTTCAGGTGGTGTTTATCAAGCAACAGGGGTAGCAGATGATAGTATTACTCCTAAAAATTTAAATCAATTAATAACTGATGATTTGTATGCAAAAAGTATGGTATATAATAATGCAGACACAACAAGTACAACAGGAACAACTTCTACTACAAGTAGATATTTTGGAAAAAATACAATACCAAGTGGAAGTATTATAGATGGTTATGTTGAAATACCTGTCCAAATTAATACAGGCTCAATTGCTGGAGTAATTGAATTATGGGAATTAGATAATGGAACGTTAACTAAAGTATATAGTAGCAATTTTAGTGGTAGTGATTCAACTGGAACAACTGTAAAGTTAAAATTAAAAGCAAAAATTTCATATAGAGCAAACAAAATAACTTATATGTCAATGTGTTTAACTTCAGTGGTTGGTTCAATAACAAAAGCATTTTTAGATACTGCAACAACAGGTGGATTATATATAGCTGATGTTTCTAGTGCAAGTTTATTGTTAACATCATTAACTGCATCAGCTACATTTGATCTAAGTGCAAATTTATTACTATATAAATATAAAAATACTAATATAAGTATAAAAAAAGGATATGCAATAGTTGATATAAATGGTAATGGTGATTATGTAAATCCAATTGATGCCGTAAACGCTGAATCAGAAGGAACACCAATATTCATAATGCCTGGTGAATATGATTGCTCTGCAACTATTCAATGTCAAACAAAACGTATTGTATTAATTGGAATGGATAAAAATAAATGTATTTTGCTTTCTACAGATGGAAGATATTCTAATCCTGTTATTAATGGTGCATGTGGTTATTTAGAAAATCTAACTGTATATTCTAAATATGTAAATGGAGTAAGCAATGAAATTGATACAAATACAACAGGTGCTTATGCTTTTCATTGTGATGCAGATTATTCGCTAGGAAAAGAATTGGAGTTCCATCATTGTAAATTAATTTCTGATTTCTTTCCAGCCCTTGGGTCAGGATTAAGAGAAAATTTCAATTTAATATTAGATGACACTGAAGTAATATCTAATCAACCCGCAACTCGTGGAGGATATGCAACTACAGGAGGACTGGGAGCATTATATGTTCATGATGCAGCAGGTGGTGCAGTTAATCAAAATTTAATAGTTCATAATTGTGT
This sequence comes from Clostridium guangxiense, assembly GCF_021043395.1. Lineage (GTDB taxonomy): Bacteria > Bacillota > Clostridia > Clostridiales > Clostridiaceae > Clostridium_S > Clostridium_S guangxiense. The sequence continues at coordinate 162,172 of NZ_JAJNKE010000003.1, forward strand.
TATAAAATCAACACTTAAAAATGCATTATGTCTTTTTGACCAACAAATATCTGGAGCAGATATGGACGTTGAATTTATTAATAGTGCTATATTTAGTGAAGCAAATGGACTGACTGATAATATTAATTGGCGAGGAGTTACAACTCCATTTGGCGGGAATATACATTTAAAACCTATTTCATATGGTAATAATGTAACTATATTAAATGCTTAATTTACAATAGAAATATAATACGAACTAACTTAAAAGAGTTTTAGGACAATCCTAAAGCTCTTTTTTAATATTCAAGAAAGGATGTGATAAATTTTGTATATTGTAACTATTCAAAACGGTACGGAAGAACCTATTATAGTGCATGTACCAAGTCAAAACAACACGGCTCCACACTTGTTAAAAGCAGAGCTAGACGAAAAAGCTGGGGAAGTTACAAACTTTAAATTTACTATTCCTTGGGGCAATCCAGGTTATGATGAAATTTATGATTTAATTACTCTTGTCAAGGTAACTAAAATAGATACACAGGAAGTGATTTTTGAGGGTAGAGTATTTAACAGTATTAAAGATTTAAATGAAGATGGTCAAGTCTATATAGAGGTACAGGCGGAAAGTGAACTTATATACTTAAATGACAGCTTAGTAGGTGTGTGGGATATCCAAAGCATGAGTGTTTCTGACTTCTTTCAGAAAGTTATAGATAACCATAACAGCCAAGTTGGAACACTCGGGGACAAGCAATTTCAATTAGGAAGAATAGAAGTAACTGGCTCTATAACGGTTAAAACTAATAGAGAAAATTCTCTTAATACGCTTATAAATAATTGTTCTAACGTTTTCGGTGGTTATATAAGTTGCAGGAAGGAAAACGGAATAAGGTATATTGATTATCTTAAAAACTTAAATGGTACAAGTGCCGACATAGCCATTACAAAGAATATGAAGGGTGTAACTTTTTCCAAGGATGTTACTAACATAGCGACAAGGGTTTTTCCTATAGGCAAGGACAGCTTGGATATTACTTCCGTTAATAATGACATTGATTATATAGATAACATAGAGGCACAACAACAGTATGGAGTAATATCGCAGACTTTAGAATTTAAAGATATCACAGATACAACAGAGCTCTTAAACTCTGCTAAAGCTAAATTAGATGATATTGCAAGGCCAACTTATAAATTATCAACTACAGTTTTAGATACTTCCCTTATAGGTTTGGATGCACAAAGCTTTTATTGTGGGACAGATACAAGGATTATGTGTCCTGTATTGGGGTTTGATGAATCCTTTACAATAATTGAAAAGGTAACGGATTTATTAAGCCCTCAAAATGCAAAATTAACTATAAACGATAAATTTGGTGCAGATACAGACAGGCAGATAGCTCTACAGAGGACAGCTAACATTTTAAATGATATGTTAACCTCAGATAATAATATTAACGGCCTGTACCTTGCCAATGTAGTGGATTTGCTTAAGTGCCAAATGAAAGCTATGGCAGATACAGCAGAAAAACAGCAAGCCAAAGCGATATTATTCGAGGATAGAGTTCCAAACTCACCAACATACGGAGCTATGGCACTAGGAACGCAAGGATTCATGATTGCAAGTGAAATAAAAAATGGTGATTGGGATTGGAAAACATTTGGTACAGGTGCAGGATTTACAGCGGATTTGATTATTGCTGGAACTTTGCTAGCTGACAGAATAGCTGGTGGGACTTTGTCATCAAAAGATGGTTCATTAAAGATTAATTTAGATAGTGGGCATTTCACATTTTTAAATAATACGCTTAAAGCTCTTGATTTATATAACAATAGCGTAGACTTTCATGATTGGTCAAATGATGGAGACGTTATTGGGAGCATTTCTAGCACCCATAATAATATTACTAGTAAAAGTGGCGTAAGTGTAGGAGTTAAAAACGGATGTTTACTCAATATCGGTACCATGACAATGAATACAGACGGAACTTATACATTTAATCCACTCGTTGAAGTTGATTATACAGGGAGCGCTGCAAAGCTAAATTTGTATAATGATATACATGTACAAGGAAACCTGTTCAATAGTGACAGCGACCAAGGGGAAAATGTAACTATAACTTTAAGTGATGGCTTTAAAATGGATTTCAAAAATGGGCTTCTCATAAAGAGTGGCAACTATTAGGAGGTGCAACATGGATAATGTGACAATAGGTGTTATATGCTCCGTGCTAGGGGTAATAGTAAGTGCTTTCACTATTACTAGATTATATAAGCAAGATACAAAAAAAGATACTGAGGTGTCTACAGAATTAAAAACACAACTAAATTACATAAGTAAAGGGGTTGATGATATTAGATTAGACATAAAGGCTCAAGCAAATAAAATTGATGCTATTGTTGAAAGAGTTACTAGAGTTGAGGAAAGCATAAAATCAGCACATCACAGAATAGATAATTTAGAGGAAGGGAAGTAATAATAAAATGTTAAAAAATAAAATAATAGCTTTGCTAACAGCAGTAGTTTTATCTACTGCCTTTTTTATGCCTGTAAATGCACGAGCACAGACATATAAGGGTATAGATATTTATGAGTATGATGATATTGAAAACTGGAATACTGTTAAAAACAATGGTGTCTCTGTGGTAATCCAAAAGGCCACACAAGGAATTGCCCATAATGATAGCTTACTTAATTATAGGTATCCAAGGATATTACAAGCAGGGCTAAAAATAGGATATTATCATTATGCGGATCATACAGGAAGTGCATCACAACAAGCGGAGCATTTTTTAAATAGAGTCCAAGGATTACATTCAGATACTGTTCTATTCTTAGATATAGAGAATGAGAGTGATTGGACAAAGGGAGACGCAATTAACTTTACTAATGAGTTTACTTCTTATGTGAAGTCAAGAGGCTATTCTATAGGGATTTATACTGGCTTAAGCTTTTTCTATGAATATTTACATGGAAGTATTTCAAATGATATACCAGTATGGCTTGCTTCTTATGGAAGGCGACCACAACAGTATCCTAATGGTGTTAGTTGGCAGTATGCAGAAACTGAGACTATGAGTGGAATTGTCGGTTATGTTGATGGAGACTATTTTAATGATAGTGTTTTTGCTGGACAAGCACCGCAGCAGACAAGCAACTCAACTACGCAGTCAAATGCAGATACATCTGTTTCAACCTTACAAAGCGAATTAAACAGTCAAGGTTATGGCAATCTTAAGGTTGACAATATTGCAGGAAGAAGAACATTATCAGCTTGTCCAACTATTCACAGAGGTTCAAGAGGCAATATTACAAAGTGGATTCAACAGAGGTTAGGGATGTATGCAGATGGAATAAATGGTTATCAAACTCAAAGAGTTATTAAATCATTTCAAAGAGCTCATGGGTTGCATGCAGACGGAATTGTCGGACATAACACATGGAGAGCACTATTGGGGCTATAGGGATATAACTCTTTTTAATAAAAAAATAAAATTTTGGAGGAATGAAAAATGTCAAATAATACTTTATATCTTACAATAGGTGGTTCAGTTGGAGTAATAGCAATAATTATATTAGCTGGGTACTTAAAATATAAGGGAGTGAATATATTGGGATTTGTACAAAAATTAAAATCAATCTTTACAACAGCAGAGACTTACACTAAAGCAGCAGAAGGATTAACGGAAGGAAAAGCAAATCAAATTTTGCAGGCAGCAGATGTATTTGAAAAGTTAGGGATTGAAGGTGCAACATATGCTGAACAGATGCTATTATCTATGCAGATACAAAACGACACAGACGGATCACAACGAAGAGAGCTAGCTCAAAAATATATCTATGCATTTTTACAAGCTCATGGAATAGCCATTACGGATGATATAAAAACTATAGTTCAAGGTATAGTGGAAAAAACAGTTTTGTCGGACAAGACAATTGAGGAAATAAATAAAAAGATAGATGATCTTATTAATACAAAGGTTGCAGCTCTTCAAAGTGAAGTTTCTTCACTTGCAGATACTAATACCAAACTTACAGCAGAAAATCAAACTTTAAACGAAAAGCTTGCTAATGTAGCGGCACAAATGAAATAATTTTAAGCCTAGGGTATTATGTCCTAGGCTTTATTTTTTTGCCTAATTTTGTTACAATTAAACCAACAATATACATAAGTAAGGGGGATTGTTATGGAGAAGATAAATATCTTTGGTTTTGGATATAGAAAAGTTGATGTATATACTAAGAACGATAGTGAAATAGATGAGGACTTTATAGGAAATGTATTCTTTGATGCTGAATATTTCTTTAAAGTATTTGAGCTATATAAGATACCTGGTATGGGTGGATACTTAGACGGAATATCGAGATATGTTAATAAAGAAAATGAGCATTTTATAAAAGGCATAAACAAGATGTTAATTAATGAAAATGGTGTATTAGATTTACTGCAGCATGGATATTTTAATGAAAAGAAAGCGCATAAATATTTTGATAAAATAGTTGAATCAGTGAAACAAATAACAGGTGACAGTTCATATAATCCGGAATTTAGATTTAACAGTAAGAGCGGTTTACAGAGATTTAAGGATAGCTATAATTATGAACAAAATAAGATTGATGCTGAAAAAGAAAGACGAGCACAAGAACCAATTAGGTGCCCTAAATGTGGATCAACTCAAATAGCAGCCGACAAAAAGGGTTTTGGTATTGGAAAAGCAGTTGTGGGTGATTTAGTTGCTGGACCTATAGGTGGATTAGTAACGGGCTCTATTGGTAAGGATAAAGTAATAATTACTTGTCTTAATTGCGGGCATAAGTGGAAAGCTGGTAAGAGGAAATAAGGAGCATTAACGCTGCTCCTTTTTCTTATGCTCTGCATACCATTTTGCTAGAAGTTCATTCAATAAAGCTGATAAACTTTTTTTATCAAATTCTTTTATAAGTAACACCTGGACATCTTCTTTTAATTGTGGTTCTAAATACACTGTAGTTTTTTCATTCATAATCAGCACCTCATAGACATTCTACAAAATGCCATTCTAACATCATACCGTTATGACGCCATGACGCCACACTATTTAAAAAAATTTTTGTTACAAGTATTAAAACAATTATAGTCACACCCTATGTTATATCTTACTAATACATGCGGACAAATGTCTAAAGCTCTAGCAATTCTAAATGTTACTCGTAATGTAGGACTTTTTATTTTTGGATGTCCACGCTCCAGTTCACTTATATAGGCTTGTCTTAACTTTGCTTTTCGTGCCAGCTCTTTTTGGGTCATTCCTCTAAGTACTCTATATTCTCTTATTAACAATATGTATACTTCCAATTTCAATCCCTCCTTATTTAAATAATATATTAAATTACGACATTTTTCTACATACAAAACATGGAATTTGTCGTAAATATAACTGTCAGTTATATTTATATGTAGTATGATTTAAATATAGGTAATGCATTGCTGATTTTTACAATAAGGGAGAATAGCACATGGAGAAAACTAAGTTTTATCATTTTAAATATAGTGGAAGGAAAATAATATTAGGATATTGTAATTATAGTTTTGATTGGTATACTATAAAAAAGAACGGAGCTATTATAATATTTATTAATAATAATTTAGATAATAAATTAAAAAGTAAGATATTGCACAAGGCTATTAGGAAGGCTTATACGTAAAAGATGGTGGCAAAAATCAATTTGCCACCTTAGTGCCACTAGTGTACGCCCTTAATTAAAATTCAATGCAAATCAAAGCCTTTTAATTAATTTTTTAGTTTCAAAACAAAGCTAAAAAATGCAACGCTTAACCGCTTATAATCTTTTAAAATATTTCAATACAAAAATCTTATTCAAATACTAAAGGTTTTAGAAAAGGAAAGACTCAAGAAGTAGTTTAGCTGCTGTATATTTTTTTTAGAAGTAAAGCATCTTTTTTAAGCATAGGGCTTTCGCATATAATGCAGCCTTTAGCGTTGAATTTTATAAGAGATTTTATGCATTCTTTATATGGAAAATCACTTTCTAAAAATGGAAGGTGATTTTTTTCTCCTTTTTCACCATAATTTATACCTGCCATATGTATGTGTAAATCATAAAGAGCATCTTCTCCGAGTTCTTCTCCAACAAAATTTAAAATCCTATCAAAATCATCCTGTGATTTTAAACTTCCGTTTTCTCTAGCATGAATATGAGAAAAGTCAATACATAGTTTGCAGTTTGAAACAGCTTTACACAATTCTATATTTTCTTTTAGGGAACCAAATTGAGTACCTTTTCCTGTGGTTTCTAGTCTATAATCTACATTTATAGAAGGAAGCTTTAAAAGATTATCTCTAATTGTATTGAAAGTTTCTTCTTTCGAATCCTTTAAATAAAAGCCAGGATGGAATACAAGGCTTCTACCAGAAAGACTTTTTAAAGCTTCTGCTCCCTTTATTATCCTCTCTAAGGAGGCTTCTTGTTTTTCTAAATCATCTGCATTTAAATTGATGTAATATGAACCATGGGCAGAAAGATAAAAATTATTTTTAATTTTAGAGTCCATTATGCCATCTTTATTTTTGGAGGTTACATTTACATTTCTTACGAAGGGGAGTTCCATTGCATCGAGACCAATACTGCTTAAATAATCTATACCGGTTTTATATGTAAATTTAGTATTTCCATCTCCTATTGGAAGACCAGAAATTCCAAACAAAAGTTTATCCATTATAACATCTCCTAATGTAGATTTGGGCAAAGCCAAATAAATTACTTTTGTAATAAAATGGGTTACAAAGATTCAAGGCTAAAATTCCGTAGGCACAGAGGAATTTTTTCCTTGAATTACTTCGCATTTTTTTATTTAAGTACCCTAAGAGCTTCTGCTACTTTTCTTGCAAAATTTAAAGGATTTTCAACTGATTGAAAATGAACATATAATATTCTAGGATTATCATATATCCAGTGATTGTGAACTCCTGAAATATCAATTCCATTTCTTTTAAGAGCAGTTAGAAATCTATTAAGTTCATCCTGAAGAACAACTATTTCACCTAGGTTTAAAGCCCTACCGACTGCATTCATACCTTGAAATGAAAATTCTCCTTTAAGGACTGTTTTAACTGGTATTCCGGATATAGTAACATTTAAATTACCTCTGTCCTTTTCTACTGCACAAGAGCCGGGCTTAGATTCAGTTACTTTGCCTTTAAGGATGCTTGCAAATTGCTCGCATAATGTTGAGTTAGGATCTGCATTTGTTTCTACTGTAGAATCCTCTTCCTCACTTGCCTCAGTATCTTCTCTTACAAAATTTTTCATATATGGACAGTAACCGCAGTTATTTGATATATACATTATTAACCTCCTAAAAGTATAACCACTTATAATTTATGAGAGGCAATAAAATAATGTGACTATTTTAGCTTTGTTCCATTTTCATTTTGAATTATTAATCCTTTTTTCATAAGTCCACCTAAGGCATTTTTAAAGTAATTTTTGCTTTCGTGAAAAGTTCTTTTTATATCTTCAGGAGAGCTTTTATCGTTATATGGCATAGAACCCCCATGAGCCTTTAAATATTCATATATTTTGTCTTCCAATTCTAATCTTTCGTTTTTTGGAGATTTTCTAGGAGTCAAGGAGAGCCTTCCATCTTCAAATAATTTTTTTACTCTAAGATTAAGCTTTTCACCAGGGTATAATCTATTAAAGTACTCGTTTTTTAAAATAACACCATCATACTTGTTTTCTATGGCTACCATGGCACTTCCATTGGTTTGAAAACCATAGACAATACCAGTAACTTCTTTGTTAACCATAGTATCATCAGCAGGTTCAAGGTAATTGCCAATGTTCGTTGTTCCAGCAAGCCTTCCGGTTTTATCCACATAAACATAAAAAAGATAAGACTTATTTGGTTCTAATATATAGCCTTGTTCTTTTATTGGGACAAATAAATCTCGTTCAAGACCAATATCAAGAAAAGCACCTATCTTTGTGTTTGATATTACTTTTAGATAGGCAATGTCAGATACTTTTGCATAAGGTTTTCTTAAAGTAGCTATAGGTCTATCCTTTGAATCCCTATAAATAAATACATTTAGAGTATCACCTATATTTACTTCTTTGTCTTTAACATCTTTTATTGGTAAAAGTATATCATCACTTGTATTTCCAGTTTTAGCATCTAAAAAAAGACCAAAATCACTTTTTCTTGCAACTTTAAGCTCATTATATTCACCTATTTTTATCAATTTATAATCCTCCCTGTAGTTAAATATGCATAATTTTCATGCCATATAATTTTACCATACTTTTATTATATTGTGTAAGAAATCCATGGAAGCAAAATTCTATTTTAATATGACTTTATCCATTTATTATTATTATTATTTAACTACAAATAATTCGTTGAATTTTCAACTTTATCATTAAAATGTTATAGTTAAACTGAATTAACAATTGGAGGTGTACATTCTATCTGCACCAGGAAATGGCTTTAACGCTCTTGGAAGAATCCCTTGGACATAGGCAATTAAAACACCATAATTAACTATAGGTACATTTTGAGCTTTTGCTTCAGTTATTCTATACATCATTGCTTTTTTATTAAGCATGCACCCAGCACAATGTACAATAAGAGCATAGTCTTTTATGTTTTCAGGGAAGGAAAAGCCGCTTGAAAAATCAAATTCAAGTTTTTTACCTGTTTTTTGTCTGAGCCATCTTGGAATCTTAACCTTACCTATATCATCAGATTGACGGTGATGAGTGCAAGCCTCTGAAACGAGAATTTTATCTCCATCCTTTAAATTTTCAATTGCTTTTGCGCCTCTTACAAGCTCAGTTAAATCACCTTTATGCCTTGCCATTAAAATGGAGAAAGATGTCATTAAAATGTCTTTTGGGGTATCAGCAGAAACTTTTAAAAATACCTGCGAATCTGTTATAACCATTTTTGGTTTTTTTGATAGCCCAGCTAAAGTTTCCCTAAGTTCAAATTCTTTTGTTACAATTGCCATTGCATCACTTTCTAGAATATCTCTTATGGTTTGCTGTTGTGGAAGTATGAGCCTTCCCTTTGGAGCTGCCTTGTCTATAGGGGTTACAAGTATTACGAAATCTCCGGGAGAAATTAAATCTCCAACAATCTTAAATTTGTCTTCATTTTCTGGTACTGATTTTATTATGGAGCTCTTAAGTTCTTTTATACCTTCACCTGTAAAAGAAGAAACAGGAACAAAAGAAATGCCAGCTTCTTTTTCATATGAAGAAATATTAAGTTTGGTTTTATCTATTTTGTCTATTTTATTTAAAATACCAATTATTGGAATATTTTTTGCTTTTATTTTTGATATTATATTCTTGTCATAATCTGTAAGTCCATTTAAGGCGTCTACTACAAGTAAAGCAACATCGGTTTTATTTAAAACCTGTAAAGTTTTTTCGCGTCTAAGTTCACCAAGACTACTTTCGTCATCAAGACCAGCAGTGTCTATTAACATTACAGGACCAATAGGCAAAAGTTCCATTGCTTTGTATACAGGATCTGTAGTTGTTCCTTTAACGTCAGATACCAAAGCTATATTTTGAGAAGTTATTGCGTTTATTATACTTGATTTACCAGCATTAGTTTTTCCAAATAAAGCTATATGTAATCTATCACCCTTTGGGGTAGAATTAAGTTCATTCATGTTATCACCTCTGATTAATTTTTATTTTCCTGGTATTCCAGGCTTTGTTATTTGATATGGATTTAATATTTCTTCCATGACTTCTTTTGATAAAATATTTTCTGAAATAAGAATTTCTTTTATAGTTTTGTTTTCTTTTACTGATTTTTGAGCAATTTCAGAAGCCTTTTTGTACCCAATATGGTGTACTAAAGCTGTAACTATAGAGGTCGATTTTTCTAAATTTTTTTTGCACTTTTCTTCATTAATATTAATGGATTTAATGCACTTATCGTCAAATATTTTAACTGCATTTGTAAGTAGCTCCAGTGATTCAAGAAGACTTTCACAAATAAGTGGAGAAAATGCATTAAGTTGAAGCTGACCTTGAGAAGCTGCTAAAGTTATAGCTGTATCGTTTGCTATCACTTTCATGGAAACCTGAGCTACCATTTCACATATAACTGGATTTACCTTTCCAGGCATAATTGAGGAGCCAGCTTGAACTTCTTGAAGTTTATATTCTCCAAATCCGCCATTAGGACCACTGCCAAGCAATCTTAGATCATTTGAAATTTTCATTAAATTTACAGCAGCAGATTTTAAAAGGCCAGAAACTTCGACAAATACATCCATATTTTGAGTTATATCCATCATATAATCGCTTCTTGAAAGGCCAAGTCCGGTTAGGTCTTGAAGAATGTCAGTTACAGTAAATATATATTCTTCTGAAGCATTAAGGCCTGTTCCCATAGCGGTTCCACCAAGATTTATTTCTCTTAATCTCTCTTCAACCTTATATATTCTCCATCTATCTCTTGAAATAGCCTTTGCATAAGTCCCAAATTGCTGACCTACCATCATTGGAAGGGCATCCATAAGTTCTGTTCTTCCAAGAGCTATTATATCAGCAAATTCATTCTCTTTAAATTGAAGAGATTCTTGAAGATCTGAAAGAGCATCTGCTAGTGGCCTTAAAAGTTTTATTGATGCAATTCTAAGTGCAGTAGGATAAACATCATTTGTAGATTGAGACATGTTTACATCTTCTATGGGTTTTATAATAGAATAGTCTCCCTTTTTTTCGCCTAGTAATTCTATAGCTCTATTTGCAATTACCTCATTTACATTCATGTTTGTAGAGGTTCCCGCGCCACCTTGAAGAAAATTTGTTATAAACTCATTTTTAAGCTTGCCACAAAGTATTTCATCGCAAGCTTTTATTATAGCATCAGCCTTTTCACTAGAAAGTTCATTTGTTTTTTTATGGGCTATTGCAGCTGCTTTTTTTACAGTTACAATAGAATAAATTAAATTTATATTAACTTTTCTATCACTTACCTTAAAATTTAATTCAGCACGTTTGGCATTTATACCGTAATATGCATTTTGGGGAATTTGTTCTTCTCCAAGTAAATCCTTTTCTAATCTAAAATTCAAATCAAATCCTCCTTGAAGTATTTTATAAATTTCAGTTTCATTTTAACAAAGTTTAATGGTATTAACAACTAACAAATATATTGACACGAATATTAATATGATATAAAGTTGATTTGAATGTTAATATTAGGAAGAAAACTTGATTTTTACAATGTGGTAATTCTAATATTTTGTGCTAAGTAACAATTAAAAAGTAGGTGAAAAAATTGTTATCTATTATTATTCCTGTATACAACGAAAAGAAAAACATAAGGGAATTAGTTATAAGAATGGAAAATGCACTTAAGAGTAAGAATTATGAAATTATATTTGTAGATGATAGTAATGATGAAACTACAGATGTAATAATGAATTTAACGAAACAAGACGATAAGGTTAAATTAATACATAGAGAAGAAAAAAGAGGACTATCTTCAGCAGTAATTGAGGGATTTAAGGAAGCAAAGGGTGATGTGTTTTCAGTAATGGATGGAGATTTACAGCATCCACCAGAAATAGTACCATTTATGCTAGATAAAATTAATGAGGGTGCAGATATAGTAATTCCGAGTAGATTTATTCAAGGTGGAAGCGATGGAGGACTAAATTTATTTAGAAAATTTGTCTCTTGGACAGCAAGGTATATGGGAAAGGTGTTATTTAAAAAGCTTAGGCAGATTTCTGATCCTACAAGCGGGATTTTTATGTTAAAAAAGTCCGTTATAGCTAATAAAAATCTAAGTGATATAGGTTGGAAGATATTAATTGAAGTACTTGTTATGGGTGAATATAATAATTTAGTTGAAATTCCATACGCATTTGATACGAGAAATTCCGGTGAATCAAAGATGAGTGCTGTAGTACAAGCACAATATTTAAAACATTTATTTAGTTTACTTTTACGGACTAAATTCAGTAAGTGATCTTGCTAATGAATTAGGTAAAAAGATGGGTATTAAAATAAAATTTGTTTCAAATGCATGGGACGGAATTTTTCTTGCACTTAATTCTAAAAAATTTGATGTTATAATGTCAACTGTAAGTATTACAAATGAAAGAAAGAAAACAATGCTTTTCTTGATCTCAAAAATGAAAGAATTTCAGCAATAGTTACAGATCCAATGGTAGGAGACTACTACAGTGCTAAGGAAATTTGTAATATATAGTTGAGCTGGTTCCACTATAAAATATAAAAGTGTGATAAAATTAGTTATAAGTTCGGTGGAAAGATGGAGGAAAGTTAATGAAATTTAAAATTGGTGATATTTATTTTGGGTTTAAACTTGAGAATGAAGTGAAAATAGATGAGATAAAATCCATTGGTAGAGTATTTACACATATAAAAAGTGGGGCTAAACTTGTGAGCCTCGAGAATGATGATGATAATAAAACATTTTCAATAACCTTTAAAACCCTTCCTCAAAATAGCAAAGGAATACCGCATATATTGGAGCATTCAGTATTGTGTGGTTCTAGAAAGTTTCCTGTTAAGGAACCATTTGTAGAAATACTAAAAGGATCTTTGAATACGTATTTAAATGCAGCAACTTACCCAGATAAAACTATGTTTCCTGTTGCAAGCAGAAATTATAAAGATTTTAGAAATTTAATGAATGTGTATCTTGATGCTGTTTTTTATCCAGCCATATATGAAAAGCCTGAAATATTTATGCAAGAGGGCTGGCATTATGATATAGATAATATTAATGGAGAAATTGATTACAAGGGTATAGTGTACAATGAAATGAAAGGAGCGTATTCTTCCCCGGTAGCCATTCTTCTAAGGACTGTAGATGAAACACTTTTTAAAGATAATATATATAGGTTTGATTCTGGTGGAAAACCAGAAGAAATAGTTAAGCTTTCAAGCAATGAATTTATAAAATTTCACGAAGAATACTATCATCCGTCCAATAGTATAATATATCTTTATGGAGATATTAAGCTTGATGAGGAACTTAAATTTATAAATGATGAGTACTTAGATAAATTTGAAAAGAAAGCAATTAAAAATGACATTGTACTGCAAAAGGCTTTTGAAGAAATGACTGAAAAAGAAGTTGAATATTCTATATCAAACAGTGAAAGCGAAGATGATAAAACTTTTTTTAGCTTAAGCTTCTGCACCGGAAGCATTTTAGATGAAGAGCTGTATTTTGCTTTTGATATTCTTGAAAGTATACTTTTAGGACTTTCTTCTTCGCCGCTTAAAAGAGCTCTTGTTGAAGCAAATATAGGGAAAGATGTTTTTGGAGTTTTTGATAATTCTATTTTGCAGCCAACCTTTAGCATCATTTTAAAGGATTCCAATTTGAAAGACAAAAATAAATTTAAGGACATTGTTTTCAGTGTGCTAGAGGAATTATGTAAAAATGGTATAGATAGAAAAGTAATTGAAGCTGTAATAAATGCAAGAGAATTTGAAATAAAGGAGGCTGATTATGAAAGCTATCCAAGGGGACTTGAATATAATGAAAAAATATTAGATAGAATGCTTTATGGAGGAGAACCTTTTGAAAACCTTAGGTATGAGAAAAAACTAAAAAAGATGAAGAATGCTATGAATAGCAACTACTTTGAAAAAATTATAAAAAAGTATTTTCTTAATAACAAGCATAGCGCACTTATAACTGTGAAGCCTAAGAAAAACCTTGAATATGAAACAAATAAAGCCGTTTTAAAAGATCTTAAAATTTTTAGAGATAATCTTAATAAAGAACAACTAGAAGAAATATTTGAACAAAACAGAAAGCTTAAATTGAGATATGAAACTCAGGATAAAAAAGAGGATTTAGATAAAATACCAATGCTTTCAATTAAAGATATTAATCCGAAGGCAGATTACTTTGAGAGTGAAAAAATAAATCAAAATGGCGTTGATATTTTATATACTCCATTAAATACTAATGGTATAAATTATATGAATTTGTACTTTGATTCGTCTGTAGTGCCTGTAGATATGATACCATATCTGTCGCTGTTTTCTATTTTAATTGGAAGAATGAATACTAAAAAATATGATTTCAAGGATTTATCTAATCAGGTAAATATGAATGTTGGCGGTATGGATTTTAGCTTGGAGCCTTACTCAGATATAAATGAAGTAGATAAATATGTACCTGAATTTGTAATTAGAACGAAGGTTTTAAAAGAAAAAACATTCAAGCTTCTTGAATTATTGGAGGAAGTAATTAATAAAACCATATATGATGATTATAAAAGACTTAAAGAACTCATTGAAGAGCTTAAGTCTAGGTTAGAAATGTCTATGCAGAGCAGGTCACATAGGGTTGCTGCAGTAAGAATTGGTTCATATTATTCTCAAATGTATAAATACGTGGATATAATATCAGGAATAGAGTTTTATAAATTTTTATGTAATCTTGAGAGAAGCTTTGATGAAAAGAAAGAAAGTATTTCGGAAAAGTTAAAGGCATGTGCAAAACTTGTTTTTAATTCCAATAATATGTTGGTTGGTTATGCTGGAGATAGGGATGCACTAAATGAGTTCTTAAAGCTATTTAATGAGTTTAGAGGTAGGCTTAAAAATGAACCAATAAACAAATACAATTATGATTTTAAGCTTGAAAAACTAAATGAAGGGCTTATTATATCTTCAAAGATTCAATGTGTTGTTAAGGGATATAATTTTAAAAAACTTAATTTTCAAAATAGTGGAGTTTTATCTGTAGTAAAATCCATTGCAAACTATGATTATCTGTGGAGTAAAGTAAGAGTTCAAGGTGGTGCCTATGGGGCATTTGCTTCTTTCTCTGGAAATGGAAATATGAATTTATGTTCCTATAGGGATCCAGGTTTAGCTGAAACAATTGAAATATATGATGACTTTGCTGATTATATCAAAAATTTTAATGCGGATTATAGAGAGATAACAAAATATATACTTGGAACTATAAGCGGAATTGATGCACCTTTAAGCAATGCGTCTAAATGTGAAAGAACAGTGCTGCATTATATTACAAATATTGATATGGATTATATACAAAGGATAAGAGATGAAATAATAAATGCTGACATTTATAGTATAAGAAAATGTTCTAAGCTTATAGGGGATTGTATGAAAGAAAATTATATATGCGTCATTGGAAATGAGCAAAAAATAAATGAAAATGCGGATAAATTTAAAAGAGTAATAAATATTTTTGCGGAAAGCTAAATTTATGTCCATTCATAAAATATATGTGATATAATATTTATAAAATATTCAAATGCTGTAAAATAATGGAGGAAACGAAATGGATGATGTTAAGATTCTGGTTGTATTTTTCTCAAAGACTGGAAATACTAAGCAGGTCGCAGAAAGCATAAGCAAAAGTTTTAATTGTGATATTGAAGAAATTAAAGAAAAAGAAAGTAGAAAAGGAATATTTAAAAATATAATTGAAATTAAAAATGCTATTCTGGGCAATAAGACAACCATTTGTAAAACTGAAAAGGATCCTTCAAAGTACGATGTTGTTATAATTGGCACTCCAGTATGGGCTTCACATATTACACCAGCAATTAGGACATATATAAGCGAAAATAAAGATAAAATTAAATGTACAGCATTTTTTAATACACATGGGGCAGAAAAACCTAGAGAAATTAAAGCATTTAAGGATGTAGAAAGTATCACAGGCAAAAGAATTAAGGCTTTAATGGATATCTCTAAGGCTGAAATAAAAAATGGAGATTATAAGAAAAAAATAGAGATTTTTAGAGCAGACTTAATAGAATATATAAAATAACTTAGAGAAGGTCTGGTGGAAGGCTCATTATTCTTCTTAAACTTAATATGAGGCTGTCGCAATTTTAGTGCGGCAGCCCATTTTCTGTCTAATTTATATCATTTCTGTTTGTCTCTACAACTCAGATTATGTACATGCAAGTAAGATTAGTAAGTATAGTAAATTTTTGACTAAAGGATTTAAATATAATTAGGTAGAATATATAAAAGGCTATCGACTCAACTATGCTAGTTCAATTATACATTTGAGCAAAATTATATTAAGGGGTGAGGACATGAAGAGAAAATCAATAAAAACTAAAATTGTAGCCTTCTTAGCAGTAGTAATAGTTATACTTGTAGCTTCTATTGTGTTGGAAGATGTATTTAGGTTTGAAAAATATGTAGATGGAAGCATAAGTGAAGAACTCATAAAGTCAACTAAAATATTTGACAACAAAATAGCAGATATGAAAAAAGTGTCTTTTAATATGGGAATGCAATTATCGTTAAATAAAGATGTTGTAGGAGCAATAAAACAAAAGGACACTGATGTTATATTGAAGACTTTAGAGCCGCTTATTAATAATTCTGGTATGGATTTTATTACAGTTACAGATGAAAAAGGAATTGTTTTGGCTCGAACTCATGATAAGGATAAGAAAGGGGACAGCGTTACTAATCAGACTAATGTACAAAATGCACTCAAAGGAGAAGCAAATACTCAAGTGGAAGGAGGAACTTCCGTTAAAATGTCAGTTAGGTCTGGTATACCTGTAAAAAATAGTGATGGGGAAGTTATTGGTGTTATATCAATAGGATATAGACTTGATACAAATAAAGTTGTAGATTATATAAAATCAAACTTGGGTTGTGATGCAACAATTTTTTTGGGAGATACAAGAATTGCAACGACTATAAAAAAGAATGGAAGGAGAACAGTTGGTACTAAATTAGATTCTGCTATAGCTAAAAAAGTTCTTTCTGGAAATAAATATATTGGAGATGCAAATATACTTGGAAGAAGTTATACTACCTCCTACGAACCAATTATGAGTTTTGGAAGTAAAGTTTCGGGTATTTTATTTGTGGGAAAAGACAAGTCATTAAGCAATATGGTCAAAAATGATTTTATTAAAAGCAATATAATAATAGGCTTAGCTGCACTTTTAATATTTGGATTTGCAATTTATTTATATATCAATTTAAAAGTTTCGAAACCTCTTCAAGGTGTTGTAGAGCATTTTAAAAATCTTTCTAATGGTAAGTTTAATGTACCTATTTCAGATGCTTTTATAAAAAGAAAAGATGAAATTGGAGAGCTTGCCAATGCTGTAGTTATTATGCAAAGGGATGTTGGAAATTTAGTTAAGGAAATTGTAAGTGATTCGGAAGATATAAGTGCATCAAGTGAAGAACTTTCTGCAACAGTAGAAGAATTTTATTCTATGATACAAAGCATAGATGCAGAAATCAAAAATATTGTTTCTGCATCTCAGGAAACTAGCGCAGTATCAGAAGAAATTAATGCATCAGTAGAAGAAATTAATGGAAATGTAGAAATATTGTCAAGTAAAGCGGAAGAAGGAGGTAAAAATTCAGATTCATTTAAGGAAAGAGCTACTAAAATAGAAAAGGACAGTAGAATATCTATTGACAAGGTTAAAAATATATACAATGATAAAGAGAAAAGCATAATTAAATCCATAGAAGAAGGCAATATTGTAGAAAAAATAATAATTATGGTTAATACTATAAAGGACATATCAGAAGAGACTAGCTTGTTGTCACTTAATGCAGCTATTGAAGCAGTAAGGGCTGGGGAACATGGAAAAGGTTTTGCAGTTGTTGCAGATGAAGTTAGAAAGCTTGCAAGTGAGTCTTCAGAAGCGGTAGAAGAAATAGAAGATATAATAAAAAGAGTAAGATATGCGTTCGGTGATTTATCAAACAATAGCAGCGAAATACTCAAGTTTGTTAAACAAGATATAAATCCACAATTAGAAAGCTTTAAAAGTTTAGGGAGTGAGTATTACAAGGACTCTAATTTTGTAAGTGAAATGTCCCAAAAAATTTTAGATATGGCAAAAGAAATAAGTATATCAATACATCAGGTAGGAGAAGCAATGAATACAATGACTAAAAATACACAAGTTTCATATAAAAATGTAGAAGCTATAGAAAAAAGTATAAGTGAAACTTCAAAAGGCATAGAACAAGTTGCGTTAACAGCACAAAATCAGGCTATTTTAGCACAAAAGCTTAATGAAATGATGCAAAAGTTTGAAGTTTAATAGAAGGGAGAAAACTAAAAAATGAAAAAAGTACTTATAACAGGTTTTGATCCTTTTGGAGGAGAAAAAATAAATCCAGCTTTGGAGGCTATCAAAGAATTAAAAAACAATGAATTCCATGGTATTGAACTCAAAATAAAAGAAATTCCAACGGTTTTTTATAAATCAATAAAGGTACTTGAAGAAGCTGTAGAAGAATTTAAACCTGATGTTGTTATATGCGTTGGACAAGCAGGAGGAAGAAATGAAATAACTGTTGAAAGAGTTGCAATTAATGTCATTGATGCAAGAATTTCAGATAATGAAAACAATAAACCAGTAGATATGCCAATTGTAGAAAATGGATCTGCAGCATATTTTGCCACTATTCCCGTAAAGGATATTGTTTCTAATATAAAAGAAGCTGGCATACCAGCATCCGTATCAAATACTGCAGGTACCTTTGTGTGCAACCAGTTATTTTATGGTCTTATGCATATAATAAGCACAAAGTATACCAATATTACAGGAGGTTTTATACATATTCCTTACTTACCAGAGCAGGCAGTAAATTATAAGAACCAGCCAAGTATGAGTCTTCTAAATATGGTGAAAGCTTTGGAAATTGCAGTGAATACTGCTGCTAAATAAATTAGGCTGCGAAGTAACAATGATTTGGAACATTTAGATATAAAAAAATAGGTGATTTTATGACTAAATTATAGTAGAATATTTGTATGTAAAAAATATTTTACTATAATTTATTTTTTATGAAAATACATAAGCTAAAATATTAAATTTAGAAGGAAAGTAGAGGTAATTATATGTTAAATAATCCATTTATTACAGGACTGGGTTCTCTTCCTATTATGAATAACGGAAGAACTAGAACTATTAATGCGGAAAACCCTAAAGGAGAAAAGGGAAAAGGCGGTATGGCATCAAGTAATTTAGGACCATCAAGAA
The DNA here is from genome assembly GCF_021043395.1 of Clostridium guangxiense. GTDB lineage: Bacteria > Bacillota > Clostridia > Clostridiales > Clostridiaceae > Clostridium_S > Clostridium_S guangxiense. Next base: position 181,207 of record NZ_JAJNKE010000003.1, read on the forward strand.
AAGGATCTCCATGTATAAGTTTACAACACGATAAAACGATTACACTTGCAGAAATAGAGGGAACTGGAGTTATTCAGCATATTTGGATAACGGTTACAGATAGGACATCTGAGGCAGATAGGTTCGTTTTAAGAGATCTTGTTTTAAAAATGTATTGGGATGACGAAGAGGAACCCTCGGTTGAAAGTCCATTAGGAGATTTTTTCTGTTCTGGTTTTGGGTCTAGTGCTGTAGTAAATTCTATGCCTATTGTAGTAAATCCAACAAGAGGATTTAACTGTTATTTTCCTATGCCATTTGGTAAAAGGGCTAAGATAACAATTGAAAATCAACATGCTAATGATATAACTGGATTTTTTTATCAAATAGATTACTGTTTATATGATGAACTTCCAGAGGAAACCGCATATTTTCATGCACAGTGGAGACGTGAAAAAATAACTAAATTAAAGCAGGATTATGTAATACTTGACAATGTAAAGGGAAAAGGACATTATGTAGGGACATATATGGCTTTAAGTACGCTTGAAAGATATTGGTGGGGTGAAGGTGAAGTTAAATTTTATATGGATGGTGATGAAGAATACCCAACAATATGCGGTACAGGAACAGAAGATTACTTTGGCGGTGCATGGAGTTTTGCAACTCAGGTAAATGGAAAAACAGTAGAAAATACGTATTGTACACCATTTATGGGATATCCTTTTTACAGAGATAAAGATGAGGATATTCATAATGCATATCATAACAATGATTGTATGCCAATGAGAGGAATGTATAGATGGCACATCATGGATCCAATTCGTTTTGAAGAGGACTTGAAGGTTACTATTCAACAAATAGGGGTATGCCATAAGGGCCTTTTTGAGCGTCAGGATGATGTTTCTACTGTTGCATATTGGTATCAATCAGAACCACATAATTCATTCAAGGAACTACCCTCTAAAGAAGAAAGATGGCCTAGATAAAAGCAATTATAGGAGTGAGATTTAAACTATTTATGTTTCTAGATGCTAAGCTTAAAGGAATTACCATGTATATATAATGTAGTTTTTAGTTGAGGTGGAGTAATTATATCAAGATATGTTAACGGGTTAGCATGTCTTGATATTTTTTTATAAATTAATCATGTAGTGCAAATGAACAAAATAAATTATTAAATAAACAGTTTTATGAGTTCCTCAAATATATTATTATTAATACTGTTATATAACAAAAGAAAACGTTAACGCTCAAAAACAAAGGGAGGAACATAAATGTATATTATTAACTGGGGTGGAGCGATAGTTGGATTAATAATCGCCATAATACTCATTTTTAGAAAAATAAATCCTGTGTATTCACTTTTTACAGGGGCAATCATAGGAGCACTTGTTGGAGGAGCAAGCTTATCACAAACAGTTGATGTTATAATTGCTGGCACAAACAGTGTAATGGGAGCAGTGGTTCGTGTAATTGCAGCCGGAGTTTTAGCTGGTATTTTGATTGAATCGGGAGCAGCAGAAAAAATTGCTGAAACCATAGTAGAAAAAATGGGAGAAAAGAAGGTTCTTCTGGCAATTGCACTAGCTAGCATGATAATCACAGCTGTAGGAGTGTTTATACCAGTTACAGTTATCATAGTTGCGCCAATAGCACTTCCAGTGGCAAGAAAAGTTGGAATAACAAAATCGTCTATACTTTTAGCTATGATAGGTGGAGGTAAGGCAGGAAACATAATTTCGCCTAATCCTAATACTATTGCGGTTGCCAAGGGTTTTAATATAGAACTTGCTCAGGTTATGATAGGAGCTTTCATACCTGCTATAATAGGTCTTATAATTACATATGTAGTTTCAACACTTATTAGCAAAAAAGGAGAACTTATTAAAGAAACCGAAATAGATAAAATAGCTTCAGAGAAAAAGAAAATAAGCTTTGGAAAGGCAATGGTTGCACCTATAACAGCAGTAATATTGCTAGCATTAAATCCTGTTGGAAGTATGCTTCACATAAAATTTTTAACAGAGCTTAAAATAGATGCTATGTTTATATTGCCTATTGCAGGACTGATAGGCTTAGCTGCAATGGGACAATTTAATAAAGTAATTGATTATACTACATCAGGCTTAAATAGAATGACAGGAACAGTAATGATATTAATTGGAGCAGGAGCAATTGCTGGAGTTATTTCAAAGTCTAATTTAAGTCAGGTAGTTGTTAGTGGAATACATTCCCTTGGAATATCAGGAATATTTTTAGCGCCAATAGCCGGTATACTTATGGCAGCAGCTACAGCATCCACATCAACAGGAGCAATAGTAGCAACAGGGACATTTGGAAAAGCTATACTTTCCATGGGAATAGCACCTTTAAGCGCAGCGGTTATGATTAATACAGGAGCTGTGGTTATTGATCATCTTCCTCATGGAAATTTCTTTCACGCTTCAGCAGATGCGGTAAAAATGAATATCAGTGAACGTATGAAATTAATACCATATGAATCCATAGTGGGAGGTTCCATGGCAATAGCAGCAGTTGTTATTTATGGATTATTATAATAACTTATGTTAGGAGAATGTCTTATGAAAAATTTTACGATTGTATTGGCACCAGATTCTTTTAAAGAGAGTATGACTGCAAAAGAAGTTTGTATGGCAATGGAAAAAGGAATAAAGAAAATTAACAATAAAATTAACTGTATACATGTTCCAATGGCTGATGGAGGAGAAGGAACAATGCAGTCTCTTATTGATGCTACAAATGGAAAAATATACTCCATAAAGGTTGTTGGACCACTTTTAAACGAAATAGAGGCACAATATGGCATTTTAGGCGATGGAGAAGTTGGAGTAATTGAAATGGCAAGTGCTAGTGGAATTCATCTGGTTCCAAAAGAAAAAAGAAATCCATTAACTACTACTACATATGGTACAGGTCAGCTTATTAAAGCTTGTCTTGATAAAGGCGTAAAAAAAATACTTATAGGTATAGGAGGAAGTTCAACCAATGATGGTGGAGCTGGTGCTATAAGTGCTCTTGGAGCAAAATTTTTAGATGAAGAAGGAAAAAAAATAGGTTTTGGCGGTGGTGAACTAGGCAAACTAAAAACAATAGATTTGTCCAACTTTGATAAGAGATTAAAAAGTGTAGAAATTGAAGTTGCCTGTGATGTAAACAATCCACTTTGTGGTGAAAATGGAGCCTCGAATATATTTGGACCACAAAAGGGTGCAACAAAAGAAATGATTGAAATATTAGATAAAAACTTAAAGCATTATGCAGAGATAATAAAAGAGCAGTGTAAGAATGATATTATTAATATACCAGGAGCAGGAGCTGCAGGTGGATTAGGAGCAGGACTTTTAGCCTTTTTAGATGGAAAACTTAAAAAGGGAATTGAACTAGTTATAGAATATTCAGGCTTAGAGGATAAGATAAAGCTTTGCGATGTTGTTTTTACAGGAGAAGGAAGTATAGATTATCAAACTAAATTTGGAAAAACTCCAATTGGTGTAGCAGGAGTTGCTAAAAAATATGGCAAACCTGTAATTGCCCTTGCAGGAAGAGTTGGAGATAATATTGATGATTTATATGAAAATGGTATAGATTCAATATTTGGAATAATGAGAGGAGCTGCTTCTATTGAAGATGCCCTTAAAAATGGAAAAGAGAATGTTGAAAAAGCTTCTGAAAATGTAATAAGATTAATAAACTTAAATATATAGCTTTTATAAAACTAACTTAAAATTCAAGCAGAATTAATTCTGTTTGGATTTTATTTTCATATGCGAAAATTACAACTTTACATAATTTTATTATTGCTATATAGTGAATTTAAGTTAGCTGTGGGGATTTATATAAGAAATAGGTGATAAAATGAAGTTATCAAAGACTATTGCTCAAAATATTGTAAAGGAAATGATGAGCGTAGTTCCTTACAATATAAATGTCATGAATGAAAATGGCATAATAGTAGGAAGTGGAGATTTAAGCCGTATTGGAGATATTCATGAGGGAGCTGTAGAAGCAATTAGAAAAAAATCTTTAAATGTAATATATGATGAAAATGAATCTGTTAAACCTGGTGTAAACGAACCTATTATAATAGATGGTAAGGTAATTGGAGTAATAGGCATAACTGGCTATTCTGATGAAGTGAAAAAATTTATAAAACTGGTAAGAGTAACAGCAGTGCTTTTAATTGAACAGGCTGAAGCAAATAAAGAAATTCAAGATAGAAGACTTGGAAAAGAAAGATTTTATCATGAACTAGCGCATAGAAAGACAGCTTATGATGAAAAATTTTGTAAAATAGCTAGAGATTATGGCTTTGATATTTCAAAAGACTATAGAGCGATTCTTGTTTATGGGGATATCAGTTCAAAAGAAATAATAAGCTTGTGTAAAAAGCATACCTATAATTGTGATTTGGATAATAATAAAATAGTATTTTTTGTTTGTGAAGAATATAAATATCAATTACTCATTAATGATTTAAAGCAATGTAAGGATATAGAAAAAATAAGTATAGGTGAAAAAGAAAATATTGCAGCTATTTCCCTTGAAAATTCCGAGAAAGCTATTGATATGGGAATAAAAATTAAACCGGAATCGAAGATATATCAATATGAAAACTTAAAATTTGTTATAAACTTATCTTGTGAGAATAAAAGTGATACTACTTCTTTATTTTCTAACATAGATAAGTCAGAATATAAGCTTGAACTTATTCAAACGCTGCAAACATACATAGAAGAAAATGGCCAAATAAATGATGTTGCTAAAAGACTCAATATTCATAGAAACACTTTAAATTACAGACTTGAAAGAATTAAAAAGCTTACAGGAAAGGATCCTAAAAATTTGATGCAGCTTTTTGAGCTTTTTTGCGGACTTATGTGGAAAGAATAAAAGCATATGAAAATATGTTAAAATAATGTATAATATAATAATAAATTGATAGTTAAAGAATAGAAGGTGATTTGACTGAAAACGCTAATACTTAGCAATAGAAAGCGTGTAGAAAAGTATCTTGAATATTGCAGCGTACCAAAGGATATGGAGTTTATATTTGAGGATATATCTTCTAGTGACGATGAAATACTTTCTAAAGCGAAGGATGCAGATTTTATTTTGGCAGATGCAATTAAGGAAGTAAGTGGATATTTAATAAATAATATGCCTAATTTAAAGCTTATTCATTCTGAAGGTGTAGCATTTAATAGAATTGACATTGAAACTGCAAAAAAATTAAACATTTACGTTTGCAACAACAGGGGAGCAAATGCAGGAGCAGTGGCAGAACACACAATATTTTTTATGTTAGCTCTACTCAGAAATGCTTTAGAAGGAGATTCTAAAGTAAGAGCAGGAGAGCAAATACAAACAAAGGAACGCATGATGCTTTCTGGAATTAAGGAACTAGCAGACTGCACTGTTGGGCTCATTGGCTTTGGCGCAATTGCTAAGGAGACTGCTAAACGCCTTATAAGCTTTGGCACAAAGACTTATTATTATAGCAGAACAAAAGCTGCAACTGAAGTGGAAAAAGAATATAACGTTCAGTATAAAAAATTAGGTGACCTTGTAAAAGAATGCGATATAATTAGTTTGCATGTTCCAGTAACAGAGGAAACAACTAATATGGTAGATAAAACATTTTTAAAAAACATGAAAAAATCAGCCCTTTTGATTAACACAGCAAGAGGAGAAATAGTTGATGGACAGGCACTAAAGACTGCACTAATAAATGGTGAAATAGCAGGAGCAGGTCTTGATACTTTATCTCCTGAACCGGTAAAACTGGATAATCCTTTACTGTATCTTCCGGAAGGGGTAAAGTATAAGGTTATATTTACACCGCATATCGCAGGAACCACCGATGGAGCTTTTCGTAAAATGCATCAAGGTGTGTGGACAAATATTACAAGGGTCGTAAATGGTGAGAAACCAATTAATATTGTAAACAGATTATAAAATTTTAGGAGGAATTAATTTATGATATCACAAGAAATGTATGAACTAGGAAGTAAGCGCTCCGTAATAAGAGAGATTTTTGAATTTGGCAAAAAAAGAGCAGCTGAAGTTGGAGCAGAAAATGTATATGATTTTAGCATTGGAAACCCAAATGTTCCTGCACCAGAATCCGTAAAAAAAGCTATTATTGAAATTTTAGAAAATGAAGATCCTGTAGCTGTGCATGGATATACAAGTGCGCCGGGGGATTTTAATGTAAGAAAATCAATAGCAGATTCCATTAACAGAAGATTTGGAACAAAATTTGCTGCTAGTAATTTATATATGACTTTAGGTGCAGCTGCATCCATAAACACATGCTTTAAGGCATTAGCAAATGCTGGAGATGAATTTATAACCTTTGCACCATATTTTCCAGAGTATAAATGCTTTGTAGAAGCTGCTGGCGCTAAACTTATAGTAGTTCCTGCTCAAATTGAAAACTTTCAAATAGACTTTAATGAGTTTGAAAAAAGAATGAATGAAAATACAAAAGCAATTATTGTAAATACTCCAAATAACCCTTCTGGAATAGTATACACAGAAGAAACTATTGTAAAGCTTACTGAATTGCTTAAAGCTAAGTCAAAAGAATATGGACATACAATATACTTAATTTCAGATGAACCTTATCGTGAAATAGCATATGATGATGTAAAGGTTCCATACTTAACAAAATACTATGATAACACCTTTGTATGCTATTCCTATAGTAAATCTTTGTCACTTCCAGGTGAAAGAATAGGTTACATAGTTGTACCAGATGAAATGGAAGAAGCCTCTAAGGTATATGCTGCTGTTTGCGGAGCTGCAAGAGCTTTAGGTTATGTATGTGCTGGAAGCTTATTTCAAAAAGTAGTAGCAAAGTGTGCAGCTGATACATCAGATATTTCAATTTACAAGAAAAATAGAGATTTATTATATGATGGTTTAGTAAAGCTAGGATATAAATGTGTAAAACCACAAGGAGCTTTTTATTTATTCCCTCAGTCCTTAGAAAAAGATGCATATGCTTTTTGTGAAAAGGCAAAAAAATATAATCTTCTTTTAGTTCCTGGAGATGATTTTGGATGCCCAGGTCATGTACGTATTTCTTACTGCGTAACTACAGAACAAATAATAAATTCATTACCTGCTTTTGAAAAGTTAGCTAAAGAATATATAAAATAATTAAAATTTAAGGAGGTAAGGGTAAAATGCAGACAGTAACATTAGGAAAGACAGGACTAGTTGTGAGTAAAAATGGATTTGGAGCACTTCCTGTTCAGCGTGTTCAAAAGAAGGAAGCTGTTTATTTATTACAAAAAGCATTTTACAATGGAATCAACTATTTTGATACGGCTAGGCTATATTCAGATAGTGAAGAGAAGCTTGGGGCTGCTTTTTCTTACATAAGAGAAAAAATTATTATAAGTACAAAAACGGGAGCAAAGAATGCAGATGATTTTTGGAAGGATTTAGAGCAAAGTCTTAAAAATCTTCAAACGGACTACATTGATATTTATCAATTTCATAACCCTGATTTTTGTCCAAAACCAGGAGATAAAACTGGTCTTTATGATGCAATGCTGGAGGCAAAAAAGCAGGGGAAAATACGTTTTATCGGAATAACAAATCACAAATTTACAGTGTCTAGAGAAGCAATAGAATCAAATTTATATGATACTCTTCAGTTTCCATTTTCTTATCTTGCAAGTTCAGCAGATGTAGAGCTTGTAAAGGCATGTAAGGATAGTAATATGGGCTTTATTGCAATGAAAGCCCTATCTGGAGGTCTCATTACAAATTCAGCTATGGCTTATGCATATCTTGCACAATATGATAATGTTGCTCCAATTTGGGGAATACAAAGAGAAAGAGAATTAGACGAATTTTTATCTTATAACGAGAATCCACCAGTTTTAACGGAGGAAATGAAGAAAAATATTGAACATGACAGAAAAGAATTATCAGGTGACTTTTGCCGAGGTTGTGGTTACTGCATGCCTTGTCCTTCTGGAATTGAAATTAACAACTGTGCAAGAATGAGCCTCCTTCTTCGCCGTGCACCAGCTAAAGATTATTTATCAGCAGCTTGGCAGGAGAAGATGAAAAAAATAGAAAATTGCCTTCACTGCAATAAATGTGCAAGCAAATGTCCATATGGACTTAATACTCCAGAACTACTTAGAAAGAATTATGAGGATTATAAGACTTTTTTATAATGCCTTGTATTAAAAATGTAAGTATTCATTTAAAATAAAGCATAAAAAATACTAGCGGCTTCAGTGCTGCTAGTATTTTTGCAAAGCATTATCTTTTTTTTCCAAACAACCTTAAAAGGTATAAAAATAGGTTTATAAAATCAAGATATAGTGTAAGTGCACCAAGAATACTTACTTTTGAAGTATAATCAGCATCTAAAGAGTAGTTTAAAGATACAGCCATTCTTTTTATTTTTTGAGTATCATAGGCAGTAAGTGCCACAAAAATTATAACGCCTATAAAGGATATCATCATAGTGAAAGTGTCGTTAACTATAAAAATGTTCACAATGGAAGCAATAATTAAACCTATAAGTGCCATAAAGCATAAATTACCTATACTTGAAAGATCTCTTTTAGTAACATATCCATAAGCACACATAACTCCGAAAGTTCCAGCAGTTGTTAGAAATACACTTGCAATTGAACCTAAGCTATAAGCAAGGAATATCCAAGAAAACGTAATTCCATTTAATATTGAATATATAGCAAACACTAAAAGTGCAGTTTGTGAGGTCATTTTGTGTATTCTTCCAGATAAATATGCTACAATAAGAACTTCAGCTATAGCTAAAACGAAGAAAGATGATCTATTGCTAAATAAAGCTTCCATTAAAGATGGAGAAATTGATATAGAAAATGCAACTGCAGCTGTAGTTAAAAGTGCTAGTGCCATCCACATGTAAACCTGGCGTATGAAGCTGCGTTCGCGCTGCTCATCTTCATTTAATTTTAAATATTCCATAAAAAACACCTCCTAAATTGTTTTATGTTTATATATTTTATCATAGTGAATTAAATATGACAAAGCGATTTTATAAAAGTTCATATTTAATTAAAAATTAGTATAAATGTATTTATATTTTATGCAATAATTATATGATAAATACTGTATGAAAAATGTTATAATATATAAAACATAAGTTTAATATTTTGGGGTGAATTTTATGGAAAGATATTTAGTAAAAGTATGTGGAAGAGTTCAAGGAGTAGGTTTTAGATATTTTGCTCAATATACAGCAGCTCCTTATGATTTAACAGGGTATGTAGAAAATTGCGATGACGGAACAGTTAGAATGGAAGTTCAAGGAAAAGAGTCTGGCATTAATGAGTTTCTAGCAAAAATAAGAAGAGGAAATACTTTTGTTAGAGTAGATGATATGGTTACTAAAAAAATTGATGTTGACCCTGGGGAGAAAAGATTTAGAGTTAAATATTAAATTGCTAATACATATGATTGTTTTTGAGAATTTGTATGAATGTTTGTATGAAAAGATATTGAATAATATTAACAAATAACGTGGATTAATTGAAAAATGATATCATATAAATACTATAGTAGTAATTGTAAAAGAAGAATGTAAAATATGATAGCATTTGAGAATTTTAATGAAGATAGTAGAATTAAGGCGATAAGAAAAGCCAAACAATCAATTTTGTGGGTAACTCCCAACATACTTCCAAGTGAAGCCGATGCTTTAATTGATATGGAGCACGTGTTAGGTCAAGGCAATGTAGAGTGCATTATAGGTGAAAATATAGAAAAAGATTCTAATATAGAAAAAGTTTTTTATGTAGAAACATATCTATCATCTATAGAGAAATTAAAAAGCTTGAAATGCAAAGTTAAAGTTTTGAAAAACTTAAAATTGGGATTAATAATTTGTGATAACATTATTTACAGTTTTAATTATAATATAATTGACCAAAATAAAGGTATAAGTTGTATAACAATGGCGATTAGCGAGGAAAATTTAAAAGAAACTTATGTTAAGGCAAAGAAGGATATATTAAATGGTCAAATAGAGAATGAATTGAATGAAAAATTTTCAGTTGAACTTAAAAATGAAATTTTAAAAGACAAAAATAATATTTTGTTAATGTTAAGAGATTATGTTCAGTGCGTTAATATGACTTTTCATGGCGTAAGAATTGTGGATAAAAGAATAAATGTAAGTTCTTTTCTAAAAAAGTACGCTTTTAAAAATAAGGAATATAAAAAAGATATTAAAGTAGATTTTAAAGTTTTTGATGGCATACAGTCGATAAAAGATTGTTCTAGTGAGTTTAATAAATTTGCATTAAAGATTAAAAAAGAGAAATTAATAAAAATTGAAGATATAGGGTTTATAATAGCTAAAAGAAGGAAAAAAGATTTAGAAAGTTCACTAGATAAATTTTTTAAAAAACAGAAGCTTGAAATGGAAAAATCAAAAAGATTAAAAGATGAAATATGCGATGGTAGAGAAAAATTAAAAAAGCATTTGTTAAGCTTGTTAAAGGATTATTCAATAAATAAGAATATTAGCAATGCTATTGCAATAGAGGAAGAGCTAAAAAAGATTCCAGATAGCAATAGTATTATTGATAGTTTTAGTTATACATTAAACTATTATGATATTTCTATAGATATGATAAATAATAAAGAATTTTATAAACAACTAATCAAAGAGCTTAAGAAAGATAATATATTAGATTTTTTACCAGATAAAATTTAACAAATAACAATTATGTATAAATGCTAGTAATGTTCAAACGTTACTGGCATTTTTTGTTTGACAAGTGGAATATTTTAGCATACAATAAAACTGAACAATGTTCAGAAATGGAGATAATATGGAAAAATCAGAATTAGCAAAGGAAAAAATAATTGCAGTTACAATAGATTTAATACAAAAAGCAAATGGTGAGACTCATAAAATAACCACTCGTGCCATTGCAAAAGAAGCGAATGTTGGAGTTGGTTTAATTAACTATCATTTTGAATCTAAGGAAAATTTAGTTGAAATCTGTGTTCAGAGGATTATTAGTGATGTAATTAAATCCTTTAAACCAAATTCTAATGATGAATTAAATTCAATTAGTCGTCTTAAAAAGGTTACAAAAATGGTAGCTAACTTTTTAGTGCAAAATCCTTCTGTTTCCAAAATTTCTATATTGGGAGATATGAATGCTCCTAAGGAAGCAGATAATACGATGAAAACAGTTAATGGATTTTTATTTTCCATGGAGGATTACAATATTTCTAAAGAGGAGAAAATGCTTTTGAGTTTTGGCTTGACCTCTATTTTGCAAGCAGCATTTTTAAGAAAAGATACTATGAAAGAAAGCTTAGGACTTGACTTTAAGAGCAAAAAAGAAAGAGAAATTTTTATTGATTTTATGATAGATAGATTATTTGGAGGGAGGCAGTGATATGAAAATACTAATAATTAATGGAGGGCCAAGGCGGGGAAATACGTGGAAGTTAACTATGCTTGTAAAAGAATATCTATTATTAATGTCTAGTGAAATAGAGTTTACAGAACTTCACTTAAAGGATTTGAATTTGCCATTTTGCACAGGTTGTAGTTCCTGCTTTAGAAAGGGGCATATTTATTGTCCTCACAATAGCATTGTACAAAAAATCATGGATAAAATTGAAGAAAGCGATGGCGTTATTTTTTCTGCTCCAACTTATAATCTTCAGATGCCTGCGCTAACTAAAAATTTTGTGGATCATTTATGTTTTATGTTTCATCGACCTAGATATTTTAATAAAAAAGGACTAGTAATTTCAACTACAGGTGGTGTTGGAGCAGGAAATTCAACAAAAAATATGGCAGGAACTATGAAAGGCTGGGGCTTTAATTACTGTTATACTCTCCCTATAAGTTCAGTTAGCTGGAACAATTATGAGCCAACAGAAAAGCATAAAAGAAAAGCAGAAGCTGCTGCAAGGAAATTTTATGAAGATACTGCAAGTAAAAAACTGCATGCCCCATCATATCCAATTTTAATACCATACAATTTATTTAGAGGGATGAGCTTTGATTATGTGAAAGGCTCAGAATATGCAACACAAGATGGAGTATTTTGGCAGGAAGGAAATAGACTTAAAAAAGCGTATGATGCTGCGGTGCCTCTATCAATATTTAAAAGGATTTTTGGAAATATGTTTTATTTACTTGGAAGGATTATGTCTAAGCATATGATTGTTACTTATAAAAAATAGCTTAATTAAGCACTTGGCGGTGGTCAGGTGTGTTTTTTTATTTAGTAACGATTTTAATTGCTGCTGGTATTTTTTAAAATAATAAAATATACATATTTGTATAATATTGTAGTAAAATATAATTGCAATATTTAGCAAGCAAGGTAAAATGTATAATCAGTCATTTGGATTATCATATGAATTTAGGGGAGGACCAATATGGGATTTTTTGGTACATTAAAAGAAGTTATAACTAATAAGCCATCTACATTAAGAGAGCCTACTTTTTTTAAAGAATTTAATGAAAATAACGATCAATTTAAAGTTTTGGAGGAATTTTTGAAAGTTGCACCAGAAGAAAAGCATAAACAAATAGAGCAAGATATAAAATTATTGTCTTGTGGAATGGCAGGAGAAAAGAATGTTGCGTTTGAACTTAAAAATAGCCATATGCCAATATTAATTTTGCATGATTTATATCTTAAGTATAATGATCTTACAGCTCAAATTGACTTTGTTGTAATTAACCCTAGATTTTTGTTAGTAGTAGAATGTAAAAACATGGTTGGAGATATACAAATAACGAGTACGGGAGAATTTAGAAGATATTTTAAAGGGCCTAAGGGCAAAACATATAAACCGGAAGGGATGTATAGCCCAATTGTTCAGAATGAAAGGCATGTTGAGCTTATAAAAGACATATTGAAGGCTGAAGAAGATTTTGGTGAGCATAGGTGTTCATTAATTAAACAACTAGTAGTCATTGCAAATCCAAAAACTATTATAAATAGTAGATCTGCTAAAAAAGAAATAAAGGAACATATAATAAAACATGATCAACTTATAAATAAAATGAAGGAATTAGCTTATGCGAATAAAGATGGATATTGGTTTACGGAAGAAAAGATGTATAGTATTGCAAACACATTATTAAAGTATAATAGTACATATGCTTTTGACTATAAGAAAAAGTATGGGAATTTATTTGATAATGATGAAAAATTTCAATTAAGTAATAAAGATATTACATATGAAGAACCAATGGAGAAAACACCTCTATATAAAGAACTCAGGAAGTATCGTTTAGACAAAAGCAGAGAGGAAAATGTTAAACCGTATTTTTTATACAGCAATTTGCAGCTAGAAGCTTTGGTTAAAGCTAAACCTAAAAACGTAGAGGAACTTAGGAAAATAAATGGTTTTGGAAATGTGAAGTGTGAAAGGTATGGCAGAGATATTGTTGAAATTGTAAATAAAAATTGTTAATGTCTTTTCTTTAGTAGGTGAACTTCTTGCTTTAGTAAAGGAGAATATTATGAATCTAAATGGAAAAAGAATTATAATAACAGGTGCTTCTTCTGGAATTGGACTGGAACTTTTGAAAATGCTATCAAAATATGATGCGTCAATTATTGCAGTGGGGCGAAATGTTGAAAATATACCTATTATAAATAGCAAAATAATTCCATATAAATGTGATGTATCTAAAAAGGAAAATATAAATAAATTATTTGATTTTGCCTTAGAAAAAATGAAAGGTATAGATATTTTTGTTGCCAATGCAGGTTTTGCTTATTGTGAAGAAATTAATAAAGCTGATTGGAACCATGCAGAAAAAATTTTTAACACAAATGTAATTTCACCTATATATTCTTTTGAAAAGATGAAAGAACTAAACAGAGGAAAGCGTTACACTGTAGCAATAACTTGTTCTGCAGTAAGTAATGTACCACTTCCTGGCTATGCTCTTTACTGTTCAACTAAAGCAGCTATAGCTCACTTTGCTCACACTTACCGTTTTGAAAAGAACGACAGGGGAAAACTAATTATTGTATATCCAATAGCAACTGCATCAAATTTTTTTAAAAGATCAGGTGAAAAGGCTCCTGTACCATTTCCTATTCAGCCGACTAAATGGGTAGCTTTCTGTATGCTGCTAGGTATAAAATTTAATTTGCCGGTCGTTTTTCCATCACTTCTTTATGCCATTAGTTATTATACAATAAACCGTGTTTTTCCATTTATTTATGGTATATATGATATTATAAATGCGGTAATATTTAAAATATGGGTGAAAAAGCATGGCAATACTAATAACTAAATGTGGATTGATAAAGGGTTATCGTACCAAAACTTAAGTTATATATGTTTCAAAATGACATGGTTCTAGGAATTTTGATGCATGTATAACTTAATAGCTAAGTAGGTAACACTATATCCCAAAATACGTGAAAGTTAAGCAGCTGATAAAAATTAATAGGAGTTTATTCAATTTTATAGTAAAATATAATTATATGAGAATGTGAAAAAAGGTATTCTATAATTTTTACATGCGACTGTTATTAACTATTGTAAATTTATTGGGATAAAAGGGGGTAAACAGATGCGATTGATGATAAAACAGCGTGTATTTTCCTTGACAGATACTTATGATGTTTATGACGAAAGTGAGACGCCAAAGTACTTTGTAAAATCTCAATTTTTGTCCATTGGACATAATATACATGTATATGATAGAAACAATAATGAAGTAGGGGCAATTCACCAGAAGCTTTTGACGTTTCTTCCTAAGTTTGAAATAGAGATAAATGGAGCAACAGTAGGTACAATACAAAAGGAACTTTCATTTTTTAAACCCAGGTATGCCATAGACTGCAACGGCTGGAAGGTGAATGGAAATCTTTTTGGATGGGATTACGAGGTTTATAGCGGCTCTGTACCTATTGTACATATTTCAAAGGAACCATTTCATTGGGGAGACACCTACATGCTTGATTTTTATAATCCTGAGGATGAGATAATGGGACTCCTGCTTGTTATTGCAATAGATGCAGCAAATTGCTCTGATAAAAATGACTAAGTTTTGATAGGATGTGACTAAATGACAATTTATGTTGATGCCGATGCCTGCCCTGTAGTTCGCATTGTAGAGAAGGTAGCTAAAGAAATGAGTATTCCAGTTACGCTTTTATGTGATACAAACCATGTTTTGCACTCTGATTACAGCGATATTAAAATAATTGGTGCAGGCGCTGATGCTGTAGACTTTGCTCTTGTTAATCTTGCGAGGAAGGGTGATGCGGTTGTTACACAGGATTATGGTGTTGCGGCTATGGCACTTGGGAAGGGTGCGTATGCTATTCATCAATCTGGAAAGTGGTATACCAATAACAACATTGACCAAATGCTGATGGAAAGACATTTAGCAAAGAAGGCAAGAAGAGCAGCCTCAAAGAATCATTTAAAAGGACCGAAGAAAAGAACGGGGGAGGATGATGAAAGATTTGAGGAGAGCTTTAGAAGGATGCTTGCAAAAGCGAATATGTGAATTAATGCTGGTGACGAGAAAGTGTCGCTGGCATTTTTTATTAATATTTGATAAAAATATAAGTACATAATATAGGATATTAAAGTGATTTTTACATAATTTTGTAGTAAAATATAATTATAAAATTATGGAAAAACAAATATTAATTGATGTAGCTTTTTATGCGAGATAGGAGAAAGATATAGGCATTTGGTTTTTTATAAATAATAAAATATAGTGAAAATTAACAAAATGTAATATTATTTTCAATACATAAAAATATGGTATTAATTTCATAAGATGCTATAATGGATCATACAAGTAACTATTAATAAAAGGCAATGATAAATAGGTGATTATATGGGAAAAAGTTTGGGAATTATTGATAAATTGCAGTCATTAAATATTAAGTGCTATAGAACAGATAGATTCAATTTAGATAATGAGTTGATGGAGCCATATCAGGATGATACAGGAATATATAACGTAATTAAGCCTTATGAAAGTAATGGAAATAAAAATTTTTTTATAGACATACCACAAAGAGGCTATTATAGTCTTTTTAAGTATTTTTTGGATGGATCTAGATATACTTATAAAATAGCAGATATGGAAACAGCAGATGGAGAATATATGCCAATTGTTGCTGGGCAAATAGGAGCAGCAATTTGTTCAAGAGATTCAGAAACAAGAAGAATGAAAAAAGAACTTCTGAAAAGAAAAAATTTGATAGCGTTATATAGCCACATAAATCAAGAAGACTATGTGGATATTAAAAAAATCATTGAAAGTTGCAACATAAATAATACTGAATTTTATACTATACAATATAATACGTTGACAACTAAGAATAAAGAAAGACCAGAAAATGCAGCAATAGCTAAGATATTGAGTGAAATGCATAATATTGAGATAAGTGCATTAAAAGAAATGGTTTCCAATAGGAAGCTTGGAAGTGATAAAATGCTAATTTTAGATGGATCCTTACAGTTTTTAGATACTGGTATTGATGATGAATTATTTACATATGTTATTGGTATATCTAAATCATTTAATCCTAATCAAAGTGGAATGTTTAAAACGAAAGAAATTCATATTGCTTCTGCATTGACTCAATTGAAATATGGGCAAAGAACGCCTGTGTTAAAATATCAAGTTGCAAATTCTAATAGAGTTATAGG
This sequence comes from Clostridium guangxiense, assembly GCF_021043395.1. Taxonomy (GTDB): domain Bacteria; phylum Bacillota; class Clostridia; order Clostridiales; family Clostridiaceae; genus Clostridium_S; species Clostridium_S guangxiense. The sequence continues at coordinate 197,908 of NZ_JAJNKE010000003.1, forward strand.
AGCATGGTATTTAAGAATTAGACCTGAAAAGTTCGTTAGAAATCCTTTAGATGGTATTATAAAGGTGGAGAAAATTGCAATAGGTGATGAAAAAGATTTAGGATTTGATACAAATATAATAAATACAATTTCACAAGCATTGCTTTGTGAAAGAAATTCTACTTGTCATGGAAGAGATTCAAGATGGTGTAATCATTTATACCCAATATATTTAACTGAAAAAATGTTAAAAGAGAGTTTTTTAGATGAAAGTGTATTTTTAAATATTTTATAAAGGAGAATTATTATGTCAAATAAGATAGGAAGAATATCAGCAACGGAGAAGAATCCAACAAGTAATGATGAATTTATATTTTGGTTAGGCGATGAAGCAGAAATTAAACCATTTGATATAATAAAAGCAGAAAATAATATAGGTAAAAAAAAATCAATTTCGTATGCTATAGTAAAAGAGATATATCATCAAACTGATAGTGCTGGGCATTTAAGTAATTATATATCGTCAGATTTTGGGGATATAGATTGTGAGCCAATGACGAAACATATAGGTGTTACTTATGCAACTGCATCAGTAATTAGTAATACTAAAGATGTATATATGCCGTTAAAAGATAATGTGCCTGTATATTTTGCTGAGAAAGATGAAGTTAAGGAAGCGTTAGGATTAAATGAAATAAAAAATCCAATTCCAGCTGGATTTATTGAGGGAACAAATAATATTTCAGTCCCTATTGCATTAAATAAAGAATTCTTAATAGGACCTGAAGGAGCACACTTAAATATTTCAGGAATTTCAGGATTGGCAACAAAGACGTCTTATGCTATGTTTCTTTTACAGGCAATACAACAAAAGACAAATGATACTGCAATAATAATATTGAATGTTAAAGGTGCTGACCTACTTAGATTAGATCAAGAAAATCCAGAATTGACTGAACAACAAGTTGATGCTTGGAAAAAATCAGGATTAAAGTGTAAGCCGTTTGATAATGTTAAATATTATTACCCGTATAAAAGCAACTGTGAAATGTATTGTTCAAATACTTCTTTAGAAAAAGAGTCATTAGAAAAACAAAATAGTGAAAAAAAATCTAAAAATTATATATATACATATAAGAAACATAAAGTGGATTTAGACTTATTATTTAGTAATGTAGATGATCCGACATATACGATGGAATCAATAATGAATTATATTGTAGAAAGTAGTGATTTTTATAATTTGACATGGGAAGAATTTAAAACAAAGTTAGGGGAGTATTGTAAGTCTGGGGAAAGAGGACATAAAGGAGATATTACAGTACAATCATGGCGCAAATTTAAAAGATTAATTAATAAGTCTATTAATAGTGAAATTTTCCAAGAGGCAAAATCCTCCAATCCAAGTAGAAATCAGTGTTATCTTAGTGATGAAATTAAGCAAATCAATGGAAATGATGTATTAGTTGTTGATATTGCAAAATTGGAAGAACAATTGCAATATTTAGTATTTGGAGATGTGCTTAAAAGTGTCTATGAATTGAAGCTTGGGGAGACAGATAGAGAAGAAGGAAACATACCTAGACAGATAATAATATTTGTAGATGAGTTAAATAAATATGCGGGTTCAAGTGCACCTAAAAGCTCACCCATATTAAAATATCTTTTAGAAATAACAGAAAGAGGAAGGTCAGAAGGTATTATATTATTTTCTGCAGAACAATTTAAAAGTGATATTCATGATAGGATAAAAGGAAATTGTTCTACACACGTATATGGAAGAACTAATGCAATTGAAGTAAGCAAGCCTGATTATAGATATATACCTAAAGTATATTCAAATATGATGACTAGGTTAGTTAAAGGAGAATTGATATTACAACATTCTATTTTTGGAACTCCATTAAAAATTTCATTTCCATATCCGTCATATAATCAAAAATCAGATTTGTTAATTGAAGTAGGAGATGAGGAAGATGAATGATTCTAGTGCTGTTGTAGGTAAATTCGCTTTAGATTCTTTGACAATTGGAATGTATGAAAATGAACTGGTAGTATATAGAGAATATATTCAAAATTCTACAGATGCTATAGATAAAGCTGTGGAATTAGGATGGATAAGTTCATTAGAAGAATCGCAGATTGATATTGATATTGACAAAGAAAGTAGAACTATTAAAATAAAGGATAATGGAGTTGGAATACCTCAGAAAATTGCAAGCTCAACTTTAAAAGATATAGGAAATTCTGAAAAAGATTATTCTGTTAGTCGTGGTTTTAGAGGAATTGGAAGATTGGCGGGAACGGCCTATTGTAATAAAATGATATTTAAAACATCGACCAAAGGCGAAGATAAATCCAGTATAATAACATGGAATTGTGAAAAATTGAAGGAACTATTGAAACCTAATTCAAATAGTAAATTAGATTTGGTACAAGTTATAGATGCTTGTGTAAGTGAAGAATTTATAGAAGAAAAAAATGAAAAGCATTATTTTGAAGTTAAATTAGAAGGCGTTGAATATAAAAATAATTTATTAGATAAATATAAAGTAGAGGAATATTTAGCACAAGTAGCACCTATAGAAATAGATTCAAGAAGATTTTATTATTATTCAGATTTGAATGATGGAATTAAGAAATTTATGAAGGAGAATGGCATACCGATTGAAGAATATCCAATTCGGTTAAATGGAAGAAGAATAACAAAATTATATTCTACAGCTATAAAAGATAAAAACGGTAAAAAAGTTGATGATATTACATTAATAAGAAAAAAAATTATAAAAGATAAAAGTGATAACAAATTGGCGTTCTTGTGGTACGGAGAAAGAAAAATTGCAAAAGGTAAGATTTATGATAACAATATTGCAGGTATAAGATATAGAAAGAATAATATAATGATAGGAAGTTCTGAGACTTTAGGAAAGTTATTTGGAGATTCTGAGACTCAAATGGGTTTTAATAAGTATTACATAGGTGAGATATATATTTTAAATAAGAATATAATTCCTAATGCTAGAAGAGATGACTTTGAGGACAATGATTATTATAAGGCGCTTAAAGAGCAGATAAGACCAATAGTTAAGGAGTTAATTTCAGTTGCGAGGAATATGTCACAGATAAATAATGCTAAGAAAAGAATAAGAGACGAAGAAGGAAGATTAGATGAAATTAAAGCTAATCTATACAGAAAACACTTAGACCAAAAAGAAAAGGAAATGTTAGAGAAGGAAGTACAGGAGATAAGCTACAAAATTGAGAATGATAGGGATATCCAAAAAAATTCATCTAAAAAATTAGATGAACTAGGAAGAAAAAATGTAGCTAATAATTTTCAGGAAAATGAAAATTCCCGAGAAACTAAAATTAAGGTTAAAAATATAAACACAATATTGGGTGATGATGATTTTAAGGGCAAAACAATTAATCCTTTAAAGGGAATAGATAGGAAAGTTCAAAAAACTGTAAGGGGAATACTTAAAATACTTGAAAAGGAAATTGAGCCTCAAAAATATAATGAGATTGAACAAAACATATATAAATTTGTTCTTAAAAACAAAAGGTAGCGTAAGTTACCTTTTTGATCTTTCATATAAGTTTTGTTATAATTTAAATAAAAATGAGAAGGAGGAAGTTCAGTGGCAAATATATTGATGATAGAACCAAATTATAAATGCAAATATCCACCATTAGGTTTAATGAAATTTGCATATTACCATAAGGAAATTAGAAACGATATAGTTTGGTTTTCTAAGGGTGAACTTCAAAAATCATTATCTCCACAGATAATTAAGCAACTTAAAAATAGTAAATATTATAAGGATAAGTATGGTAAAAATATTGATGAGTATGTATATAAGATTAATGAAATTATAAAGCATAAAGAATGGGATAGAGTATATGTTTCGACTTTATTTACATTTGAATATGAAGAAACAATTAAGGCTATAGACTATGCAAAAAGTTTGGTGGGTAAGGATAACGTTTATACTGGTGGTATTCTTGCAACATTGATGCCAGAACAATTAAGAAATGATACGGGTGTAATAGTAAATACAGGTCAATTAACTGATACGATAGATATTGGATATAATGATAAAGTGAATATAGATATTTTAACTCCGGATTATAGCATTTTAGATAATACGGAGTATTCTTATGAAAATGAAGATGCATATTATGCGTATACTACTAGGGGATGCGGAATGAATTGCGGCTTTTGTGCAGTAAAAACATTAGAACCTGAATATAAATCATTTATATCTATAAAAAATCAAATTAGTAATGTAAAAAGACTTTATGGTGAAAAAAAAGATTTACTGCTAATGGATAACAATGTTTTGAAATCTAAGGATATTAATAAAATAATAAATGAAATATTGGATTTAGGGTTTGGAAAGGATGCAACATATATTAATCCCAAAACTAATAAAATAAAAAAAAGGTTTGTTGATTTTAACCAAGGATTGGATGCATTTTTAATAACAGATGATAAAGCAAGGCTGTTGGGTAATATAGCAATAAAACCAGCAAGAGTTGCATTTGACCATATAGAAGATGCGAAAACTTATGAAAAGGCGGTTAGATTGCTTGCAAAAAACGGAGTGAGATATTTATCAAATTATTTGTTATATAATGCAGATAGTTTTTCTGGAAAAGGTAGGCAGTATAAAGCTGATACACCAGAAGATTTATATAATAGATTAAAATTAAATGTAGATTTGCAAGAAGAATTGAATAGAAAAATAAACAACAGAAAGGAAAAAGTATATATTTTTTCTTTCCCAATGAGATATATACCACTAAATGATGAAAAGCGAGGATATGTTGGGGCAAAATGGAACAAAAAATTCCTTAGAGCTGTACAAAGTATACTAATTCCTACACAAGGTAAAGGGGTAAGTAGTAAATCTTTTTTTGAAGCAGCATTTGGACAAACAGCACAGAAATTTATGGAAACAATATTAATGCCTGAGGTATACATAATTTCAAGAGGTGACCCAAATAAAATTAAAAATGTTACTGAAGCTGAATTACAAACTAAAATTAAAACGTATAATGAGTTTGAAGATAAAAGGCGTGAATGGGTGTCATTGTATAATTCAATAAGCAATATTGAAGAAAAAATTAGGTTTGATAAGGTAATTGGCAATAATAACTTTGATTATCTTGCGTTTCAGCAACTTATAGGTGATAATTCTAAAAAGTTATTTATTCACTACTTAACGTCTCCAGGCTTAATGATTATATTGCAAAAATTATATTTAGATAATAAGTTAGAGGATATTAAACTTGTAACTAAATACATTAAAGATGATTTTACATATAAGTATAAAGAATTAGTGGAGTATATGGTTAATAGCAATAATCAAATTCCTAGGTTTCAAATGTTTAAATACATATTTGGGGAAAGTGGTAGAGTAGATTTGTTGAATAAATGGTTGGATGACTTGTGTGAAAATGAAGATTTCATGCATTATTCTTCTCAAGTATATAATTTACCAATACAATTCTTATATATACTTAAATGGTGTAGTATAACTAATATAATTGATAAAGAAGAAAAAGAGAATGTCTTAACTACCATGGGGTGTGAAAATATTGATAATTTAGATTTATTTAATGAACTTTTAAAAAGAATTTTTAACTATATTGAATTGCATTATAGTAAAGATGAATCAAAAAAAATGATAAATTCTATAAAACGAGATACAGCAATGCAATTAGGCTTTTTAATTTAACAGGAGGAAAGAATGAAAAAGGTTTCGATAGGCAAATATACTTTGGAATCGCTTACTATGGGTATGTATGCGGATCCATATGTTTTATACCGGGAATATATACAAAATGCAGCTGATTCTATAGATAAAGCTGTTAAATATGGAGTTTTAAAAAGACAACAAGGCAAAATACAAGTTAGTCTAATTAAAGATATAAATGAAATTGAAATTATAGATAATGGTTTAGGTATAAGTAAAGAAAAAGTTTATAATACTTTATTAGATATAGGAAATTCAGAAAAGAAAATTAATGAGTATAAAGGATTTAGAGGAATTGGAAGATTAAGCGGATTAGGATACTGTGAAAAAATAATCTTTGAAACATCAGCAATTGGAGAAAGTGTAAAATCAGTAGTTTGCATTGATAGTATTAAATTGCAAAAATATTTGTTGCCAGGAGAATATGAAAATTTAACGCTAGAGGATGTAATAATAAAATCAAGTGATTTAAAATTTGAAGAAGAGGACGAAAAAAAGCATTTTTTTAAAGTTAAATTAGTAAATGTAAAACCTAAATTAAAATTATTAGATTTTGATAGAGTACTTGAATATCTTGAAGAGACTTCTCCCGTTCCATATAATAATGAAATGTTTAGATTTGGGACATGTATAAATGGGAAGTTAAATGAGCTAGGCGTAAAAATAGATGAATATAATTTATATTTATGTAATGGTGATGTTAGTACTAAAGTGTATAAACCATATAGAACAAAGTTCTTTGTAGATTTAAAAAAACAGATTCTTGATGAAATAACTGATGTAAATATAAAAATAATTAAGAATGATTTTAAAGATAGTAAATTAGTTGCCATTGTATGGTATGGCAAGAGCAAATTATTTGGAACTATTATGGATAATAAATTAAAAGGATTAAGAATTAGAAAATCAGGCTTATTAATCGGAGATAGATTTTTAGCAAATTCGATTTTTAAAGAAGAACGTTTTAATGGTTGGATAATTGGAGAAATTATAATAGTTGACAATAATATAATTCCCAATGCAAGAAGGGATGGTTTTGAAAAAAATGATGCTTATTTGTTTTTGGTTAAGAAGTTAAGAATAATTGGAGAAAAGATAAGTGATGAAATAAGATTTGCCTCTAAAATGAGAAGTTATAATCAAAAAAAGAATACAATTAAAATGGCAAATAAAAATAAACTTGGTTCTAGTAATAATATTGCTATACTTAAAAAGATAGATAATCTAGTGTCTCAAATAAACCACAATGATAAGCTATTAATAAAACTAAAAAAAGTTTTAGGTGATAATAATATTGCACCTGATATCATTGAAAAAGTATTAGCTGATATGAAAGGAAAGGAAAATTAGACATCATGAAAGGAAAGATAATATGAGTCATGATGAAGAATGTATCAAAGAAAATTCAATATTGCAATCTAACATAGGATACAAAGATATCCAACTACAAAATTGTATCACTGGCGACACCAACCACTTTCTCCCTCAGCTAAAATCCTCCATTACCCAAGCTAAATCCATAGACATAATAGTAGCTTTTTTAATGGAATCAGGAGTTAAGCTCATAGTAGAGGATTTAAAACAAGTTATAAAAAAGGGTGTGCCAATAAGAATTTTAACAGGAAACTATCTTAACATAACTCAGCCGCAGGCATTGTATCTTTTAAAAGATGCCCTTGGTGACGAAGTTGACTTAAGGTTTTATAATGTTTGCAATAAATCTTTTCATCCAAAGGCATACATATTTGAATATGAAAATGGCGGGGATATATTTATAGGTTCTTCCAATATATCAAGGTCGGCTTTAACCAGTGGAATTGAATGGAATTATAGAATTACAAAACATGGACATGAAGAGGATTTTGAGCAGTATAAAAGTACTTTTGAAGATTTGTTTTTGAATCACACAATTATAGTGGATGACAATGAACTTCAGAGGTATTCAAAAGTTTGGAGAAGGCCAAAGGTTTTTTACGATATAGAAAAGTTAGAAGATGGAGAAGAAGAAAATGTAATTGCTTATCCTACACCTAAGGCGGCCCAAATAGAAGCTTTATATGAACTTAAAAAATCAAGGCTGGAAGGTTGGGATAGAGGCATTGTAGTTGCGGCTACGGGTATAGGAAAAACATATTTAGCGGCTTTTGATTCAAAAGGTTTTCAAAAAGTACTGTTCGTAGCACATAGGCAGGAAATTTTAAATCAAGCAGAGGCTTCATTTAAATCTGTCAGACCAAAGGATTCTACAGGATTTTTTAGCGGCAGTAATAAAGATATCAATTGTGATATATTATTTGCAACGGTTCAAACCTTGGGACAAGCTCAATACTTATGTGAAGAATATTTTAAAAGAGATTATTTTGATTATATTGTAATAGATGAATTTCATCATGCAGCGGCAGGAAATTATCAAAACATAATAGATTATTTTAAGCCAAAGTTTTTGCTTGGAATTACAGCTACACCAGAAAGAATGGACAACAAGGATGTTTTTGAAATATGCAGCTATAATATTGTTTATGAGGTAAGACTCAAAGAAGCTATAAACAAAGGATGGCTTGTGCCATTTAGATATTATGGTATTTTTGATGATACGGATTATAGTAAAATAAGCTTTAATAATGGAAAGTATAATGAAAAAGAGTTAGATGAAGCTTTTATGATAGAGAAACGTGCAGATTTAATTTTAAATCATTATGAAAAATATAACAGCAAAAGAGCCTTAGGCTTTTGTTCTAGTAGAAAGCATGCAAATTTTATGGCAGAATATTTTTGTCATAATGGAATATCTGCCTGTGCAGTACTTAGCGGAGAAAAAATGAGCTGCTCTATGGATAGGGAAGAAGCTTTAAAGAAGTTTAAGGAGGAAGAAGTAAAAGTACTTTTTTCTGTGGACATGTTTAATGAGGGGCTAGATGTACCTGATGTAGATATGGTTATGTTTTTACGACCAACGGAATCAACCACTGTATTTTTGCAGCAGCTAGGACGTGGACTTAGAAGGTGCGGCAATAAAAAATATCTGAATGTGCTGGACTTCATAGGAAATTATAAAAAGGCGAATTTAGTTCCTTATCTTTTAAGTGGTGATGTAAGAAATATAGCTGATAAAGCTAAAAATAAAGTATTCCCAAAAGAAGAAGAATATCCAGAAGATTGTATTGTAGATTTTGATTTTAAGCTTATTGATTTGTTTAAGAAAATGGCAGAAGATCAGAAAAAGATAGTAGATTTGGTTAAAGAAGAGTTTTATAGAATAAAAAATGAACTTGGAAGAGTTCCAACGAGATATGAAATGTACAAATACATAGATGATGATATTTACAGTAATATTAGAGCTAAAACTAAAATCAATATTTTTAATGATTATTTAGGTTTCTTAAATTCAATAGATGAACTTACTGAAGAAGAAAAATCTCTCATAAAAACTAAGGCGCATGACTTTATAAAGTTATTAGAAATTACTTCTATGACTAAAACTTATAAGATGCCTTTATTACTTGCTTTTTATAACAATGGATACTTCAAATTGTCTGTAACTGAGGAGGAAATATATTTAAGCTTTAAGGAGTTTTACAGCAAAGCCTCAAATGCAGTAGATTTAATAAAGGATAAGTCTACTAAAGATTATTTAACGTGGGGAAAGAAAGAATATTTAAAAATTGCTAAAAATCCAAGAGCCGCTTTTTTAAATTCTGCTGATGAGTTTTTTTACGATAATAGAGATACATATTGCATAAAATCCTCTTTAAAAGAGTTTGAGAAAAATAAGACATTTATAAAGCATTTTAAGGATGTTATAGATTATAGAACGAGTAAATTTTACAAGGAGAGGCTTGAAAAGAGAAAAAATCAAATATGATAGGAGAGAGTAAGATGAAGGTTTACAACAAATTAGTCCGTGATAAAATACCAGCTGTGATAGAGGCTTCGGGAAAGAAGTTTGATATAAGAAAAGCAGATAAAGAAGAACATTATAAATTGCTAGAGACAAAACTAAAAGAAGAAGTAAATGAATTTTTGAAAGATAAAAATTTAGAGGAATTAGCAGATGTTATGGAAGTGTTATTTGGACTAGCAGAGAATATGGGCTACAGTGAAGAGGATTTGATGAAAAAGAGATCTGAAAAGAGAGAAGAGCGAGGAGGATTTAAGGAAGGAATTGTGTTAGAGAAAGTGTATGAATAAGAATATACCTACAATTATTATGAATTTTAAATTGACATGATAGTTGTGGGTATTTTAATATATAAATTTATATCGATGTTATTGCAATACAGATTTTTAATTTAAAAGATATAGAAGAATTAGAAAAATATTTTAAGTGAATTAGAAAAACAAAGGAGCAAGCACTATGTTTGAAGTTATAAAAACTGAATGCGGAAAATATATTACTGAATTTGAATTTGATTATTCTGGAACTTATCCTGATTTTGATATATTTATTATAAATGCAAAAGTAAAATTTTATAAAAAAGGTTTTTTAATTTCTACAAGTCTTAGTGAGAAAAGTCTTTTTATAGAATGGAATGATATAACAGGAATCAAATTCACAAAAAATAAAAAGACACTTGTAAATATAACAACAGATAAGGGTGCTGTAATACTGAAAAGAGAAAAACAGGAAACAGACATTGGTGAATTTAAGAAACTATTAAATAGTATGGTTAAAAATATTAAGCTTGAATATGTAAAATCGGATATTGATAATATAAGCTCATTAGAAATGAAGCGACATGAAAAGCTTTATGATATGCAGGAAAAACGAGTTGAAAGTTTTATAAGAAACAGCGGATATGAAGATGATGCAGCTATTCAGGAATACTGGTGTGATTACCTTAAAGAAAAACTTCAGTTTCCTTTTGAAGCTAAAATTATTGATGATTACAATTTTTGGCTTTGCAATAGATAGATTTTATAAATCATTTGTAGTATTTAGATTAGAAAGTGAGGAGTTAAAGAAAAGCAATATGAAGTATTATTTAAGAGGTGAAATTGCCAAAATATCTGGCATTAATGTGGAAACACTAAGATATTATGAAAAGAATAAACTGATTCCTATTCCCAAAAGAACTTCAAAAGGATATAGAATTTATACAGAAGATACATTAATTATTCTTAGATTTATTAGGGGGGCTAAGAGTGCAGGTTTTACTTTAGAGCAGATAAGAGATTTATTTTCAGCTGTAAATGGTGTAAATATAGATTTAAATTATGTAAAAGAATTAATTGATGAAAAACTTGTGGAAATTAGTGATAAGATTATAGAGCTTAAAAGTGTAAAGGAAAATCTTAAGAATATTAAGGAAAATTTATATCAGCCACATGAATGTCCATTATGCAATGCATTTAATAATAATTCAGGAAAATAATAAAAAAGCTTGACTCTGTACCTAAGTACAAGGATTATAATTAGTTGAAATTATAATAAGAGGTGTTAGTATGAGTTCAAAAATTTTTTATTTTTCTGGAACGGGAAATTCTTTAGCAGTTGCAAGAGAGATTAATGATAATTTGAGTGATAAAGGAAGTATAATTCCATTATCAATATTTAGAGATAAAGAATCCGTACAGATAGATACAGATGTATTAGGATTTGTATTTCCGGTTTATTTTATGAATATTCCAGATATAGTTAGGTCCTTTATAAAAAAATTAACATTTAAAACCAATCCATATATTTTTGCTATTGAAACATGCAACGGAGCTCCTGGTGCAAGCTTGATTGAGCTAAATAAATGTTTAGAAAGAAAAGGAAAAGCTCTGTCTTCAGGTTTCGTTATTTATATGCCCGGCAATGCACTTGTAACTCCACATAACATTGAAATTGAAAGACTGAACAATTATAAGATTAAATTAGCTGAAATTTCAACTAATATTAATAATAGAAGTATAAATAAAATTGAAGGAAAAGGTAGCCTTAAGACCCGTATAGTAAGTGCTGTTTGTAAATCCCTTGGAAAGCAAATGTATTTAACTCCCAAAAATGTTTCATATACGTCCCAATGTGTTGGTTGTGGAATATGTGAAAAAGTATGCCCCGGGAAAGAAATTTAATATAAGAAAGGCGTATTTGTAGAGGGAGATATGAGCATGAATACAAGAACTATTATGATTTTTCCTCAATTTGAAAATATTAAGGTTATAAATGAAATCCGTAAGAAATATGATCCCTTGGTAGATTTAGTGTTGCCACATATTACTTTAGTATTTCCTTTTAATAGCGAGCTGACTAATAAAGAACTTAATTTATATTTAAAAGTGTGTTTAAGAAATATAAAGGCATTTAAAGTTGAATTGAAGGGGTTTAGTAAACAGCACGATAGATATGGAAATTACTTGTTTTTAAATGTAGTACAAGGCATGGGTGTAATTAAAAACATTCATGATATGCTATATAAAGATAAACTAAAGCAATTTGATGCAAGTCAAGATTATGTTCCTCATATGACAGTTGGAAAACTATCTTCTATAGAGCTGCTTGATAAAGCATTTGATGATGTAAATAACAAGTATAATGATAAATTTAGTACTGTAGTCAAAAAGATATCGGTTGAAATGATTGGTGAGCATGAAGAATCAATTATTGTAATAGAGCACGAACTGGATTGATAAATTATAATTTGTTTAGCTTCGCTAGCCGATTATTATTATAGTCTTTATCTACTAATTGCGGCATAAAAAGTCGGGAGGTAATTTAATATTTATTTTATAATTGTATATGACAGGAGGAAAAGTATGGATATGATTCGCAGGATGCATTTTCACGTGCTTTTAGAAATTTCCATGGGGTTTTGCCGTCAACAGTAAGAAGTGAAACAGTAACGCTTAAATCTTGTCCTAAACTCTCTTTTCAAATTGTGATTAAGGGGGAAGAAAAAATGAAGTATCAAATTGAACATTGGCCTGCATTTAAAGTGGCTGGGATTGCTAGCAGGATTAAAACAGATATGGCTTCCAAGTTCGGGATTTAAACTTGCAGACTTGCCTGTATTTGAATGTTATATGCAAGAAAATCGACAAGAGATTTGGATAGCAATTGAGGAAGCATGATGAATGCTGAAATATTTACTTCTAGTAAGGGAGATATCTGCTAATATAAGGTTCAATCAATGTAACTATCATATCTTTATAAATCCTTCATAATCCGGTTATGTGTAAATTTGACATACGAACATATGTTTGATATATTTAATCATATGAATACTTGTTGATTTGTTTTAAAATTCGTAGGACATGGAGGAAAATAAAAATGAGTATGCTTGAGGAAATAAAAGAAGATATAAAGAAAAGATGTGAAAGTCCAAATAACTTTTTTGGACCGGGAAGCTATGAACATATTAAAAGTGTAGCAAAGAATGCTGTTGAACTTGCTGAATTGTACAAGGCAGATGTTGAAGTGTGTGAAATTGCAGGCTGGTTACATGATATAGCTTCGGTTACAGATTACAAGCTATATGAAAAGCATCATATTCACGGAGCAGCTATGGCAGAAGCAATCTTGAAAAAATATAACTATCCAGAAAATAAAATTGAACTTGTTAAATTATGCATATTGAATCATCGTGGAAGTGTGTTAAAGGAAAAAAGAACTATAGAAGAAATATGTGTTGCCGATGCTGATGCAATTTCTCATTATGATGCTTTGCCTGCATTATTTTACTTAGCCTTTGTTCAGAGAAAGCTTAATATTGATGCTGGCACCGAATTTGTCAGAAATAAGCTTGAAAGAAGCTATAATAAGATGTCTAAACAAAGCAAGGAATACTATAAAGCTAAAAGGGATTTAATTAAGACTATATTTGAATAATTTTATTTGGAAGAATTAGAAAAATATTTTAAGTAGACTACAGGCATATCTGTAGTTTTTTTTATGCATACTAATGAATGAAATAGCTATAGTTAAAAAATTCTAGCTTCAATATTTTTTTATTACTCAATTTTTAAATAAGAGAAGGAGAGAGAGTATAGTGAATGAAAAGCAAATGAGCCGAATGCATACGGAAAGTGGATTTATTGCTGCGCTAGATCAAAGTGGAGGTAGTACTCCAAAAGCACTGCTGCAGTATGGTATTCAGGAGAACAGTTATTCTAATGATAAAGCTATGTTTGATTTGGTACATGAGATGAGAACGCGCATTATAAAGAGTCCTGCCTTCAATTCAAAGTATATTTTGGGCGCTATACTATTTGAAGATACAATGCATCGTACCATTGATGATAAATATACTGCCGATTATCTCTGGGAAGAGAAGAATATTGTGCCTTTTCTGAAGGTCGATAAAGGATTAGCTGAAATTGAAAATGGTGTAGAGCTCATGAAGCCAATAAATAATTTGAAGAACATTTTAAATGAGGCTGTAGAAAAAAATGTTTTTGGAACGAAAATGCGCTCTGTTATTAAAGAAGCTAATCCAAGAGGAATTAAAATGGTTGTTGATCAGCAATTTGAAATTGCTAGACAAATTTTTAATACGGGATTGATTCCAATAATTGAACCAGAGGTTGATATCTACAGCGTTGACAAGGAAGAATCAGAAAAACTTTTGAAGCTTGAAATTTCAAAACAATTATCGAGGCTTGGCAATGAAACAAAAGTAATGCTTAAACTTTCAATACCAACGAAGGATGATTTTTATAGTGATCTCATGGATGATCCACATGTTGTTAGAATATTGGCTTTGTCTGGTGGATATAGTCAAATTGAAGCAAATAAAAAGTTAGCACGTAATCATAGATTAATTGCTAGCTTTTCACGAGCACTATTGCAGGGATTAACTGTTCATCAAACTCAAGAAGAATTTAATGAAGTGTTATCAAGCTCAATTAAGAAAATCTATGAAGCATCAATCAAATAATTTTGTGTTAGAACTTAAATGAAAAATATAAAAAATAAAGAGGAGTACAATTATTATGAGCAATAAGTTAACTACAACTAAAAAGAAAATGGCGTCACTTGGCTTAAAGAAGAACGATAGGGGAGATTATGATTACATAGATCCTTCAGAAAAAAGTAAATCAAAATATAAATCAGTCAAACCCAAAAATAAAAGTGAAATGTAGATGATAAGATTATTTAATTTGCTAATGTAAGGAGGAAGAGATGAATTAAATCTCTAAAGTAAATTATGTTTATTCCTAAAAGAATAATATTTGAAAAAACTTCTTTGGATTATGAAATAGGTAAAAATATATATAATAAGTTTAAGGGGAAGGAAGGCATGGAAATAATAAATTTGTCTTCTAACAAGATAAAACAGCATATTCCAGGTGATAATTTATATGATTTTTATAGAGAAGGAAAAAATACCTTAGTGGTTGGAGTGAAAAGGGGATTTAAGTTTCAATCCTGCAAACCTTCAGCACATTATCAATTGCCTCTGGTATCTGGCTGTATTGGGCAGTGTGAATACTGTTATTTAAATACTAATTTAGGTGATAAACCATATATGAAGGTCAATGTAAATATAGGGGATATACTAGATCAAGCTCAAAAGTATATAAATGAAAGATTACCAGAGACCACTATATTTGAAGGTTCCGCCACTTCTGATCCAGTACCAGTTGAGCCGTATACAAATATATTAAAAAAAACTATAGAATTTTTTGGAAGCAGCAATAAGGGCAGATTTAGATTTGTTACTAAATTTAATGATGTAGATACGCTGCTTGATGCTGAGCATAACGGAAATACAGAAATTAGATTTACAATAAACACGGATAAGGTTATAAGCGAGTATGAAAATAGAACTGCTCCAATTAATAAAAGAATAGAGGCTAGTGTAAAGGTCGCTGGGGCAGGATATAAAGTTGGTTACATAATAGCACCAGTATTTATATATGAAGGGTGGAAAGAGGATTACAGAAATATGCTTATAGAATTAAATTCTAAAATGCCTGAAGATTTAGATTATCCTGTAACCTTTGAAGTCATATCTCATAGATATACCACTAGAGCAAAAAACGTAATATTAGAAGTATTCCCAGAAACAACGCTTCCAATGGTAGATGAAGAAAGAAAATATAAATATGGGCAGTTTGGATATGGAAAATTTATTTACAGCAAAGAGCAGCTGGAGGATATGAAAGCATTTTTTACAACAGAGATAGAAGACATATTTAAAAATAAGACCATACTTTATATAATATAGTTTGCTGACCATTTAAGCATTACAATGATGTATTTAAATGGTCAGCAAAAACTCGTTAGTTTAAATATTCAGTAACAAAGTCAGTAAATAATATACCATATAAATGGTCTATTTCATGGCAAAAACACTTTGCTAAATCACCTGTTCCTGTAAGGGTGATTTTTTTACCGTTTTCATCTAAGGCTTCAACAGTTACTTTTGCAGGCCTTTTTAATTTGCCAAACTTGTTAGGAATGCTGAGGCAACCTTCAACTACCTCTTGAATTCCTTCTTTTTTTACTATTTTTGGATTTATTAATTTTATAACTCCTTCGCCCATGTCTATTACAACTAATTTTTTTAATATGCCTATCTGTGGAGCTGCTATTGCTGCACCATTATCTGTGTTGTGAAGAGTATCAACCATGTCGTTTAGGATTTGTCTTATTTTATCGTCTACAACTTCAACGTCTCTGCTTTTTTTTCTTAATATGTCATCCCCTAAAAGTCTAATTTGCCTTAATGCCATTTTAAACCACACCCCTACTTTGTTCAGCTCTTGATTTTCTCTCGCTTTCTTCAAAGAGAAAAATATCTTCTATAGATTTATTAAAAACTTTACATATATCATAGGCAAGCCATATAGAAGGTTCAAATTTTTCCGTTTCAACGGCGTTTATTGCCTGCCTTGAAACGCCTACAAGTTTTCCTAGTTGCTCTTGAGTTAAACCAAAAGCTTCTCTAAATTCTTTTATTTTATTTTTCATTAGGCATCACCTCTGTAATGTTAACCTTACATTTAAATTATAGCATTGCAAGAAATAGACGTCAATATGATAAAAAATTAGAAGATAGTTTTGAAAAAACCAAAACTATCTTCTAATTTTTTATATTAACCTAAAAGTTCATCAACTGTTTCTCTATCATCAAAATGTATTTTTTCATTTCCTATGATTTGATAACTTTCATGACCTTTTCCAGCGATTATTAATAAATCATTTGGGGTTAAAATATTTAATCCTTTTTCAATGGCTTTTTTTCTATCCACTATTTTTTCATATTTTGAATTTACAACACTCATACCATCTTCTATTTCTTCGATTATCTTTTTTGGATCTTCTGTCCTTGGATTATCTGAGGTTATTATGCAGTAATCAGATAAGATTCCTGCTGCCATTCCCATTACCTTTCGTTTTGATTTATCTCTGTCACCGCCACAGCCAAATACAGTTATAAGTTTGCCTTTAGTTATGTCCCTTGCCATAAGAAGTAATTTTTCAAGGGCATCCGGAGTGTGAGCATAGTCAACAATTACATTTTTGTTAGCAGAGTTTTTTATCATTTCAAGTCTTCCAGGAACGCGTTTTATATTAGGTACAAGAGCTAAAATTTGGTTTATATCCATTCCTAGAGAAAGGCATATGCCTACAGCTGCCAGGATATTGTAAACTGTAAACTTACCAGGGATATTTACAGTTATTTTGCGGCTTATTTCTTTATAGCTGATTTTAAAACTTACTGAAGCTTGAGTGTAAGAGATGTCAAAAGCTTTTATGTCTGCATCGGTGTCTATACCGTAGGTTAAGAAGCTGCATGGTGATTTCTCTATAATTTCATTTGCAATTTTATCATCAAGGTTTATAACTCCTATTTTGCATTTTTGGAACAGCTTCATTTTTTCATTTTTATAGTTTTCCATGGTACCATGTATATCGAGATGATCAGGAGAAAGATTTGTAAATACTCCTATATTAAAATCACAAAAATCAACTCTTTCATTTAAGAGGGCAGAAGAGGTAACCTCCATTACTGCATTTTTGGCACCTTTATATACAAATTCTTTAAGTATATTTTGAAGCTCAAGGGCCTCTGGAGTAGTTGGATTTATCTTTTTTACATCTATTGTTTCATTTGTAAGTTCATAGCCTAGAGTTCCTATAACACCAGTAATTTGACCATGTTCCTCTAATATATCTCTTACATAGTGGGAAACTGAGGTTTTACCGTTAGTGCCAGTTATTCCAATCAAATTTATTTTTTTTGAAGGCTCCCCATAAAATAAATTTGCAGCGCTTGCAAGAGTAATTTTTGTGTTTTTAACTTTTATTAAGGTAATCTCTGCACTATTAAATTGAACTTCTTCTTCAATTATTATTGCTGAGGCTCCATTATTTATAGCTTCTTTTATATAGTTGTGACCATTAACTCTTGTGCCTCTTATGCATATGAATACAAAGTCTTTCTGAACTTTTCTTGAATCATAGCTTATGCCTTTAATATCTATATTAATATTTCCACTTATTACATCATAATTTATATCTTTTAAGAGTTTAACTAATTTCATTTTACTTCCTCCATTAAAATTTGTACCAAATACGTGAAATTTGGTACAAATAAAGTTTGGTTGATTAAATAGGTATACTTATATTATATAAGGAATTTTAACAATGAATAGTGTATATATTGCTTGATATATTGTAAAAAATGCTTTATTATTTTTTTTGAGGTGTTTTTATATGGAAAATAAATCGGGATACTTAAATAAAGATTTTCAGCTATTTCATTTAAAAGATAAGAAAAGTCAGAGCTTTGAATTTCACTATCATGATTTTAATAAAATAATAATATTTTTATCTGGAAAGGTAACTTATTTAATTGAAGGAAAGGCATATCATTTAAAACCGTGGGATATTTTACTTGTAAACAATCATGATGTCCATAAACCTATTATCGATCCATCTGAAACTTATGAAAGAATAATTATATGGGCAAATTCAGATTTTATAGAGAAACATAATTATAATGGCTGTGATCTTTCAAATTGCTTTAAGCTGGCAAGGGAAAAGAGTTTTAATCTTGTAAGACTTGAAGAAAAATTTCAAAATAACATAAAATTTATAATTAAATCCCTTGAAACATCTATTAATTCCAATGAATTTGGCGGCAAACTTTTAAGCAATTCTCTTTTTATTCAGCTTATAATCTATTTGAATAGAGTACACCTTGGAAATTTATATTTACAAAATGATGAAACAATAAGGTATGATAAACAAATTGAAAAAATATTAAAATATATAAATGGAAATTTAGATAAAGAACTTTCAATAGAATCTTTATCTGATAAATTTTATATAAGCAAGTACTACCTTATGCATAAATTTAAAAGGGAAACAGGATATACAGTATATAATTATGTGCTGCAAAAAAGGCTTTTGATGGCAAAAGACCGCATAAAAAGTGGAGAAGCCGTTACTAAAGTATACATGGAATGCGGGTTTAAGGATTATTCTTCATTTTTTAGAGCTTTTAAAAAAATGTTTGATAAATCGCCTAAGGAATTTAACTCAGAGTACAGTTGACAGTATGAATTCAGTATTAGTCATTTTAATCTTTCATGTTGTTCATATATGTTTAGGTTGAAATATCCTTATAGTAAGAATAAAATATTATCTATGGGGCGAATATTTATGTATGAATATGAAGTTGTAACTATAATACTTTAAATTGGGGGCTGAGTTAATAATGAAACAAATAGAAAATGTAGCGCTTATAGGGATGGGAGCAGTAGGCTGCGCCTTTGGAAGAAATTTTTATAATTTTAATCAAGATAAATTTAGAGTAATAGCAAAAGGGGAAAGAAAAGATAGATATGAGAAAAATGGATTTATAATAAACGGCAAAAAATACAATTTTGCTTGTGTTAGTCCAGATGAAAACAGAGAACCCTTTGATCTTGTTATAGTATCCGTAAAAGGGACGGAACTTAAAAATTCTCTAGAGGATATAAAAAATTTTGTTGGAAAGGATACTATAATACTTTCACTTTTGAATGGGATAAGCAGCGAAGAGATAATTGGTGAAAGATATGGTATGGATAAGCTTTTATACTCTTTTTGTATTATAGAGGCAACGCGCTTAGGAAATGAGGTTCATGTTTCTGATAGATACAGAATAGTTTTTGGGGAAAAGCAAAATAAAGTATATTCTGAAAAAGTACAGGCAGTAAAAGAATTCTTTGAAAGAGCAGGGGTCTCTTATGAAATACCGGAAAATATGCTTCACGCACAGTGGTCAAAGTTTATGTTTAATGTAGGAATAAATACAGCGTCTGCTGCTTTAAAGTCTGATTATGGAGTGTTTCAGACAAGTAAAGCAGCAAGAGAGCTTATGATTTCTTTAATGATGGAGGTTGTAGAGGTATCTAAAAAAACAGGAGTTAACCTTAATAAAACCGACATAGAAAATTGGTGTAAAATTTTAGATACCTGTGAGCCGGAAGGAAAAACTTCAATGTGTCAGGATATATTGTCTGGAAGAAAAACAGAGGTAGATATGTTTTCTAAAACTGTGTGTGACCTTGGAGAAAGGTACAGCATAGCTACACCTGTAAATAAAACATTTTTAAATATGATAAAGGTAATGGAGAATCATGAAAAATAATTATTTAAATGCATTTAAAGAAAAATTGGCTAAGGAAAAGGTGTTTGCTGCTGCTTTTATTTTAGCGGCTGCATCTTCTTTAGCCGTAAGACCTAAGATATCTTATATAAATTTCAAGGTGCTTGTTTTACTATTTAATTTAATGATAGTGGTTGCAGCCTTTGAAAAGCTAAGAGTTATGGACAAAATAGCGGTGGAAATTTTAACTAGGTGCAAAAATACGAGAATGGTTTCTTTGGTTTTTATAGTGGTCACATTTTTTTCTTCAATGGTTGTAACTAATGATGTGGCGCTTTTAACCTTTGTACCACTTGCAATTCTGACACTGAAAAATGCCAGAATAGATTCAATGAAAACTGTTGTAATTCAAACACTTGCGGCAAACATTGGAAGCAGTCTTACGCCTATGGGCAATCCTCAAAATTTATTTTTGTTTACACATTATAAACTTAGTGGGGTAGAGTTTTTTTCCGTAACCATACCCTTTGTTTTTACGGGGTTTTTATGGCTTTTATTTTTGAATAGAAGAACTTTAAGAAGGAGTATAAAAATTTCTGTTCAAAAGGTACATATTGAAGATAAAAAAAGAACTTATGTTTACATAGTTTTATTTTTAATTATAACAGCTTCCGTATTTAGTCTTATAGATTACAGATGTACCTTTGCAGCGGTACTGGTTTGTGTTCTAATTTTGGATAGACATCTTATAAAAGAAGTGGATTATTTTTTATTAGCTACTTTTGTAGGATTTTTTGTGTTTATTGGTAACATATCAAACATTGAACTTGTACAGGCGCAACTTAGACTTTTTCTCAAAATACCCCATATGCCGTACATATCTTCTATAGTTCTCAGCCAGGTTATTAGTAATGTTCCATGTTCCATACTTGTTTCTAGCTTTACCACCAATTGGAGAGAAGTGCTTTTAGGCGTGAACGTTGGAGGTATGGGAACCATAATTGCATCACTTGCAAGTCTTATTTCTTATAAAATATATATTAATGAAAATATTGATAAGAGCAGTGAGTATATGAAGAAATTCTATATGTATAATTTTGCAAGCTTGTTTTTATTTGGGGTAATTATTTATATACAAACGTTATACTTTTAAGGGAGAAATAGCTGGAAGGATGAAACTTAGCTCAGAGTAGAGAGTAGGGAGTAAAGAGTAGAGTGAAGGATGATTTTTCTCAGCTGTGCTTCGAGAAAGCTAAAACTTAATGCTTACGCAATAGCACAAAGCATTGCACTCAGCGCAGTTGACATTATTTAAGTTTTAAGATTTGCCTGACGTGAGGAAGGCAAATCTTTTGCTTTTGTAGCGTATCAACTTGAATTAAAGATACAGGAATGTCATTCATTTCACATTTCCCATATGCTTTTCCTTTTGGTCTATCCTCAAACTGAACACAATAAAAATTTAAGCTAATCGAAAAACTTACCCTTAAAAAAATTCTCATTTCCAAGTTTCTTTGCTGTCATCCTAAACATAACGCAGCCATCTGGGCATACAACATCCTTGGTATACTTTCCATCACCACCAATATTCTGTAAATCTCCACCACTTCTGACAGCCTCCATGATTGGGAACATAATCATCATTACTTTGGAGCAAATACCTTGTCCATCCTTATTTACAGGACATCCATAGGTGCAGGTATACTTATCTCCAACTTCCTCGCCGTTTCGGCAATATCTTTCTGTGTGGTCACTTCGAAGAAACCCTGTTACCTCAATTTCCCATTCGTACTCTTCATCATACCATTTTTTCATAATTATCCTCCAAACTCTAACTTATATGTTTAGTACACAATAAATTACAATTGCGTAATAAATTATAGTTAATATATGCTATAATTATAACATTAATTTCAAAATAATGTATATATTTAGGCAAATACCGGCTTTCTTTGCTTAAAATTTGATGCTTTTACATAATCGATGAAAATACTGTAGAATTAATTATTGCGAGCAAATTTTTTAGAGAAAATTTACCTGACGTTCCGCCAAATACTTATTATAAAAGTATTGAGCGAATGTTTAGAAAAGGTGAACTGGATAAAATATCAAAAGGCATTTATTGTAGACCTAAGGTAACTAAGTTTGGTAAGATATCAGCTGGTGAAAATCATATATTAAATTATTACGTTGGAAAAGAAAACTGCACAGGAGTCGTTGTAGGTTATAGACTATATAACAAATATGGAATTACAACTCAAATATCTAATACAGTTAAAGTTTATTCAAACGTTTTGGATGAAGAGAGAAAAGTTATCAAAAATATTGTGATGAAGTTTTTATAAGTGTTTTGAAAGGTATGAAATATAAGAAAAGAACTATTGCTTATTTAGAAGAGATTTTAAATAGTAGGGGAGTAAAAAATACTCTTTCGCAGTTTTTAAATAAAACATCGAAATACAAAATACCAAAGGTGGAGGCATTTTATGAAACTGCAGACTAAAGGAAGATAGTTTTAAATAAGTTAAATTTAATGACTTGATTAGAACACTCTGAATTTTAAAAGTTTTGGAGGATAAGTAAAAGTGGAAAACAAAAATTTAAAGAAATTGATTATAAATATTAAAAATATTATCTAAGGAATTAGTAAATGAACCTGGAAAGGGCTTTTCTCGCTCAAATCTTCAAAATATGAGAAATTTATATTTGAGTTACCCAAATTGCCAGACACTGTCTGGCGAATTAAGTTGATCACATTATTGTGAACTTTTATCTATTTCTCATGAAAGTAAAATGGATTTTTATAAAAAAGAAACTATAAATTCAAACTGGTCTGTAAGAAAATTGAAAAGGCAGATTGATACTTCTTTGTTTGAAAGAGTTTTGTTATCAGATGGAAAATCAAATAAAGAAAAAGTGCTTAATTTAGCTCAAAGAGGAATTGAGATTAAAAAGCCACAAGATTTAATGAGAGATCCATATGTATTTGAATTTTTAGGGGTTCCAGAAAGTAAGCCATTTTTAGAAAAGGATTTAGAATATAAATTGATAAGACACATAGGGGACTTTTTACTTGAACTTGGAAGAGGTTTTACGTATGTGGGATCTCAACAAAGAATTACATTAAATAATACTCATTATTATGTAGATATGATCTTTTATAATAAAATTCTTAGAGCATATGTACTAATTGATTTGAAAATGGGAAAATTAAAACCAGAAAATGTTGGACAAATGAATATGTATTTAAATTATTATAGTATGGAAGTTAATGATGAAGGAGATAGTGAGCCAATGGGTATAATTTTATGCGTCGATAAAGATGAAGTAGCTGCAGAATATGCTTTAGGTGGTTTAAACAATCAAATATTTGCATCAAAATATACTTTGTATATACCAGAGAAGGAAAAATTAGTTGAAGAAGTTGAAAAAATAGGTATTAGTAGATTAGAACTTATGAAAATAAAATAGATAGCAAGGTATGAATTACTATTTGATACTTTTATTACTTAAGAACAAATTTATAGAGGAAAAAATAATAGCATAAGAGAGTTGAGATAACAATATAATTTAGGCAATTATTGTGGTTGAAGTATTTTTAACTTAGATATAAAGAAAAAAAATGTTACAAGCGTAATGAAATTATGGACTGAGAGATTTTTTGAAGTTGTTTTCAAAGTACAGAGTACAGTGAAGGTGGATTTACCTTTCGTTTCACTTAGGTAAATCTTAGAACTTAATAGTGTCAGCTGCGCTGAACACTTTATTTTAAGCGCTTTGCGCCCATTAAGTTTTAGATTTTTCGAAGCATAGCTGAGAAAAATCATCCTTCACTGTACTCTGTGCTCCCTACTCTCTACTCTGCTTTACAACTTCTAGTTTTTTAGGATAAACTTTGAGTTTTCAATTTTCCAGCTTTCTATCCATAGTAATTACAAATTGACATATAAATACATTACTTGTATAATAAACTCATATAGGTAGGTATTTAAGGTATCTTCAAAAAAATAATAGGTCCATCTATCGGCTAATTTTCAGTAATATGAATTTACTATTTTCTTTCAGATGCCTAAACTTATTGTAAGGAGTTGTTTTTCATGCTAAAAAAAATCATAAAGGTGAAAAGTATCTAATTTAATATTTAAAAAAGAAGTATGTTTTTAATGGTTTACTGTACCGAAACTTAATAGTTGAGTCGGTAACCACACATGAGGCAAAAAAGTATTATGTTTTTGCTTTATTTGGTGATGCTTCTTTTAAAAAGTAAAGTAACCCTGAAGCCTTGATGATTTATAATAAAAGACATTTGGCACCATTGGTTATGGTGTTTTTTTGTTATTTAAAATACCTTCAGATGTGTAATCTGATTCGGGGAAAACGCAGCATATAAAAAAGGTAGTATTGGATTATCACCTTACCTTTAACATCTATTTTGCATGTGCTGAATTTGAAGGGATGATATTTTGAATAAAATTAATATTGGCATAGTTGCGCATGTTGATGCAGGAAAAACAACCGTT
Source organism: Clostridium guangxiense (assembly GCF_021043395.1). Lineage (GTDB taxonomy): Bacteria > Bacillota > Clostridia > Clostridiales > Clostridiaceae > Clostridium_S > Clostridium_S guangxiense. Next base: position 222,697 of record NZ_JAJNKE010000003.1, read on the forward strand.
ACAGAAAACTTACTATATTTGGGTGGAGTCATAAAGGAAATCGGAAGAGTAGATAATGGAAATACTCAGACGGATTCTATGGAACTTGAAAGAAAGCGTGGAATTACAATAAAGTCATCTGTAGTATCCTTTAATTGGAAAAATGTAAAGATTAATATACTGGATACACCGGGACATGCAGATTTTGTAGCAGAAGTTGAACGTTCCTTAAGTGTACTTGATGGAGCAGTGCTTGTTGTTTCAGCAGTTGAAGGAGTTCAAGCACACACTTTAATGCTTTTTAGAGTTTTAAAGAAACTTAAGCTTCCAACGGTTATATTTATAAATAAACTCGATAGAAGTGGAGCTAATTACAAAAGGGTAATAGAAGAAATGAAAAAGGTTTTATCACCTAATATAATAGGAATTCAAAATGCACATAGAGAAGGTATTCATGAACTTGAAGTAGAGAAGCCATATTCTGGTGATAGTATAGAAGGAATTATAGAAAATTTATGTGATATTGATGATAAGTTTTTAGAAGCATATATAAATGGTGAAAAAATTGAAAGGCGATATGTTAAGCAAAGAATACAATTTAAAGCTAGGTGCGGAAAGCTTTATCCTGTATTAATTGGTGCGGCATTAAAGAGAATTGGCATGCAGGATTTAATGGATGCTGTAGTTAAGTATTTGCCATATTCAAAAGGTAATGAGGCGAGCATGCTTTCTGGAGTTGTATTTAAAATTGACAATTCAAAAATCAATAATAAGAAAACTTATGTTAGATTATTTAATGGAAAAATAAATGTAAGAGATAAGCTTTCTATATTTGGAAAGGAAAATGATGAAAAAGTTAAAAGGATAGATGCGCTTTTAAATGGAAAGAACCTAGAAAGTGAAACCTTAAGAGCAGGTGATATAGGAATTTTATATGGGATTAAAGGTGTTAAAATAGGAGATATTATAGGCTTAAGGGATAAAAAAATTACAAATATAAATTTAGCTCAGCCGGTGTTAAAGGCTAAAATTATTCCTTTAGATGAACATGAAAATATAAAGCTATATGAAGCTATTTTAATGATATCTGAAGAAGATCCTCTTTTAAAAATTGAAGCTTCGGAGGATCAAAAAGACATTTATTTAAATTTTTTTGGAGAAGTTCAAATGGAGGTTGTAAAAGCAATACTTGAAAGCAACTATAATATAAAAGTCAAGTTTGAAAAAGCACTTACTATATATAAAGAAACTCTAGAAAAGATAGGCACTGCAGTAACTCATATATTTGAAGCTGAAAATCCCTTTTATGCAGGAATAGGAATAAAAGTTGAACCGCTTAAAAGAGGAGAGGGCATAAAGTATGTATCAGAGGTTACTACAGGTTATTTGCCAAAAACCTTTCAAAATGGCGTAGAAGATGGGGTGTATGATGCTCTTGAACAGGGACTTTATGGATGGGAGCTTACAGATATTAAGGTTACACTTATTCATGGAGTCTTTGACAGTGTTATGAGTACTCCAGCGGAATTTAGAAATTTGGCGCCTATGGTACTTATGGAAGCTATAAATAATGCAAAAACAAAGCTTTTGGAACCTTTATATGAATTTGAACTTAAAATTAGTGGAGAGGTCTGCGGGAGAGCCATTTTAGACCTTACAAGACTTAGAGCTAAATTTGATAATCCAATACAACTAAATAAAGATATTTTAATTCAAGGGCTAATTCCTGTAAATACCTCAAGAGACTATAATTTGGAGGTTGCATCCTACACAGAGGGTAAAGGAATGTTTGTTACAAAATTTTATGGTTTTCATGAAATACCGTTTAAACTTGGAAAAACAAGAGAAAATCATAAGATAGACCCTTTAAATAAAAAAATGTACATTATGTATAAGAGAAACGTATTGAAAAGATAGAAAACTTGGAAGGTTGAAAGTGCTAATAATAAAGTTATCCTGGCAAACTGGAATTTGTGAAGTAATATTAATTTGGGATATTAAATAAAGCTAATAAATCTAAGATGATAAATCCTAAAATTCTAAGAGAATTTAATAACTCACTATCGTTCAAACAGATTAAATTCTCTAAGACTTTTACGATTTATCATCTAAGATTTATAAAGCTTTATTTAAACCATCCCAAATCAACATTACTTCACTATACCGGAAAGCAAGGAAGATTTTTCTCCGTTTCTCTATGAAAAATGCACTGTTAACAAGATTTTACAATAAAAATAATAATAAATCGTTTAAATAATGGAATGTAAACATTCACACCAAAATTCCGTAGGAACAGAGGAATTTTTTCCTTGTACTACCGTGGGGGTGAAGTAACAATGATGAAGGAACGGTTTAAAAAATTCTAATAAATCTTGGTTTAAAAATTGTAAAATGCTTAGATATTTCAATCTGTTTGAGCGTATGCGAGTATAAACATACGCGGGGTTTGGGCTTTGCCCATTATCCTTCTAGAACCCAAAGCAACCACTTTTTTTAAATAACCACTTAGATTTATAGGATTTTTTTAACGTGACGAAGCATTGTTACTTCACAATTAATTATCTGTTGAATTTTGTTTTAATGCTTGTCCAATAATCGGTATTTTCAAGTCCAAGTCTCCAGATAGCTATGCCGGACAAATTATATGAATTTACTAAATTAAGCTTGTAATTTAAGCTTTGAGCGTTTTCAAACCATACACTATGGCTAATTCCAGTTGAGCTAATATAGTTGAAGTAAGGGGTTTGAGATATATAATCCCAATTTATTGTGCTACCAGTAGTTAAGGCTAAGTTATAGATTCCAGAGATGCCATAGGCTTTTGCTGTACTTGATGACCAATCATACCCATAAGCTGCAGTTCCAAGTAAGATTTTTCCTCTTGGTATAACTGAGGAAGCATATTTGATTACATTCTCTACCCATCCGATAGAAGCTATAGAACCATATGTTCCACCAGGATAATGTTCATCGTAAGTCATTAGTACGATTTGATCAGAAGCATTTGAAAGTGCAGCATAATCATAAGCGCCGCTCCAGGAAGCACTTGAACTATCACTGGTCTTTGCAGGAACTGCTATTGTTACATAAAAACCTTGAGTATGAAGAGTATTGTAAAGTTCATTCATAAAGGTTGTAAGGTAAGTTCTGTCATAGTAGTATATAGCTTCAAGATCTATGTTAACACCTTTATAACCATTGGTTTTTAATGCATTTGAGATGTTGGTTATAAGCCTTGTTCTATTTGAGGAACTTTCTAATAATGTTTTTCCTATTGCTCCATCAAAGTTATTTGTTATCATGGCAAAAGTTTTAATTCCGTAACTATTTGCATAGGTAATTTGATTTAACGGTACTAATCCTGAAATATTCCCATAACTATCTGTTGTATAGGTATTTGTTGCAACTTCATCCAAGGTTGAGGTATTTGATACCATTGAGTTATAAGAAGAAGTATCACCGGAATAATAATAAGTAGTATAGCCTAAAACTAGTTTTTTCGAAGTAGATAGCCCAGAAGTTGTAAGGCTTATATGCTTAGAATCTAAAGAAGTACCATAAGAATTATAAGCCTTAACAAAATACCAGTAGGTTGTGTTTGGCTTTAAGGATACGTTTTTATAACTATTAGTAGTTAATGTGGCTATTAAAGTATAATTTGAATCATATGGGGTTGCTCTGTACAATTTATAGCCGACCGCACTATAGGAACTTGTCCAATTTAGCGTAGCTTCACTTGAAGTTAAGTTAGAATATGTAAGCAAAGTTGGAGCTATCGGAACAGAACTTGATTTGTTAGGAGACTTAGCTAAAATATAGTTCGGGTTTAAAATAAGTACAGCAATCACAACTAAAATCATAAAAAGTTTTTTGCAGCAGTTCATTGTAAATCACTCCTTTTTTATATATTAACAGATATATCGACTAAAAACGACAAAAAATTGCTGGAAAATAAGTGGTTATAAGCCTTAAATTTCATTAATAAAATTATTACTATGATAATTTATAAATTTAGTATAATATTATATATATAAGGTTAAGCGGGGGTTTTAAAAATGGGAATGAAAAAATTATTAGTCGTGGTTATTTTTGCTTTTTTAGTTCTTATGTCTAAAACTGTACAAGCAGTGGAAGTGGATACTTTTCCGACTAAAACAGAAGTTGACATGAATAAAGAATGGAAAATTACATTTAATAAACCGATAGATCCTGAATCAATTAATTCTAGCAATTTTAAGGTTATGGATAGTACTAGAGATGTTGGAGTAAAGGTAAAAACTGATAAAAGTGATTCAAGAGCAGTAATTGTTGAACTTCCAACACTTGGGTATGTACCTGGGAAAACTTACACTTTAAATGTAAGCCAAGATGTAAAATGTCAGGATGGAAAAGTTTTAAGCAAACCTATAAAAATGGATTTTACTGTGAGTTCAACTATGGTTGATGGTACAAAATACGATGGCGGTCCTGTGATTTATTCATGCAGTATCTTAAACAAAACGTTATCAGTAAATGACAAGCTTTTATTGAACATAAAATCTTCAGGGGATAAGGTAAAGTACAGAATATTTCTATATAAATTTAATTATGTGGGATATAGATTTGAAAATTACAGAGAGATTACAAATGGATATACAAATGCTGTTGATGCAGCTACCTTTAACTTTCAGTATGATAAACCAATTGATGAAGGAGATTATAAAGTTGTAGTATATGTTAAAAATCAAAACAATATGATTGGAACCCACGAGGATGGAAATACGGATTTTGATAATTACTACACAAATTACTTTAGATGTGTTTCAAACACGATGGTAAGCTCTGGCATGCAAAATATAACTAATAAAAATTACAGTATTGCTTTGGATAAAATAGTAAATGAACAGTTTACCTCAAATTCTTCTAAATATGAAATAAGAACTTACTGGACTTCTGCAAGCAAGAATATTATTTCATATTATATGAATCCAGATAATTTTATGGATGATGTTGGAAAGTATATGTTCATGAAAATCGATAAAACTTTGGATAATGTAACTGCTGATGATTTAAATGCAGTACTTAAAGGAAAAGGGACCTTGGAAGGAATGGGACAAACATTTATTGATGCCGCAAATAAATATAAGATTAATGTTGTATATCTGCTATATCATGCACTTCATGAGAGTAGCAATGGAACATCAAATCTTTCTTCTGGAAACATAAAAGTAAATGGTAAAAGCACATATAATTTTTTTGGGATAAGGGCTGATGACTCAGATCCTGAAAAGCATGGTTCCCAATATGCCTATGATAATGGATGGTTTACTCCAAAGGATGCCATAGAAGGCGGAATTAAATTTATAGCTGAAAATTATATTTATAGTGCAACCCCTGTGTATTCTGATAGAAAAACTCTCTATGCTATGAAATGGAATCCATCATATCCTGCATCTTATCAATATGCTACAGATGTAGAATGGGCTTACACTATTTCTAAATCAATGTATAATTCATTTAAGCAAATTTTGGATAAAAATGTAATAACTTATGAAATACCAAAGTTTCAATAATAATATATATAATAAAACATGGATATAAAGCTGCGTTATGAATAATTTCTTCCTTAAAAAATTTTAAAAATGTATTATATTTATCAATAATATGGGCAATATAAATATATTCTTAATATTTATTGATTTTTTAGGAGGGATTTTACTATGGCAGATAGTAACAATGACAATAAAAAAGTACAACGTTCAAGCGGTGGTGGCTTTGCACAATGGCTTGGAAGATTAGCTCTTACAGCTGTTATATTAGCTATAACTTCATTTTTGACACCTGGTTTTAGCATTAGAGGATTGTGGTCATTCCTGTTAGCAGCAGTTATTATAACAGTAGTAGATTATTTTGTTGAATCCTTTATGGGTGTTGATGCATCACCTTTTGGAAAAGGATTAAAAGGATTTGTAATTTCAGTTATAATAATATATTTAACTCAATTTTTAGTCCCTAACATGAGGGCATCAATATTAGGGGCAATATTAGCAGCTCTTGTTATTGGAATAATAGATGCAGTTATTCCAGGAAGGGCGATGTAGCAATTGTTAAAAGAAAGCTGTTACACTAAATATATGTAGTCAGAATTTAAAAAGAATACCAACTAACTTAATCAGAGTACAGAGGACAGAGTACGGAGTACAGTGAATGTTGATTTATCCTCCTCCCGTCAGATAAATCTAAAATTATATAAAAACACAGTATGATGCTTAGCCGACTGAATGAACGCAATAATGCATTATCTATAAATGGCATCAGCAATAAGTTTTAGACTTTCTGTAGCAAAGCGGAAGAAAATCATCCTTCACTGTACTTTGTGCTCTGTAATCTGTACTCTGGTTTAAGGTTCGCAATCTTTATAAATTATGGCTTATCAATTTTAGTGCAGCAGCCTTTTTTCTATGTTAAATCTACAAGTCTTGCATTTGGCACGTAATCCTCTACTATTTTTCGCGTAAGGTTAAACCAACTTTTACATTTGTCAAGTATTATTGAGTCAGAGGTTACAATTCTTCCCATATCACAAAGTATATTATCAGCATTTGGGACAAGATCAACACTTATATTGCAATTCCAGGAAATGGAGTGAAGGAGTATTCTTTCTTTAAGTCTGCCAGAATTTGAAACAGGGGAATCAAGAAAAAATTTGACATTTGTAGCTTTAAAATCGTCAAAAGCTTCACCTATTATTTCTAGAGCTCTATCTGTTTTATCTATTAGGTGATAGCTGCCTTGAATACCTGCAATATCTCTTACTGCTCCATCGTTTCCAACTACAAGTATACCACCTGAAAGGGCTACTTCAAGGGTTATTATGAGGTTAAAACCATCTATATAAATGTTATCATTTTTTATATTTTCACAGGAAATAATTTTTGAAATTCTTTTTTCTATATCTTTCTTTGAACCAGTAGAACGTTTCAATGCTTGACGCTGGCGAATAGAAAATTGATAATGTCCTCCAACAAAATTCATTATAGAATTTGTATTATAATTTCTATTGAGAAGCCAGAATATTTCCTCTTGAGCTTTCTTTAATCTTATGACTTCTTTTTCGGAGAACCATCTTGAATCCTGGAAATCAACTCCACGATTAGCTGTTCTCAATGAAAAATCGTTATCTTCATCCAATTTAAGACACCTCTTTGTCTTTTTCAAGTTCAATTATGGTCATTATGCTGTAATTTGCGAGATCCATAAGTGTGTCTATTATACTCTCATCCTTAACTTCAGCGTCGTTTTTTATAAGCTGCTTAAATCTTTGAAGTTTATCATCTAGTCTTATGGCGGACATTATTGGCCCATATTCATCAAAACCTTTACCAAAGCTATCACCATAGTCCTTATTTTTAGCAGCATAAAGCTTATTAAGTTTTTCACATATTTCCTTGTGTTTATCCACTTTATTCATATGTAAAACTCCTTTCCTTTAGCACTATTGCTATTTTAAAATATTATACAATAACTTTTTTCAATATGGTATAATAAATAATGAAATTTTAAAAAAATTTTTATAAGTTGGAGGAGACAGTGTGGATAGCGATTTTAAAACCTTTACTTCAAAAAATGATTATAAATATTTGATAGCTGATGTCATCCTAATTATACTTTCAATAACTGTAATTTTAAAAAATAAGCAGTCAAAGGTTGCAATGATTTTTATAGTAGTAGTAATTGTATATGTATTATATGATGTTAGCTGTACTATATATAGATATAGAATGGTAAAAAATAAAAGCTTGCCAGATTTGGAGATTAACTGTGAAAAGGTAGTTATATATAGTGGTTTCCCCATAAGAAAAACGGAAATTAGGTTTAGTGAAGTTGAAAGCATACTTGTTCCAAAATGGGATAAGCTTATAGAAATCAAATTAAAGAATAATACTAAAGCTAATATAAATTTAAGCACGTACAGCGAAAAGGATATAAAAGAAATAAAAAATGCATTTATCGAAATACAATCCACTGTTATTCTTAAGAATGTTGATGGAAAAGATAATGTTAAAACCTATCATAATGTAAATGGAAAATGTTACACAAAGTAACAATACTTCGTCACATACACTTATGCGGGGTTTGGGCGTAAGCCCATTATCCTTCTAGAATAATATAAAAGCACTTTTAATAATAAATCCTATAAATCTAAAGTGAAAAAATCATAAAGTCCTAAGATATTTCAATAACTTGCTGTGAAAATGTTCAAGCAGATTGAAATATCTAAGTATTTTATAATTTTTTACTAAGATTTATAGGATTTTTTTAAACTGTTCCTTCAGCATTGTTACTTTGCTTTTTTGCTTAAAATACTTTAAATTTTTATAAATTTGTATTATAATATTTATATCAATACGAATTATATTGTTTATTAATAAAAAAATGTTCGTAAAAGTTAAGGAGAATGTAGATTATGCTTGATAAAGAGATGGTTAGAAGAATATTTGTTATTAAGAAGGACGGCTTTGATGTTGAAGCAAAAGGAATTCTTAAAGACCTTAAAGAAAATTTGGGCATAGATGGACTTGAAAAAGTATCCGTGTTTAACAGATATGATGTGTCTGGCATAACTGATAAGGAGTATGAAGCTGCAAAAAAAATAGTATTTTCAGAAAGTACAGTAGATGAAGCTTATGATGAAAAAATAAATGTGGAAAAGAATGAAAAGATATTTGCAGTGGAATTTTTACCAGGACAATATGATCAAAGGGCAGACTCGGCAGCGCAGTGTATGCAGATACTTACAGGCAAGGAAAATGTGACAATAATTTCTGCGAGAGTAATAGTATTAAAAGGAAATGTAAGCGAAAGTGATTTTGAGAAAATAAAGAAATATTTAATTAATCCTGTAGATTCAAGAGAAGCATCCCTAGAAAAACCTTCTACATTAAAAGTTCAATATAATCTTCCAGATACTGTTGAAACAATTGAAAAATTTATGAATTTTAGTGAAAGCGAACTTGAAGCATTCTTAAAAGATAGAGGACTTGCAATGAGTCTTGATGATTTAAAGTTTACTCAAGAGTATTTCAAAAATATAGAAAAAAGAAATCCAACAATTACAGAAATAAAGGTTATAGATACGTATTGGTCAGATCATTGTAGACATACAACTTTCCAAACTAGATTAAATAATATAAAGTTTGAGGATGGAAAGTATACAAAGGTAGTTAAGGCTGCTTATGAAGATTATCTTGAAACAAGAAAAGAAGTTTATGGAGATAAAAAGAAAGAGTTATGCTTAATGGATATAGCTGTTATTGGCATGAAAGCTCTTAGAAAAAATGGATATCTTGATGACCTTGATGCATCTGATGAAATAAATGCCTGCAGCATTGTTGTTGATGCAGATATAAATGGTAAAGCTGAAAAATGGCTAGTTATGTTTAAAAATGAAACTCATAACCATCCAACAGAAATTGAGCCATTTGGTGGTGCTGCTACATGCCTTGGTGGGGCAATAAGAGATCCATTATCCGGAAGATCATATGTATATCAGGCTATGAGAGTTACAGGAAGTGGAGATCCTAGAACAAGAATAGAAGATACAACAAAGGGAAGACTTCCTCAAAAGAAAATAACTCTTGGGGCAGCTCATGGATACAGTTCTTATGGAAACCAAATAGGTCTTGCAACAGGGCAGGTTTCAGAATGTTATGATGAAGGCTTTATAGCAAAGAGAATGGAAGTTGGAGCTGTAATTGCTGCTGCACCTAAGGAAAATGTTGTAAGAGAAGAGCCAAAGCCTTCTGATGTAGTTGTTTTACTTGGTGGTAGAACTGGAAGAGATGGCTGCGGTGGAGCAACAGGTTCTTCAAAGGAACACACAGTAAGCTCACTTGAATCTTGTGGTGCTGAAGTTCAAAAGGGAAATGCGCCAACTGAAAGAAAACTTCAAAGATTATTTAGAAACAAAGCTGTAAGCACTATGATAAAAAGATGTAATGATTTTGGAGCTGGTGGAGTTTCTGTAGCTATTGGAGAACTTACAGATGGACTTGATATAAACCTAGATTTAGTTCCTAAAAAATATGAAGGTCTTGATGGAACAGAACTTGCAATTTCAGAATCTCAGGAAAGAATGGCAGTTGTAGTAACTAAAGAAAATGCTGAAAAGTTTGTAGAATATGCTGAAAAAGAAAACCTTGAAGCTGTAGTTGTGGCAAAGGTAACAGATAGTAAAAGACTTAAGCTTTTCTGGAAAGGAAATGCTATAGTTGATATTACAAGAGAATTCCTTGATACAAATGGTGTTAGGCAAAATACAGATGTATTTGTACAGGCGCCTTGCGAAAAGCAAAGCTATTTTGATAAGGAAGAAAATTCAATAGATATAAAGGAAAAATGGTTAAATACTCTTTCTGATTTAAATGTATGCAGTCAAAAAGGACTTTCTGAAAGATTCGACAGCACTATAGGAGCAGGAACAGTTTTAATGCCTTTTGGTGGAAAATATCAAGAAACACCTGCTGAAGGTATGGCAGCTAAACTTCCTGTACTTGAAGGGGATACTACAACAGGAAGCTTAATGACTTATGGATACAATCCTAAAATAGGAGAATGGAGTCCTTTCCACGGTGCCATGTTTGCTGTAGTTGAATCACTTACTAAAATTGTGTGTATGGGAGGAGATTACAAGAAATCAAGACTTACTTTCCAGGAGTATTTTGAAAGACTTAATAAAGATGAAGAAAAATGGGGAAAACCTTTTGCAGCACTTCTTGGTGCACTTTATGCTCAAAAAGAATTTAAAACTCCTGCAATTGGGGGAAAAGACAGTATGTCTGGAACTTTCATGGATTTAACTGTACCTCCAACTTTAGTTTCTTTTGCAGTTAATGTTTTAAATGTTAACAAGGTAATATCACCAGAATTCAAGAAAGTTGGAAATAGGGTAGTTTTAGTTAAAGCTTTAAGGGATGAAAATGAACTTCCTGTATTTGATAAACTTAAAGCAAATTTTGATAAGGTTCATGAACTTATGGAAAAAGGCTGTGTTCTTAGTGCTCAAAGTGTTAGAAATGGTGGTATTTGTGCAGCAGTAAGCAAAATGGCATTTGGTAATAGAATAGGCTTTAAATTAAATGAAGCTTCAAATGTAGATTTATTTACAGAAGATTATGGTTCAATAATACTTGAACTTTCTTCAGATTTAGATTTAAAAGAAGCTTTTGGAGAAACTAAGTATGTTGAACTTGGAACAACTGAAAGAGAATATGAAGTTGACCTTGGAAAAACTGTAATTGACTTAAAAGAAGCTTATGCAGCTTGGACAAATACTCTTGAAAAGATATTCCCTACAAAAGCTGAAGTAGAGGAAAGGATAGAAATAAATGTAGAGCCTAAGTATGATAATACAAAAGTAAGCATTTTAAACAAGATTGCAAAGCCAAAGGTATTTATACCCGTATTCCCTGGTACAAACTGCGAATATGATTCTAAAAAAGCTTTTGAAAAAGCTGGGGCAGAAGTCAGCACAGTTGTATTTAGAAACTTAAAGGAAAGTGATATTGAAGCTTCTATAGAGGAATTTGTAAAGGAAATAAAAAAATCTCAAATAATAATGCTTCCAGGTGGTTTTAGTGCTGGAGACGAACCAGATGGTTCTGGAAAGTTTATAGCAGCTGTATTTAGAAATGAAAGAATTAAAGATGAGGTTATGAAATTATTAAATGAACGTGACGGACTTATGCTAGGAATTTGTAATGGCTTCCAGGCACTTATAAAACTTGGTCTTGTTCCATACGGGGAGATAAGAGAAATAGATGATAAATGTCCTACTTTAACTTACAATACTATAGGAAGACATGTATCACAAATGGTATACACTAAAATTGTTTCAACAAAATCGCCTTGGTTCTCAAATGTAGAAAAAGGAGATATACATTGCATACCTGTTTCACATGGTGAAGGAAGGTTTGCTTGTAGCTTAGAACTTACGAAAAAGCTTATGGAAAGTGGTCAAGTTGCAACTCAATATGTTGATTTAGACGGAAACTTAAGTTATGATACTAAAATTAATCCTAATGGTTCTGTTTGCTCAATAGAAGGTATAACAAGTCCAGACGGAAGAATACTTGGGAAAATGGCCCATTCAGAAAGATTTTCAAGTAATACTTATAAAAATATATTTGGAAATCAAGATCAGAAGATATTTAAGAGCGGAGTAGAATACTTTAAATAAATTAAAAAATAGGGCTGTCGCACTAAATATAAAAAATTGCGAACTAACTAAAGTGAAGGGTTTTAACCTCACTTTGCTCGTTAAAACCCTTCACTATTATGATTGCTTCACAATTTTTTTAGTGTGACAGCCCCATTTTTTTATAGTATTACAAATATACCTTTATTACACTTTTGCAGAAATGGTGTATAATAATATAAATGTTTATGTTTTTACGTAAGAGGTTGATGGTATGAGTAAGTATAAAATACTTTTAGTTGAAGATGAAAAACAAATGGCAATGTTCATTGAGATGGAACTTGTTCACGAAGGTTATAATGTTGATACGGCGTATGATGGAAGAGAAGGACTTAAAAAGATTGAAAACGGAGAATATAGTTTAGTATTACTTGATATAATGCTTCCGGGTTTAAATGGTATGGAAATTTGTAAGAAGGTTAGGGAATTTTCAGATATACCTATTATAATGTTAACGGCTAGAGGAGATGTGGAGGATAAGGTAAAAGGGCTTGACACTGGAGCTGATGATTATCTTACTAAACCATTTGCGATTGAAGAACTGCTTGCAAGAATAAGAGTTATTAGAAGAAAAAATTCTCCTAAAACAAATAAAAATGAAATTAAGATTCGGGATATTGTAATGAATAGAGATACTCATGAAGTTACAAGAGCTGGCAAATTAATTGAGCTTACAAAAAAGGAATATGATCTTTTAGAAATTCTTTTAGTTAATAAAGATATAGTTTTAACTAGAGAACAGTTAATTGAAAAAATTTGGGGTTATGATTATATTGGTGGAGACAATGTTGTAGATGTATTTATAAGATATCTTCGCGGTAAAATAGATGATGGATATGAAGATAAGCTTATTACCACTGTAAGAGGAGTTGGCTATGTCATTAGGGGAGATAAAAAGTGAGATTAAATTTTATACGCAAAGCTAAAATATCTGTAAAAATAACTACTATTTACGCATTTACATTTTCATTTGTACTTTTAATATTGAGTGCAACTGTTCTCTATGGGATTAAGTACTATTTAAATAATCAAGCAACTAAGCAGGTAAATGACATTACAAATATTATTTTCCCTAAGTTAACATATAAGGCTGATTTAAAAGATAAAAATTTATTTTATGATGTACCAGCTAATGAAAATATGCATATAAGGATAATAGCTTCAGATGGTAAATTAATAAATGAGTCAAATAAATTTAATTATCAAGTAAAAATTAAAAAGCCTTACAACAAAGTACGCCACTTAGAAGAAAAGGATAAGCATCTTCAGTATAAAAATGTAGAATTTAAAAACAAAAGCTATGGAATAGTATTTTTACAAGTAGTTAAAAATATGGATAGCGAATATGACTTTTTAACGGTATTGTTTGTCTTTATGGCATTAGCAGATTTTGTTGGTATAGTTTTATCTGTTTTATTAGGATATATAACAAGCAGAAGAATGCTTAAGCCTATTGAAAACATAACAAAAACAGCAGAAGATATAAGTATTAACAATCTAAAAGAGCGCATAAACGCTGAAGGACCTAATGATGAACTTAAAAAACTTTCATGTACTTTAAATAATATGATTGATAGGCTTCAAGAATCCTTTGAAAAGCAAAATCAATTTGTATCAGATGCTTCTCATGAACTTAGAACTCCAATAGCGGTTATTCAAGGCTATGCGAATTTGCTTGATAGGTGGGGAAAAGATGATAGGGAAGCATTAGAAAAATCAATTAAAGCCATTAAATTAGAGACTGTAAATATGGCTGAATTAATTGAAAAGCTGCTTTTTCTTGCAAGAAATGACAACGGAATCTTAATGATGGAAAAAAATCAATTTAAGTTAAAACAGCTGATAGATGAAGTGGTGGAAGAAACTAAGGTAGCAGAAACAAAAAAAATAGCAATAACCAATGGTGAAAATGCAGATATTAAAGTTTTGGCAGATTACAGATTGTTAAAACAAATGCTCAGGATTTTTATTGATAATAGTATTAAGTTTACGCCACAATATGGGAAAATTGATATAAGCTCAGTAGTACAAGGAAATAACGTCAAGCTAATTGTAAGTGACAATGGGAGCGGTATACCGAAGAACGAAATTGGAAAGATATTTGATAGATTTTATACTGTAGATAAATCTAGATCGAGGGAGAGCAGCGGAACGGGGCTGGGTTTATCTATAGCTAAACATATAGCAGCTATGCATAATGGAACTATAGAGGTAGAAAGTAAAGATGGAATAGGCACAAAAATAATTGTAAATTTAAAGATATTATAAAGTGGATATACTTTTGTATGTTCGCTTTATTTTTTTCTTTAATTTTAATGTGATTTTAATCTTTTGGATTGATAATATACATCATAGTGAATTTGAGGTTAAATGATTGTAAGGAAATTTTATTATGGAGAAGGTGTTTATATGTATTTGACTATAAAAAGAAGAGTAAACAGTTTTGATAATTATATTCTATTTTTTATTAAAAATCATATTCAGAATAAATACTTAGATAAATTAATGCCGATGATAACGAATATGGGAAATTTAGGTGTCATTTGGATAGTTATGGCTGCTGCTTTAATATTAAATGAACCATATGAGTTAATAGGCTACATGGTAATACTAACGTTGATTATAAGTTCAATTGTTGGTGAGGGTATTATTAAGCATATAGTAAGACGTGCTAGGCCCTATAATAAGCAAACTAGCATTAAATTGTTGATTGCAAAGCCAATATCTTATTCTTTTCCTTCTGGACATACATTATCCTCATTTGCTGTTGCAGAAGTGTTATCAATGTATTTTGTTAAATATAAATTGATATTTATGGCCATTGCATGTTTGATTGCATTGTCCAGAGTGTATTTGTTTGTGCACTATCCAACGGATGTTATAGCAGGGATTATACTTGGAGTATTATTTTCAAAAATAATTTTTGTAGTTCTACAAGATAATGGATATATGCAAAGATTTATTGCTCTATATAATAATATATTTTAGAAAGGATGTAAAAAATGAATATGACAATTTTTAGATTTATAAATAATATGGCAGGTAAAAATCATGCTTTAGATTTGACAATGATATTTTTTTCAAAATACGTACCCTATATATTTATGCTTGCTATTGTATTCGTATTTATTACTGGAATTAAAAATAATAGCTTGAATTATAGAAAAGCAGCTATTAGCACTTTAATTATTACTATAATTAATTTAATTATAAACTTTATAATTGGTGGAATATATTACGTTGATAGGCCATTTGTTCATAATAAAGTGAATTTATTATTTCCGCATGTAAAAGATGCATCGTTTCCTAGCGATCATGCGGCAGGCACAATGAGTATAGCTCTTGGGTTAAAGGGATATAGCAAAGCTTTTAGAATTATATTTATTGTATTATCGTTTATAGTTGGATTTTCAAGGGTGTATGTTGGACAGCATTATCCTTCAGATGTTATAGGGGCATATATAATTGTTTTTGTATCAACATATATTTATAATTTTAAATTGAAAGATAAAGTTGAAGAATTGTATGGCAAAATTGAAAGTAAGTTAATGGTGAGTTTTGGTAGCAAGTTATTGGAGAAAATAAGAAACAGTTAATGAAGTAAGGAAAGCTAAAATGGATTCCCCTAAGAATTCACATATTTTAAATATTATCCTTCTATAAATAGATAATGTGTGCCTAAAAATTATGCTCAAACCTCTGATATGAGTATATTCTTTTCCTAAATTATTTGTGTTATTTTGAAGAGTGGCTGTTTAGGGTTATAGAAGGATAATGGGCCTTAGGCCCAAAACCCCGCGTAGGATTATACTCTCCATATATCTCTGGCGTATTTTCTGATGGTGTTGTCACTTGAAAATGCTCCTGAATGAGCTATATTAATAATGGACATCTCACGCCATTTGCTTTGATTTTTATAAAGTTCATTTATTTTATTTTGAGCATCTATATAGGAAGCAAAATCTTTAAGAACGAAGAATTGATCATTATTTGCAATAAGATATTTGTGTATATCTGAGAATTCAGAAGTAGGTACTCCTAAGGATCCATTTACCAAACTGTCAAGTATTTTCTTGAGTCTTGGATCTTTATTGTAGTACTCTGTTGAATTATAATTTTTCTTCTTCTCATATTCCATAACCTCATCTTTTCTCATGCCGAATATAACTATATTGTCATCACCAACTTGATCACGTATTTCAACATTTGCACCATCAAGAGTTGCAATGGTAATAGCTCCATTCATCATAAGTTTCATATTTCCAGTTCCAGAAGCTTCTTTAGTTGTGGTAGATATTTGCTCGCTTACGTCAGCAGCTGGTATTATTTTTTCAGCTAGAGATACAGAATAATTCTCCAAGAATATGACTTTGATTTTGCCATTTACTGCAGGGTCATTGTCCACAAGGTCAGCAACTGTATTAATAAGCTTTATTGTCTGTTTTGCAAGATAATATCCAGGAGCAGCCTTTGCACCAAAGAAAAATGTTCTTGGGACAATATCTAGATTAGGATTATCTTTGAGCCTATAGTAAAGATCAAGTATATTAAATACATTTAAAAGCTGCCTTTTGTATGCGTGGAGTCTTTTTACCTGTACATCAAAAATAGAATTAGGATCTATGGTAATATTGTGTTTGCTTTTAAAGTAATTTGCAAATTGAATTTTATTAGCTTGTTTTACTTCATAAATTTTATCCTGAAAATTTTTGTTTTTTGAATATGAAAGA
This sequence comes from Clostridium guangxiense, assembly GCF_021043395.1. Classification (GTDB taxonomy): domain Bacteria; phylum Bacillota; class Clostridia; order Clostridiales; family Clostridiaceae; genus Clostridium_S; species Clostridium_S guangxiense. The sequence goes on from NZ_JAJNKE010000003.1 coordinate 239,641, forward strand.
AGGTTAATAAGTTTTATTGGTTCCTTTATCCAATTTTGACCTATATTTTTTGTTATTAAATTTGCAAGTTTAGGATTTGACTGTAAAAGCCATCTTCTATGAGTGATTCCATTGGTCTTATTATTAAACTTTTGAGGAAAGAAGTTATAGAACTTTGAAAGTTCTCTTTCTTTTAATATTTCAGTGTGCAGTTTTGCAACTCCATTTACAGAATGACTTCCTACAATGGCAAGGTAAGCCATTTTTACATAACCATCGCATATAATAGCCATATCATGTACTATATTTAAGTCATCATATTTAGCATAAACATCTTTACAAAATCTTTCGTTTATTTCATTAATTATCATAAAAATTCTAGGAAGTAATTTTTTGAAAATACTAGTAGGCCATTTTTCAAGCGCTTCAGTGAGAATAGTGTGATTTGTGTAAGACATTATATTTGTAGTTATTCTCCAAGCTTCATCCCAGTCTAGCATTTCATCATCTACAAGTATTCTCATAAGCTCAGCTACTGCGACTGCAGGATGAGTATCATTTATTTGAATTTGAATGTATTCATCCAGTTTATTTATAGGCTTATGCATTTTTTTATAAGTTCTTATTATACTTTGTAGTCCTGCACTTACAAAAAAGTACTGCTGCTTTAGTCTAAGTATCTTTCCTTCAAGTCTTGTGTCATCAGGATAAAGTACTTGGGATATTGATTGAACAGAATATTTATGTTCAACTGCTTTGGTATATTCGCCTCTGCTGAAGGAGTCAAAATCAAAATCTTTATCAAGTGTTTCTGCACTCCATAATCTAAGTGTATTTACAGTATCATTTTTATATCCTACTATTGGAGTATCATAAGGAACAGCTAGAACAGGTTCAAAATTTTCATGCCTAAAAGTTAATCTATCATTCTCTAAAACAGGTGTAACTTCTCCTCCAAATTTTACAACCACTGCTTTATCTTCTCTTCTAACTTCCCATACATTTCCATTTTTTAGCCAATTATCAGGTATTTCAACTTGATATCCATTAACTATTTTCTGTTCAAAAAGTCCATAATCATATCTTATTCCACAGCCGTGACCTGGTATTCCTACAGAAGCCATTGAGTCTAAGAAACAAGCAGCAAGTCTTCCAAGTCCACCATTTCCAAGTCCAGCATCATGCTCAACTTCTAAAAGTTCATCTAAATTAATGCCAAGCTCTGCTAGAGCCTCCTTGCACATATCTTTTATTCCTAAATTTAAAAGGTTACTTCCAAGTAATCTTCCTATTAAAAATTCCATTGAAAAGTAGTAAACCTGTTTTTTCTCCTTGCGGCTATATCTATAATTACTATTCATCCATTTTTCAGAACTATAATCTTTTACTAAAGAACTAATAGCATAATATTTGTGAAAATCCGAAGCACTGGAAATATCTTCGGCATATAGAGCAGTAAGCTTCCTTTTAAAATCCTTCTTTAAGGTTTCCTTATCGATTTGCATATAAAATTACCTCCTTTAATCATAAATCCCCTTTGAATTTGAAGTGTAAAATGTAAGAAAAGATTAATTATTGATAATAGTTAAAATTATTTAAGTTTTTAAATAACTTATGATGTAATATTACAACTTTTGAGAATTTTAGTCAATGAAGTTTATCGAAGTATATAATACCTATATTTGTATTATATTTAATAAGTGGGAATACCAGAACCTGTCTGTATTATATTAAAGAAATGGGCTGTCGCGCTAAGAATTAATTCAATTGTAATATCTATATTTAGTGCAACAACCCCTTTAGCATAGTTTTACTAGAAATGAATTTTAACTAAAAAGGATTGTGCTACATCTTTTGAACGTTTGATGCTTGTAGTCCCTTTGAACCTTTTACAACATCATATTTTACTTCTTCACCTTGATCTAAGGTTTTTTTAGGGCCATTTTCTTTTATGGATGAATAATGAACAAATACATCATCTTCTCCTTCAGAAGAAATAAATCCATAACCTTTTTCAGGATCAAACCATTTTACTGTTCCTATTTTCATTCTATACCTCCATTAAATTTAAAGATATACTTAGTATTAGCAAAAATGATTAAATTAATGTAAAATAATCTTAAGCAGAGTAGAGAGTAAAGAGTAGAGAGTAGAGTGATGGTTGATTTTTCTCCGTTATGCTTGGAAAAATCTAAATTTAATGCTTGCGCATGCCGTAAAAGATAGTGATCAGCGCAGCTGACAATATATAAGTTCAAAGATTTACCTGAGAGAAACGAAAGGTAAATCAACGCTTACTGTACTCTCTACTCTAAGATTTTTAAAATTACCTGTGAAATTATAGTATTTGTAATTTTAATATTTCAGGGACTACATTTAAAAGAAGGGTGGTGTTAGGTTGAAAATTGGATTGGCACAAATGGATATTGCTTGGGAAAATAAAGAGGAAACTAAAAAAAGGTGCATTAAATTTTTTGAAAAAGCATTAAAAGAAAAGGTAGATTTATTGATTTTTCCAGAAATGACGCTTACGGGGTTTTCTATGAATGTAAATAAAATTGGCCAGAAGAATTTGGAAACTGTAAAATGGTTCTCTGAAAAGTCAAAGGAATATAATATATGTGCGGGTTTTGGCTTTGTAGATATTAAGAATAACATGGGTAAAAATAATTTTTCAGTATGCACTCCTGATATAGGTGAAATATCAAGGTATACAAAAATTCATCCATTTTCATATGGAGAAGAAGATAAGTATTATATAAAAGGAGAAGAAATTAAATATTTTAATATAAATGATATAAATTTTTCTACATTTATATGTTATGATTTGCGCTTTCCGGAAATATTTACGGCAGCTTCTAAAAAGGCTGAAGTTATATTAGTAATTGCAAATTGGCCAGAGTCTAGGAGAGAACATTGGATAACACTTTTAAAAGCAAGAGCTATTGAAAATCAATGTTACATTGCTGCAGTAAACAGAGTTGGAGAAGGAGATGGGCTATATTATTCTGGTGATTCTATGGTTATAGATCCATATGGAAAGGTAATTTGCACCTGCAAAGATGAGGAAAAGCTTCTTACAGCTGATATTGATAAAGAAGAAGTTAGAAAGTGTAGAGAAAAGTTTAGATTTAAACAGGATAGAAGGGAAGAGCTGTATAAAAGGCTATTTTAGAGATGGACAACATGGAAGATTAAAACGGCTAATACACAATTCATGCTGACAAACTGGAATTTAGCTCAATGCACAATTCACAGTTCACAATGCACAATGAAGGTAGATTTACCTTTCGTTATTCTCAGGTAAATCTTAGAACTTAATAGTGTCAGCTACGCTGAGCACTATATTTTAAGCGCTTTGCGTGCATTAAGTTTAAGATTTTTTGTAGCGACAGCGGAGAAAAATCATCCTTCACTGTACTCTGTCCTCTGTACTTTGTACTCTGAGTTAAATTCCATTTTGTCTATCTATAGCCGAGGGTTATTTAAATTCCGTTAAGTATTTCCAATAGCGCTTTGGCATATGTGTCATTCTACATTTAGGATTATGGCGACCTTCAATTTCTACGGTGTTATAATAAAGTTTCCACAGCTTTCTAAAATGTTTTTCTTCCTCATTAGGTTCATTAAATTCCATATTTTCTATCGGAATGATAGAAGCCTTATAAGGTTCATATAAAAGTAGCATACTGTGATTTTTATCATAAATTAAGAAATTCTCTTCAGGATATCTTTCACAAAAATGTTGCTTTAAAAGGGGAAGAACATAATTTTGGGGCTCTATTTCTGCTGCAAGACCGCCATTAAAACTGGAAAAACGCACAAAGCCCTTTAAAAGATGACTTTCATTTTTTAAATGCTTAACAGCTTTAAAAAGTGTATTTACAACATCATTGGAAAGCATATTCATAACGGACGGTCCAAAACTATAGCCCATATGCAAAAACATTAAAATATAAAGCTCTTTTTTAGGAAGACAGGTTAAAAAAGAATACTGTATAAATTCTAAAGCTGAATTTCCTATTTTTTTTGGTATGGAGATTAAAACACGGTTTGATTTCTTTGCATCTGTTAATATTTTTTTGGTAGGAAAAAAGCTTACCTGGTGCTCATCTATAAGAGCAATATCTGATGGTATTTCTTTTTTTTCATAGCTTTCAAAAACGCAGCAAAGTAAACCTTCAAAGCTTCCGTCATATTCATAAATTAAATTTGACCTGTTAAGCATTTTCTTATATCCTCCTGTAAAAGCAAACTGTTATCGAAAAATGAAAGCTGCTTTGGCGCTTCTTCTGGCGGTAAATTATTTCTAAACATATCTAAGGTTTTGTCTGACATTAAAGAACGCAGAACAGAATCCTCGTTTATTTTAACACCGTAGGAGAGTTTGCCACTGCAGGTTATAAAATATTGGGCGCGCTTAAGTACAACTCCAAGCTTCTTAAGATCAGAAAAATCTAGTTTGACTGCTTTTCTTGTGGTTATAATTCGTTTTGCACTGTTTACTCCTATACCTGGAACTCTAAGGAGAGCTTTATATGAGGCTGAATTTACATCTACAGGGAAGAGCTCCATGTGATTTAGTGCCCAATTACATTTTGGATCTATATATGGATTAAAACTTTGATTATTATCATCTAAAAGTTCACTTGCCTTAAAACCATAAAATCTAAGAAGCCAATCTGCCTGATAAAGACGGTGTTCCCTTAAAAGAGGAGGTTTTGTATGTATTTCTGGGAGAAGGGAATTTTCATTTACAGGCATATAAGCTGAAAAAAATACACGTTTTAATTTATATGTATTATAAAGGCTTTCAGCTAAATTTAAAATTTGAAAATCTGTATCCGGAGTAGCACCTACAATCATTTGAGTGCTTTGACCAGCAGAAACAAATTTTGGAGCATGTTTATAAACTACTATATCTTTAGAATTTTCTTTTATGCGATTTTTAATGTAACTCATAGGCTTTAAAATTGAGTTTTTTGATTTATCTGGTGCAAGAAGCTTTAAACTTTTTTGGGAGGGAAGCTCTATATTTACACTCATACGATCGGCAAGCAGCCCAAGTTCATCTATAAGCTTGCTGTCTGCTCCAGGAATGGCCTTTGCATGAATATATCCAGCGAATTTATATTCATGTCTTAAAATTCTTAATGTTTTGATCATATTTTCACAAGTGTAATCTGGATTTTTTATTACGCTGGAGCTTAAGAAAAGTCCTTCAATATAATTTCTTCTATAAAAATTCATGGTTAAGTCTGCTAGTTCACGTGGAGTAAAGGACGCACGTCTTATATCATTTGAGATTCTGTTTACGCAGTATTTACAATCATAAATGCAGGCATTAGTCATTAATATTTTAAGGAGAGAAATACACCTTCCATCACCAGCAAAACTATGACATATCCCACAAGCTTCAGCACTTCCAATGCCGCCTTTGCTTGCTTTTCTACTAGCTCCACTAGAGGTGCATGCAGCATCATATTTTGCAGCATCTGTTAAAATTTTAAGTTTATCAAAAACATCCATGTAAAACATCTCCCGTAATTCTTGTATATAGATAAATAAGCTGAAATATTTAAATTGATAATATTAATTTAGCTCAATAAACTGGAATTAGAGTAGAGAGTAAAGAGTAGAGTGAAGGATGATTTTCTGCTTTTGCAGAAAATCTTAAACTTAATGCTGACGATAGTTTTTAAACTGTATATTTATTTTGCTCAACTCTTTGCTTTTAATCTTTCTAAAATACCTATATAATTTCAAGTATTTATAGTTATAAACGAACTTACGTTCTCAATATTTTGATTATATCATAGAACATGCGTTCGTGTAAATAAAAATTAGGAAATAAATGAAGAGGTAGGTCTTATTGTAAAAATAAGAATATTATTTGCTTTCGAAATTTAATTTAAGTATTATATACATTATATTTTATTTCAAGAAGTGAGCAAGAGAGGAGCAGGTGCATTATGAAAATTATTGAGACAGAAAGATTGTATCTGAGGAAATTAATAATTGATGATAAAAAAGATTTAATGAAAGTTCTTTCTAACCTTGAATCTATGAAATTCTATCCACATCCGTTCAGTGAGAAAGAGGTGGAAAGCTGGATTCAATGGAATATTGAAAACTATAAAAAATATAAACATGGACTATGGGCTGTAATATTAAAAGAGGGTGAGATACTTATTGGGGATTGTGGCATAACGATGCAAAATATTGGTGATGAAACTATACCAGAAATCGGTTTTCATATTATTAAAGAATATTGTAATAAGGGATTTGCAACGGAGGCCGCTCTTGTTTGTAAGGAATATGCATTTAAAGTTTTAAATTATCATGAAGTATTTTCATATACCACAGTACGAAATATTCCATCACAAAAAGTTGCTGAGAAGATTGGCATGCATGTTTACAAATATTTTGAAAAGAATGGTGAAAAACAAATTGTTCAAGTTGCAAATAAAGATTAGTTTGTAATCTTTTTATGAAGGCTTTGGCATGTCCTATGCCGAATATTTGAATATTAGTGATTATGTAGTGTATTATTAAATAAATGGACAATTGTAAAATATTGTGTATTAATAAGGAGGTATGAACTTGGGAAATTTATTGGGTTGTATTTGTTATTCATTTTTGGTTATTGTGTTTTTTATTGATTATCTTAAAAACAAAAAAATGTACACGCTTTTGGCAGCGATATTTATATCCATAGTTTTATTTTTTGAAACGCCATTGGCAAGCGGTATTAGTAAAATTGCTAAAAATACATTAACAGTGATAATGTTAATACTTATGGCTACTACTGTGTATTTAATTGTAAAAGAATATAAAGAATATAAAGAAAAGAAAAAGTAAACATGCACGGGGTTTGGGCGTTTAGCCCATTATCCTTCTATACCATAAGCAAGTACTCGCTTAAAATTATCACTTAATATAAAGAAAAGAAAAAGTAAACATGCACTGGGTTTGGGCTAATATACATATATGCACAATGCAAGTTAAAGAAGGATAATGGGATTATATCCCAAACCCCGTATATGATCGTTATCCTTCTATACCTCAAGCAAGTACTCGCTTAAAATTATCACTTAATATAAAGAAAAGAAAATTTTCAGTGGCCTCAAAAATTCCTCCGTACCTACGGAATTTTAGGTGTGCATGGTGGTAAAGTAGTATCGGGTGAAACAAGTTTACAGGATTCTATAAGAGAACTAAAAGAGGAAATAGGTACTTGCATTAATCCTAATTACACCAAATGATTAAAGAAAAAAGTTTTTATAGATACAGTAATGAATACTTTAAATGCTTATCCAAGTATCTTAATCTGTTATTATAATTTTGATTCACAATCTTCATTAATTGAGCAATATCAAATGGGGCTGTCGCACTAAATATATTAAGTCATAATTTATAAAAATTGTGAAGCAATAACTAATTTTTTTCGCCTA
>NZ_JAJNKE010000030.1:0-35214 GCF_021043395.1 Clostridium guangxiense
AGCTCAAATCAAATCTATTGCTTATGGTAAAAATTACTATTACTAATTTTTACTTTTCAACTTGTTTATCTATATAGATAAACAAGCTAAAAGTTTGAAAATGTAAGTACCAAGATTATACAAGCAATATATCTATAGGAGGCTGTAAAAAAAGGTGTTTTATAGGTTTTACTACACCACGCATAAAGCATTATGAGCGGCCCGTAAAAAAGATCAGTTCTAAAAGAATTAGCTTCTCTAGTAAAAACTAATTTAAGAAGCACATGTAATATAATTTTAGGTGAAGAAAAGCGAAAAATGAGAATAGTAGATATGGTGCTTTTGTTTATTGTTTTTATTATTTCAACGGCGTTTAGATACTGTAAACCATATAATTTACACTTGTCGCACAAGATATCGTAAGGTCCAATCTTGATATATGTTGAGACATATTTCCAACATTCAAAGTTCTGTTTCTAACCTCAGGTATAAAACAGTTGTTGCAAAACACAACTGTTTTATATTACAATTGAATTGAGGTGGTTTTATGGAAAAAGAAGAAAGTAATTATTTACGTGAATTAATTAGAGTATTAGTAAGAGACCTTGGTATTTTAGAAAAATCTGATTCAAATTGTCACGGAGTTACCATGTCTCAGTGCCATGCTATTGTAGAAATTGGTAGAGCAAAGGAAATTTCTTTAAATGGACTTGCTAAGATTTTGAACTTAGATAAAAGCACGATGAGCAGGACTATAAATAAATTAGTAGATGATGATTTGGTAGTTAGAGAAGCACATCCAGAGGATAGACGCTATATTGTTATAAAGCTTACTGATAAGGGCATAAAGGTATTTAAAACAATAGAAGAAAACATGAATAACTACTATAAAAAAATATTTGTGTCTATTCCACAAGATAAAAGAGAACAAGTACTAGATAGCTTAAAGATACTTATTGACGTTATACATGGAAATAAATGTTGTTAGGAGATGGTTTTATGAAAGGTGATGTTAAAAAAGAGGTTAAAGAATATTACGGAAAGATAGCAAGTAAAGTCATTAAACAAACAAGTGGAAATTGTGGGTGCACTACATCTTGCTGCTCATATGTAACTAATAATTCGAAGGTGTATACAAAAGATTTCATTGATGGGTTACCTGATGAAGCTGTAAATGCATCGCTTGGGTGTGCTAATCCAGTGGCACTTGGTAATCCGCAAAAAGGGGAGGTTATATTAGATTTAGGAAGCGGAGGAGGAATAGATGTATTTATTTCATCCAAATATGTAGGTGATACTGGAAAAGTATATGGGCTTGATATGACTGATGAAATGCTTGAACTCGCCAATAAGAATAAAGAAAAAATGGAAGTCAAATTAGAAAGGATTGATTAAGAATGGATTATAGTATTCAAGAAATGAAATCTGAAAATTGGGAAGCTGTAGCTAAAATATACATGGAAGGAATTAATACAGGGAAAGCTACTTTTCAGTCAGAGCTTCCAAGTTTTGAAGATTGGGACAAAGGACATATGAAGGTGTGTAGATTAGTTGCTTATGATGGTAAAAATGTACTTGGCTGGGCAGCACTAAGTCCTACTTCAAGTAGATGCGTTTATAAAGGTGTTGCAGAAGTTAGCATATATATAGGAGGAGCTTATAGGGGTAAAGGGGTAGGAAAAAGCATATTAAGCAATTTAATAAAGTTATCAGAGAAAAATGGAATTTGGTCTTTATACTCCGCAATTATAAGAGAAAATAGTTCAAGCATAGCGCTGCATAAAAGCTGTGGTTTTAGGGAGATAGGAATAAGAGAGAAAGTTGCAAAAATGTCGAATGGTATATGGCATGACACAGTTTTAATGGAACATAGAAGTAAGGTAGTAGGGATTGAATAAAGATAAGCAACATGGAAGGTTGAAATTGATTATATCAAGTTTATCACTACAAACTGGAAGTTGTGAAGTAACAATGCTTCGTCGCGTTAAAAAAGCCCTATAAATCTAAGTGGTTATTTAAAAAAAGTAGTTGCTTTGGGTTCTAGAAGGATAACGATCATATACGGGGTTTGGGATGTAATCCCATTATCCTTCTTTAACTTGTATTACGCATATATATATTAGCCCAAACCCCGCGTATGTTTATACTCGCTATTGCTCAGACAGATTGAAATATCTTAGTATTTTACAATTTTTGAACCAAGATTTATTAGAATTTTTTTAAATCGTTCCTTCAGCATTGTTACTTCACTCCCACAGTAGTGCAAGGAAAAAATTCCTCCGTACCTACGGAATTTTAGCATAAATCTTTGTAATACGTTATTTAAGCAATTTATAATCATTTTCATTGTTAAATCTTGCTAACAGTGTATTTTTCGTAGAGAAACGGAGAAAAATACTCCTTGCTTTTCGGGCATAGTGAAGTAATATTGATTCGGAATGGTTTAAATAAAGCTTTATAAATCTTAGATAAACTAGGATTTTGTAATTTTAAGGCTCCAAGTTGCCTATCTACAAAATACTTGTATCATACAAATAAATGTGGTATAGTTATTTTAAAGTAATTAAATCGATATGAATATTGGAAGTGAAAAATATGAAATGTACAAAGTGTAATGAGGTCAGCAATAACTGCTGCATTGATGAAGTTGGAGAAATGATACAAAAGCTTGTAAGGGTGTTTCAACTGTTTGAAAGAGATCAAATAAAAATACATGGCTTTACAACTACTCAATGTTATACATTATTGGAGATAAGTAAATTTGGAAGTCTTTCTATGAATGAAATAAGTGAAAAGATGAACTTAAATTCAAGTACAATGACTAGAATTTTAGATAAGCTTGTGAGAGATGAGTATATTTCAAGATCCAAGGATGATAATGATAAAAGGATCGTTATTGTAAGTCTTAGGGAAAAAGGTATTGAGGCAGCTTCTAAATTAAGTGATTCAGTTAAGGCATATTATAAAAAAATAATTGAAAATATACCTGAAGGCCAAGTTGAGGAAATATTAAAGTCAGTTAATATACTTCAAAAAGCATTTGAGAAAGCTAATCCTAATTGCTGCTAGGATTTAGCTGGATTTTACAATATATTATTTGTATGATACAAATAATATATTTCCAATAAATATAAATTATAAGAATTAATATTACAAAATACTTGTATAATACAAACATTTTGTTTGAGGAGGAATAAAAAAATGTTTAATTTAATTAAAGATACTGCTTTTTATGTACTGCATACTCTTTTACATGATTCTGTCCCATTAGCTTTTGGAATAATAGTTGCATGTGTTCTCAATGTATATGTTGATCCTGAAAAATTTAAGGCATTACTCATGAAACGTAAAAAGGCATCTATTCTGGGAAGTGTAGCTTTTGGAGCATTTACACCGTTATGTTCCTGTGGTACCATGGCTGTTATTGTTTCAATGCTTACCACTATACTTCCTTGGGGACCGATAATGGCCTTTATTACTTCATCACCACTTATGAGTCCAGATTTATTTGTAATGTTATCAGGAATAATAAGTGTAAAATTCGCTGTAGCTTTAACTGCTTCATCCATAATTATTGGAATAGCTGCAGGTAATATTAGTTATTATTTAGAAAAGAATACAAGCTTCTTTGATGATCAAGTGAGGTTCTCTAATAATGAAGCTGCAATCTGTTCTTGTTCAAAGCAAACTAAAAAGATTACTAGAACTAAAATTTTAAAACCAGTTAACCTAAAGAGTTCATGCTGCTCCAAAAATGCAACTAAAGAATATTTGAATGAGACATGCTGCTCAAAAAGTGATAATAAAAATTCAAGCAAATTTATTAAAAAATACAAATTAGATAAGTTATTAAGTGTATTTTTTAATTTGGGAGTTAAAAAAATTTTAGTATACTTTTCTGTTTTTGCTGCAATTGGATATTTGATCAATAAATTTGTACCTACTTCAATAATCGTGTCATTATTTGGAGCAAAAAATATATTTTCTGTTCCACTAGCTGCATTAATAGGCGTTCCTTTGTATGTAAGTGATGCTAGTGCTATTCCATTAATAAAAACATTGATGAATGCTGGTGGCGGTGGTGGAGCAGTTCTTGCATTTATGATTACAGGACCAGGAACAAGCATTGGAGCAATAACTGGAAGTTTAACTATAATGAAAAAGAAAGCTGTATTCTTTTATGTAAGTATTTTACTCATTAGTGCCATATTACTTGGATATTTATATAATTTTTTAATATTTATAGGTTTGTAATTAAAATGGAAAAAGGAAGACTATAATAAGTCTTCCTTTAATTTTGTATTTATAATATAGAATTAATTGATATTAAGTTTTTCATCTAAAACTTTGCAAAGAATTGATATCATATTATCAGTATCTTTTTCAGTTACTATTAAAGGTGGCATTAATCTAATTATTGATGGTCTTGGAGAATTTATTAACAAACCTTCCTTTAAGCATTCACTTACAATTTCACTTCCATTTTCAGTTGGTAAGTCAAAGGCTATAAGAAGACCTTTACCTCTAATATTTTTAAGTTTGTATTTAGAGCTTATTTCTTCTAGTTTAGAAGTTAAATATTCACCTTGAAGCTTAGCATTTTTTGATAAGTTTTTGCTTATGATTTCTTTTACGACGGCTGATCCAACAGCCATTCCAAGTGGTTGAGCTGAGTAAGTTCCACCTTGATCACCTGCTTCAAATATATTTAGTTTTTCCTTGGCCAATAATGCAGATAGAGGATATCCACCACCTATGCCCTTTGCTAGTGTCATAATATCTGGTTCAATACCATAGTATTCATACGCAAACATCTTTCCTGTTCTTCCAAGCCCAGTTTGTACTTCATCAACAATTAGTAGAAGGTTGTTTTCATCACATAAATGCTTTATAGCTTTAAAATAATCAGTGCTTGCTTCATTTACACCGCCTTCTCCTTGAATAGGTTCTAGCATTATTGCGCATGTTTTTGGAGTTATGGCTTGTTTTAATGCGTCTATATCATTTAAAGGAACATGTTTAAAACCAGGAACTTTTGGTTCATATAATTTATCCCATATCTTTTTACCAGTGGCAGACATTGTGGCAAGAGTTCTTCCATGAAAACTATTTATGGTAGTAATTATTTCATATGCTCCATTTAAATACTTTTCACCGTATTTTCTAGCAAGTTTGATTGCTCCTTCGTTTGCTTCAGAACCACTATTAATAAAAAACACTCTATCAAAGCAAGAAATATTTGTAAGTAGTTTTAATAAAAAACACTCTATCAAAGCAAGAAATATTTGTAAGTAGTTTTGCAAACTCAAGCATTGGCTTATTGTAATATGCGGGACTAGCATTGATAAGTGTATTAGATTGATTAGTGAGGGCGGTTTTTATTACATCTGGACAATGACCAAGGGAAGTTACAGCCCATCCACCCATAAAATCAAGATAGCATTTATTAGATGTATCCCATAAATACATACCTTTACCGTGTTCCATTATTACATTAGGACGATTTGTTGTAAATAATATTGAATCCTTTGCTTCAGTTAGAAGCTTGGGTACAGAATTTATTTCTTTAGATAAGGACATGAACAACAACACCTTTAAAAAATTATATTAAATGATAAACAATGGCAAAGTTATTATAATGCATAATTATACAATACATTAAATTAATATTCAACACGTAAACTAAATATAACTAATAAATAACCAAAAAAGGGTTGCAAATTTTACTTAAGCGTCATATGATTATAATTCAATATACTTATATGATAGATGAAAGTAATGAATTTGCTATAAAATGAATCACAACACAATTGAAAATAATGAGATTAAATTATAGAAAGAGAATAAAATGTATAATTATAAATATCATAGAATAGGAGAACATAATATTGATATATTAAATGTTTTACATGGAGGAAGATAAATGAAAAAGAATGGGGCACAAAGGGAATTTAAAAAGTTAAAGAGTCAAATTAATCAAATTGAAGAGATTGTATATCACTCGAAACCAGGAGCGCTTATAGAACAAGAAGTTTCCATAAGAAAAAAGTTAAGAAAGCTAAAGGAAATGGAAAGGGAAGGCTTTAGGGATTTTAGGGATGTATATGATAGGTATGAAGAGCTTTTAGAGGAAACATCAAAAAGAATGCTGGAGTATTATAATAAGAAAAATGGTACGGATTTTGATTTTTATGACGTGTTAAGAGGAAATTATAATGCTTTTTTAAACTCAGGATTTATGACAGTACTTACTAAGCATCATATACCAAAGTTAATTGCTAAAGAGTTTGAAGAAAGGTTCCCAGATAATCCTAAAGACGAATATATTGAGACTAGACACATGAAAAGAAAAATTTATATTCATTTAGGTGAGACAAATACAGGCAAAACTTACAATGCTGTAGAACGCCTTAAAACAGCAAAAAAGGGAATATACTTATCTCCTCTTAGAATCTTAGCTTTAGAGAATTTTGAGAAGTTAAATAACGAAGGAGTAGTTTGTGATTTGTTAACTGGTGAAGAAGAAGTATTAAGACCAGGTTCAACTCATGTTTCCTGCACAATAGAAAAGCTTAACTTAATGGAACATTATGATATTGCTGTTATTGATGAAATTCAAATGATTAGCGATGAGCGCAGGGGAATGGCATGGAGTAGGGCACTTCTTGGCTTAAAGTGTGATGAAATTCATATATGTGGAGCAGCTAATGCAAGGAACATATTAGAAACAATTATAAATGACTGTAGGGATGAGTATGAAATAAAGGAATATACAAGAGCAATTCCGCTGGAGGTTGAAAATAAAAGCTTTAATTATAAAGATGTTAAAGCGGGCGATGCTGTTGTAGTGTTTTCTAAAAAGAGAGTGCTGGAGATAGCACAAAATTATTCTAGCAAAGGTATAAAAGTCAGTGTGATATATGGAGATTTGCCTCCAGAAGTTAGAAAAATGCAGTATGAAGAGTTTGTAAATAAAAAAACAAAAGTTTTAGTAACTACGGACGCAATTGGAATGGGAGTTAATCTTCCTATTAGAAGAATTATTTTTGTAAATATAAGAAAGTTCGATGGTGAAGAAATACGAGAATTAACTTCACAAGAAGTGAAGCAGATAGCTGGCCGTGCAGGACGAATTGGTATATATGATGTGGGATATGTAGCTAGCTTGGGAGATACTCAAGATTTTATAAGAGAGAGGCTTGAGACTGCAGATAAAAATATAGAAAGAGCAGTTATTGGACCATCAGATGCAATACTTAAGATTAAAGGATTGCCCTTAAGTGAAAAATTAGCTTTATGGAGTACTAGGGAAGAAAAGCTGAATTATTATACTAAAATGGATATCAGCGAATATATAATAATTTTAGATAGAATAAAGAAATATAAGTTAAGAGAAGAAATACAGTGGAATTTACTAAAGGTCCCCTTTGATGTATCTAGAGAAGAATTAATGAACACATTTTTAGGATATGTAGATGAATTATTTATAAGCAAGCATGATAGCTTATTTAAACCTCAGTGCTTCGAAGGCAATTTGAGTGATTTGGAAATATATTATCAAAAAATAAATATGTATTATTCATTCTCTAAAATATTTAATTTAGAATTTGATGTAGAATGGGTTTATAACAAAAGAAAAGAGGTAAGCGAAGCCATAAATGAGATATTAGTTAGAATGTAGCTATAGATAGACAACTTGAAACTTTAAAATTGCAATCTCCAAATTTATCCTGATAAACTGGAAGTTGATTCAGAGCACAGAGTACAAAGTACAGAGTACAGTGAAGGTGGATTTACCTTTCGTTTCTCTCAGGTAAATCTTAGAACTTAATAGTGTCATCTACGCTGAGCACTATATTTTAAGCGCTTTGCGTGCATTAAGTTTAAGATTTTTTGTAGCGACAGCGGAGAAAAATCATCCTTCACTGTACTCTGTCCTCTATACTTTGTACTCTGAGTTAAATTCCAGTTTGTAAGGATAAATTTGGTATTGGTAATTTAAATATTTCAGCTTGTTTATCTATAAAAGGGTTTTGTAATATGATCTTGTATGATTACATATTATGCAGCGCCAAATAAAAAGTGAAGCTTAAAATGAGTAAATACTTGACAAATTAGTTTCTAGAATATATTCTCAATTAAAAAGCTGAATGGAGAGAATTAATTGTGAATAATGCAGATACAGTTTTAATCACTGGTGCATCAAGTGGAATAGGATACGCGCTTGCAAAAGTATTTGCTCATCATAAATATAATCTTATACTGGTTTCGAGGAATGCTGAAAAACTCAATGAATTAGCTTCTATGTTAAAAATAAAATATGATATCAGAGTGGATGTGATAGCAGAAGATTTATCAAAAGCTGGTGCTGCAAGCAGGGTATTTGAGAAGGTTATGAATATGAAGCTAACGGTAGATGTGCTTGTAAATAATGCAGGAGCAGGTGTAGTTGGATTTTTTCATGAAACTGAGCTTACAAGAGATATAGAAATGATACAGTTAAATATTAGCACACTTACTGAAATGACGAAGCTGTTTTCAAAGGAAATGATAAAGAGGGGAAAAGGCAAAATTTTAAATGTAGGCTCTACGGGTTCCTTTGCTCCGGGACCATTTATTGCAGTGTACTATGCTACAAAGGCGTATGTATTGTCTTTTTCAAGAGCTATAAGTAAGGAATTAAAGCCATATGGGGTAACTGTTACTGCGCTGTGTCCTGGTGCAGTAAGGACAAACTTCTGTAAAACTGCTGGAAAGAGAGAAGTTCCTGGTGCTATGGAAGCAAAAGTAGTAGCAGGGGCTGCATATAGAGGACTTTTGAAAAATAAGAAGGTAATTGTGCCTGGAATACTTAATAAGATATTAGTTAGGCTGCCACAAGGGATAGTAAGCAGTGCTAACTTTAAAAACCAACAAAAGCTATCACTTGAAATTCATAGGAAATGAGGATATTAACAATGACAAATGAATTTTATAAGAAATTAGCGGTGGCATATGAAAATTGATAGATTACTTGGAATTACAATTTACTTATTAAATCATGACAAAGTAAGTGCAAAAACACTTTCGTATAGATTTGAAGTTTCACTTAGAACAATTCAGAGAGACATTGAAACCTTATGTGAGGCCGGAATACCAGTAGTTTCTTCTTTGGGTACAGATGGTGGATATGAAATTCTTAATGGCTTTAAAATGGACAAACAAATAGCTAATAATGATGATTATTCATATTTAGTTTCAGCGCTGAGGGGGTTAGCTTCTGCGTATGAAAGTAATAAGATAAATTCAACACTTCAAAAAGTCAAAGCAGCATTAGAAAGCAATAAAATAGATACAAATATTATTTTAGATTTTAGCACTTTAAGAGAAAATAAAAATACCAATGAAGAATTAAAAGTATTAGAAACTGCTATCGCAGAAAAAATAGTAGTAAGGTTTTTGTATACAAATGCAGACAATAAAACAACGGAAAAAGAAGTTGAACCAATTGCAGTTACATATAGGTGGTATGCATGGTATTTATTTGCCTACTCATTAGAAAAAGATGAGTATAGATTATATAAAATTGTTCGCATGAGAAATTTAATTTTAACAGATAAAAAAATACTAAGAGTGCATGAATCAGCAAGTATACTGTTAAAGAAAAATGATGAGAAGGATAATAGAAAATATATTGATATAAAGTTGTTTTGCAAAGCTGAAGTAAAAACAAAAGCAATTGAATATTTAAATGGGAATATTGAGTTAGAATATGAAAATGGTGACTTCATAATGAATTTACATTTGCCAGAAAATGAGGAGTTGTGGTTTGGAACGCTTTTTTCTTTTGGCAAGCTTGTCAAAGTAATAAAGCCAGAAGCTTTAAAGGAAAAACTTTGTGCTAAAAGTAGAGAGATTTTAAATTTATACCATGATATATGACATACTGTTGTCGTAATTACTTTGTTATACTCTTATAAGAATGAAGATAGGAGTGTTAATATGGTTAAAGATATTTATGAAGAATGTCCAACATATAAAAATGAATTAATTACATTAAGAAAAACTGGAAAACAGGATTTAGAAGGTCTTTTTAAATGTTATTCAGATGAAAAAGCGGTACCATTATTTAATTCTGATAATTGTAATGGAGATAAATTTTATTACAATACAATTGCTAAAATGGAGAAGGCAATTGATTTTTGGGAGTATTCATATTCTAGCGGGCAATTTATAAGATGGACAATAATTTTAAATAGCACAAAAGAGATAATTGGAACTGTAGAAATGTTTCATAGTGAACATGCTCATGATGAATTTGGCTATTATGGTGTTTTAAGAATAGATATTCAAAGCAAATATGAAGATGAGCATATAATACAAAGTATATTAGCAGTAGCAAATGAATTTTTTTATGAAGCCTTTGATGTTAAGACTATACTTACCAAGGCTGTTCCAGAAGCTAAAAAGCGTATTTGTGCTCTTAAAAGTAAGGGGTACAGTTCTATTAATAAAAAATTTATTATATATGATGATTATTATTGTAAAAAAATATGAAATTAGTATAAATAACATAAATTTGCTCTAATGAATATTATATATGGAAAGAAAAATGAATTTAGGAGACAAATATTTATGTTATATGAAAATAAGAATCATATTTCTAGTGGTAAAATTGTTAGGCCAAAACAGGTAGTTGACATTCCAATTTCTTTATTTAAATCTATGCAGGGAAGGTATTTTGTAGGACAAACAGAAACTTTAAAGGTAGGCAATGGAATGAATGCCTGGGCAGGCTTGGTAAATCCGCGTGACTCAAATGTTAATCTGTATGCAAATGTATTTACTATTTCAAATTTTTCAGATGAATACTTAACTGCACAAGTTTGGCTAAACATTACTTTCCCTGAAACAAGTAAGATATCAAGTAAGATTTCTTCAACTAATACTGCGTTAAGACCTCTGCCGCGGAATGAAGTGGATATTAGATATATAGAATCAACAACTGAAGTTCCTAAAGATGGAGTAAATGTATATGACAGAATAGTACCTCCAAAAACAACTTTAGTAAGTGAAGAAGATGGAAAGTTTATAGAAGCTCCAGATGGAGATTATGTGATAATTATAAAATCCTCCAGTTCAAATTTTAACAAAGTAATAGTTGCATTTGGATTTTGGGAGAAATTTAGGCATTAAACATGAGAATCCTCAATTTATGGGGGTTCTTTTTATTGTTGTTTATTTATATAAAGGGTAATTCGTGTGTTATAATTATATGACAACGTTTACATTGCTTGGGTAATTGTAATAAAAGATGGAGAAAAAATTGCTGAATATGACTGGGAACCTAAGATGCGTATGAATCAATATTCTGCTAGTAAAAGCTTTACTTCAGCAGCAGTGGGTATGGCTATGGAGGAAGGCTTGTTAGAGCTTGATGATAAGGTTATTGATTACTTTCCAGAATCAGTTCCAGAAAAAGTCTCTTCTGAACTAGAAAGTTTAATGGACAATTTGGAATCATATTGCCAGAAAAAAATGCTGTTATAGCAATAAATGCTTACAATAGAGATCAAGGAGATATATTAGATTTGTTTTGGAAAAACCTTTATCCGATGATTTAGTACAAGAAATAGTTTATGTCTAAGGGTAAGCATTAATATTATAAAATAGGAAAAACTAAGTTACATAAAAAATATTAGAGGTGATTTTATGGGCTTACAGGGTTTCTATTTACTTCCTCACCCTCCTATAGTAATTCCTGAGGTTGGGAGAGGGGAAGAAAAAAAGATTAGTGCTACCAGTAAAAGCTTTGAGACGGTTGCAAAAGAAATTGCAAAAAAAGCACCAAGCACCATTATAATTGTAACTCCTCATGGCGTTATGTTTCAGGATGCTGTTGCTCTTAGCTATGAGGATAAAATTTATGGGGACTTAGAGAAATTTGGGGTTAACAATGTTTCTATGGAGCTGGAGATTGATAAGAAGCTTACTAACAAAATATATGAATTGGTATATAATGAAGGAATACCTAGTGTAATGGTTTCAAATTCTCTTTTAAGGAAGTACAATGCATCTGTTTTTTTGGATCATGGTGCTATGGTTCCCTTGTATTTTATAAATAAATATTATAAGGGGTATAAGCTTGTACATATTACTTATGCTCCTTTAAGTGATATTGAATTATATAAGTTTGGTATTGAAATTAATAAAGCTGTGGAAGAACTAAACGAAAATGCTGCTTTTATAGCAAGTGGAGACTTATCACATAAGCTAAAGGAAGATGGTCCTTATGAATACAGCCCTTTTGGTGAAAAATTTGATAAGGAATTTCTTGGACTTTTACAAAAAGGAGATGTTAAAGGTGTATTCAGCATAGATGAGGAGACAATATGCAATGCCGGTGAATGTGGAAGGCGTTCAACTGCCATCTTATTAGGTGCTCTGGAAGGAAAAAAGTTTAGCGGAGAGCTTTTAAGCTATGAAGGGACCTTTGGGGTAGGCTATGGCGTTATGAATTTTAAGGTTTCTTCCGAGGATTCTCCAAAGCTTAAGAAAATAGAAGCAATTCGAACTTCTAGCTATGAAAAGAGAAAAAATCAAAGTGATCCATGTGTAAGACTTGCAAGAGAAAGCCTTACCACATATTTAAGCACTGGCAGTAGTATTAATGCACTTCCAGAATATGTTACAGGTGAGATGAAAAATACAAAAAGAGGTGTATTTGTATCTTTGAAAAAGCATGGAGAACTTAGAGGCTGTATTGGAACTATATTTCCTACAACAAATAGTATCGCTGAAGAAATTGAGCGCAATGCTATAGAAGCTGGATTAAATGATCCTAGATTTTATGAAGTAGAAGAGGAAGAATTAATGGATATTGTTTTTTCTGTAGATGTTTTAACAGAACCTAAGCCGGCTTCAAAAGAAGAATTGGATCCAAAAGAGTATGGTGTTATTGTAAGAAGCAAGGATAAAACTGGACTTCTGCTTCCTGATTTAGAAGGAGTAAATACAGTAGAAGAACAGCTATCAATAGCTTTAGATAAGGCTGGCATAGATCATTATGAAGAATATTCAATAGAAAAGTTTAAAGTAATTAGGCATAAGGAAGAAGTGTGATGGCATGAAGAAAGAAGCTATGTTTTATGAAAAGCTTGTTACAATAAACTATGGGGAGATTACTTCCGCAGCCTTGGATCCTATAGAAAAGAAGCCTCTTTACTACTTTAAACCTCACACTCAAATTTTTTCTGTAGGAAGCTTTGGTTGTAATTTTACTTGTGGCTTTTGTCAAAATTATAGCATTTCTCAATTTGTTGCTTTAAAAATTAATGCTTATCTAAAAATAGCCAATATGAAAATATTTGTATAAGGAAGTACATGATGATAAGAGAGATTATAGGAGCAATTCTTAGAGGTATAGTTGCTTACACTATTTTGTTAATTTTAGCAAGGATCATTGGAAGAAAATTAATATCGAGAATAACGTTTTATGATTTTATGGTTGGAGTTACTATAGGTTCAATTGGAGCAAGAATATCTCTGGGTTCTCATGAATCACCGTTTTTGGCTTCAATTTCAGCAATTATAATTACTATTTTAGTTGTTATTACCGATTACTTAGATATTAAAAACATTAATTTTAGAAAATTAGTTGATGGTGAGCCTGTTATTCTTGTAAGCAATGGTAAACTATTAGATTATAATTTTAAAAAAGTAAGTATTACTATAAATAAGTTGATGGCATTATTAAGAGAAAAGGACATATTTAATTTAGATGATGTAGCACTTGCGGCTATAGAAAATGATGGAGAATTAACAGTGCTGCCAAAGCCAAATAAGCAGCCAGTAACAACTGGAGATTTGAACATTAAGACAAAATATAATGGTTTAATGGTTGATATGATTATTGACGGTAAAATAATGTATAGCAATTTAGAAAGTACTAATTATGATGAAAAATGGCTTAGACAACAGCTTAAAATTCATAAAATTAGTAATGTGGAAGATGTTTTTTATGCAGGTTTAAATGCTGCTGGAACTTTATGTATATCAAAAAAGCAAATGATGCATAAAAAAGCTGCTAGAACAAAAGATAATGAATAAACTATAATTTTTGTAGGAGGAAAATATGAAAATTGAAGCTTTCTTTAGAGGAATAAAAAATGCAAATGAAGTTGTCGATAAATTGAAGCAAGAAGGTATTAGTGCATATACAGATATAAATGATCACTATCAGTTAGATAGAAATAAGGAAGGTAGCAATGGTAAGCTTTTATCTAGCCCAACTAATTCTGATTTAGTGCTTAATACAGGAGCGCCGAGAGGTGAGAGGGATAGATCTCCTATGCTTGCAGCTAGTCCTATGGTAAGCGGTATGGGAGGATTTGAAGAAATAGCAGACATAAATTGCAAGGTTATAGTGGATGCCGATCCTAAAAATAAAGAAAAAGCTGAGAAAATAATAAAATCCCTTGGAGGTTCAATGAGAAGCCCAAACTTTAATGTTCCAAAGCATATAAAAGATATAGATCTTTCTAAGGGAGATCCAGATTTTATAAGAACACTGGAATAGGTGTCTTTTAGTAATGGACAGTACCAGGAGGTAAGTACAAAGAGACAAGTGAAGCTTTTATGGAAGAGACATGCAGTAAAGGTTTTATAACAATCATAAATTGACAAAGGACAGTTGAAGGGAAGTGTTATTCTTTGTCAATTTTTAATCAAATAAATTATTTTAAAAGTTTAACTTTAAAATTTCTTTAAAGCTGTCAATTACGTAATCATATTCTTCAACTTGTCCAAAACCGTATCTTGCATATACAAATGGAATTCCTGCGACTTTTGCAGATTCGGCATCACCTATGGTATCGCCGACATAAACTGGATTTTTTAAGTTGTTTCTTTTTATAATAAGCTTGTTATTTTCTCCTTTTGATAATCCAGTAACTCCAGAACATTCAAAATCAGTAAAGTATTTATCTAGTTTATGTGCTTTAAAGAAACATTGTATGTAGCCATCATGACAGTTGCTTACTAAAAACAATTTGTAATGCTTAGAGAGTTCCTTTAGAGTTTTCTCTAAATTTGGATACAGTTTCCCGCCATGCTCACCAAGATAAACTTGTTCTGCTTCACAGTATTCATTCATAATTTGCATTTGTATATCTTGTGATAAATCTGGAAACAATTTTTTACCTATGTCAGCTATTTGGAGGCCCATGCATCTTTCAAGATCTTTTTTGGTTATTAACTTTTTTACATTAGGATAGCTTGCTAAAACTTCTTTCAAGGATATGAAGGCTCCTTCCATTGAATCCCAAAGTGTTCCATCTAAATCAAAAATCATACTATCAACTTCCATTAATTAACACCTCTTTAAATTATAAACTTTTATTAAATTCTTTTATTAATTTATTTTTAAGATTTTCGCTGCAAAAGGATGATGAAATACCGTTTTTTATAATTTGAAATATTTGATTTTCTGTAAATCCTAATATATTTACAAGATTCATGTATTCATCTACTAAATTTATATTTGAAACAGTTCTGTTATCAGTATTTAGAGTGACTCTTAATCCATTTTCAAGATAGGTTTTAATTGGATGATCCCTATAGGATTTTACTGCTTTTGTGTCTAAATTGCTTTTAGGACACATTTCTAGAGGGATTTGATTTTGTACAAGATAATCTAGAGTTTTTTGATTCTTATATGCAAAAATGCCGTGACCTATTCTAGATGCATGAAGTATATTTATTGATTTCATTATATTTTCACAAATGCCGGTTTCTCCTGCATGAATAGTTATATTAAGGCCAGTTTCATATGCAATGTCAAAAGCCTCTCTATGAATTTCTGGTGGAAAGTCACTTTCATTTCCTGCTAAGTCTACAGCAGCTACTCCACTTTTTATATATTTTTTTGCTAGATTAATTACATCGACAGCCTTTGAGGAGGATTCATGTCTCATAGCACATAAAATAAGACCAGAATAAATGTTGAATTTGTTTTCGGCATCTTTCATAGCAGATAGCACAGCTTCAACAACTTCTTCTGGTTTTAAACCTTTGACTGTGTGAAAGTAAGGAGCAAATCTCAATTCAATATAGCTTATTCCATCTTTTTTTGCATCTTCTAGAAGTTCAAAAGTTACCCTGTAAAGTTCTTCTTTTTTTTGCATGACCTTAATTGGAAAATCAAATTTGCTTAGATATTCTTTTAAGGAGCTGCAATCTCCATTGATTTTAAAATAATCTTCCACCTTATCTAGATTTGAAATAGGAAGTGGAAGATTATTCTTTATTAAAAGGTCAATTATGGTGCTAGGCCTTAAGCTTCCATCAATATGGCAGTGAAGTTCTGTTTTAGGAATGTTTTTAATTTTCTCTCTTAAATTCAAAATAATTACCTCCTAAAATTAAAGCTATATTTAAAACAATGTGGATAAGGATTTATGCTTTATAATGACCTTCCTCAAAGATATTTTTAATGTAGTTTAAGTCATTAGTTTTTCCAAGAGCAACCATAAGCTTCACTCTGGCTTTTTGACCGGATAAAGTGTCTCCAAATATAACTCCCATGTTTTTAAGTTCTTTTCCGCCGCCGTGATATCCATATGTGTCTAAAGCTCTTCCTTCAAAGCATCTTGATACTAAAACAACAGGAATACCGCTTGAAATTGCTCTTTGAACGCCATCTACCATAAGTGGTGGAATATTTCCTCTTCCCATAGCTTCAATAACAATTCCTTTGGCTCCTCGGTTTATACTAAAATCTATAAAGTTTGAGTCCATACCTGAGGCGCATTTTATGAGGTCAACATTAGATTCTATTTTGTTAGTGTCAATATACTGTTTTTCTACACGGTTTCTATAGAAAAGTATTTCATTGTTATCAACAATACCTATAGGACCAAAACCAGGAGTTCTAAAGGCGTTTAAGCTCATTGAATTTGCTTTTACAACTTCATTTGCACAGTTCAGTTCGCTGTTTAGGCAGACAAGAACACCAAAATTTTTTGCTTCCTCAGAAACCGCTGTACATATAGAAGCAGATAGATTAGAAGGACCATCGTAACCAAGTTCCGAACTTGATTTCATTGATCCTGTTATAACTACAGGTTTTTCAGAGTTTATAGTTAGGTCAAGAAGATACGCAGTTTCCTCTAATGAATCTGTTCCGTGAGTTACAACTACTCCTGAAATATCATTCCTTTTTAATAAATCTTTTACGTATAAAGATAAAGACATCATATCTTCCGGGGACATGTGAGGGCTTGGTACGTTTGAAAAATTATAGGATTCAATATCAGCATACTCTTCTATTCCAGTAACCATTGACATTATATCTTCACCGGACAAACCCGGTACTGCTGCATGTATTTTAGGATCTATTTTCATAGAAATTGTGCCACCATTAAAAACAACTGCTGCTTTTTTCATTACAAATCCTCCCTTAATATCAGAAAATATAAAGTATTACTATTATATTATTTTATAAGAATAAAAACAATGTTTGACTAAATAATTCGTATATTATATAATTTTTATAATTGAACATATAAAATCATGCAACTGGCGGAGAATGGAATTTACCATAGGGAGCATGATTTTTGAATATATCGACCGCCTGGGTAAACATTAATATTTTTTATGTTTACCCAGTTTTTTTGCGTTTAAATTATTTATTTTTAGGAGGAATTAATAATGAAAAACTCTGAAATTATTCTTAAATATGGATGCAATCCACATCAAAAACCAGCAAAAATTTATGCTAATAGTGGAAACTTACCTTTTGAAGTTTTAAATGGTAAACCAGGATATATTAATTTTATGGATGCCTTAAATTCCTGGCAGCTTGTAAAGGAATTAAAAAGAGCAACGGGAATTGCAGCAGCGGCTTCTTTTAAACATGTAAGTCCAGCAGGTGCGGCAGTAGGAGTTCCATTAAGTGATGTACTTAAAAAGGCTTATGATGTTGAGGACATTGATCTATCACCAGTAGCAGCAGCTTATGCAAGAGCTAGAGGAGCAGATAGAATGTCTTCCTATGGAGATTTTGTAGCAATAAGTGATGTAGTAGATGTTAAAGTTGCAAAAATTTTAAAGAGATCTGTTTCCGATGGAATAATTGCACCAGGATATGAAGAAGAAGCACTTGAAATATTAAAGAGCAAGAAGAGAGGAAATTACTGTATCATTAAAATAGACAGTGATTATGAACCAGGTGAAATAGAAAAAAGAGAAATATACGGAATAACCTTTGAGCAAAAGAGAAACAAAGCTGAAATAAATGAAGAATTACTTAATGATATAGTTACTAACAATAAGAATTTACCTGAAGCTGCAAAACGTGATCTTTTAATTTCTATGATTACTTTAAAGTACACTCAGTCAAATTCGGTTTGTTTTGTTATTGATGGTCAGGTGATTGGAGTTGGTGCAGGACAGCAATCAAGAGTTCACTGCACAAGATTGGCAGCGTCGAAAGCAGATATTTGGTACTTAAGACAGCACCCAGCAGTTTTAAATTTGTCATTTAAAGCTGGAGTTTCAAGACCGGAAAAAGATAATTTTATTGATCAGTATTTAAGAGATGATGTTACAGAAGCTGAAACAGCAAATTGGGGAGATGTACTCGAAAAAGTTCCAGAAAAGTTGTCAAAGGAAGAGAAGTTAAATTGGCTTTCAAATCTTAAAGGAGTATCATTGGGTTCTGATGCATTTTTCCCTTTTAGAGATAATATTGATAGAGCTGCAAAAAGTGGAGTAGAGTATATTGTGCAGCCAGGTGGGTCTATAAGAGATGATGTTGTAATAGATGCATGTAATGAATATGATATGGTTATGGCATTTTCAAAATTAAGGTTATTTCATCATTAAAATATAATTTTATTTAATTTTTAGATTTTTATATTGAGATAATGTTATATGTATAAAAATTGAGTATTAAAAAAATTCACTAAAAGTGTTTCATTTTTTTTTCTAAAGAATATTATATAGCAGAATATAAATTATATATTCTATTTTTCAAATGAAGGAGAAGATAAAGAATGGAATACACTGGTGGAGCAAATGTTGAGACAAACGCATGCAATTCAAGTGTTGTAAAATCAAAGACACTGGAACTTGCAGAGAATTGGCCTATACGTCCAGGAATGTTTAAAGTTCCTGTAGTTCTTGCAGAATTTGTTATTCAAATTGATGTTGAGTCTAAAATAAAATTGGATGAACCTGCTTATGAGATTAAAAGAATAGAAAAAGAAGTATTTTTAACTCAGGCCAGATATATTGGTGGAACAGACAAAGTATTTATTAGTGGATATATTAGAAAGAATATAGAATATGCATCTAAAGAAGGCACCTCTTGTTCTGGAATATGTGGGTTAATAAAGGATGCTACTGTTCATGTTCCATTTCAAGTTGCTACTAGAGTATGCTTTAATGGAAGATTTCCAAGAGTATTTCCAAATAAGCAGCCTGATGTAGCAAGATATTATGATCAGAAGAGAATTGGTAAAAATATAAGAGAAGCTGACAGGGCAAGCTATGAAAGATTTAATGAACCAGTATTTCCAGAGCTTGAATGGTCTGAGGTATATGATGCTGATATAGATGAAAAAGGAAGACCTATAGGCTGCTTCCCAAATGAAGAGGAATTTGATGAATTCATTGATAAATCTGTAGTATACCTTGGAGTAAAATTACTTCAAAAACAGCAGATATATAGTGGTTATGGATACGACGGAAAAGGATATGACGGAAAGGGATATGACGGAAAAGGATATGACGGAAAAGGATATGACGGAAAGGGATATGACGGAAAGGGATATGACGGAAAAGGATATGATGGAAAAGGATACGACGGAAAGGGATATGACGGAAAAGGATACTGCGGAAAAGGATATGACGGAAAAGGATACTGCGGAAAAGGATATGACGGAAAAGGATACGACGGAAAAGGATACGACGGAAAAGGATATGACGAAAAGGGATATTTTAATGATGGCGGCTTTTATCCAAGTCAGAGTTGGAATGGAACTATTTGGGATATAAAGAGAAAAAAATAAAGTGGATTTTTAAAAATCAATAGAGCTTTTTGCTCTATTGATTTTATTAAAAGGTCTTCAAGAAGTACATTCAGATTTCAGAGGGTTTTTAATGCCCTCTGAAATCTTATATAGTGAGATTTAATCAATATTTTGAGGGTATTATATGAAAAGGCATAGAAAGGGGCATAAGAATAAACATATAAAATTAAAGGATGAAGAGAAAAAAAACACTAAAATAGAAGTAGATGTGGAAAATAATACTCAATTAATAGAGCTTCAAACTGAAGTCGATAGGAAGAAATTAGGAGTTACAGCTGTCAGACTTCCAGTAGTTATAGCTGAAACTACAGTTGACATAAATTTGAAAAATACAGTTAATTTTACAAAAGACGTGATAAATATAATAGATATTAGAAGAAAGGCAATTATAAAAAGATGTAAACTAATCCCGCAAATTAATAGATTTTTCTTAGATGGAGTTGTAATTAAAAGTATAGAATACAGCGAAGAAACTAGACATAGAGGCTGTGAACTAAATGGTAGAGCCAAAAATTTAACGATAAAGCTTCCTTTTAGATGTGCAGAAAGTATTGAGTATATTAATGCTCCGGTAACCTATGAGTTTTCTTATAAGAACAATGAAATCATTAGAATGTCAGAAAATGAAAAGAGTTTTATAGATAAGCAGCAGGAAGCTGATGAAATTTATTGTGAATTAGTAAGTGCAGAATTTAAGGAACTTAATGTAAAGGATAAGATTAGATTAATTGATGAAGCAAAAAAGATAAGTACTTTTAAGCAAATCAAACAAAGTATGAGTATGGATATAACTATAAGATTACTTCAAAAACAAACAATTATTATAAAAAACGGGTAGAATATATTGATATGTTAATAAAAAGCCTGAATATAAATAAATATGTGAAAAAACGCAGCTATTTGTTAAAAAATTAGATGACAAGAGTTCTATGTTGAGTTATTATATAATTATGTGATAAAACATGCGATAAAAATATATTAAGAAATGGATAAAGGGATGAAAAAATTAACATTTAAATTAGACAAGAAATCGGATAAAGAAATAATCAAATTAGCATGGCCATCTATATTAGAACAGATGCTTGAAATGATGGTTGGTATGGTATCTACAATATTTATGGGTAGAATTGGAACGGAAGCTGTAGCAGCGGTCGGTATGGATAATATGCTAGTTGGCTTTTTGCAAACTGTTTTTTCAGGGCTTGCAATAGGAACTACTGTTATAATTGCAAGGCTTATTGGAGAGAACAATAAAGCTGAGGCTAAAAGAGCACTTATTCAATCTATGTATATGGCTGTATTTGTTGGAGTGATTTTGACGATTGTAGGAAGAACCTTTTCAGTGCAAATTCTTAAAGTTTTCTTTAGTGGCTCGGATATAAAAGTTTTTAATGTAGGATTAAGTTATTTTCATATAATTGTATTTAATCTTCCTTTTTTTGTTCTTGATATAATTGTTTCAGGGGCTATGAGGGGGGCAGGAGATACAAAGACTCCTATGGTTATAACAGGAATAGTTAATGTAATTAATATATTTTTAAATTATACATTAACGTTTGGAATTGCTTTTATAGGAATACATGGATTTGGTGTAGAAGGCTCTGCTGCGGCAGTAACTATATCTAGAATAATAGCAGTAACTATTAGAGTACTTGCTTTGTATAATTACAAGGGGTTAAAACTTAAACTTACTCTTAAAGAAAATTATAGATTGAAGCTTAGCCTTATGAAAAGAATAGCTAACATAGGGATACCTGGCTTTATTGAGCAAGCTGTACTTCAAGGTGGATTTTTGGCTCTTGAAATTATTGTTGTAAGCATGGGAACGACAGCAATGGCAGCTTTTCAGGTTGGGATGAATATAAATTCACTTGCTTTCTTTCCTATATTTGGATTTGCTATAGCTAACATGACACTTGTTGGACAAAGCCTTGGCGAAAGGGACTATAAAAAGGCAGAACACTATGCTTATGAAAGTCTTAAAATAGCTGTTATAATTGGATTTATTATAGGAGTTTTTATGCTTATATTTTCAAGACAGCTTGCTATGCTTTATTCAAAAGACAATCTTGTAATAAATGAGTCACTTATACTCATAAGAACCTTTGCTGTACTTGAACCTTTGATGGCAATATTGAATTTGTGTTCGGCAACGCTTAAATCAGCAGGTGATATAATGTATGTTATGATAACATCTTTTGTTGGGCTGTGGGTTTGCAGAATTCTTGCATCATTTGTACTTAATAAGTGGCTTGGCATAGGTTTGGCAGCAGTAGCAGTTGGAATATTCTTTGATTTTAGTTCGCGGTCTATTATGTACCTAAAACGAATGAACAAAGGAAAGTGGAAGTACTTGAAGGTATAGTATTTTGAAATGTTAAATAAAATTAATAAATCTAAGAGGGTAATTATTAAAAGCCTAAGAAGTTTCAATAACTCGCTGGATGCTCAGACAGATTGAAACATCTAAGTCTTTTAATAATTACCCTCTAATATTTATAAAATTTTATTTAAATCATTTCTTCAATACTATACCTTCAAGTATGTGGTTTAAAGGAACATTTTTCTCCGTGCCTACGGAAAATGATGCTACGATGCAATTTTGAGTGATAAATTAATTATAAGATAGTGTGAAGTTAATAAAATTGCTTTTTAAATGAGTTAATTACGAATATTATGAGTTTCTATGGTTAAAAATATATACAACTAAGGATAAAATATTTGAAATTCTGTATAAGAAGGAAGTTGAAATGGAACGATTAAGTAAACATCAACTATTTGCTTTAATGTTTATATTTGAAGTTGGAAGCACAACTATTTTTGCGTTAGGAATTGAGGCAAAGCAGGATGCATGGATTGTAATATTGGTTGCTTTGCTAATTGGACTTATATTTGTATGGGTTTATACAGAACTTCAAAATGCATTTCCAGATAAAAATTATGTTGAAATAATTTTTGCTGTACTTGGTAATAAACTTGGAATACCGTTTGTCATATTAACTATGTTAGGATACTCTTGGCAATGTGCCCGTAATCTCCGTGAATTTGGAGAGCTTATACTTATGACCATTCTTCCTGGGGTTCCATTATGGTTTATAAATTTTTTATTTATATTATTAAGTATATATACTTTATCAAAAGGAGTTGAAGTACTAGCTCGTACAAGCGAAATAATTGCACCTGTAATGATAGTATTTGCAATATTTATATACACATTTGTATATATATCTGGAAATCTTGATTTCTCAAACTTAATGCCAGTTTTAGGTGGAGGCATTAAACCAGTAGCGAAGGTTGTGCCAGATGTAGTTGTATTTCCATTTGGAGAGATGTTTGTTTTTTTGATGTATTGGAATCGTGCAAATGAAAGAAATATTGTACGAAAAACCGCTGTAAAGGCTGTATTTTGGTCCGGCATATTGCTTTCGATTTCTTTGATAATGGACATCAGTGCGTTGGGAGTTAAATATACTTCTATTGCTACAATCCCGCTGCTGGAAACTATAAGATTGATTAATGTTGGAAATATAATAACAAATATAGATTCTATAGGCATAATTATTATATTTTTTGGTGGCTTTTTTAAGATGTCTACATATTTAAATGCTATTGCTTCAATTCCTACCATATTATTTAAGATCAAAAATTATAAATTAGTACTTATTATTACAGGAGCTATTTTATTGTGGTTTTCTATTGTGTTTGAACCTAGTTATTCATATCATAAATGGATGTTTCCATTCGATGCACGGCATTTTGTCATATTTTATGCTAATATTGATCCGCTGTTATTATTATTTATTTACAAAATAAAGAGGAAAAGGGTTCAATTATGAATATTGAAAGTTCTTGTGGTTAAAAATATATGCAACTAAGAATAAGACGTTTGAAATTCTGTATAAGAAGGAAATTGAAATGACACGGTTAAGTAAACATCAGCTATTTACTTTAATGTTTATATTTGAAGTGGGAAGCACTACTCTTTTTGCATTAGGGATACAGGCGAAGCAAGACGCATGGCTTGTAATTTTGGCAGCCTTATTAATTGGACTTATATTTATATGGATTTATACAGAACTTCAAAATTCATTTCCGGATAAAAATTATGTTGAAATAATTATTTTTATACTTGGAAAAAAGCTTGGGATACCATTTGTTCTACTTAATTTGTTGGGTTATTTTTGGTATTGTGCCCGTAACCTTCGTGAATTTGGAGAACTTATAATTACAACTATTCTTCCTCAAACTTCATTGTGGCTTATAAATTTTTTATTTGTATTATTAAGTGTGTATACTTTATTAAAAGGTGTTGAAGTATTAGCTCGTGTAAGTGAACTAATTGCACCTATAATTTTTATATTTATGGTAAGTTTATATATATTAATTTATATGTCTGGAGTTATTAAGTTTTCAAACCTAATGCCAATTTTAGGTAATGGAATTAAGCCTATAATAACAACTTTACCAAGTGTAATTGTATTTCCTTTTGGAGAAATGTTTGTTTTCTTAATGTATTGGAATTATGCAAGTGAAAAGAAAACTATACGAAAAGCTGCTGTAAAAGCTGTGACATTATCAGGAATATTACTTTGTATTTCTTTAATCATAGATATTGGTGCGTTAGGTTATGAGTATGTTTCTACTGCAGCAATTCCATTGGTAGAAGTCATAAGATTAATTAATATAGGAAATATAATAACAAATGTAGATGCTATAGGCATAATTATTATATTTTTTGGTGGCTTTTTTAAGATGTCCACATATTTAAATGCCATTGTTTCAATTCAAGCTACGTTATTTAAGCTTAAAAATAATAAGGTGCCAATTATTATTACGAGTGCTGCTTTACTATGGTTTTCTATTGAATTTGAACCTAGTTATGCATTTCATAGATGGATGTTTCCTTTTGACGCAAGTTGTGTTGTTATAGCGTATACTAATATTTCACCGCTGCTATTATTAGCTATTTATAAGATAAAAAAGAGGAGATCTGAATTCTAAAAATTTGAAGGTGATAATAATATGCAAATCATAGATTCTTTAAAAAAATTATTAGAAGGAAGAGGCTTTTATGCAACTTTTATGTTTATGTTTTCTTGGACATATACTTTAATTTTATTTGTAGTACTTTTATGTCAAATTTTTCTTTACATCTTTAGGGTGAAATATTATAATCCAGAGCTTAAGGATAAGAGTAAAGAAGAGAATAAAAAAAATAATGATTTAATAAAGCGAAAGGAGGGATAGAAAAGTGTTTAACTATTTATACAAAAAACTTAAATTTATGCAGCTTCAAAAGCCAAAGGTAAACAATGATACAACAAAAAAAGAAAATTCCAAAGATAAGCTTTCTAAGAGTTTTGAGCATAATTTAAATACTTTAAAAAATATTTTAGGCTCTAGCACTGATATAGTTTATCGTGAATTTTCCTTTGGTTCTAAAATGCAAATAAAAGCAGCGGTTATATTTTTAGAAGGAATGACAGAAAAGTCAACTATAAATCAAACTATAATTAGGCCGTTTATGCACGATGGTGGATTGAGTGGTTTAGAGGATCGATTACAGTCACGTAATATAGATGTAATAAAGGATGGAATAATTTCTGTTGGAGAAATAAAGAAAACTAAATCTATAAGTGAACTTGTAGATGATTGCTTATCTGGTGATACTATATTTCTCTTGGAAGGTTCCGATGAGGCTTTAAGTATTCAGTCAAAGGGATGGAAAACTCGCGGCATAGAAGAACCTAAGACTGAAGCTGTAGTAAGAGGCCCTAGAGAGGGATTTACCGAGACGATATCTATAAATATGACAATGCTGCGACGTAAAATAAAAAATCCTAATTTAACCTTTGAAACTATGCAGATTGGAACACAGACAAAAACCAGTGTATGTATTGTCTATTTAAGGGGAATTGCTAATCCTAAGCTTATAAAAGAAATAAAAGAGAGGTTAGGTAGGATTAATACAGATTCTATTTTGGAGTCAGGATATATTGAAGAATTTATAGAAGATGCACCTTATTCTATCTTTCCTACTGTGGGCAATTCAGAAAAGCCTGATAAGGCAGCTTCAAAAATACTAGAAGGAAGAGCTGCAATTTTAATTGATGGTACTCCATTTGTGTTAACGGTACCTATGCTTTTTATTGAGGGTTTTCAAAGTTCAGAGGATTATTATTCAAGGCCATATTTGGCTAGTTTTTTAAGAGGCCTAAGATTTCTGGCTTTTATTATAAGTGTGTTAGCACCGGCTACTTATGTGATGTTATCCACTTTTCATCAGGAATTGATACCAACTACATTATTGTTTACTATAGCAGCAGGTCATGAGGGTGTTCCATTTCCAGCAGTTATAGAAGCCGGACTTATGATAATAACCTTTGAAATTTTGAGGGAAGCAGGAGTTAGGCTTCCACGACCAGTCGGTCAGGCAGTAAGTATTGTAGGGGCTCTGGTAATTGGAGAGGCCGCTGTATCCGCTGGCTTAGTAGGAGGAATTATGGTTATTGTTGTGGCACTAACAGCTGTTTCTAGTTTTGTGGTTCCTGTATATACGGATGTTATTTCTATCTTAAGAATTATTTTTCTTATATTAGGCGGAAGTTTGGGTATATTTGGAGTAGGAATAGGCACTTTATTGGTGTTAGTACACATTGTGTCTTTAAGATCTTTTGGTTCACCGTATCTATCTCCTTTAGCTCCATTAAGTACAGAGGATTTGAAAGATACTTTCGTAAGAACTCATATTTGGAGTATGTTTACTAGACCAAGAACTATAGGATGGCATAACATGAAAAAACAAGGAATGGGGTCAAAGCCGGAGGCTCCATCAAATGAAAAAAATAAGGATTAAGTGTGTTATTAGTATATGAGGTGAGTCTAATGGAAAAATGCATTAATATGCTGATAAAAATAATTATATGTATTTTTATGGTGATAAGCCTAACTGGTTGCAGAAGTGCTCATGAGTTAAATAAGATAGCTATTGTAATGGGAGTTGGGATTGATAAGGCGGAGGAACCCAATACAGTGGAAACAACTGTCCAAATAGCAAAGGTATTGCAAAGTAATGGACCTGTAAAAGGTGGAAACGGTAATGTTGGAACAACAGATTATTTAAATTTAAAAGAAAACGGTCAAAGTATTTCTGATACGGTAAAACTTTTTAATCGTAGATTGAATCGTCAGCTGTTTTTTTCACACAATCAAGTCGTAATATTTGGAGAAGATGCAGCAAGAGAGGGAATTGAAAGATATATGGATTTTTTTCTAAGACATAGAGAAACTCGTCTTTTGGTATGGGTTTTAGTAGCTAAAGGTCAAGCAAATACAATATTGAATACAAAACCACCAATTGAAACCACAACTGCAAGAAGTATAGGAGAATTAATTAGAAATGAACAGGAAATATCCCAAGTACCAGCTGTAGATTTAAAGGATTTTGCATCTAGATTAGCTAGTAAAACAACATCACCAGTGGCTCCTATGATTGAAATTTCAAAAAAGGGTGATAGTAAAATAGCTTATCTTTCAGAAACAGCAGTGTTTAAAAAGGATAAAATGGTTGGAATGCTTAATAAAATGGAAACACGCGGACTTTTGTGGGGAACTAACAAAGTTAGGAATGGAGTTGTTGTTTTAAATATGCCAAACGGTAAAGATAATATAAATGTTATGACAACACGGGCCAGCAGCAAAATGATACCTGAAATAAAAGATGGTAAACCTAGTATAAGAATAGAAATTAAGCAGGAAGGGGATTTACAGGAACAAACTTCATCGAAGGATTTATCAACTCCAAAGGCTTTTGGGATGCTTCAAAATCTTGAGGAGGATGCTATAAGAAAAGAAGTAATTGCTTCATTGGAAAAAGCAAAAGAGTTAAATGCAGATATATTTGGATTTGGAGATGTTATATACAAACATTACCCTAAGTCATGGAACAATATGGAAAAAAACTGGGATGAAATTTTTAAAGATATTCATGTGGATATAAATGTTGATGCTAGATTAAGGAGAACAGGTAGAATTACTAAACCTATTATGTCTAATGAGCAGTAGTTAAATCTATTTTATTATGATTGGGGTATTAAAAAATGATATTTTTACAGATATGCACTTTTATAGCTGTGCTGTTAATAGAGGTTCCAGATTTAGTTAAAAATAAATATTGGCATGAACTTAAAATATTTTCTATATTTTTAGCGGCAGCATTTATACTAAGCTTATTTTATATTATAGATATACCAATACCTAATCCTGTAAGGGGAATAGAATATTTGATAAAGGACATATTACATTTAAACTATGACTAAAATTAATCATTGTATAGGGGTAGTGTATTATGAAGATTGAGAAAGGTATAATATCAAGTTCGGAGTTGATGTTTTTAATCATTGGTTTAATTGAATCTTCTACGCTTACATCAGCTTTTATAAGCCAATTAACAAAACAAAATACTTGGATAGCTTTGCTAATTGGTCTTGCTATAGTATTACTTTTATTATTGGTTTATACATCCTTAAGTAAAAAAATGCCTGACAAAAATTTAATAGAGATGAATGATTTAATATATGGATGTCATTTTGGTAAAGTGATGTCCATATTATATATTTGTTTCTTCTGGTTTATAGTTGCTGCAAATTTGAGATTTATGGGAGATTTTTTCTCAACATATCTTTTTAGTGAAACATGTATTAGTATATTCATAATAGCCATGACAATAGTATGTATGTATACAATAAAAAAAGGTCTGGAAGTTATAGCTAGAAGCAGTGTGATTATAGCTATATTAGTAATGGTAATATATTCAATTAACACCATATTTACTTTGCAATATGTGGATTTATCAAATTTTTTACCTATGTTTCAAATAAAATTAATCAACTTTATCGAAGGTGTTAATATTATGGTATCCATTCCGCTTGGTGAAATAGTTGTATTTTTAATGTTTTTTCCATATGTTAATGACAAACAAAAGATAAGAAAATCTGCATTTTCTGGGCTAATTATAGGAGGCATATTATTTTTAATTTTAATTTTGAGAAATATATCTGTTCTTGGAAACATAGGGCCTATGCATGGAGTTCCTTCATATCAGCTAGTAAAACTTATAAATGTAGGTGAAATTATAACAAGGTTAGACATATTGGTTGCCATAGTATTTTTATTTAATATGTTTTTGAAGATTTGTATTTTTTACTATGCTACAGTATTATCTGCAGCACAGTTTTTTAAATTGAGATCTTATAAACCTTTAGTAATTCCGGTGGGAATTATAAGTTCTGTGTTTGCTGTTAGCATGTACAATTCAGCTGCAGATGAAGCATATCAGGCCGGTACATATTCTGTATATGCAATTGTCTTTATAATTTTATTTCCTATTATTTCTCTCATTGTTGCATCAATTAGAAAACTATAGATAAAGCCTTCTACAAGTATGGGTACTAACATTTGGTTGCGTGAGTTATCATAATATAGGAGGTTGTGAAAAAAGGTATTCTATAGGTTTTATTACACTGCGCATAAAACATTATGAGCGACCCGCAAAAAAGAGTACCTACATTTTTCACATCCTCATATATATTACTTACATAATGCTAGAATTATTTTTTTCGCTCAGGAAATACTAAAATAAGTATTTCATATAGAGGTGGCGAATTGTAAGTGCAGAAACAAAATACTAAAGCAGTTAAAATATCGGATATAGTAAAGGTAAATATGGAAATTATAGATGAGAAATTCAAGGATTGTCCTGATTTAATAAAAAAACAGATATTCCTAACAGATAACACAGAGGCATATTTTTTGTATATTGAAGGTCTTACAAATACAGACCTTATCCAAAGAGATTTTATGAAACCTGTACTTAGCATGGATTATGAAGCAATAAATCATAAAAATAAAGTTAATAATATACCAGCTGATGGTATCAAATACAATGAAGATATGGATTCGGTAATAAACAATGTTTTAGCAGGAGATACTGTACTTCTGGTGGATGGTATCGAATATGCTATTTCCGTAAGTATGAAAAAGTATGAGAAGAGAAGCATTGATGAACCGGAAGTTGAGAAGAATGTAAGAGGAGCTCATGAGGGCTTTATTGAGTTAATGAATGTGAACATGGCAATATTAAGGAGGAAAATTAAAAATAGCAATTTAAAATTTAAATCCATAAAGGTTGGTGAGACCACTAATCAAATTGTAAATATAGCGTATATAGATGGAATAGCTGATCCAGCAATTGTAAATAAGTTATATAACAAAATAAGTGGTATAGATTTTGATGGTATTTTATCAGCAGGATACATTGAACAGATGATTGTAGACTTTCCAAATTCAATTTTTCCTCAATATCAGGCTACTGAAAGACCAGATAGAGCGACGTCAGCGCTGCTTGATGGGAAACTTGTAGTGCTTACAGAAGGAACTCCAGTAGTTTTAATGGTCCCTGTAACTCTATTTTCATTTTTTAAGGCTCCAGATGATTACAGTACTCACTGGGTTTTTGGTTCTTTGCTTGGAATTTTAAGGATAGCAAGCGCAATAATTGCCATATATCTTCCAAGTGTATATATAGCGTTAACGACTTTTCACTATTATATGGTACCTTTTAATTTGCTAATTCCTTTAGCTGAGTCAAGAGCTAGAGTGCCATTTCCACCAATCATGGAGGCGTTTATAATGGAAATTGTCATTGAGATGTTAAGAGAAGCTGCTATAAGGCTTCCAACATATATAGGATCATCAATAGGCGTGGTTGGGGGTATAATCATAGGTCAGGCAGCAGTTCAAGCTGGAATTGTAAGTGAACTCTTAATTATAGTTGTAGCAATAACGGCAATAGCCTCGTTTATTACACCTTCCTATGATATAGGGCTGGCGTTAAGAACGATTAGATTTCTAATGATGATAGCAACAGCTGTGTTTGGAGTAATTGGTATAGCAACTATTACTATACTTATATTGTCTAATTTAGTTATTTTAGAATCGCTAGAACAGCCATATTTTCAACCTATTATTCCTTTTAGACCTCAAAATTTAAAGGATACTATTATAAGAGCGCCTTTAAAGTTTTTAAAAAACAGACCAACTTCAAATCGTCCTATGGATAAGAAGAGAGGAAAGAAGCAATGATTAAGGTAAAAAATGATATAACTTCAAAGCAGTTCTTTGTTTTTATAGTTACCTCTCAAATAGGCACGGGAATTATTACATTACCAAACCAATTAGCAGGTGGGGCTGGACACGATGGGTGGATACCAACATTAATCGGTGGCATAATATGCAGCTTATTAATATTATTACAACTGATTTTATTAAAAAGATATTCAAATAAATCTATAATTGAAATAAATAAGATTTTATATGGAAAGTGGATTGGTCAATTATTTAATTTATTTTTGATAGCTTATACATTTTTCGGAGGATGCATAATAGCGAGGAGATTTGGGGATATTATTGCTTCTGAAATTCTTAAGGATACCCCTTCTTTAGTATTAGGTTTTTTTACAATTATACCATCACTATATTTATTATATTATGGTTTAACTCCAATATGTAGGGTTGGCAGTGAAGTGTTTTTGGTAATAGTTGCAACTATTTTAATGTATATGGTGGCATTAGGAGATATGGATTTTATGCATTTATTGCCTATTGGTGAAGCAGGGATGCTTCCTATCATAAATTCAATAAAGACAACTATATATGCTTATATTGGATTTGAACTTATTGTTTATATATATCCATGTATTAAGGATAAAGAAAATGCTATTAAATATGCAGAGCTTGCAGTACTAGCAATAACAATTTTTTTTACTATAACAGTAACTTTGGTTACAGGAGTTTTTGGAGAAGATATGTTAAGAAGACTTCCAACTTCTCTTATGTTTCTTTCAGGAATAATTAGCATACCTGTAATAGAAAGAATAGATTTGTTTTTTATAATACTTTGGATAC
Organism: Clostridium guangxiense; assembly: GCF_021043395.1. Lineage (GTDB taxonomy): Bacteria > Bacillota > Clostridia > Clostridiales > Clostridiaceae > Clostridium_S > Clostridium_S guangxiense. The sequence continues at coordinate 32,016 of NZ_JAJNKE010000030.1, forward strand.
CACTGGTTGCATGTGTAACTAGAAATTTTATATTTTGTACATATTATAGCCTTGGAAAAATGTTTTCGGTAAAGAAAACCAATTTAGTAATTACCATACTTGTTATAATGACTATATTGTTAAGTAGAATACCAAGAAGCTTCACTGAAGCAGAAAAGTTTGTAAAAATATTTTCAATTTATTCGCTTAGTATTGATGGTTTCGTTGTTGTTTGTCTTGTTATTTCTATTATTAAAGATAAATTACTTAAAAATAAAAGTAACCCCATAGGGAGGAATAAATGAAAGGTGAAAAAGTCATTTAAAATAATAGCAAGTATCATGTGTGTGTTTATACTAACAGGCTGTTGGGATCGAAAGATATTTGAAAGAATTGGATTTGTATTAGAAGTAGGCTTTGATAAGGGAGTAAGAAGGGATTTGTTAATAACATCTGTAATTCCTGTAATTGATGCTAATAAAAAAGGTGGCACAGATCTTTTAATAGTTGATGCGAGTTCTATGATGCAGGCTATTGATACGAATAATAGATTGTCTTCAAAGTTGTTACTTGGTGGTAAAATACAACAACTTCTTTTTTCTGATGAAATTGCAGAAAAGGGTATAATTAATTTAATGAATGTAATGAGCAGAGAACCTGAAAATTCTTTGCTCGCTTATGTGGCGGTGGTAGATGGAAGCACAAAAGACCTAATGAAAGCGGAGTTGCAATTTAAAAATAAGCCAAGACCAGGAATATACGTTAATCAACTTATAAAAGCAGCTGTTGAACACTCATATATACCAAATACAAGAATATATGATTTTCACATAGATTATTTTACACCGGGTAAGGATCCTGTAGCTCCTCTCTTGAAGCTGAGAAGAGATGGAATTGAGGCTATGGGAAGTGCATTATTTTCTGGAGATAAAATGGTTGGGAAAATGGGGATAAGAGAAACTATGATGCTAATTGCCATGCAAAATAAGCAAATACAAGATTTAAGAGCTCATTTTGAGAATATTGATAAGGCTGGAAGCGAGGGTAATGGAGAACATACTTTAACAGCAGCACTTAAAGTTAAAAAGAGAAAAATCAAGGTTGTAATTAAAAACAATAAACCAGTAGTTAATATATATATAGATTTTAGCGCAGTAATTGATGAATACAAATGGGATAAAAGTGATGATCCAATTGGGAAAAAAAGCTTGAGGAGATTATTAATAATGAAGTAAAAGGTAGTTCATACCAGACATTAAAGTACATGCAGAAGGTTGGCAGCGACCCTATAGGAATAGGTGAAATAGTTAGGAGCAAGTATAATTCATACTGGAAAAGCGTGGATTGGAAAAAAGCATATAAGAATGCCGAAATGCACTTTGATTCTAATGTAACAATTAAAGATATAGGAGACATCAAATAAGGTACAGAGTACAATGAATGATGATTTATCTTCCTTCACCCTGTGCTCTCTACTGTGTCTAAAAATTAAGTGTAGTTAAATGTAGTTTAGTCAGTTATTCCAAGGTATTCTTCTAGTGTTAAGCCCTTTTGCATTATATCTTGTGCAGCTGCTGTGCCAACATAGCGTATATGCCATGGTTCGAAGTCATATTTTGTAATTGATATTTTTTCCTTTGGATAGCGTATTATAAAACCATATTTAGCACAGTTTTGTTTTAACCATTCGTAAGCTTTTGTTTTCGCAAAGCCATCATCTAAATCAGTATATTCAGTTGAAAGTAAGTCCATAGCGAGACCACTTTGATGTTCGCTGCTTCCTGGTTCAGCTACATATTTATCAGCTTCGGTTTTACCGTCTTTTTTAACTTTTGCAGTATAGACTTCCTCCTGATAAGAATATGGTCTATAGCAAGATACACCTAAAAGAGTTATTCCATCAGTTTTGGCGGCACTGAATAACCCTTCAGCAGCATTGGCAGCATTTGCCCTCATCTTTCTAACATTTGAAGCGGCATAAGATGCGAATTTTACTTTTACAGTACGGAGATCTGATGGTATATAATTTTTAGATAGCTTATGAGTTTTATTAACAAGAACTACATCAGAGGAAGTGTCAGGTAAACTTTTTTGTGGTGTAGTAGTTTGTGAATTATCATTTTTGACTGAGGATTTTTTTGTGATTTTATTTTTCGATGAGATTTTAGGGTCACTGTAGGTTTTAAGAAAAAGTTTGTCAGTTAAATATGTAGCACCAGACAATAAAATTATTGTGATTATCACAAAAAATATTTTTTTCATTATATATGTATTCTCCTTCCAAATGTATAAAAAGCATATATGTTCAATATAAGATATTGTTTTAGAGTTTTATGTACCAAAGCTTATTATAACATAAAATAAATTTATTTTAGCTTGACAATCATTCTGCAAATGTGAATTTTCTTTAAAGATTACAATATAATGAAAAAAATATTTTAGATTATATAAAACCTAAATGCTGTAAAAGGGTTTTAGTTCCTATTAATATTAGTATTATGCCACCAGCAATTTCAGCTTTGTTTTTGTATTTTGCGCCAAAATAATTTCCAATAATAACTGCTATAAGAGATAAAGTAAATGTAGTACAGCCAATTAAAATTATAGAAGGCAAAATAGATACTTTTAAAAATGCAAAAGTAATGCCTATTGCGAGTGCATCAATGCTAGTTGCAACAGACATAAGAGTAAGTTCTTTTAAATCTAATTTTTCTGAAGAAACAGGACAAGAATCTCCTTCATTGCTGAGACCTTCTTTTATCATGTTACCTCCAATTATGGCAAGTAAGGCAAATATGATCCAGTGATCTACGCTTGAAATATACTTTTGAAATTGTTTTCCAAGTAGCCAGCCGATTAGGGGCATTAAAGCTTGAAAACCTCCAAAAAATAAAGCTATGATTATTGTATGTATATAATTAATTTTTTTCATGTTCAAGCCTTTACAGACAGCAACAGCAAAGGCATCCATTGATAAGCTTATGCCTATCATAAATACTTCAATAAGACTCATATTTATATTATTCTCCTTTGTTATTTATTATCATTTTATAATAAGTTATTGATAAAAAGATGTCAATACACATATAGAGGCTTGGGCGAAGCCCATTAGAATCCTGAACCATAAATTAGCGCTTACTATAATATAGAGGCTTGGGCGAAGCCCATTAGAATCCTGAACCATAAATTAGCGCTTACTATAATATAGAGGCTTGGGCGA
>NZ_JAJNKE010000030.1:35314-53172 GCF_021043395.1 Clostridium guangxiense
AGCCCATTAGAATCCTGAACCATAAATTAGCGCTTACTTATAATATAGAGGCTTGGGGATGTTGCACTAAATAGAAATATTGCGAAGTAACAGTGACTTATAACATTAAAAAGAATCCATAAATCTAAGTGGTTATTAAAAAAAAGTGGTTGCTTTGAGTTCTAGAAGGATAATGGGCAGAGCCCAAACCCCGCGTATGTTTATACTCGCTGTGCGCTCAGGCAAATTGAGATATCTAAGTACTTTATGATTTTTTTACCAAGATTTATTAGAATTTTTTTAAATCGTTTCCTCAGCAGTATTACTTCGCTCCCACGGTAGTGCAAGGAAAAAATTCCTCCGTACCTACGGAATTTTTGGTGTGAACTTGTCCATTCATTTATTGATTAACAGTGATTATAGAGTATTTTTCGTAGGGAACCGGAGAAAAATTTACCTTGCATTTCCGGTTTAGCCAAGTAACAGTATTGAAGAGATGATTTAAATGAAAGCTAATAAATCTTAGGTGATGATTGTTAAAAGGCTTAGAAGTTTCAATCTGTCTGAGCCACAGGCGAGTTATTGAAACTTCTTAGAATTTTGACAATCATCGCCTTAGATTTATAGTTTCCATTTAATATCTCAAGATACTGTTACTTCGCAATATTTTTAAATTGCTCAAGTTTACTTAATGTAATAGAGTTTAAGTCTATGGAGTGCTCTTGTGCAAGCTACATATAAAAGCCTTTTATCGAACTCGTTAGTATAGTTTTCAGTAAAAGTGCTTAATATTATAACAGCATCAAATTCTAAGCCTTTTGCCATATATGATGGGATTATTAATGTTCCTTTTTCAATTTCTAGTGCATCACTGTCTATCAATTTTACATCTGACAAATTTTTAAGGGCAGCATAGGCTTTTTTTGCCTCTTTATGAGTTCTGCATATTATTGAAATAGATTTAAAACCATCATTATGAAACCTTTCTATGTCAGAAACTATTGAGGTATATATTGAAACTTCATTTGGAAGCGATATTATTTCTGGTTTATTTTCATGTCTTTCAAAAAAGTCTATAGAAGTATTTTTTTTACCTAAAACTTTTTGTGCAAATAAATTTATCTCCATAGAAGATCTATAGCCTTTGTTTAGGAACAGTTTTAGGGATCTGTTTTTATGAAGTATTTTATCTATGTCTTCATATATTGTTTCATCCTTTTTATTTTCCATTGCTTGATTAAAGTCTCCTAAAATGGTATAACGTGCTTTAGGAAATAAAAGCTTAAATATTTCAAATTGAAATGGATAATAATCTTGTGCTTCATCTATTACCACATGTGATATTTGAGAAAAATCATTTAGTCCATTAAATTTTAATTTTAAATACATAATGGGAGTGCAGTCTTCATAAGGAATAAATTTCTCAGATAAACTTTTCCTAGTATACTCTATTATTTCATTTATATTTGAAGGAAGTGCTAAACCTTTACAGAGTTTCTTAAATAGTTTTAAATTAAAAAATAATAGTTTATACAATGCAAGGTAATCTATTCTGGTAAATTTAGAAAGATCATTTACTAATATTTTTGTTTCTTTTATTGACAGTAGTCTGCTGAAGGATTTTACTTCAAGTTCATGTCCATAACTATTTTTAACTATGACTTCAATTTTTTTTAATCTTTCCTTTTGTATAGGGTGAATTTTATTGAATATTATATTTTCAATTCGTTTAAGTCTTTTAGCCGGAGCCATGCCTATTTTATTGTTTAAGAACATATTCTTAATTTCATCCTTTGAATAAATAACTTTATTATTATAGTATACATCTGCGAATGGAATTAGCTTTCTTAAATAATAATCTATAAATCTATTAAGTATTTCTAAAAAGATTGTAGAACCCTTAAAATTTATATTATCCAGCTTAGTAGAATTTTTAGAAAGTATTAGATCTTCAAGTTGTTCATTTCTTCTTTCAAGTCTAAGGCCATTATTTAAATATTTTGATGATATTTCATCATAGGTTATTTGATTTACATTCTCTTCTCCAAGTTCAGGCAAAACTCCTGAGATATACTTGCTAAAAATTGAATTTGGAGAGATTATTATAAAATTATTCGAGGATAAATTAGAGGACATGCCAATGTAAAGCAAAAAAGCAATTCTGTGAAGAGCTATAGAAGTTTTACCACTTCCAGCACAGCCTTGAACTATTAAGAGTTCGTTTTCTGTATCTCTTATTATGACATCTTGATCTTTTTGTATTGTTTGAACTATGTTTTTCATTTTATCGGAAGAGTTTTTGCTCAATATTTCTTGAAGCATGGAATCCTTTATTTGAAGGCTGCTATCAAAGAAATATATTAGCTTTGAGTCTTGTATTTTATATTGTCTCTTTAAAGATATATTTCCGCTAACTATACCAATAGGAGAATTATAATGGCTTTGACCAAGTTCACCTTCATAAAACATGCTGGCAACAGGACTTCTCCAATCGTAAACTAAAATTTCATCTGTATTTTCATCAAGCAAATTATGCATTCCAATATAAATTTTTTCAGTATCATCAAAGCCGTCTTCTTTAAAGTCAATTCTGCCAAAGTAAGGGGAAGAAAGCATTTTTTTATATGCGGTTATCCTCGCAGCAGATTTTTCAAAAATGCTAGACTTAATATTTATTTCGGAAAGATAGTGATTCATTTCTGGTATTTTGTCAAGATCACTTGAGGAATGAGATGTTTCTTGCCACATATTTTTTCTAGAGTTGATAAGATCCTTTTCAAAATTATTGGTATTTTGATTTTCTTTATTTAACTCCTGAGTTATGAAATTAAGAGTTTTTTTGAGATATAAAGCTTCTTCATTAGAATCTTCCTTAAAATTACACATAAATAGTACCTCCTAAAAATTTTTGATAAAAATAAGACTTTTTACAGGGGAATTGCCTATTGACATTGAAAACTGTAATGTGCTATAATATAATAGAATTATTATATTATAAAATGAAAAACTATAAGCTTTTTTATTATATATTAAAATCATGTTTGTGTAAAGTAAATATGATTTTATTTTTATTACGGGGTGTTTTATGAGAAGAGAATATATAAATTATAAAAAAGATGTACCAGTTAATATTTGTTGTGCCAATATAATGGAATATCCTGTACACTGGCATAACTCCATAGAGATATTATATGTTCTTAAGGGAAAATTCTATGTGACTATAGATTCTGATAAGTATGAGCTTATTGAAAAAGATATAGAAATAGTCAATATAGATGAGGCTCACAGTATTGTAAGCAGAGATAAGAACAATATGATATTGGTATTTCATATTGACCCAAATTTTTTTGAGAAATACTATAATGATATTCAAAATATGTTCTTCTACACCAATATTACTGATGATAATGGTCAAAAAGGAGAGGAGTATGATGAACTTAGGACATTTCTTTCAAGAATAACCTGCGAAGCTGTTCAAAGGCAGGACAACTATGATGAGGCAATTGAAGATATTTTGGTAAAGATTCTATATCACCTCATAAATAACTTTCACTATCTTACAAGTGAAAGAGAAGATTTAAGGGAGAAAGAAGAACAGCTTGAAAGATACCACAGAATTACAAAATATATATTTAATAATTATAATGACAATATAACACTTCAAGATATAGCAAAAAAGGAATTTTTAAGCACCCATTATCTGTCTCATGAAATAAAGGATACAACTGGATATAGTTTCACAGACCTTCTTAACTTAACTAGAGTTGATGAAGCATTAAAGTTTTTGTTAGATACAGATAAAACTATATCTGAGATATCAGAAGAAGTTGGCTTTTCGCATACTAGATATTTTAATAAGCACTTTAAAATTCACTTTAAGTGTTCGCCAACTCAGTACAGAAAAAAATTTAAGTTATCTGATGAGGAATTTGAAAAGCAAAAGAAAATAACTTATTTTGAACTTAAAGATAGCATCGACTATATAACTTATTATCTTGAGGACTATGATAGGTTTAACTATGAAGAAAAAATATCTAAGATAACGCTTAATATGTCAAATGAAATTGGTGAGTTTCAAAAGGAGTTTAAAGATATAATTAATGTGGGAGATGCTTTTGAACTTTTAATTGAAGACAATAAGGATATACTTGAAACGATTCAAGATGAAATTGGATTTAAGTATGCAAGGCTTTTAAATGTGTTTAGTCAGGACATGGGAATATTTCCGGAATCAAAGTTTTATAACTGGAATAGAACTAGAGATGTTTTAGAGTTCTTAGATACCCTTGGAATAGGTGTAGTAATAGTACTTGATGATGATAGTTTTACGTCTGATGAATTTATAAAAGCATTAAAGTCCTTTTTGGATTACTTTAATGAACTTGATACTGTAAGCTTCAATGAATTCAAGTTTCAATTTGCAGATAAAGTGAAGGATGAAGTGAGACAGCAGGTAGAAAAACTGCTTTTGGAAGATTATGAACTTGAAATTATTGAGGAGAAATTCTCCTATAATGATGATATAAATTATATATATGATACTGCATATATGCTTCCTTTTGTAATTAACAGTGTTGTAAATAAGAAACCAAGCAGAAATGTTTTAAGAGCTTTTGATGTTCTTGATAAGCAGGTTAATCTTACAAATGAAGTTTTCTTTGGATATTCGGGACTTATTAATGATAAGGGTATAAAAAAGCCTTCGTATTATGCTTATTTTTTAATGAATAAGTTAGGAGATGTCTTAGTTGCTAAGGATAATGGATATATAGTTACTAAGAGTGATAATGAATACCAGATTTTGCTTTATAGCTATCATGAAGATATAGATAACCTCAACCTTTTTGACAAATTTTCGAAGTTTAGAGGAATTAGAAACATTACCGAGAAGAAATTTTCAATTAATATAGTTGGTATACCTTCGGCTGTAAGAGTAACGGCTTACGATATAAACGAGAAGGTTGGTTCCTCCTATAATTATTGGACAGATATGGGCAGACCTAAGAGACTTAGTAAAGAAGAAAAGGAAATACTTCACAAGGCAGCCTTTCCTAGCATACATTTTAGGAGCATAAAGAAAAGTACAATATTTAATATTCAAAGTAAAATTCAGGGATATGGTGCTGTATTGATAGTTATTAGACCTGTAGAAGGTATAAATAAGTAATAAAATTGGTTTTATTTGCTTTTAGCATAAAAAATCCATTTTATTAACATAGCATATTGGTACTTTTATGTGAGCACTTTAGTTGATGAAATCCACCTTATATAAATAGTATAATTAACTTGTAGCTTAGGAGATCTTTAAGCTGCAAGAAATGAGGTGGTTTTATGGGAGCAAATGATAAAAGTTTCCTTACCGAAAATATAAGTAAATTGCTTTTAAAATTTGCAATACCTGCGATACTCTCATCACTGGTTTATGAACTTTATAATACTGTTGATACGGTTTTTGCTGGAAGATATGTTGGAACTGAAGCGATAGGAGCTGTAACAGTAGCCTATCCAATACAAAAGCTTATGATTGCACTTGGACTTTTGATTGCTTCAGGAACATTAGCATATGCAGCAAGGGCTATGGGAGAAAAAAATACAAAGGAATTAAAGAATGTAATAGTAAATTCTCTTATGTTGACTTTGATTTCTTTAATAACGGTTTCCGTTTTAATATATTTCTTTAGAAAGCCTGTTATTCATGCTATTGGAGCAAGTAGTGCAATTTATGCCTTAGCAGATAAGTATGTATCAATACTTTTGATAGGTGGAGTTTTTCAGGCACTTGCAATTGTAGCGTGTTATATAATGATATCTTTTGGTAAAGCAAGGATAATTCTTTATACAAATCTTATAGGCATATCACTTGATATAGTGTTTAGCTATATTCTTGTTGTAGCATTCGGTATGGGGCTTATAGGAAGTGCAGTTGCTAATATTACAGCACAGGTAATTTCGTTTATATTTGCACTTTTCATGTTTATTAAAACGAATAATCAATTTAAAATTAAATTTTCAAGTCGTTTGACCTTAAAGACTGTAAATAAAAACATAATATGGGAAATAATAACCGTTGGATTTTCAACTTTTATAATTGAAATGGTAGATGCTTTCGTTGGAGCAGTACTTAATAATATTTTGCATCCAATAGGTGGGGATTCTGCGATAATTACTATTGGAATAGTTACAAAAGCTTTAATGATTATGTTTATTGCGATAATCGGCATAAGTTCTGGAATGCAGCCTATAATAAGCTATAACTTTGGAGCCGGAAATTACAATAGAGTAAGAAAGATTTTAAAATGCTCAATTAAATATATTATTATAATTTCAGTTGTGTTTTGGGTTGTATTTATGAAATATTCTTATCCGATAATAGGATTTTTCTTGAAGGACAAGGCTTTATTAGCTCAAACTGTAAGTGCATTTAGAACTTGTACACTTCTCGTTCCGCTTTTGGGAATATATTATGTTACCATATATTATTATCAAGCAATAGGAGAGGCAAGGAAAAGTTTTCTTTTATCAATATATAGAGAGATAGTAATATTTATACCTTTAGCAACATTGTTTATAAAGATTTTTGGAATGAAAGGTGCCTTCATGGCTTATCCAGTAGGAGATGTGGTTGTTATATTAACATCAATTCACTTTATAAGAAAAGCCTTCAAAGAGAAATTTGAAGAAGAAAAAATGCCAAGGCATGTGGTAAGTAAAAGTATTTAATTTTTACTTACCACTTTTTAGTGCACAATTCACAATGCACAGTTCACAGTTAATGATGATTTTTCTCCGTTATACTACGGAAAATCTTTAACTTAATTTATAATTACCTTGATTCACCTAGTTGCTAGTCTGTATATAACATAAATTATAAACAGTCCCCAGAAAGTACCGAATACTAAATAAAATATTCTAAAAAGTTTATCAATTTTTTTATTATTTTCTTTTACTTCTTCCCTGTTGGTATTCTTTTTTTTGTTTGGCATCAAAGGGATTAGTATAGATATTAAAATAAAATTCAAACACATTAAAAGCATATCATATCCTATAAATCCAGATTTGTTCTGAAAGATTTTTAAATTTAAGAAAATTAATATAATAAGTACTGAGGAAAGAGCTGCAGAAATATACATTATTATGTTTCTAAGTTTTTTGTTTTTAGTTTTATGGAAAAATCAATCCCCTTTTGTTCTAAAAAATTAAATATAAGTGTTAAACCACTTAGTTCATCAACAGCTAAAAACAATAGGTTTATTGATATGTTTTTTGTTCCTGTTGCAAGCATGTAATAGCAGTATATTAGTATAGAAACAACTGTTACTATAGAAGCTCCTTTAAGAGCAGCATTAAAATTACTCTCGTCCATTTCATCCTTGTCACTTAAAGCTATTATGAAAAATGAACCGCAAAACATAGCGGCTATTAAAGCATTAATTTCAAGTATTAATTTAACTAACATTATTCTTCATCCTTCTCTATCATCTCAAAAATCTCATCAACAGTTTTCCCAAAGTATTTTGCAATTTTAAAAGAAAGTTTTAACGAAGGATTAAAAGTTCCTCTTTCTATTTCTAGTATGGTACTTCTATTTACTCCAAGGTCTATGGCTAAATCCTCTTGAGTTAAATCTTTTTCAGCTCTTAATACTTTGATTTTAGTGTTGAATATCTTTTTTCTTTTAACCATAAAATCACTTCCTTGGAAAGAGTATAGCACATAATGTTGTATATAGTAAACATTATATTGGATATAATCAACATAAGTAAATTCAGTCAATTTTAATGTATAACATACTAAAAATATAAAGTCCTGCACCACTTATTATTGGTAAAATGTATGATGGTGTAAGATTTATAAGAGCTCCAGCTATGATTAGTGCAATAGGTAGAATTATTTTAGATATGCTGCTTCCCACACCAAGTACTCTTCCTCTAAAATTGTCTGGAATAGTCTGTTGGAGAATATAGAAGAGAGGAATGTCAATTGAAGCTATAGCTATACCTGATAATAATGTTATTAGAGTGAAATATATCAAATAAAAATTTTTATTGAGTATTTTATAGTGAATTATAACGGAACAACCTATTACTATCATACAAATTGATAGAATGATATTCATTACTTTTGTAATCTTTTGATAGCAGTATTTTTTCATAACTTTTTTTATTATAAGGGCGCCTAAAATCATTCCAACAGAGAAAAATGCTTCTATTATACCAAAGAAATTAGTGCTTAATTTTAAAACATTATTTATTATATATGGCATTGGAACATTTATTGAAAGACCGATGAAAAAATTTAATACAATAAAAATTGTAAATATACTTATAATATTTTTTCTGGTTTTTAAATAGGTGATTCCGTAAATTATGTCAGTAAAAAAATTGAAATTTTCTTTGCTTTTTTTATTATTACTATAATTAAAATTGAAATCCATAAATATTTCAAGAGATGCAGATATGCCAAAAGAAAAAGCATTAATTATGATGAAAAGTCGTATATTTATCAAAGCGAAAATTATACCACCAACCATTGGGCCAATTATTGAAGAAATGGATTCAATTATTTTGCTAGCGGAATTTATAGAAATAAGCATTTTTTTCGATACCAGATTTGGTTTTGAGGCTTCGACATCTATTCCATAAATAGTGGAAAATACATTTAAGAAGAAGGTGCTTACGTAAATCATTGGTAGATTTAAAGTGTGCTTCATAGTTAATATATAAAGAACTAATAATAAAGTGACATTTAAGATATCTGTAATTACAGCAAGCAATTTTTTGCTCATTCTATCAGCAAGTACACCTGCAAATGGATTTATAAGAACAGTAGATAAAATACTTATTGTTAAAGTAGTTGCAAAGTTTAAACCAGAACCAGTAAGCTTTAATACATATAAGCTAATGGCAAAATTATATACAGATGTCCCAAATAGAGATATGAAGTTTGCAATTGAAAACAAGAATACATTTAAGAATTCTCTATTCTTTGAAAATCTTTTTAATGATAAGACTGATACTAACATTTTAATCCTACTTTCCTTTAAATATTGTTTTTGTTTAAGTTCATTATAGATAGTAGTCTTATCACCATATCAATACATTAATTAATAAAATTTTATTATAAAATAAGCAAAAGATAGAGTTAACCCTATCTTTTGCCAAAGATTAAATATGAATATACTTTCTCGCCATCTTTAAAATAACCTTCATATTTACCGCCTTTTTCTATATAATCTGATATATTTTCTTCAAAGATATTATAGTTAAGCTTTGAAATTTCATTTTTAATATTATTTATCATAAAGTTTTTTCGATAATTATTTCTTATTAAAGAATTTGAGGCAAAATTTTTAAATAAAATATAAGTACCTATTATAATTACGTTATCTTTTACATAATTATCGATTAGCTTTAATAAAAATTCTTCATTGTCAAAGCTGTAATTACTTGTTCCGGAAATATCTAAAAGTACATCAACAGATTTATCATTTATTGGAATTTGCTTAAAGTCTGAACAAATAAATAATATATTCTTTTTGCAGTTTACGGTTTCTAGTATGCTTTTTAATAATAAATGTCTGTTTATATCATGATCTACGGCAATATATATTGAATCATCAGGTAGATTTTGATAAATGCTTCTTAAAAAAAACCCAATTCCTGAACCTAGTTCAAGTATTACTTTATTTTTTAAATTAGTAAAATTAATTTTTTTATATAGCCAGTCCATTCCACGATAAACATTATCTAAGTAATCTATATTGGTAGAATTTATATAATCTATAATATAATTAGAATTAAACTTAAAGTCATTTACGTCTGTATTATAAATTTTTAATATTCCATTTTGAATTGTATATTCTTCACCACAAGGGCATATAAGCTTTCCGTTTATAATTTGATTGTCTACTATATTGCCTTCACGAAGTTCTAAATCCTGTTTGCATTTAAAACACTTTAAAATATTTAGTGCTTTAATGTCTACACCCATAACAGATTTATTTTTGGTTTCTATGTTTGAAAGGAGACTTGATTTTGCTTTGAGTTTTTCTTTCATTTTATTAAGCACTATTATTTGATGTTCTATTTGTTCATATTTATTTGTAAAAAATGTTTTGAAACATTCATTTTCTTGATAGGAAGTAAGTTTAGCTAGTCTTTTAAACATAAAAATTGATTTGATCTCATTTAATGAAAATCCCATTTCTTTAAGTAATAATACGTCTTCCAAATCATTTTGACATTTAGTATCAAAGTTGTATTGTCCCCCTTGTTTTTCGGGTATTATCAAATTTATATTCATATAATGCCTTATAGTATCTATAGTTAAATTATTAATTCTAGAAAATTTGCCAATCTTCATATTGTTACCTCCATATGTGGTAAGCTTTAATAATAAATAATTATAGCATAATCAAATTGGTATTTACATTTGAAAGAAGTATCACATCAACTGAGATTAATGAGCATTTCAAGAAGGTGCTTTCAGAAACAAAGCCATTTATATTGACTCTACAGGGAATAGCTAAGATTGACAATACTTTAGGTCTGTATCTTATATATATAAAAGAGGGCAATGAAGAGATAAAGAATATGAAGATTCTATTATTGAAATGGAAGTAACTTTGTTATAGCTGATATATATGTAAAAATAAATCATATATTGGAATTCGTATCTGTACATGATGTTGAAAGATTAAGGCAAGCTTATTACCGATACAAACGACAATGACGGAGCAGCTAAGGTAATAGAAAGGGGTAGCATAAATTAAGATGTAAAATTTAGTATTGAAACTTACCAATATAAATCCTATAATAGTATTGATATAAAAAAAAGTGTATTGATATTATTAAAAATATACAACTGTGAAGCTTAAAATTTAGTTGCACTAAAATGTCGGCTTCTAGACATTATGGTGCATATATAGTTTGTAGTTGAGCTGGTTTTACTATATATAGGAGGCTAGAGTTTTGAAAAGAATAGAACGAATATATAATTATATTGTAGAAAAAACTAAAGAATTTGACATTGATACACTGAAGCAGAAATGTGGATTCAGCTCCTTAGAAATTTCAGAAAATTTAGACATATTAAGAAATAATGTAAGTATGGAGCTTAATGAACTGCAAAGACAAGGTAAGATAATAAAAATAAAAGTACGACCTGTACTATACATTGATAAGGCCTGCGTTGAAAAGCTTATCAATAAAAAATTACAAGAAGGGCCTATGGAAATAAAATCTCTAGATGAAATTTTGAACTCTGAAGAAAAGATAGAAAAGGTAGAAGAAAAATCGCCATTTGACAGATTAATTGGAGCCAAAGGGAGTCTTAGAAATCAAGTAGAACAGGCAAAAGCAGCAATATTATATCCGCCTAATGGGCTGCATACTCTTATTGTAGGGCAAACAGGAGTTGGTAAGACGCTTTTTGCAAATATGATGTACAATCAAGCAAAATATGTAAGTAGATTAAGTGAAGATGCGCCTTTCATAGTATTTAATTGTGCGGATTACTACAATAATCCACAACTTTTAATATCGCATTTATTTGGACATATAAAAGGAGCTTATACAGGAGCAGACAGTGATAAATCTGGAATAGTAGAGAAGGCTGATGGTGGAATATTATTCCTAGATGAAATACATAGACTTCCTCCAGAAGGTCAAGAAATGTTATTTTACTTTATGGATACAAGTAGATTTAACAGATTAGGAGAAACTGAAAGAAATAGGAAATCCTCTGTACTTATAATTGGAGCTACTACAGAAGATCCAAATTCATCATTATTAAAAACATTTATTAGAAGAATACCAATAGTAATAACTATTCCTAATTTTGAAAAAAGATCAATAAAAGAAAAGGTTGACTTAATTAAATATTTGCTTGCAAATGAAGCACATAGAGTGAATAAAGTAATTAAAATAGAAGACGAGGCGGTTAAAGCAATAATTGGAAGTACATCCTATGGAAATATTGGACAGATGAAGTCTAATATACAGTTAATTTGTGCTACAGCATTTTTAAAGAGTATCAATACTAAGGATCACATTGATATCACCTTTAAATCTTTACCATCAGACATTAAAAATGGACTTTTTTATTTAAGTGGAAAGAGAAAGGAAATGGAGAAGATATCTGATTATCTTGACTCGCAGCTAGTAATAACACCAGAGGGACATAATGTACTAATCGATAAGGATCCTTACGATCCACCTTTTAATCTTTATAAAATAATAGAAGATAAAGCTGCAATATTAAAAGATGGTGGAGCTGATGATGAGTATATAAACAACTTTATAACTACAGATATTAATATTCATATTAAATCTTTCTATAATAAGGTGAAAAATGATGAGGACGATAGAAATAAAATATTAAAGATTGTAAATGAAGATATATTAAAATTTTCAGAAGATGTAATGCTAATGATTGAAAAGAAAATAAATAAGAAATTAAATGACAGGTTTTTATATGCTTTAAGTCTTCATCTAAGTTCTTTTTTAAATAGATTAAGCAATCATGAAAATTTAAAATACACTAATATTGAAGGCATAATAAATGACAAGCGAGCAGAATTTAATATTGCAGTTGAAATTAAGGGAATGATTGAAAAAAAATATGATGTAGTTGTACCTAAAATTGAAGTAATATATTTGACAATTTTAATTAGTTCAGTTACAGAAGAACAAACTAATACACATGTGGCAATAATAGTTGCAGCTCATGGTAGCAGCACAGCTAGTAGTATGGTAAATGTTACAAAACAGTTATTAGGAGAGGGAGTAATAGAAGCAATTGACATGCCGCTTGAAGTAAACCCAACCCAAATACTTGATGAAATAATAGAAAAAGCTAGAGAAATTGATATGGGGAAAGGAATACTTTTATTAGTTGACATGGGATCGCTTTCAAATTTTGATTCAATAATAATGGAAAAAACAGACATTAAGGTTAAGACAATAGACATGGTGACTACGCCGCTAGTACTTGAAGCCGTAAGAAAGGCTAATATCTTAGACATGGATTTAGATGGATTGTACAATTCACTTAAGCAATTTAGAGGATATTCAAAGTCAAAAGTTGAGGAAGAAGAAGTTATAAATGAAGAAAGTGTAAATAAGAAAAAGGCAATAATAACAATATGCTCAACTGGAGAAGGAACCGCAGTAAAATTAAAAGAACTTGTGGAAAGCATTGTTAAAAGTACAAAGGAAAAAGAAATTGAAATTTTACCAATAAGTATAAAAGACATAAAAAGGGAAGTAATAAAAATAAAAAATAGCTATAATATAATAGCTTCTGTTGGTGTTTTAAATCCTAAAATCGAAGCACCATTTATATCGCTTGAAGAACTAATTAGTGGTGATGGCGAAAATATTTTAATGAGTATAATACAAAGAAAGAGTTTTAAAATTGAAAAAAATCATGGAAACACAGTAGTAAAGGACTTATGCGAAGACAGTTTGAATCAATTTTTAACTTATTTAAATCCTTCTAAAATAATAAGTGTATTGTATCAGTTTATAAATATTTTGGAGGAGAATGGAAAAATAAGCTTTAACAATGCAACCAAAATAAGAATAATGGTTCATGTTGGCTGTGCTTTAGAGAGAATGGTAATAAATGACGGTCTAAAATACAAGAGGGAAAAGGATAAATTGAATATGCACATAGTGGAAATTATCACAGAAGCAAATAAAATATTTAAGGATACTATAAATATAACTTTATCTGAAGACGAAATATTGTTTTTAGCAGAGATAATAGAATAAAAAAATACAATACACTGATACACTTCTATCACAATATACTTTTTTATTATTGAAAATCAAAAAATAGTATTAAAATCACAAAAGAAGTGTATCAGTAAAAAAATAAAAAAATTTTTCAGAACAAAAAAACAGCTATTTTAAAAGACTTCACATAAACATAAAAAACAATACACTATTTTGGCACGACAATTGCTGTATATAATAGTGTGACAGAATTGGATTACAAAGATGGATTAATGTTTATGGTAGATTTATTTGGAGGAAGTTATTTTAATGTAGCTAGTAGAGTTGTAGATGAAAACGAAAACATAAATATAATTTAGTTACAGGTGTAAGTTTACTCATTAAAAGAAGCATTAGATAATAACAGTGATGATGAGGAGAATGATTTATAATGAATATAGTATTGGCAAGAATTGATGACAGATTAATACATGGTCAAGTAGCAACAATTTGGTCAAAAGACACAAAATGTCAAAGAATAATTGTATGTAATGATGATGTAGAAAAGGACTCAATTAGAAAGATACTTTTGGAACAAGTTGCACCTCCAGGAATTAGAGCAAATGTTTTAGGAATTGATAAGGCAATAAGAGTTTATAATAATCCAAAATACAAAGATGATAGAGTTCTATTGTTATTCACTAATCCAACTGATGTTGTGAGAATGGTTGAAGGTGGAGTAGACATAAAGAGTGTAAATATTGGTGGTATGTCATTTAAGGAAGGAAAAAAACAAATAACTAGTGTAGTATCAGTAAACGATACAGATATTGAAGCTTTCAAAAAATTAAATAAAAAAGGCATTGAACTAGAAATAAGAAAAGTTTCTTCAGATTCAAAAGTAGATTTAATGTCAAAACTATAAGATTTACCATATTAACTTCTGCTAAAGTAACGGTGAAATCAAATGTCATTATAATTTGTAAATTAATTGAAATATATTATAATCAATATTTTTGGTTACAGGTTCTTCAGAACTTTTATATAAAATTTTTTCTGCAACAAATAAAAAACTGTAACAAATAAAAAATAGGAGGTATAAAAATGGTAGGAATTATTCTTGCTAGTCACGGAGAATTTGCTAAAGGCATCTTGCAATCTAGTACAATGATTTTTGGAGAACAAGAAAACGTACAAGCTGTTACGTTAATGCCTAGTGAAGGCCCTGATGATGTTAAAGCAAAAATGAAAGACGCAATCGCATCCCTTGACAACCAAGATGAGGTTTTATTCTTAGTTGATCTTTGGGGCGGCACACCATTTAACCAAGTGAACAGTCTATTTGAAGAACACAAAGATAAATGGGCAATCGTAGCTGGTATGAATCTACCAATGGTGATTGAAGCTTATGCTTTACGTTCTTCAATGGAATCCGCACAGAAAATTGCGACTCATATCTTAAACACAGCTAAAGAAGGAGTTAAAGTTAAGCCTGAAGAATTGGAACCAGCAGATACTAGCAAATTTTCAAAAGCTTCCGCTGGGCAATCTAATGCAGGTGCACCTGGATCATTCGAATATGTTTTAGCTCGTATTGATTCTCGTTTACTTCATGGGCAAGTAGCGACTGCTTGGTCAAAGACTATGCAACCTACACGAATTATTGTTGTGTCAGATGCAGTGGCCAAAGATGAGCTTCGTAGGAAATTAATCCAACAGGCTGCGCCTCCAGGTGTTAAGGCTCATGTTGTTCCAATTAATCAAATGATTAAACTTGCAAAAGATGATAAGCATTTTGGAGGAGAACGTGCAATGCTTCTTTTCGAAAATCCAGAAGATGTACTTAGAGCAGTAAAAGGTGGCGTACCTTTGAAGACAATCAATGTTGGTTCTATGGCTCACTCTACAGGTAAAGTTCAACCAAACAAAGTGCTTGCTTTTAATCAAGAAGATATTGATACCTTCAATAAGCTTAAACAAGCTGGACTTAACTTTGATGTTCGTAAAGTTCCAAATGATTCAAAAGGAAATATGGACGAAATATTAAAAAAAGCACAAGAAGAATTAAATAAATTAAAATAATCTAACTATTTAGAAGAAATGGAGGATTAATAATCATGAGTCTAAATATTATTCAAGTGATATTAGTCGTTTTCGTAGCATTTCTAGCTGGTATGGAAGGTATCTTGGATGAATTTCATTTTCACCAACCAGTAGTTGCTTGTACGTTAATCGGCTTAGTTACAGGTAACTTAGTGCCATGCCTAATCCTAGGTGGTACTCTTCAAATGATTGCCTTAGGTTGGGCAAATATCGGTGCTGCCGTAGCACCTGATGCAGCATTAGCATCTGTTGCATCCGCAATCATTCTAGTTCTTGGCGGACAAGGTAAAGCAGGAGTTTCTTCAGCTATAGCTATTGCTGTTCCACTAGCAGTAGCAGGACTATTATTAACAATTATTTGTCGTACAATCGCTACAGCATTTGTACATTTTATGGATGCTGCTGCTAGAGAAGGCAATATCAGAAAAGTTGAAATGTGGCATGTTATTGCTATTTGTATGCAAGGAGTACGTATTGCAATTCCAGCAGCTTTGATCTTAGCAATTGGTGCTGGTCCGATTCGTTCATTACTTAATTCTATGCCTACTTGGTTAACAGATGGTTTGGCAATTGGTGGCGGAATGGTTGTAGCTGTTGGTTATGCAATGGTAATCAACATGATGGCTACAAAAGAAGTATGGCCATTCTTTGCAATTGGTTTTGTGTTAGCAACTGTTTCACAAATTACACTTATCGGACTAGGTGCAATCGGTGTATCTTTGGCTCTTCTTTACTTAGCTCTTAGTAAACAAGGCGGTTCAGGTAAAGGTGGCGGCTCAAATACTGGTGATCCATTAGGCGATATTATTGATAATTACTAAGAAAGGAGAGGACACGAAAATGGCAAAAGAATTAAAATTAACAAGAAAAGATCGTATTTCTGTTTGGTGGCGTTCATTTTTCCTTCAAGGTTCTTGGAACTATGAAAGAATGCAAAACGGTGGTTGGGCGTTTACATTGATTCCTGCAATTAAAAAATTATATAAGACTAAAGAAGAGCGTACAGATGCATTGAAACGTCATCTGGAGTTCTTTAACACCCATCCATATGTGGCTTCACCAATCATTGGTGTAACATTAGCATTAGAAGAGGACCGTGCAAATGGTGCACCAATCGATGACGTAACTATTCAAGGTGTTAAAGTTGGTATGATGGGACCTTTAGCTGGTATCGGAGATCCAGTTTTCTGGTTTACTGTTAAGCCAATTTTAGGGGCATTAGCTGCTTCTCTTGCTATGAATGGTAACATCATTGGACCACTTATCTATTTCTTTGCTTGGAATGCCATCCGTATGTCATTTATGTGGTATACACAAGAGCTTGGTTATAAAGCAGGATCTCGTATTACCGATGATTTATCAGGTGGGTTACTACAAGATATTACAAAAGGAGCATCCATACTTGGTATGTTCATTTTGGGATCATTAGTTAACAGATGGGTAACCGTTAAATTTACACCTACAGTATCATCCGTTAAGTTAAGTAATGGTGCCTACATTGATTGGAGCAAGCTTCCTGCTGGAGCAAATGGTATTAAGCAAGCTCTGCTGCAACAATCAGCTGGCTTGTCGTTAACTGATCATAAAGTTACAACGCTTCAAAATAACTTGGATTCATTGATTCCTGGACTTGCAGGATTAGCAATAACACTTATATGTATGTGGCTACTTAAGAAGAAAGTATCTCCAATTATCATTATTCTTGGATTATTCGTAATCGGTGTTGTTTTCCACTTAATCGGTTTAATGTAATATTTTTTACTCAGCCTGGGTTAATGTAATATTTTTACTTAGCCTAGGCTTTTGTTAAACATAAAGAAATTAATGATGAAAAATTGCAAATACTCAAGAAAAATCAACTTAAGAGCGTAAAACATCGCCCCCTTGATAGCAGCAAATAAAAAATATATAATAGAAACAAACGTACGTATTGATAAACAAACATGTAAGGTTGAAATTGATAATATCAAGCTTATCCTGTTAAACTGGAAGTTGTGAAGTAATAATGCTTCGTCGCGTTAAAAAAATCCTATAAATCTAAGGCTTAAAAATTGTAAA
>NZ_JAJNKE010000031.1 GCF_021043395.1 Clostridium guangxiense
TAGAATTTTATGATTTTTGAGGTTTAGATTTATAGAATTTTTTTAATGTGACGAAGCATTGTTACTTCGCAATATTTATAAATTACGGTTAGAAATAAATTTAATGCGACACTCCTTTTTTATTTATTCTATATTATCATAACCGAGCTCTTTTGATATAGAAAGAGAAGCTGATAATAATGCATCTATTATATAAAGCTTTTTTTCCTGCATCCTTGTTTTAGGACCCGTCATACTTATGGCTCCAGCAACTTGATTATTATAATTTTTAATTGGGGCAGCTATACTGTATGCACCTATCTCCGTCTCCTCGTCCTCGAGAGAATAGAAGTTTTTACGTATATCTTTTAAATCCTCTTTTATCTTTTTTATATCTGTAGTTGTGTATTCAGTAAGCTTTTTTAGTTCAGTTTTATTCAAAATTTCTGCAATTTTTTCATCAGAAAAGTTAGACAAAATAGCTTTTCCAGAAGCAGAAGCATATATAGGAAGTTTATTGCCTTCCCTTGAGCTCATAAACAAAAAACCCTCATCTGACTGAATATTGGCAACACAGTATACATAATTTTGTTCATATAGACAGAGATGAGAAGTTTCTTTAAATTTATTAGTTAAAGTTTTTATGTACGGCAAAGCGATAGCTTTTATATCCATAGATTCTGATACTATTCTTGATTTTTCTATAAATTTTAATCCTAGTTTGTATTTATTTGTGTGAGGATCTTGAATTATGTATGAACATTCTTCAAGAGTTTTTATTATTCCGAATACTGTACTCTTTTTTAAATCGACTTTGTCGCATATATCCTTTAAACTCATTTCATTATTAGAATTATTAAAGCAGTCCAGTATATCTGATGCTCTTTTTATAGATTGTATTAATTTTTTTTCAGCCATTATTCCCCATTTCCCTTCATGAAGATTATTCTATTTATAGTGATTACATCCACATTAAAACAATTAATTTCAATAAATAATTATACTATGTTCTTGCTTAAAAAGGAAATAAAATTTATAATGACTAAAATTTTAAAAAAATGATATTTAATAATAAGCAGCATAAAAATAATAAATTAATAAAATATAAAATAAATTGTTGCAAAATCGCTAAAATAATGTATAATGTAATCAAGATATCTTATATTATAAAATGCAATTCGATAATATCGAATGAATAATGAAAAATATGTTGAATAGAAAATTTAAGTATGAGCAGTACATAAGAGTAGATGAGGAGGAATTTTAATGGAGAATAAGCCTATATGCTATGTGCCGGGGAAAAAAATAAATGAGGTTTTTAGTGGGGTTCCATCTTTTATGGGGCTTCCAGTAATAAGTGAAGAAAGTGAGATAGACGGATATGATGCTGTAATAATTGGAGCACCATGGGAAGGTATTGTTACATGGAACTCATTTTCTGGATGTGAACTTTCAACAAAAACAATTAGACAAGCATCAACTAGATATGGTGGGTTTTTACCTGAGATAGGTTTTGATATATTTGATTATATAAAGGCAGCTGATTATGGAGACGCTGTTGTATATCCGGGAAAAATAGAGAAATCTTTAGATAGTATAAGAGAAAAAGTTTCTGAAGTAGTAGCAAAAGGCTCAATACCAATTATATTTGGAGGCGACCATTCTATTGCTTCAGCAGATGCAAAGGCAATATGTGAAAATGTAAAAGGAAAAGTTGGAGTAGTACATTTCGATGCACATCTCGATAATCTTGATAAGTATGGAGAAGAAAAATATGCTAGATGTTCTCCACTTTATAGGATTTATGAAATGGATAATGTAGATCCTAAAAATGTAGTTCATGTGGGAATAAGAGGACCTAGAAATAACCCCAAACAGCAGGAATTTGCTAAGGAAAAAGGTGCTACTGTAATTACAAGTTTCGATGTAAAACTAAATGGAATACAGGAAACCTTGAATAAAATTTTGGAAGTGGTTAAAGACGGAACCGATGCGGTATATATCACTGTTTGCAGCGACGCACTTGATGCAGCCTGCAACCCAGGTGGACCTCCAGATTTTTGTGGATTAACTACTTTTGAGCTTGCATATCTTCTTCATGGAATTGCAGCAAGGGGAGTTGCTGGATTTGATTTTGTTGAAATATATCCACCTCAAGATGCAAATAATGTTTCAAGCCATGTAGCTTCATGGATGGCACTATATGTATTAGCAGGAATAACAGAATATAAGAAAAAATTAGTATAAATAAAGAGTATGGGAGAGATTAAGG
The DNA here is from genome assembly GCF_021043395.1 of Clostridium guangxiense. Lineage (GTDB taxonomy): Bacteria > Bacillota > Clostridia > Clostridiales > Clostridiaceae > Clostridium_S > Clostridium_S guangxiense. Next base: position 2,252 of record NZ_JAJNKE010000031.1, read on the forward strand.
ATGAAAAAAATTATAGTTTTAGCTTTAACCTTTGTTTTAGCAGCTACTGCATTAACAGGATGCAGCAAAAGCGGAGCAAGTAACTCTCAAGATAAGTCATCAGGGTATTTAAAATCTGGAGAAATATCATTTGCTGTAGACGATACATTTCCACCTATGGAATATAGGGATCAAAAGAATAACAATAAATTAGTAGGCTTTGAAATTGATATGGGTGAAGAAGTTGGAAAAAGATTAGGAGTAAAAGTTAAATGGGTTCCAACAGCATGGGATGGAATAATGATGGGACTTAAAGCCAAGAAATATGATGCGATTTTATCAACCTTGTGTATTACAGATGCAAGAAAAAAAGAAATAGATTTTTCAAAACCTTATTTTAAATTAGATGAAATTATAGCAGTTAAAAGTGGAAATACATCTATAAAATCAGCAAATGATCTAAAAGGAAAAGTAGTAGGTTGTCAAATAGGAGCAGCAAATCAAGCTACACTTGAAAAAATGGGTGGATTAAAGGAAATAAAGACTTATAATAAAATAACAGATGCCTACACTGATTTAAAAAATGGAAGACTCGATGCTGTTGTAACAGAAGGTCCTATCGCTGCATATTACAAGAAAAATGATGCTAGTTTTGATGCGATTTTAGATAAGCCGATAGCATCTCAAAATGTTGGTATTGCATATACTAAAGGAAATACAGCATTAAATAACAAAGTTCAAAAAGTTTTAGATAAAATGAAAGCTGATGGAACTTTCTCAAAGCTTTCAATAAGATGGTTTGGAACTGATTTGTACAAGTAAAATTAAAAAAGTTTTCCCCTTATTCTCTTTTACTATAAACATTTTAGTAGTAAGAGAGAATATTTTTAAATAGTAAGCTATGTTTTAAACAAGTGTAAAATGTACGCCTGCTTAAAACAAAGCTAAAGAATAACATGAGAAAGTATTTTAAGGAGGTAAAATATATGGATTTCAGTGTTTTCTCAAAAATTTTTCCATTGTTTTTACAAGGTACTCTTATTACAGTAGAATTGGCAATTTCAGCACTTATATTTGGAACACTAATTGGAATTTTCTTAGCGTTATTTAAAATATCACACATTAAGATACTTAACTTTTTTTCAAGCTTTTATATATGGTTTTTCAGAGGAACCCCACTGCTTTTGCAGGTAATGTTTATATATTTTGCAATGCCTGGTATTGGCTTAGAACTTAGTCCTTTTGCTGCTGGCGCTTTATCACTAAGCTTAAATTTAGCTGCATATATGGCAGAAGCTATAAGAGGTGGAATTATTTCAATAGATACGGGACAGTTTGAAGCATCTAAAGCTCTTGGATTTACATATGTTCAGACTATGACGAAAATAATATTACCACAAACTATAAGGGTAATACTTCCTGCAGTAGGAAACTTATCCGTTTCCATGCTCAAAGATACTTCATTGGTATCTGCAATATCTTTAGCAGAACTTATGAGACAAGCACAACAGGTATATTCTACTACTTTTAAGCTTGTTGAACCATTTTCACTTGCAGCAATTTTTTATCTTCTATTAACGACTATATTTACTAAAGTTTATGGAATGATTGAGAAGAAATTGGCTATATACTAATGCAAATGAATAGGAGGAAGTAAAATGGAAGCAGTAAATGATTTAACAAAGGATTATATGATAAGAGTTGAAAATTTAACTAAAAGTTTTAATAATCTAACTGTATTTGAAAACTTGAATTTGAATGTTAAAAAAGGTGAGGTTGTTGTAATAATAGGACCATCAGGTTCTGGAAAATCTACATTTTTGCGATGTCTTAATCATCTTGAAGAACCAAATGGTGGTAAGGTTTTTATAGAGGGAGAAGAAGTTAAATTTAAGAATAGAGAGCATTTAAGAAAGATAACAATAAAAATGGGAATGGTTTTTCAAAGCTTTAACCTTTTTCCCCATATGACTGTTTTAAAAAATGTGATGGAAGCCCCAGTAGTTATTAAGAAGGAAAACAAGGAGGTAGTATATGAAAGGTCAAAAAAATTACTTGAGAAAGTTGGACTTATTGAAAAGGCAGATATGTATCCATCAAAACTTTCAGGAGGTCAAAAACAAAGAGTTGCTATAGCAAGGGCATTGTGTATGAAACCTGATATAATGCTTTTTGATGAACCTACATCTGCTCTTGATCCTGAACTTGTTGGTGAAGTTCTAAATGTAATGAAGGAACTGGCAGAAGAAGGAATGACAATGGTAGTTGTTACACATGAAATGGGATTTGCTAGAGAGGTTGCAGATAGAGTTGTATTTATGGCAGAAGGAAAAATAGTAGAAGAAGGTACACCAGAACAAATCTTTAAAAATACAAAAGAGAAAAGAACTAAAGATTTTTTGGAAAGGGTACTTTAAAAGAGTAAATTTCAATTTAATAAATTGTATTTATTATCTTCATAAAATTGTAACAATAATCTGATAATATATAATCATAGTAAAACAAAGAATTAATTAAAAAGAATATTTATCGTAGTTGGATAGTCCCCCTGTTCAACTATTTTTTTTTGCATGAGAAAAGCTTTACATTGAAAATTTATAAGTATATAATTAATTCATACCAATGAATTTTAATACTAATTAAAGGAGGAAAGAAAATGAAATTTCCAAAGGATTTTTTGTTTGGAGCTGCTTCTGCATCTTATCAGGTAGAGGGTGCATGGAATGAAGATGGCAAAGGTGTTAGCAACTGGGACGTATTTTCCAAAATACCAGGGAAGACATTTGAGGGAACAAATGGAGATGTAGCTGTAGATCATTATCATAGGTATAAAGAAGATGTTAAATTAATGGCAGAAATGGGTCTGGAATCTTATAGATTTTCAATTTCATGGTCAAGAATAATACCAGATGGTGATGGTGAGGTTAATGAGAAAGGAATTGAATTTTATAACAATTTAATTGATGAATGCTTAAAGTATGGAATAGTTCCTTTCGTCACCCTGTATCATTGGGATTTACCACAGACTTTGGAAGAAGCGGGAGGATGGACTAATAAGAGAACTATAGATGCTTTTAATAAGTATGCTGAGGTATGTTTTAGAGCATTTGGAGATAGAGTTAAGCATTGGATAACTTTTAATGAAACTATAGTTTTTTGTGGGCATGGTTATTTAGCAGGAGCACATCCACCTGGTATTGTTAACGATGTTAAAAAGTATTTTGAGGCAACACATAATGTATTTGTGGCACATGCTAAGGCTGTAAAGAAATATAAAAGTTTAAAACAATACGGTGAAATTGGGATAACTCATGTATTTAATCCTGCGTTTAGTGTTGATGATAAAGAAGAAAACATATTTGCAGCAAAACATGCAAATTACTATGATACTTTTTGGTACTATGATCCAATATTAAAAGGTGAGTATCCTAAATATGTAGTTGATGAGCTAAAGAAAAAAGGATTAACACCAGATTGGACTAAGGAAGAATTGGATTTACTTAAGGAATCAGCTGATAAAAATGATTTTATTGGACTTAATTATTATCAGCCTAAAAGAGTTATGAAGATTGATTCCGAAGAAGAGTTTAAAGCAAATAGAGAAAATTCTACTGGGGCTCCAGGTAATCCTTCCTTCGATGGAGTTTATAAAACAGTAATGATGAAGGATAAAGTATATACAAAATGGGGATGGGAAATTTCTCCGGAAGGTTTCTTAGATGGACTTAGGATGCTTAAGAAAAGATATGGAGATGTTAAACTCTATATTACCGAAAATGGACTAGGTGATGAGGATCCAATAATAGAAGATGTTATAGCAGATGTTCCAAGAATTAATTTTATAAAAGAACATCTAAAGGTTGTAAAAAAGGCAATCCAAGAAGGAATAAACCTTAAGGGATATTACGCTTGGTCCGTTATTGATTTATTAAGCTGGTTAAATGGATACAAAAAACAGTATGGTTTTATATATGTAGATCACAAGAATAATCTAGCAAGAAAGAAAAAGTTATCCTTCTATTGGTACAAAAATATAATTGAAACAAGGGGAGAAGAATTATAAAAAAGTATAGTGCAGTTATTGAGGAACTTGAAAGAGAAATATTAGATGGAAAATTTGATTATGATAAAAAGCTTCCAACCGAAGAAGAACTAATGGAGAGGTTTAATGTCAGCAGAAACACTATAAGGAAAGCTATAGAGGTTTTAGTTGGTAAAGGATATATATATCAAGTTCACGGAAGTGGAGTGTTTTTAAGAGAATTTTCTAAACCCGGATGTGTGCCAATGTGGGACATGAGCGGGCTTACAAGGACTTTTTCTAAGGATAAGTTAACTAGCAGGCTTTTGGATTTAAGTTTAATTGAGGCAAATGATGAACTGGCTGAAAAAATGAAATGTAAAATTCATACTAAGCTATATCACGTTAGACGTGTAAGATATATGAATGATGAGCCATTTACCATAGAAGAGTCATTTTTTAATAAGGATATAATTTTATATTTGAATGAAGATATATGTAAAAAATCAATATATGACTATATAATAAATGATCTTAAATTAAAAATTAAATTTGCGGATAAGATAATAAGCTGCGAAAAGTTAAATAAAGATGAAGCTTTGCTTCTACATTTAAATGAAGGAGACCCTTCACTTATCGTGGAAAACACTGTATTTTTAAGCAATGGGACTATATTTGATTTTTCAAGAGAAAAATATAATTATACTAGAAGTAAACTTTTAAGTTTAGCAACACTATAAAAAAGGGCGTCCAAGTGGCGCCTTTTTAAAATAAATAAATATATCTATCTTCATAAAAAACTTTCATTTGCTCTATTTCAGGACAATTTTGAAATTCTTTAGGAATCTCATAAACATCTACGTTTTCAGGGAATAAAATTGATAATAATAATATTAAACCTATTAATAATAACATAGACATATAAGTCAGCCCCTTTCATTTACTAAAAATAATTTTATAAGTATCACTATTCGTACTAACTTTTCAATTATTTGGTACACTTATATTATACATAAATGAAGGAAAAAAGTCATTAGTTTTTAACAAATAAATTAAAAAATGCAATAATACCAATTGTTCTATTGGAGTTTATTAAAAGTGGTAAAAGTAAAATGTGGAAATTGAGGATAAATTAATTATTGGCACTTATTACTGAAAAAGAGTTAATTGAGAAAGATTTTCTTTTAAATAAAAGGCTATGTTTTAAAAGAAGATTGTCCTTTAAAACATAGCCAAATAAAAAAGAAAGGCGTATGTATACGCCTCTATTTAAAATAAATATTCATATCTATCATCATAATAAGATTTCATTTGCTGCACTTCAGGGCAATCTTGAAATTCCTTAGGAATTTTATAAACATCTATGTTTTCTGGAAATAAAACCGATAATAACAATACTGAACCTATTAATAATAATATAGACATATTAACCAACTCCCTTCAATAATTATTATACATAAATGCAAGAAAAAAGTCATTAGTTTTTTGAAACAAATTTAAAAATGCAAGTTTTATAAGCAAATGATAATTTGTAACATAATTTGTTAAAACTATTGCATAAAGATTACAGTTAATTTAAATAAAGGAGCAATTTATTAAAAAAAAAGTAATTGTAAACATTTTCACAAACCGCGGAATTATGATTTTAATAAAATGTCTATGATTAGGCTTTTAGTAGATGGATATTATATTAGTGAATAAAATTAAGAAAATGTTTACAAAGCCTGTTAAGGATGGTACGATATAAATTATTAAAGTGGCTATTGCTACGCAATTTTGTGCAATCGATTGCATAAGGGGGAATATGTATGAAGAAAAAGACAATGGGATTGGGACTTATATTGTTAGTTCTTATATCATTAGCATTTTTAACTCAGCATAAGAAAAGTTCATATAGCAACAATAAAAATAGTAAATTATTAAATGTATCACATAAGGTTTATACGGCTCAAAAATATGTAACAAATAAAAAATATAATGATAGAGTGTTTTATGAAATTTTTGTAAGAGCTTTTAACGATAGTAACGGGGATCGTATTGGTGACCTAAAAGGAGTAACAGAAAAACTAGATTATCTTAAAGATTTAGGAGTATCAGGGATTTGGCTTATGCCTATAAATGCAAGTCCAAGCTATCATGGGTATGATATATCAGATTATTATTCAATTCAACAAGATTATGGCACTATGGATGATTTTTATAATCTTATTAATGAAGCGCATAAAAGAGATATTGCAGTATTTATGGATTTAGTAATTAATCATACAAGCAGCAAAAATCCTATGTTTATTGAATCTGCAAATAATAAAAAAAGTAAATATAGAAATTATTATAATTGGACAAATGATAAAGGAGTAATTAATGAACATTCTACTATAGGTACAATGCCTTGGGTGTATAAGAATAACAGTTTTTATTATGCAATGTTTGATCAAGGTATGCCTGATTTAAATTATGATAATAAAAATGTAAGAGCTGAAGTAAAAAATATAGCAAAATATTATTTAAATATGGGGGTAGATGGATTTAGATTAGATGCGGCGAAGCATATATATGACGGCAATACTAATAAGAATCTCCAGTGGTGGAAAGAATTTGAGACATACATTAAGGGTGTAAATAAGAGTGCTTTTGCTGTAGGAGAAGTTTCAGATAACAAAGATGTTGTGGCAAATTATATGACTTCCCTTGATTCATGTTTTGATTTTGAGTTGAGTACGGATATTTTGGACACTGTAAAGAATGACAATATTAACGAACTTGGAACTGAAATAAATGATGTATATAAAAGTTACAAGTCTAAGAATAAGGACTATAATGACAGTACTTTCCTATCCAATCATGATTTTGAGAGAGTTATGAGCAGGTTAAACTCGGTTGATAAATGTAAAGAAGCAGCGGCGATTCTTTTAACTTTACCAGGTACTCCTTATATATATTATGGCGAAGAGACAGGAATGACTGGCGCAAAACCTGATGAAAATATTAGACAGCCATTTATTTGGAGCAATAAAGACAAAAATAAAAATACTTATTGGGAAGAAATTTATAATGATAAAAATTTAGTCGCTGTAAATGTCCAAGAAGCAAACAAAAATTCTCTCTTGAATTTTTATAAAACTTTTATTAAGATTAGAAATAATAATGAAGCTTTAAGAAATGGAAGTTTTGAGAATATTGATGAAGGTAAGAGTAATATTTTTGCGTTTAAGAGGAGCAGTGGTAAAGAAGAAATATATACAATGATAAATGGTGATCAAGATTCTAAATGTACAGGATTACCTTCAATGAATGCACAAGTGATATATTCGTCTGATGGAAATAATCAAGATTTAAATATAACTGGGACTTTAAATTTAAAAAAGAATCAAATACTTGTTGTAAAAAGAAAGAATTAATTAACAAACTATAGGTTTAAATTTAGTGCACAAAATAAATAATATATAGTGAAGTTATAATTAAAAAGAAGGTGCTTATTATGGATGGTATTCAACTTATGGTAGATGAACATAAGAATATAAAAAGAATGTTAGTGGTTTTAAGAAAGGCAAGTTATAGAGTTTTAAAGGAAGATAAAATTGATTATGATGACTTTGCAAAGATGATAGATTTTGTAAGAAATTATGCAGATAAACAGCATCATGGAAAAGAAGAAAAGTTTTTGTTTAATCGCATGGTAGACGAAATAGGCGGAGTTGCTGAAACACTAATTAAATATGGAATGTTGGTAGAACACGATTTTGGAAGACTCCATATGATGGAACTTGAAAATGCGCTTTCAAGGGTTAAAAATGGAGATGATGAAAGTAAGGTTGATGTTATAGCAAATGCAGTTGCATATACGCAACTTTTATATAGGCATATAGAAAAGGAAGACAACACAGTATACACTTTTGCTAATCGAAAATTAAGTAAAGAAACACTAACTACAATTGATAAGGAATGTGAAGAATTCGAAAAAGAATCATCGAAAAATAATATTCAAGAAAAATACATGAAGCTTTTAGAACAACTTGAAGCAAAGTATTTACAGTAGTTAAAAATCTTCATATTTCTGGTATAGCGCGTAAAATGAATATAACAAGAGGAGCAGTATCTCAAACAATTAAAAGGCTTGAAGCAAAAGGATTTATATGTAAGGAGGCATGTGAAGATAATAGCTGCAAGCTTTTTATTAAGCTGACTGAAAAAGGTGAAATTGCTTACTCTAATCATAAAAAATACCATGAGGAATATGAGCATAAGATAGCAGAAATATTAAAGGATTCTACTACAGAAGATAGAAAATTTCTGTATGAATTTTTTAGAAGATTCAAAGCCAACATATAAAATACCACACTGGTATTTTTATTTTAAGTTGAATGTATAGTATCTATACAAAGTAAGCTGCACCTATATTTAGAAGGAGATTCGATAATGATTAATAAAGAAAACATAGACAATGAAAAAGAATTTAATTTGACTAGATTTGTGGTATTAGTAATGGCAGTAACCTGTGGGGTAACTGTTGCAAATTTATATTTTATACAGCCTCTTTTAACTCAAGTGACAAAAGCTTTTGATATATCGGAATCCAGCGCGGGATTTGTAGTAACCTTGACTCAAATAGGATACGCTCTTGGATTATTTTTCTTTGTACCACTTGGAGATATGAAGGAAAGACGTTCTTTGATTACTAAAATGCTTATATTTGTGGCAATAGCTCTTTTGGCAGTAGCATTCTCACCAAATTACTTTGCACTTCTTGTGGCATCTTTTTTTATTGGTTTTACTACAATTATTCCGCAGCTCATAGTTCCGTTTGCAGCTCAACTTGCCAAGCCTTCTGAGAGAGGAAAGATAATAGGAACAGTTATGAGCGGACTTCTTATAGGAATATTACTCTCTAGAGTTTTTAGTGGAATAGTTGGGCAAGCTTTTGGCTGGAGAACTGTATATGTTATTGCAGGACTTTTAATGCTTTTGTTAGCTGTATTCATAAAATACCTTATGCCTGTAAGTAAACCTACATCTAGGCTTTCATATAAAGAACTTATATTTTCTATATCAGGTATTATTAAAAAAGAACGTGTACTTAGAGAGTCTGCAATAAATGGAGCGCTTATGTTTGGCTCTTTCAGTATATTTTGGACATCACTTGTTTTTTTACTTCAATCAAACGTGTACAATATGGGTACAAGAGAAGCAGGTCTTTTTGGACTTATAGGGGTTGTAGGAGCATCGGCAGCACCTATAATAGGAAGGGTGGCTGACAAGAAATCTCCAAAATTTGCAGTTGGAATTGGAGTTGTGCTTTCTACATTAGCATATGTGATTTTCTTTTTCTTTGGGTATAAATTGTTTGGATTAATAGCAGGAGTTATACTTCTTGATCTTGGAAATCAAACTGGTCAAGTTTCTAACCAGGCTAGAATACAAGCACTAAATGATGAAGCTAGAAGCAGAATAAATACTGTTTTTATGGTCTCATATTTTATAGGAGGAGCATTTGGATCATACCTAGCATCTATAAGTTTTGAACACAGCGGATGGAATGGAGTGTGCGTGGTTGGTTTTGCATTTCAATTTGTTGCTGTCATATTTCATTTCCTTGTTTATAGAAAGAAAAAATAGCAGTAAAAAATTTTTGTCGACCTCTATATGAAAATTTAAGAGATCGACGAATTTTTTATTTTGATTTTAAATCATATAATTGAGTGGAATTGTTTGATACACCAAACTTTTCGCTTTGCCTCTGATTTCTTGAAGAATTGGAGTCTTTCCATTGATTAGAAGGAATAGTCTTGCCGTTTTCTTTAATCCAATTCATAATGCTATTGTTTGAATTACTTTCTCCAAAGCTTCGGTTGTTACTTATATTTATCAAAGCATATCTTAATTCGCCTTTATTAACCAATTCTTTAAATTTATCTAAAGTAAGTATTGGGTCTGAACCACTAAAGCCACCAAGTGCCATTACAGGTTCACCAGTTTCAAGTATTAAATTTGAGCCATAAGATGTAGCGGAAGGAACCATAACAAGGTATTTTTCATCTTTTCTGTTATTCTCTAAAAATTTTATAAGCTTTGAATTGCCGCCAACACTTGATTCGGTGTTATAATTGCTTCGTGAAAGTTCTAACCCGGCGGATGGACTGCTTCCATTCATTTTATAAAACATTGGAGTAAATGACCAAACTGTAGGTGCTGCTAAAATTCCTATAAAGGCGATGCTAATCAATAATTTATCTAAAGCTTTTGTATTGGAACTTGTTAAGCTAATTATGCACAATATTATTGAAGATAAAATACATAAAATAGCTGTCAATATAATTATAATCTTATATCCCTTTGAGATATTGTAATTGTAAGATAAAATAAGTATTTCAACACATGCATTAGCAATAAGGGAAATTGGCAAGAACCAGGATTTTGATCCCCGCTGCTTATAAAATGCTAACATGGCGGATAAACCAATTCCAACTAAAGCTGCAATGGAAGGTGCCATTGTCGTCAAATAGTAGGTATGTGTTACATTTCTTGAAAAACTAAAGTAAATAAATTCAGGTATTAGCCACGTGATCCATAATATTAAAGATAATTTTTTTCTTGTGTTAAAAGGAGTTCTTAATTTTTCTTTTATTGCAGCAGCAGCAAATCCAATTATGGCAAATAGTAAAAGCCATGATATTTGGTCCGACATGTTGCCATTTCCGAACAACCTAAATATGCCGGCATTCGAATTACGTCCAAAATTCATACCATTATTTGATTGATTGAATCCATCTCTATATTTTGTTTGCCTCAATCTTTTTTGTATGTTATTTAAGTTGCTCATGTTTTCGACTGTCCTTTGTGATATTGTGATTTTGTTTCCATTTCTTCTGCCGAGACCAATTCTCTCTAATCCATTATGACCTATTATAAGCTGCATAACTGTGTTGTTAGTACTGCTGCCAACATAAGGCCTATTATTTGCTGGTATTAAATCTGTAATTATAGCCCAAGATAGCGAAATTACTAAAAGTACAATTGTGCCTAAAGTAAGGTTCTTTATTCTCTTTTTTAAACTCATGTTTGATGCAAGAAGGTACGTTATATATATGGCAGGAGCTACCATATATGCCTCTACCATTTTTATATTAAAGCCTATGCCTACAAAAACTAAACTTAATATAAGATAACTCAGTTTTCCTTTTTCGGCAGCTGTGAGGGCAGCCCAGCATCCGAGAAGTAGAAATAACACAAGTAAATTATCGATTGTATTGTTTCTAGCGGCTGCTACTGATATTGGAGTTACCGCAAGGCATAATGCTGCAGTTAATCCAGCGGTAATTCCAAAGGACTTTTTTACAATATAATATATAAGAGCAACGGAAAGCACACCTGCTAGGGCTTGTGGTAAAATTATGTTCCATCCACTAAAACCAAATGCCTTTGCACATATAGCTTGAATCCAAAAGCCTACAGGTGGTTTATCAATGCTTACAAAGCCCGCTGGATCAAAGGAAGCAAAAAAGAAATTTTTAAAGTTCATTAGCATACTTTTTACACCAGCAGCATAAAAAGTATTAGCATACCCCTCAATGCCTAAATTTGTAAAGTTAAGTACAGCAGATAATATTAAAATCAATGATATTCCAATGGTATCTTTTTTAAATTCAATTTTTTTATTCAATATATAAACCTCCTTGGGTTAATATTACTTTGACTAATCATAATAAAATATTTTACATTATAGGAATATATATTGTATTTCAATTTTATAAATAGTTTATAAAATTTGTATAAAACATTATTAAAGGCATTGATTTTTAGAAACTTATTTAAATTTCTAAAAATCAATGCCTAAGTAAAAAGGTATTTAAGTGGATTTTATAGTAAAACTTCGTATCTATCATTATAGAAAGCCTTCATTTCTGCTACTTCAGGGCAAGCTTGAAATTCTTCTGGGATATCGTAAACATCTGAATTGCTAGAAAATAAAACTGAGAATAATAATACTAAACCTATTAATAAAAATAATGACATATTAAACAACTCCTTTTATTTTAAAATTATCTATTTAAAAATTTATTTGTTTTTCTTTAGCTTTATTATACATAAATGAAGGAAAAAAGTCACTATATTTCTATCAATAAATGAAAATATGCAAAATTGACATCAGAATCATAATTTTGTATATAAAGTGTAAAAACTACTATGATAAATATTTAATTAATTTAAGTATAACATGATATTTTTAACAATGTAATAATTATAAACGTTTTCATAGACACTTAATTGATAAATGCAAAATTAAAACTGCAATTAATTATAACTTTTTTTAATCTAGGCGTGTTTAACAATGATGAAGGTGATAGAAAAAACACGTCAAAAATATATTATAAATCTGTACATAAGCATGAAAAATTGCAGATAAAAAATGAAAATATGAATTTTATTTTTCAAATTATGCAAAAATCTCACCTAAGTAAGAAATTGTATTTAACAAAACTGCATATCCTTTATATAAAATATTTATTTTAAATGAGTTTTTGTAATTTTATTGTTGACAAAAAAATGCTTCGATGCTAGAATAAAAATATACTTCGTGAGAAGAACTAAATAAGGAAGTGACATTGTGAAATCTAATGGAAATATTGATTTTGAAGGAATAATTTTTTCATATATTGATGAATTTAAATTTTTAATTTTTCCTGACAAATGGAATAGTGCCTTTATGGATTACTCTAAAAATGAAATTATGGTGCTCATATTTTTGCATAGATGCAAAACAGCCAATATGACAGAAATATCAAAGTACATAAATGCTCCACTTAATACAACTACTGGGGTAATAAATAGATTAGAAAAGAAAAATATGGTTGAAAGAATAAGAAGCAAGGAGGATAGAAGAATTGTAGAAATAATTTTAACCTCAAAAGGCAGTGAATTCATAGATAAAGAAAAAGATATAATATTAGGATTTACTAAAAAAGTTTATGAAAAGCTTACAGGAGATGAAAAGTCAGCAGCAGTAAGTATTTTTAATAAGGTAAGAAGCGTTTTGATGGAAGGTATGCATTCTAAGGATACAAAAAGCAGCAGAAAAAAGATTAAAAAGATAACTATATTGTGAAAACAGTTCAACTAAAAAACTATGTATGCACCAAAATTCCTTGGACATTAGAATTTTTGAACATACACAGTTTAAGTTTCACAATGTTTTCACTATCGAATAGCTCAGGAAACTGAGTTGTTTTTAAAAATAATACTTCGATACAAGAACAATTCTTAAAAGGAATGAATGGAGGGATAATATGTCTAGGATTATAATTTTTACAGGCAAAGGTGGAGTTGGCAAGACAAGTACAGCAGCAGCACATGCAGTTAAAGCAGCAAAGGAAGGCATGAAAACTTTAATAGTAAGCACAGATATGGCTCACAACTTAAGTGATATATTTATGAAGGAATTAGAAAAAGAACCTAAAGAGGTAGAGAAAAATCTTTGGGCACTTGAAATAGATCCAAATTATGAATTGCAAAGATATTATGGTTCTATTTCAGAAGCTGTTAAGAAAATGATGAGTTTTAAAAACAGCAAGGATGAGGAGGCTTTCGATGATATAGTAGTATTCCCAGGAATGGAGGAACTATTTTCTCTTTTAAAAATCAAGGAAATATATGATGAAAATATCTATGATCTTATTATAGTAGATTGCGCTCCAACAGGAGAAACACTTTCGCTTTTGAGACTTCCAGAAATTTTATCTTGGTACATGGAAAAGCTGTTTCCAATAGGCAGGGTTGCTGTGAAGGTTTTAAGACCTATCTCAAAGGCCGCATTTAAGCTTGAACTTCCAAATACTACTGCATTAAATGAGATAGAAAAGTTATACGTGAAATTGGGCGAGCTTGAAAAACTCCTTAAGGACAGAGAAGTATGCAGCCTTAGGCTCGTAACTATACCTGAAAAAATGGTTGTAGATGAGACAAAAAGAAATTATATGTATTTAAATCTCTACAATTTTAATGTGGATGGGCTTTATATAAATAGAATTTTGCCACAAGATATCGATAATAACTTCTTTGACAAGTGGAAGGAAATACAAAAAGAGTATGTGCAAACCTTGGAAGATACCTTTTCAAATATGCCAATCTACAAAATAAGATGGTATCCAGTTGATATAAATGGAGTTGAGTGTCTATACAAAATAGTGGAAGATTCACTTAAGGACAAAAATATATTTAAGGTTTTAAAAACAACTCAAAGTGAAGTTTTTGAAAAACTAGATGATGGTTATGGACTAACTATAAAGGTTCCATTTACAGAAAAGCAGCAACTAAACCTTCATGAGGGGGATAACGAGCTAATAATCAAAATAGGAAACTTTAAGAGAAATATTCTAATGCCAGATGTTATGAGAAGATATTCTGTAAGTAAAGCAAAATTCGATAATGGAATTTTAACCATATACTTTAATGAGGAGAGTGAAGTAAGTGAATAAGGAATTTATAAAAAAGATCATAAAAGCTGAAGCTTTAAGGTATAGTGCAATTAAGGAAATATTGCCAGATGGATTAAAAAAGAAAATTGATGATTTCGAAAAGGATGCCTTAAATGTCTTAAAGGACATTGCTTTTGAGTCATTGGATAAAAGATCAGAGCCTAAGGAATGTAAGAAAGTTCACATAAATTAGAAAGGAAGAAATTAAGATGAGAATTATATTGTATACGGGTAAGGGCGGCGTTGGGAAGACAAGTATATCTGCTGCTACAGCTTCGAAAATCGCAAAGGAAGGAAAGAAAGTTCTTATAATGAGTACAGATCAGGCCCACAGTCTTGGGGATTCCTTTAATGAGAAACTTTCAAATACCCCTCTTGAAATAGAAGAAAATTTATTTGCTATGGAAATAGATACGGTTTTAGAAAATGAGGCTCAATGGGGAAATATAAAAGAGTATATGCAAAAGCTTATATTTACAAAAGCTGCTAAAAGCATAGAAAATGAGGAACTTCTTGTATTTCCAGGCTTTGATGAACTTCTTGCCTTACTTAAAATAAAGGAAATAAGTGATGAAGGAAAATACGATGTTTTAATCGTAGATTGTGCGCCAACTGGTGAGACAATGTCCCTTTTAAAATTCCCAGAACTTTTTAAATGGTGGATGGAAAAGATATTTCCAATAAAGAGAAGGATGGCAAAGGTAACAAAGCCAGTAGTGGAGAAAACTGTGAAAATTCCAATGCCAGATGACAAAACTTTCGATGAGCTTGACCACCTTTATTTTAAAATTGATGATCTCCATAAGCTTATGTTAGATAAAACTAAGGTTAGCATAAGGATAGTAACCACTCCAGAAAAAATAGTTATAAAGGAAGCTAAAAAAAGCTTTTCTTACCTTCACTTATTTGATTTTAATGTTGATGCCGTTATAATAAATAAAGTGTTTTCGAAGGAGGGTGCCAGTGGATATTTCGAAAAGTGGCTTAATATCCAAAATGAAAGTATAGCCGACATATGTGAAAGCTTTAGTCCAATTCCTGTTTTTAAAGTGGAGCTTATGAATAGTGAGGTAAGAGAATATGAGAAACTTCTTTACCTTGGAAGTCGTATTTATAATGACTCGAATCCCAGTGATATATTATTTGAAGGAAAAATATTTGAAATAGAAAAATGTGATGATGGTTATGATTTTTCCATAAGCATACCCTTTATTGACAAAAAAGACCTGGATTTATACCAGCGCGGCGATGAACTTAGTGTATCCATAAAAAATGAAAAGAGGAACTTTGTACTTCCTCAAAAACTTCATTCAAAAGAAATTGCAAGTGCGAGCTATAAGGATGGAAAGCTTATTATTCATTTCAAATAAAAAAATGATGATTGGATAAGAAATCACCATACTGATAGTATATGGTGATTTTTTTATGGTTTATAATTGATAGTAGTATAATAATAAAATTATTGAATATTGTACATCCCGTTATTTTCCATATATTTAAATATGGCTTCTCCGTGTTTTTGTTCTTCTTTTTGTATATGATTTAGTACATCACGAGCGTTAGTGTCTCTAAATTCAAAAATGCTGGTATCGTAAGCACCTGAAACATATTTTTCTGTCATTAATAAATCTGTACACATGTCGGTATCAGCCTTGCTAGAATTACGGTTTTGTGTATTGCTCATACTTATATTTGGGTTTTGAGTGCTTGCATTTTGACCTGAACTTTGATTTTGCTGCTGCTGATTGATTTGAGGAATCTTACCACTTAATAATTGATTGATGCTATCAAGATGGGTTTTTTCCTGTTGTCCATTCGCATTAAATATTTGTTTCAAGTTATTGTCTTTTGTTTGATTTGCATAATTAGTATATTTTTCTATGCAAATTTGTTCATGCTTTTTTTGATCTTCTAGTAACATTCTTTCTTTTTGTGATAATGTTATTTCCATAGTATTACACCTCCAATGTTATTTTGTGTAAGATTTCTTGTTTTATTCTATGTTAATGTCAGTATTCATGGTTTTTATTGAAGTTTTAAACAATAAGAATGTCATATGTAAGGCTTATTATTCTTTGTCTTTAGAGTACCTATAAGTGATTAAAACCAAAATACTTTTTAGCCTTCTTCTCCTCACATAAGTTTTTTAGAGAAGCTATGAGGATTAAGGCATTATATATGTGAAAATTTATATCTTTAAAATAAATTTAATATACAAAATCCATTGATCTGTGTTAATATGATATAAAAATAAAAAAGGTTGGAGAGTGAAGAGTATGTGCAGGCTAAACCCAAAGGTTGACTTTGCATTTAAAAAGCTTTTTGGCAGCGAGGAAAATAAAGACATATTAATAGCATTTATAAATTCAATAATAGATGAAAATGAGCAAATTAAAGATATAGAACTAAAAAATCCATACAATATAGCAGACTATAGAAAAGGCAAAATGACAATACTTGATATAAAAGCAGTGGATGATAAAGATGTATGGTATGACATAGAAATGCAGATATCACAGCAGGATTTCTTTGATAAGAGAGCACTTTATTATTGGTCAAAGGTATATTCAAGCCAAATAGAAAGTGGAGAAGATTATGAGAAACTAAGGAAAACTATATCCATAAATATATTGGATTTTAATTATTTAAAGGAAGAAGATTTTCACAGTGAATTTAAAATATATAACACAAAAACTATGAAAGAATTTTCAAATATGTTTGAAATGCATTTTATAGAATTAAATAAATTTAATAAGGATTATAAAGAATTAAAAACAGGTTTAGATAGGTGGATAGCATTTTTAAGCAGAGCATATGAACTTGATAAAGACAATATTCCAGAAGAGCTGGCAGAGGATAAAGATGTAAAAAAAGCTATAGAAAAGCTTGATATAATGTACTTGAGCAAAGAAGAAAGAGAAATATATGAGAATGATTTAAAGGCGCTCATGGATTATAGAGCACAAATAAAAGCAGCAGAAAGAAGTGGAAGAATAGAAGGAATAAAAGAAGGGGATTTGCAAGCGAGAATAAGTATAGCAAGAAATTTTTTAGATGTATTAGATGATGAAACTATAGCAATAAAGGTAGGACTTTCTATTGATGAAATAAAGGGATTAAGAAATAAGTAAAAAATGTAGTTAGATTGATAAAATGAGTAAGAACATTAATAAAAAACTTTAACAGAACTATACTATATGAAAGTTAACTAAAAATTGTCGTCGACCCCTAATGGAGTAAAAAACCTAGGGGGTCGACGATTTTTAAGTTTATAGGAAAATAGCAGGCCGAGATTGGTTTTTAGTATTTTTACGAAAGTTTCATTAAAAGTTGCTTTTTTGAGAAAGCTGATGTATCCTATATTCGGTGGGTTTTTAGAGTACCTATAAGGAATTGAAACATAACTGGAAAATATGCAACAAATGAAGAGCGTAAAGGTTTTTAGAGTACCTATAAGGAATTGAAACTGTAACAGCAACAACTTAAACTTGCAAGATGAAAACAGTTTTTAGAGTACCTATAAGGAATTGAAACATTGAATTTGATGGATAGCATTCATCTTCCGTAAACGTTTTTAGAGTACCTATAAGGAATTGAAACACATTCAAATCTGATATAAATAACTTGGCTTCATCTTGTTTTTAGAGTACCTATAAGGAATTGAAACTCAGCTTTCTTGGTTTAATACTTTTGGTTCTGATAGTTTTTAGAGTACCTATAAGGAATTGAAACCAATTTGATGTAGTATCAGCAACCTGTCCAATAGACTGTTTTTAGAGTACCTATAAGGAATTGAAACGAAGCATATGCCAATCGCTAATATGCCCATCTTCTTGCGTTTTTAGAGTACCTATAAGGAATTGAAACTTGTTACTGCTCCCCTGTTTGCCATAGTTCCAGATATGGTTTTTAGAGTACCTATAAGGAATTGAAACCTATAATAATTGACGGAGTAAAAGTTAACCCTGATACGTTTTTAGAGTACCTATAAGGAATTGAAACTCTAATGTGGAATGTATTATGTTTGTTGCTAAAAAAGTTTTTAGAGTACCTATAAGGAATTGAAACTTAGAAAAAAGTTCTTCTGCTTCCTGAACTATAAGCGTTTTTAGAGTACCTATAAGGAATTGAAACTCTTTTTCTAGTTCCTTTTTATAAAATGTAATTAATTGTTTTTAGAGTACCTATAAGGAATTGAAACACCTTAGCCGCACTATTTAAATTTGTATTAAAAGGTAGTTTTTAGAGTACCTATAAGGAATTGAAACATGATTCTTGAACTATGGTATCACAAATCTTAATTAAGTTTTTAGAGTACATATAAGAAATTTAAAGGAAGCAATCGAGATTTCAAACTCGTATAAAAACGCAGGGGTTATTAGAGAAGATTTTAATGATAAAAAATTAAAAATTAGTTTTAGGTATAGAAAGAATTATAAATAGCAATAGATTTATGAGTAAAATATTAGTACAAGCCTAAAATTAATATTTTTATATTATTTAGAAAGTTGGCGTAAAATGAGACTAACAATAAACTTTGAATTTAACAATCCTTTAAGATTACCGCAGCAGTACAATCATATTGTTCAAGCAGTTATTCTAAATTGGCTAAGTGATGAAAATTATCAGAAATTTATACACGATTTTGGCTATAAAGCAGGAAACCGAACCTATAAACTTTACACTTTTTCAAGGCTTCAAGGTAAATTTTCTATAGATAGAAATGAAAAGACAATAACATATGAAGATAAAGTAAAACTTGAAGTTGCAGCTCAGGATGATAAATTTCTTTCATATTTGGCTAATGGAATTATTATGAGTGATGAAGTAAGGCTTGGAAATAATATTGTTCACATAAAGGATATAAAATGTGAAAAAAATGTTCTTGAGCCTGGTGTTAAAGTTTATACAAAATCACCTATTGTAATATATAGTACCTTTGAAAATGAGGATAAAAAGAAAACTTATTATTACAGTCCATTTGAGAATGAATTTACGGAGCTTGTAAGAAAAAATCTGATAAAGAAGTATGAAGCTGCTTTTGGTAAAATGCCAGTAGATGATAGTTTTGAAATAAAGGCATTAAAAAACTCTAAACTAAAGGAAAAAATAATTGTTTATAAAAGTACAGTTATAAAGGGCTGGAATGGTGAATTTATTTTAACTGGTTCAGAAGAACTTATAAATATAGGTTATAATTCTGGCTTTGGATCTAAAAACTCTCAAGGCTTTGGTTGTGTAGAAAAATGCTTTGAACGTAATATATATTAAGAAATATAAAACTCCATTAAGCTTGTTAAATTTATCGTCGACCTCCAATAGTGTAAAAAACCTGATGGGTCGACGATTTTTAAGTTTATAAGAAAATAGCGGGGTGAGATTGATTTTTTATATTTTTTTATAAATTTTCTTAAACATTGATTTTTCAAGAAAGCTGATGTATGCTGTACTTGATGGGTTTTTAGAGTACCTATGAGGAATTGAAACTTTGATAAGGCAAGTGCTGGACAACAAACTATGGCGTTTTTAGAGTACCTATGAGGAATTGAAACTTGATTGTGAAGGAATAAAGTACAATTCAAAACTATGTTTTTAGAGTACCTATGAGGAATTGAAACTAAGTGTATCTATAAGTTTTTAGGTCTGCTTTTAATTTTGTTTTTAGAGTACCTATGAGGAATTGAAACGTTTGTTTCGTGGAAAGGGGAAAGAAATTTAATAATTGTTTTTAGAGTACCTATGAGGAATTGAAACACTTCTATAATTTCCCAAGCTTGTTCTTGATATTTTTGTTTTTAGAGTACCTATGAGGAATTGAAACTCCTAAGAAATCATCTTCTGCTGAACCTACAGCGTCAAGTTTTTAGAGTACCTATGAGGAATTGAAACTACTTTGAATTTGTTCGTTTGTTTTTATGTGGCCCACGTTTTTAGAGTACCTATGAGGAATTGAAACATGTATATCCTTCTAATGCACTTTTTACAGCACTTACGTTTTTAGAGTACCTATGAGGAATTGAAACTTATAAGCATCTTTTGCTTCATTAGTAGATGGAAATTGTTTTTAGAGTACCTATGAGGAATTGAAACCAGTTTACAAGGATTATAGGAAAGTGTCAAGATTTAAGTTTTTAGAGTACCTATAAGGAATTGAAACAGACTTTGAATGAAAAAAGAGATGACAATAGGGTTAAGAAGGATAATGGGTCAGAGACCCAAACCCCGAGTAGTATTGTTTTTAGAACACCTATAAGGAATAAAATCATCGTCAATATTAAAATTCACATCTTTTAAAACATTCAATATACAAAATCCATAAATTTGTGTTAATATAATATAAAAATAAAAAAAGGTTGGAGAGTGAAGAGTATGTGCAGGCTAAACCCGAAGGTTGACTTTGCATTTAAAAAGCTTTTTGGAAGTGAAGAAAATAAAGACATATTAATAGCATTTATAAATTCAATAGTAGACAAAAATGAGCAAATAAAGGATATAAAATTGAAGAATTCATACAACATAGCGGATTATAGAAGAGGTAAGATGACAGTTCTAGACATAAAAGCAGCAGAAAGAAATGGAAGAATAGAAGGAATAAAAGAAGGAGAGCAGCAAAAAGAAATTTTAATTGTAAAAAAATTATTATTAATGGGAATGGATACTGACTGTATGTCTGAAGCATCTGGATTATATGAGAAAAATTGAATAGATGAGAATAAAAATGAATTAGTCGTTAAATTTTTTATTCACCGTAAGTGGATAAAAAACTCTGCTAATCTTTAGTAATATGAAAATATTATTTTAGATTAGTGGAGTTTGTTTTTTGTGTGAAATAATATAACATGATTAAGTATTATGTCGAATTTGTATGTTATAAATTATCTTAGTTTTAAAAATTTTGGTAGTAATATAAATAATTTTCAATAATTTGAATTAAATTGGAGGAATATTTAGGAAAGTGTAGAAAAATATAAGTAATGTTGATATGAATGTGCAAGAAGTTGGAACGGTGAGAAAAGTTTAATTGTGGAAGATGGATTTTTCAACGCCAGACAAATAAAAAGGTGGGATCAAGTAATTGAAAAGAGTAGAGATCGAATTAGAGGTTTTAACTCCAATGTTTAGTTATGGGGATAGAAAAGTAGTTGAATTTAGAATAACAGAATTAAAATCACTTATGAGAAGTATATTTAGGGAAATATATTATTTTGAAAATTTAGATGATATGAGAAATAAAGAAGGATATTTATTTGGTACAACATCTAATATAGATAAAAGTTTTAAAAAAGAAAGTTCTATAAAATCACCTGTATCATTTGTGATTAAAGATAATATTAAACGTGAAAATATATATGAAGAATGTATTTTGCCACATAAGAAAGATAAAATTAATCCAATCAAGTGTATTAAGGGTTCAACTAAAGTTTGGTTAAATATGATTTGTAAAAAAAATATCGATGTAGAGATATATATAAAATTGCTATTGCAAGTATCTATAATGGGGGCTATAGGAAGACGCTCAAGAAAAGGTTTTGGCTCTTTTAAAATTAATGAAATAAAGATAGATGGAAAGAATGAATATCAAGATACGTTAAAGAAAAACCCGATAGATATATTAAAAGATACATATAAAAATGGAGAATATTCAATGAGAAAAATTGAAATATCAGAGCTAGAGGTGAAATTTCAAGAAGTCAACAATGAATTAAATTATCCGTATATAAAAAAATTAATATTAATTAATATTAAAAATGATAGAGATTATTTGCAATTAATAAGCAATATATCCCAGTTAACACATGATAGAGTACATGAGTATAATGATTTTACTGAAAAAATAGATAATAAAGAAAAGATTAATAAAAATGTATTAGGAAATTGTAATAAACAATTAAAAAGATTTGCATCGCCAATATGTGTGTCATTTTGGGAAAATGATGATAATAAATACATGATTATAAAGGAATTAAATTATAATTATATATATAACAAATTGAATATAAGAGGAGAAAATGAGCAACAGGCTAATAAGGATTATGTGAATAAATATGTTGAAGAATTAATAAAAATAGGGAAAGGAAAAAAATGATGAATTATTTATTAGGTATAACAATAGGACCTGTACAAACTTATATAGAGGAATCAAGAAAACTTTTAGATTTACGAAACAGCAGCAAAATTATATCTGATATTATGGAAAAAATATTTAAACTCATTAAAGAAAATGCAAAAAGTGAATTTATATATCCAAATCATAAAGATATAAGTGGCGTTGATTATTCAAATTATATGGTTATCGAAATAAAAGATATAGAAAAAATGATTGATATGAAGAGCATAGAAAATAAAATATATAATTGCTTTAATATACCTATTACTAATGAAAAAGTAGAATATAAGATCAATATTAAAGAAAATTTTTATTTGTTTTGGGGAATAGAGAAAATAGAGGAAGGCAAATATGTTGAGGCTTATGAAAAGTTGACAAGATTAATTAGAAGCTTAAAAAATACATATGAATTTGAACAGAATCAGCAAGATAGTGGTGAAAAATGTTTGATATGTGGAAAACATAATATTTGCACTCAAAACTTTAATTATAAGGAAAGGCAGAAATATAGATTAAGCGTAGATGAAGAACTATGTCCATTATGTTTATTTAAGAGGAAATATAGCGGGGAAGGTATATCTTCTATTTATTCACTAGCTATAAAAAAGTGGAAAGAAGAAAATAGAAAAGAATTAGAAAATATAACTAAAAGTTTAGGAGAAGTATTTAAAAAAGAGCAGCAAGATAAATATTATAGCAAGGTTACAATAGAAAGTATTATTAAAATGTTAAGTTTAGATAATGTTAATAAGAAATCAAAGAAGTTTATACAAGTTAAAGATGATTTGAAAAATGATGAATTAGATTTAATAAAAAGTGTCAGAATATTTAAAAGTATCAAAGAAAAAATGAATAAGCTCTATTATGATGGCAAGGAAGTAAGCGAAAAGATAAAATGTCCAAGTTACGAGTATTGTTTTATCCAATTTGATATTGATAATTTGGGAAAATGGATAAGCGGAAAATACTTAGAGGACAGATCTCAGTTAAAAGATTATCAGCAAAATATATCTAAAAAGTTAATTATATTTGGTAAAAGTTTAAGAGAAGCATTAAGAGACACATGTTGTGATGTTATATATTCTGGTGGGGATGATTTTTTAGGCATTTTGCCTAATGAAGATATTATAAATGTTGCAGAAATAATAGATGATTTATTTAAAAAAGAAGTTCAAAGCAAAATTAAAGAAGAATATAAGGAAATTAATCAAGAAATGACGTATTCAATGAGCATTACAATTGCACAATGTAAAGATCCTATGAGTTATGCTTTAAGTAAAACTAGAATTGAACTTGAGAATGTTAAAAAAAGATATGAAGAAGATAATATTTGTAAAAATGGTGTTTCCATAAATTATATAATAAATAACGGAAAAGAAATAACGTGTTATTTAAAGAAAAATAAATTAAGAATGTTATTTGAATTGTTGAAAAATTTTGATTCTGTAAAGAAGCATATTTCATTTTCATATATAAATAATTTTGAAAATGAAATGTCAAAATTTAATTTTAATAATATTACTTTTGAAGAAATACGGGATTTTCGTGCTATAGTAAGTTGTGAATTTAAACGATTGATTTTAAGAAGTAAAATGATTGAAGATAAAAGTAAAGATATAAAAGAAAAAATTAATAAATATATAGATGAAATAATTAATTTTTTAGAGAATGTTATTAGTGAAAATTGTATAGAAATGAAATCTAATGAAGAATATGTTGATTTCAAAAATATAATGAATGTACTTAAAATAAATGAAAAATTATCTTCAATTAAATTTGAATAAGAAATTAAAGGTAGTGATACAATGAAGCTTTTAAATATAAAACCGTGTGATAATACTTTTTTTGGAGATGGAAATCAATTTAAATTTGGAATGAATAATTTTATAAGAAGTAAGAATACTCCTTACCCATCTGTATTTTTTGGAGCTATATTTACATCAATTTTAAGTCAGAATGATGAATTTAGAAGTGAGTTTTTTAAGAAAGGAAAATATGATCATGAAGAGCTATTAGAGTTACATCAAGTATATTTGTACAACAATACAACTGAAATGGCATACATCTCAGCACCAAAGGATTTATTTATAAATTCGCAAGGTAAAAAAGTTTTTGGTGAATTTAAGAAAGTAGATAATGCATTATTAGCTTCTATATCTTATGAAAGAATTTTACAATCACCTGAAGATAGTGATTATAAAAGGGTAAGTAATAAATATATAAATATAGAAGATATTAATGATTTGTATTCAAATAAGATAAGTCAACAAATTGAATTAATAAATGAAAATGATGTGTTTATAAAAAATAATAAGGTTGGAATTAAAATCGACAAGGCAACAAAATCTGTAGAAGAAGGTATGCTTTACAAAATTGAACAAACAGAATTTTTAGATGATATTAAAGAAAATAACAATTGGTCATATTTGGTTGAATATGAGATTTATTATAACTATTTAAATGATAATTATAATAGAATAGAAATACAAGAACTGGACAAGGGATATTTAAAACTTGGTGGAGAAAATAAAGTTTGTAGATTTGAAAAAATGGAAAATGATTTTATAAAAAATTTTACTGAAAAAAAAGTAACAAAGTTAAATCAAGGTATTTATAAAGTAATATTTACAAGTGATACGTTTTTTAAAGAAGATATTAAAAAAGCATTTGGACAAGATATCAAAATTTTAGGAATAGCAAGTGATAAACCAATTTATATTGGTGGATTTGATATGGAATCAGGAATAAGAAAAATGTATAAAGGTTATGCTGCAGGAACAGTTGTTTTAATAGAAGTTATAAATGAAAATTCACAATTAAGAATAAAGTCTAAAAATTCAAAAGGATTCAATGAACATATAGTAGTGAAAGAAGGTATCTAAATGGAACACGAAGTTGAAAATTTGGTTGTATGTTCAACATTAAATCAAATAACTAATTTTCTTATTATAAGAACATGTAAACCTAAAAAAATATTTAATATAACGTTTAACGATGATACTATAAAAAAATTTAATATTAATATAAAATCAAATAAGTGGGATGACTATTTAAAGAAGGAATGCAAGGAATTTAAGGTTAAAGCTTCATGGAAAGATATAAATCTTTCTATTGAAGATATACAAAATTTAAAAAAACTAAAGGAAAAATTAAATGCACAGATAATAAAAAAGTCTCAAGGAGAGATATATTGGCATGTTACAGGAGGTCAAAGGACAATAGCCTTAGCAATAAGTGAGTTAATTAAAGATAAAAGCTTAAAACGTGAAGAAGATAGGTTGATATACATTGAAGGAAATACTGAAGAATTAATTGTTAATGATTGTGATGGTAAATTATTATCCGAGACTGGCTCTAATTATGGAAAACAAGATATTACTTTTGAAACGACATTAAATTTAACTGGTTTTAAAACAAAAGATCTTGAGAAGAGTACAGTTAAATTTAAACAAAAAGGTAAATTGTGTCTTGATACTAATGAAAAATTCATTGAAGAACATGAATTTTATCAAAAGTTATATAAGATTATTGAATTAGATGCAAACAGAACTATAGATAAGAAATGTGAAATAATAAAATTTAAATATGATAACGAGGACTATGAAGGCTCATTTAGAAATTTATTGTTAGGTTCAAATGCAATTAAAAATACTAAAGATACTAAAGATAATACAAGAGAAAGAATTAAGTATGTAAAAGAATTATTTAAGAAAGTTAAAGAAAAGTATAAGGATATACAAGGAAATAAATATGATATATTGGAATCTCATGAAATTTACGGTTCATATCCAGCAGGATATATATTTGAAAAATTAACGGCTCACAGAATATATGATATTGTAAAAAATAATTCTAAAGTAATAGAGATGAAGACAAGCCTGAAAACCTATTTTGAGAAATATGATAATGATGATGATAAAACTAAAAATGGTAATATCATAGATGAATTAGATGTCGTGCTTTTAACGGATACTGGTAAGGTTGTAAACTTTGAGTGCAAATCGGGCGGAATGAAGGGTGATAATGCCAAAAGTAACAAGTATACAACTTATAGATTAGCTGGTGTATTTGGAATGCCAATATTATTATCACCACTCTATAGATGTGAGATTCAAAATAAAGAAAGCCTAAATGATGAATTAAAAAAACAATCACAAGCTGTAAGAGAGGCAGAAGCAGTGGAACTAAATGTTATAGCAATAGATGAAATAAGTGAAGAAAAAATTAAAAGGTTACTTGAATAGAAAATATACAATTATGTGAGGAGAAATAAAAATGTATAAAGATAAAGAAATCATATATATAAAAGCACTTACACCAGTTCATGCAGGTGCAGGAGATGGGCTTGAAAGTGTGGACATGCCGATACAAAGGGAGAAACATTCGAATATACCTAAAATAGAGGCATCAAGTTTAAAAGGATCAATAAAGCATAGTTTATATAATAAATTTAAAAGTAATGATAATACAATACATGATAATTTAAAAAAAGATTTATATACTATATTTGGACCAGAATATGGAGAAGATTATTCAAGTGCAATAGGATTTACAGATGCAAAATTGCTATTTTTCCCTGTTAAATCAGCTACAGATATATTTAAATTAGCAACTTGTCCTTATATTATAAAAAGATGGATAGAAGATTTAAAATTCCAAAATGAAAAATTTACTGTAGACTTAAATATAAATGTAAATTCTGCAGAATACATTAATAATACGGAGGAAGAAAAAATAATTTTAGAGGAATATATATTTGAAAAATCTGCAAGTTCTATGAATATAAATTTGCAAAATCTATTTAAAACTATAAATGATTTAGATACTAATAGAATAGTAATATTAAATGATTCAGATTTTATTGATTTGGTTACTATGTATACTGAAATAATTACTAGAAATAAAATAAGTGTGAATACAGGGGCAGCTGAAGGCACAGGACTTTTTACAGAAGAATATTTGCCAGCTGAAACCATAATGTATTTTATGGTTTTGGGAGCACCTTCTTTCAATGAAAATAATAAGAAAACCTCAGAAGACATATTAAACTATTTTAATAATACTGTAGATGAAGTATTTCAAGTCGGTGGAGATGCTACTATTGGAAAAGGTTTTGTAAAGAGATTAGGTAAGGTAGGCGATAAAGATGTCAAATCTAAGGAATGCTAGTCTTAATGTAGCAAGTTTTGCAATGAAATGTGTAGAAGAAGGTAAAGATGATAAATATATTGATAATAAAAAATATAAAACTTTAGTAAAAAAGATATCTACATTAATTCAGAAAAACGGCTTTATAAATACTTTGGTTTTTGTTTTATCTAAAAGTAATATTGAAAATCCTAAAAAAGAAGATATTATAAAAAAACAGTATAATAATAAAATTTTAAATGACATAATAAAATGGAACTATGAGAATGATAAAATCAATAATTTAATAGATTTTGAAAAGTATGAAATAGATATCAATGATAATGATGATAAATATAACACTATTAATATTGCAAAATATATACAAGCAGTTACAGAATTAAATCAATCACAATATAAGTTAATAACTAAGGAAATGATGAGCTTATTTGGCTGGATTAAAAGGTTTGCTGATGGAATGATTGAAGGAGAAGGATAAAATGGAGGTTAGAATAGTAAAAGGAGCAAATAAAAACATTATATCTTTTGTGCATGGTGATAATATAGAAAATACTAAAAAAAGTTTACAATATAAGAAAAACGATGTTGTTTTAGTGGAAGCAGATAAAGATCGTCCTGAAATGAAAGAATATCATGTTTATAGAAATATGATGAATTATTTATATGATAATCAAGCAAGAAGAAAAGATATGAACAAATCTCTTTTAATAAATAAATTTACTAATGTTTTTAATTTAGATGAAAGCTATTGCATGAATGAAAATGAAAGAACTATATTAAAAAATATAAAGAATAATAATAATAGTATAAAGGATAGCTTAAATGAGAAATTTTATTGCATAAGTTTTAAAGGGAAAGTAAATGACAAATTAATAGTCGGACTTGGAAATCAATCTGTATTTGAAACAGGTATTACACTCCATCATACGTATGGTATACCATATATTCCAGGGCAAGCTATTAAGGGAATACTTAGAAATTATGTAATACAAGAATATTTTGATTCAAAAGGAGACAGTGATATATCAAAAGAGGAGTTCTTGTTAATATTTGGTGGAAAATTAAAGAATAATAAAAATCTTTCGGGAAAAGTAATTTTTATGGATTCTTTTCCGTGTAATGATTTTCAAATAAAAAGAGATATCATGACACCGCATTATGGAAAGTACTATAATGGAGAAATTGAACCTTTAGATTCAGAGGAACCAAATCCGATACCATTTTTGGTAGTAGAAAAAAATAAAAATGAAGATTTGCTTTTTCAATTTAATATAGCAATAGATAAAAGTATTTTAAATGTAGCATGGGAAGAAAATGATCAACATAATAAAAAAACTATAGAAGAATTTGTGATAGATAATTTTATTGATGCTTTAAATTTTCATGGAATAGGTGCCAAAACTTCAGTTGGATATGGATATTTTGACATAGATAAAGAAGAAGTTAAAAAGCAATTAAGAGAAGAAAAAGAAAGACAAGAGCAAATGGAAAAATTGCGAATAGAAAGAGAATTGAAAGAAGCAGAGGAATTAAAAAGGAGGTTACAAGAAGAAGAAAAATTAAAAAAGGAAACGGAAGGTATGAGTAGCTTTGAGATAAAATTATATAAGCTGAATCAAATAAAAGATGAAACTAAAAAGTATAATGAAATTATAAAATTTTATGACCAAAATGTTGATATATTAGAGGATTCAGATAAAATAGTACTTGCAAAATTTGTTAAGAAATATTTTAAAGAAGAAGATAAGTGGGAATATAAGGTTTCTAAAAAAGGTAAGGTTGATAAAAAATCAAAAAAAGTTAAAAGAATTTGTGAAATATTATCTGAAAAGTTACCGGTTAACTAAGAAATAATATGCTCTTGTTATCTTTTTATAATTTTCTAGATCTTATTGAAATTTATAAAAAATGAATAAAAAATAAAATTGTCGTCGACCCCCAATAGAGTAAAAAACCCCGGGGTTGACGATTTTTTAGTTTATAGGAAAATGGCGGGCTAAGATTGATTTTTTATATTTTTTTATAAATTTTCTTAAAAATTGATTTTTTAAGAAAGCTGATGTATGCTGTACTTGATGGGTTTTTAGAGTACCTATGAGGAATTGAAACCGTGGAGAAGCGCAGATAATACAGCAGGAGTTTCAGTTTTTAGAGTACCTATGAGGAATTGAAACCTTTACATTTTAAACACTTGTAATTTACAACGGTTGTTTTTAGAGTACCTATGAGGAATTGAAACACATCTTTTAATTGTTCATTTATCATAGAGACTATGTTTTTAGAGTACCTATGAGGAATTGAAACACATCATCGGGATTTTTTCGCGGTCTACTCATATAAGGTTTTTAGAGTACCTATGAGGAATTGAAACAACGAATTGCTTTCGAAATGGTATGCAGAGCAACAAGGTTTTTAGAGTACCTATGAGGAATTGAAACACTCTATAAAGTTCTCTACTTTTAAATCTGTTATAGTTTTTAGAGTACCTATGAGGAATTGAAACAATCTATAATGCTATAACCTCAATAAATAATATTAAGTTTTTAGAGTACCTATGAGGAATTGAAACTAGCTTCACATAAATTTGTAGCTAATAGAAAAGCTATGTTTTTAGAGTACCTATGAGGAATTGAAACTTTAAAATGTAAACATCTTTTTATGAAGCTTACACCGTTTTTAGAGTACCTATGAGGAATTGAAACTGACTAGGGATAAAGGCGTTGCACAAAAGTTAGAGAGGTTTTTAGAGTACCTATGAGGAATTGAAACAATTTAGTTCGGTGCTTTTATCTTCGATTAGTAAACGTTTTTAGAGTACCTATGAGGAATTGAAACACAGGACTTGGTGTTGATAATTCTTCCTCGTATTTTAGGTTTTTAGAGTACCTATGAGGAATTGAAACCAAGGTGAAATCATGAAACAGGGCTTAGAGCCTTTAAAGTTTTTAGAGTACCTATGAGGAATTGAAACCATATACACTTCTTTTGGTAATGGTGATGCTGGACTGTTTTTAGAGTACCTATGAGGAATTGAAACCGTGATCCTGTGGATTTAGATAAATGGAATACTAAAGTTTTTAGAGTACCTATGAGGAATTGAAACCTTAAATCAGTTAAATCTTTGCCATCATAATCCCTTAGTTTTTAGAGTACCTATGAGGAATTGAAACATTACATCTATTCTTTCAAGCCTTCCAAAATCGTCCGGTTTTTAGAGTACCTATGAGGACTTGAACCTCTATAATACTATTAAGGCTAAGGCTATATTTTAAATCA
Organism: Clostridium guangxiense; assembly: GCF_021043395.1. Lineage (GTDB taxonomy): Bacteria > Bacillota > Clostridia > Clostridiales > Clostridiaceae > Clostridium_S > Clostridium_S guangxiense. Next base: position 33,252 of record NZ_JAJNKE010000031.1, read on the forward strand.
ATATTGAAGTTTGTGAATGTATTAAATTATACCATATTCAATAGCAGGAGAGCATAACTATGGCACGTTCAAATATTATATATGGAAGGAATAAAGATACTACCTAATATTGTAAAAGATAAGGAGGAAGCATTATGCAACAATTTTTGATAAAGGAATTTGGTCAAAGCTTAGGCAATAAAATTTATGATTTACAACAGAGCAAATTACAAACAATACTTGAGTTGACGACAGGAAAAAGTAATAATCAGATGGCAACATTGACTAAAACAATTCTTCCAAGGATCTCATTATATAAGGTATTGCAAGAGGAATTAGGTGAGCAGAAAAGAGCGTATGATACGGTTGAAAAGTATATGTTTACTATTGTAGGACAAAAATTGAATAAGCAGTATTCAATGTTTGAATTCATACCGGGATACTTCTATATATTTAGAAAGATGATGGTTGGTGTAGTTAATAAGAGTGATAATTGGATAACTGAAGTGATAAAAAATGACAGAACATCTGTAGAATATAACATAACCAAATGTCTCTGGTATGATGCATGTGTAGAGAATGCTTGTCTTGAACTTTGCAAAATTTTCTGTGAAACAGACCATGTAATTTATGGTTCAATGAAAAAAGTAAAGTTTATTCGAACAGGAACGTTGGGTATGGGAAATAAATGCTGTGATTTTTGCTTTTTAAATAGAAAGCAAAAGAACTTGTTGCGGAAGTAAAAAAGTCTCAAAACTAACCCTATAGTTTAGAAATGACGAAAATTAGGAAAGTATACTTAAAAAATAAGTTATAGTGATTTATTTTTTCAACTTATAGCAAATAGGTATGAATATACCTCTACAATGCAACATTTATGCATTTTCATGCTGGAACTTTTCAGCATTTTGACTTTGGCAGTATAATTACATATTTTATGCAGCAATATAGTATATATGAAGTATGTAAAGTGTGAAAAAATGTGTTTTTGCATTTGGAATTAAAGCGTATATAAAATCTTCGGCAGTTGTATATGGTATATTTGAAAATGAATTGAAGAAAAATTTAATTAATTGTGCTAATATATATGTTAGTAGGTTTTTATAAAAAATTTAATATGTTTAAAGCTTAGGAAATGATAATAAAAAATTATAATACGTAAAGCGGAGGAATAATTTATGTTAAGAATAAGAGCTCATCATTTTCTATGTATGCAGGGATTTCAAGGTTATGGCTACAATGAAGAATTTGTGAAAAATATGGACAAGATAATAAAATATATAAAAGATAATAAAGATTTAAAAATAAAGCTTATAGATAGCTGTGATGATATATGTGGACCTTGCAGCAATAGAAAGGGAGGAAAATGTGCCGATTCAAGTAAAGTTGATTTTATGGATAAAAAAGTTCTTGAAAAGCTTAATTTAAAAAGTGGTGAAATTAAGATGCCAAAAGAAATTTTTGATTTAGTTAATAAAAAAATATCTAATAAAAACTCAGCTAATGAAGTTTGTGGTACTTGTTCTTGGCACAAGGAATGTCTTTGGTTTGAAGGTGGTTCTAATTGAACCGAGTTTATTCAAAAGATACTATAGAAAAATTAATAAATGAAAATAAGATTTTATTAATATATTTTGGAAGCAAAGACTGCGGCATATGTAAGGTTATAAAACCAGAACTAGAAAAAATCCTTAAAGCATATCCGAAAATTACAAGTGTTCAGGTAGATGTAGAAAATAATATAAAACTATCTGCTTCTTATAATGTTTTTACACTTCCAGCCATTTTGGTATTTATTGATGGAAAAGAGTTTATAAGAGAAGCAAGGTATATAAATATGAAAGAAATAAATGATAAAATAGATAGATATTATAAACTTGCGTTTGATATGTAGATTTTTAGTTTGAAGGGGATTTTATGAGTAGGAGATTGATATTATTTGTAATTCTATAGCGCATCATAGTGTAGACAGTGCTTATGATGAAGTTCTCAAAGATGCGGATTTACTCCATCACTATTTATACAATATAAATTTTGAAGCAGCAGAAAAGGAAAAAAAGAGACTGAGCAATTTGCTTATAGAATTGGGAATTAATTCGTAGTTTTATAAAAAATCAGTTTTAATAAAGATGATGCTGCATTAATACTAAATAATTGTTAATATGATGTTATATAAGACTTAGGGTATAAGTATATATAAATTTAAATAATTATTCAAAAAAATAAGAAAATTATATTTAAATAGTAGTGAAAAAGTGATATTATAAATGTAATATATAAAAAATAGGAGTAATTTGATATGAGAAAACTTGTTTTAGTAAAAAGTTTCACTATAATAATAAGTTTATTATCACTTGCTTTTACAATCATAAACCATTTAGGAATTTTAAGCTTGATTATAAATGTTGGATTTGTACTGGAAATATTTTATGGAAGTCATGTCAATAAAGATTATGAAGGTAAGGATGAAGATTTAGGAAAGCACTATGAAAAGTTGTATATAAAGGTACTTGGTGTGTTAGATTTTTGTATTATAGCAGCATTTGTTTGGAATGTTATGTCGCCTTACTACAATATGGGTGCATATAAGGTTATTGTTTCTATACTATTTTTAATTTTATTTGCAGATTTGTACAGAGATAAAAGAAATTTATACAGTGGAGTAGAAAGATAGACAAGCTATTGGTCTGATTTTTATCTATGAAATTTATTTGAATATGAATACATGTAAAAGTGCAGGATTGAGGTCCTGTACTTTTTGTTTATATAGATAGACAACTTGAAACTTTAAAATTGCAATCTCCAAATTTATCCTAATGAACCGGAAGTTGATTCAGAGCACAGAGTACAAAGTACAGAGTACAGTGAAGGTGGATTTACCTTTCGTTTCTCTCAGGTAAATCTTAGAACTTAATAGTGTCAGCTACGCTGAGCACTATATTTTAAGCGCTTTGCGTGCATTAAGTTTAAGATTTTTTGTAGCGACAGCGGAGAAAAATCATCCTTCACTGTACTCTGTCCTCTGTACTTTGTACTCTGAGTTAAATTCCAGTTTGTAAGGATAAATTTGGTATTGGTAATTTAAATATTTCAGCTTGTTTATCTATAATAAATTGCAGCTAATATTGCTTGACGATACTTAATATCTAAGAGTATCATACTTATATAAGTTTATATGTAGGGATGGTGTATAAAAAAATGGGGGATTTAAAGGAAATAATTCAGAACAGGCATTCGGCAAATAATTTTATTGAAGGAATAGAAATACCTAAGCAAGATTTTATTGAGATTTTTAATCTGGTTAAGTTAGCACCTTCTTGTTTCAATATTCAGCATGCTAACTATTTGGTAATTACAGATAAAGATAAAAAAGAAGAATTAAGAAAGGCAGCGTTTAATCAGTATAAGATTCATACTGCATCTGCAGCTATATTGGTACTTGGAGATAGAGAAGGCTATCAAAAGGCTGACAAGATTTATTCAGGAATGTTAGATTTGAAAATTATGTCTAAATTTGATTATGATAATATGATAGAAAGCATAAATAATTTATATGTTGGCAGAGGAAAAGAATTTCAAAGGGATGAAGCTATAAGAAACGCAGCTTTGTCAGCTATGATGTTTATGCTAATAGCAAAGAGTAAGGGATGGGATACTTGCCCAATGATTGGCTTTGACAGTGAAAAAGTATGTGATTTATTTAATATACCTAAAAATCTTGAACCTGTGCTTCTCATTGCAATGGGAAAAGAGGATACAAGTAAAAGGCGGATGAGAGGATATCGGAAACCTGTAGGTGAATTTGTAACCTTTGAAGGGTTTAAGGGAAAATAAATTTATATCTTTTTAGAAAAAACATGTTGAAATTACATCAGCATGTTTTTTTAATACATTATATTAATTTAGTTTGTGTTTTTGCTAAAGTAAGAACCTTTAAATTTAGGCTTCAGCTTATATGAATTTGCACCAATTCTGCCACAAATTTAGTGAGACTTAGCTTAATAAATTATGTTATATTGGTATTACATAAAAAGAAGAGTTTTACAAGCAAAAGAGGGAGTGGAGTGTATGAAATTTTTTAGAAATTTGAAACTTACAAAAAAAATCGGCTTATTATCAATTAGCTTTCTGGTGTTTCTGTTGATAATCGGTGTAACTTCAATAGTGCAAGTGTATAATGTTAATTCGGAAATTAAAGAATTAAATAATTCAAGAATGACACCAATTATAAGCTTGGAAAGTATGAAGTCAGATGTAGAGTACATTAGAACTCAAGCAAGTTCATTAATGGACACTGAGAGTGATAGTTCATCAATAACCACTATAAAAAGCAATATAACAGCGAGAGTAAAAGTTTTAAATAAAAAATTATCTCAATATAAAAATAATCCTGAATATAAAAACAGTACTAAGCTTAAGACCTTGTTAAAAGACTACAACAAGTTTTTAACAGCCAAGGATACATATATAAACGCAGTAGAGGAAATGAAAAGTACACAAAATCAAAGTAAACAAAGTAATGGTACACCTCCTAAGAACAACAAGAATGATAGAAATTCTGTACAAAACTTTGATAAAGTTAAAAATACTTTGATTTCAGATTTCGATAAAATTGTAGATGAGCATGTTAAAGCTGCAAATGTAACTTATAAACAAAGTCAAAATCTTTTTACGGGTACAGTTATAGAGATAATAGTAATACTTGTAATAAGTGTACTTATAAGTTTAGTTGTATCTGGCATTATAATAAGGGAAATTGTGGCACCAGTTAAAAAAGTTACTTCAAAATTAAAGGAAATATCAGAGAATGACGGTGATTTAACTCAAAGAATAGGTTACGATAGCAAAGATGAAATAGGTGAATTAAGTGGAAATTTTGATTTGTTTATGGATAAGCTTCACGCAATAATTAAAGAAGTATCCATGTCAGCTAAAACAATAACTAACTTAAGCGAAAATATGAGTAATGCAACTTCAACAACTGCTAAGTCGCTGGATGATGTTTCAATGACAATATCTCAAATTGTGTCTAGTACTTCAGATGCTGCAGCTGCAGCCGAAGAAACTACAGCGGCACTTACAGAAGCGGCAGAGTTTTCAGAGTCAACTTCTAATGCAACTCAAAATACTGCATTAAATAGTAAAATGGCAAAAGAATCAGCAGAAGAAGGAGCAGCTAAAATATCTCAAGTAGTATCATCTATAAATGATATAGCATCAGCTTCAAGAGAAGTATCAAATGTTATAGATGACCTTGATAAATCTTCTAATCAAATAGGGGATATTGTAAAAATGATAACTTCCATATCAGAACAAACGAATATGCTAGCTTTAAATGCAGCTATAGAAGCGGCGCGTGCAGGGGAAGCAGGCAGAGGATTTAGTGTAGTAGCAGATGAAATTAGAAAACTAGCAGATGAAAGCAATAATGCTGCATCGCAAATAGCGGATCTTATAAAAGAAAACCAGTTAAAATCATCTAATGCTGTTAATTTAGTAGAACAAGTTGACGAAAAGGTGTCAAATGGCGTATCTAGAGCATCTGAAGTAAAAGAAAGTATACAAGGTATAATATCAAATATACAAAGCATAGTAGATGAAATAGAGCAAATAAATCACGATAATGATAAGCAGGCAAAAAGCTCTAAGGAAATGGAGAAGGTTATTAGCGATATAGCTGATGGAGCAAGTGAAATAGCAAATGGTACTGAGAATATAAATTTAAGTATACAAAACCAACTTTCAACTATGAATGAAGTAGAAAAAGTTACGAATAAATTATCAGAGATGTCAAAGAAACTAAACGAGATGACAGAAGGATTTAAATTATAAAGTCATTTGTTCAAAAAAGTACTAATTATAAATTCAAGAAGGATAACGATCATCTATGGCGTTTTGGATGCAATCTAATTATCCTTCTAAAACTTTATATAAATACGTTTTAAAATTTGCCAAAACCTATTGTGTGATTGCCTTGACTTTTTGATAAAAGCTGATGTATCCTATATTCAATAGACATATGCAGATTTTAATTTAATATTGAGGAGTAAATTAGTATGGGAAAAAAGATAATATTAACAGGTGATAGACCAACTGGAAAATTACATTTAGGGCATTATGTTGGTTCTTTAAAGAATAGAGTTAAACTTCAAGATTCTGGACTTTATGAAAGTTACATAATGATAGCAGATCAACAGGCACTTACAGACAATGCAAGAGACCCAGAAAAGATTAGAAATAGTCTTATTCAGGTTGCGCTTGACTATTTGGCAGTTGGAATAGATCCGGCAAAGTCAACAATACTTGTACAGTCACAAATACCGGAACTAGCTGAACTTACTGTACATTATTTAAATATAGTAACTGTAGCTAGAATTGGGCGTAATCCTACAGTTAAAGAAGAAATAAAACAGAAGGAATTTGGAGCAAGTATCCCAGCAGGATTCTTTATCTATCCAGTAAGTCAGGCAGCTGATATTACGGCATTTAAAGCATCACTTGTACCAGTTGGGGAAGATCAGCTTCCTATGATTGAACAAACAAGAGAAATAGTAAGAAGCTTCAATAATATTTATGGAAAAGAAGTATTGGTAGAGCCAGAGGTAATGGTTCCAGATTCAACTTGTGCGAGACTTCCAGGTACAGATGGAAAGGCTAAAATGAGCAAATCTATAGGAAATGCTATATACTTAAGTGATGAACCTGATGTAGTAAAGAAAAAGGTTATGAGTATGTTCACTGATCCTAATCATTTAAGAGTAGAGGATCCGGGTCAAGTTGAAAATAATCCTGTATTCACTTATTTAGATGCTTTTGGTGAGGATAAAGAAACTATAAATGAAATGAAAGAACATTACAAGAGAGGCGGACTTGGAGACGTTAAGGTTAAGAGATATTTAAATGAAGTCTTACAAGCGGAGTTAGAGCCTATAAGAAATAGAAGAAAAGAATTTGAAAAGGATATTCCAGCAGTATATGAAATGCTAAAGCAAGGAAGCCTTAAAGCTAAAGAAGTAGCCAGCAAAACATTAAAAGAAGTTCGTGAAGCTATAGGAATAGAGTACTTCAAGTAACAATGCTTCGTCGCATTAAAAAAATTCTATAAATCTAAGATAAAAAAATCATAAAATCCTAAGATATTTCAATAACTCGCTGAAAAAAATGCTCAGACAATTGAAATATCTAAGTATTTTATGATTTTTTTATCAAGATTTATTAGGAGTTTTTTAAACTGTTCCTTCAGCATTGTTACTTCGCTCCCACGGTAATACAATGGAAAAATTCCTCCGTTCCTACGGAATTTTGACGTGAATCTTTATAGTGCATTATTTTAAATAATTTATTATTATTTTTATTAAAAATTATGAATTCTAGAACTATCCTTATAAACTGGAAGTTGAAAGGCAAAGTACAAAGGACAGAGTACAGTGAAGGTTGATTTACCTTTCGTTTCCCTCAGGTAAATCTTAGAACTTAGTAGTTTCAGCTGCGCTGAACACCATATTTTAAGCGCTTTGCGCGTATTAAGTTTAAGATTTTTTAAAGCGTAGCTGAGAAAAATCATCCTTAACTGTACTCTGTGCTCTGCCAGAATTTCCGCAAGTTATGTCAAGTTTTCATTAGATTAAATTGATAGAATTATTTATGAAAGGAGCGAAGCGTATGAATGAATGGAAAGTATCAATTCAAAAAATAATTGACTGGATTGAAATAAATATTGAGAATAAGCCGAGTTTATTGGAGATGTCACAGAAAATAGGGTATTCACCTTATTATTGTTCTTATTTATTTCACCAGATCACAGGGATAACATTAAAAAGCTATATAGCAGGCAGGCGTTTGTGTCATGCAACTCTGGAGCTCCGTGATACGAATGTTAGAATACTTGATATTGCTTTAAAGTATGGATATTCATCACAAGAGGCTCTGACGAGGGCCCTTGTAAATGCTTATGGCTTAACTCCATTAACATATCGCAAAAGTCCTAAACCAGTGCAGCTTTCTATCAAACAAGACGTGCTTTCTCCTGAAGATTATATACCTATAGGAGGTAATAGAATGAGTAATATAAAGGAACCAAGTATTAGGTTTGAGTATATTCCCGCTCATAAATATATTGGTATATGGGATATAAGAGTAAATAATTACTGTGATTTTTCGAAATATCATGATTGCGATGAGGTTTGCGTCATAATTGAAAGTATGAGGAATGTGGCAAGTGAAAGCGTAGGGCCTCATATGGCAGGTTGGTTTTATGAAGCTGGAAAAAGAGGTTATTTTTATGGATTTGGTGTCCCAATAGACTATAATGGAGAAATACCAGATGGTTTTGAGATTAAAGAATTTCCAGCATCTAATTATATGGTGTTTTTTCATCCACCTTTTCAGTATTTAGAAGACAATGGTGAGGTAATGACCAGCGTTGAAAAATTAGCATGGAATTATAATCCGCTGCAAAGCGATAGATGGTGGATTCCGGGTGGTTATGAGTAGAATGAATTGCAAAGTTATAGGCAAAGAAAGTTTTTTCAATATTTCATAAAACTTTCTCTGTCTTTTTGTAATGCCCAATAATATATAATATTTAACTTTGGAAACTAAGTGTTTTGTTAAAGTTTATAATGAATTATTTGGCAAAGGAGAATTTGAATAATGAAAAGCAATTACGATAATGCAAAAAAACAGAGATATATTACTAAGGGATTTAAGGTGATGTATTCTTGTGCACCATTTTTAACGGTTGTAACATTTAGTTTGATTTTAGTACTTGGCTTAAATGAAATCGTTAATCTTTTACTTTTACGTAACGTACTTAATATAGTTATAAGCTCATTAAAAACATGGGGGAAATTCAATGAAATATTACCTTGGGTAACAGCTATGGTATTAGCCTTGATTTTGTTTCCTATTATAAATAAGCTTGTTGAATTACTAAAATTAAGATTAAACCAGAAAATTAATATTAAAGCCAAATTAATGATTTCAAATAAATTGAAGAAAATTGAATATATGAATTTTGAGAATACTAATGTGTATGATTTGTGTAAAAGGGTAGAAAAAAATTCGGAAAAAGATATGGCAAATACAGTGTTTAATGTAGCTGAATTTTGCAAAAATGTTATTTCAACAATTTTACTATCACTTATTATAATAAGAATTGCTTGGTGGGCACTTCCGATATCATTTGCAACTGTGCTGCCAATGATATTAGTTAAATTAAAAAGAGAAGATGAGCAGCACAAAGCTGAAGAAGAACGAGCCGTATATAATAGAATGGCAAAATATATATCAAGGATGTGATAAACCTGTATTAAAGGGGATTTCATTTTCTATAAGGCAGGGAGAAAAGTTAGTTGTCGTCGGTGAAAATGGAGCAGGGAAAAGCACAATAATTAAGCTTGCGCTTGGGTTATACAAGCCTGATTCTGGAAGTATATCAATAAACGGAAGAAGCGTATATGACATGAAAGTTGAGGAAAGACAAAAGTTACTTTCCTGTGTATTTCAAGATTATACAAAGTATCAAGTTACTGTTCGAGAAAATATTGGATTTGGAAATATAAAATATATAAATGATGATGAGAAGATTACAAAGGCAGCAAAAAAAGGGTTGTCATATGACATTATTAATAGCATGCCACATGGTTATGACACTTTGCTAGGCAATGTTTATGGGGAAGGCTCAGACTTGTCAGAGGGACAGTGGCAAAAAATATGTATTTCAAGAGCCTTTTTATCAGATGCTAAAATTATGATTTTGGATGAGCCATCAGCAGCATTAGATCCCAAATCAGAAACGGAACTCTATCAGTCTTTTATACGCTTAGCGGGTAATAAGATGTGTATTTTAATTTCACATAGATTAGGAAGTGCAAAGATCGGGGATAGAATTCTTGTTGTAGAGGATGGAAAGATTATAGAAAATGGCACACATGCAGAGCTTATGAAACAAAAAAAGCAATATTATAAAATGTTTATGGTTCAGTCAGAATGGTATAGGGAGGAGAATATTTCATGAAAGCATATTTTAGAGCAGTTTACTTAATTGCCAAATCAGCTAAAAAGCAGTTTTATACAATTTTAATTTTGTCTATATTGGTCGGTATGTTAGAAGGTTTGCAAGTTAAATTTAATGTTCTTATTCTGACTGCCCTGCAAAATATTATAGGAGGAGGAAATAATTATACTGCACTTATAATACCCTTTATTGCATTTGTTGTAATTTGTCCAAGCTACTATTTGTATACTCCAGCCGATGCGTACTTAAGATCTTTACTTTTACAGAAATTTAGGATTCAATTATTAAAAAATGTATATAATAAAGTGCTAAATACAGAAATGAAATTATTTGAAGACAATGAACTTTATGATAATATATATAAAGCACAAGAGAATGCTTACAATGACAGTATTATGGATATTGTGAATTCCATTATTTATATCCCTTTGCTTGTTTCTGCAATTGGATCTATATTTTCGATTATTGGTTCTTACAATCCAATGCTTATGCTTCTAGCTGTTTTCACGATGATTCCTTATTTTATTTCACGCTATTTACGTGGAGAGGAATATTTTATTTTGCGTAATAATCAAACAGAAAAGTTAAGAGTTACGGATTATTTGTGGGGAATTTTATGCGGTAGAAATACGAATAGGGATATGCGTATATTTGGTACAAATGATTATATGCAAAAAAAATATTATGATAATTTGAAAGAAATAACAGATGATGTTTGGAAGTATGAAAAAAAGCAATTCATAAGAACTGCAATATTAGATTCCTGCCGTCCTATTGGATTAGGAATAGGCATAATATTGTCGTCTTATATGGCATTTCACGGTGATATTACTGTTTCTGTATTTGCAGCTATGCTGACAGCATTTTCTACAGTTCAAGAGCATGCAGAGGGTTTAATAGATAAGGTAACGAAAACAATAAATAGCATTCCTTTTATATCAAATTATTTTAACTTAATTAATAATAAAGATGGGATAAAGCAAGGACATGAAGAGCTTACAGAGCCAATTCATACCATTCAATTTATTAATGTATGTTTTAGATATCCTCATAGTAAAGAGGGCACAATAAAGAATTTAAGCTTAACTATTAATAAAAATGAAAGTATTTCTATTTTAGGTGAAAATGGTGCGGGGAAAAGTACACTTTCTAAGTTGATTTTAGGATTATATACACCGACTTTAGGAGATATTTTATACAATGGCGTGAGTATTTTTAAATTAAATAGAAATAAGCTCTATGAAAGAGTTTCCGCTGTATTTCAAGATTTCACAAGGTACCAGATGACGGTTGGTGAAAATATAGGTTTTGGAAAATCAGATATGCTTTATGATAAGTCATATGTAGAGGAATACATTAAAAATCATAGCTATTTAGAGTTCATTCAAAATTATCAACACGGGGTTGATACTATACTGGGACGTGAATATGGAGGAATAGATATCTCTGGAGGACAATGGCAAAAAGTCGCAATTGCAAGAGGAGATATTAAAACTTCTGATTTGATAGTTTTAGATGAACCAACAGCTTCTTTAGACCCACTAGCTGAAGCAGGTATATTCAAGAAATTCTTAGAAATGTCATCAGGAAAGATTTCTCTTATTGTATCTCATAGAATTGGTGCTGCAAGATTATCAAATAGAATTCTTGTCATGAGTGATGGAGGTATTGTAGAGGATGGAACACCAGAGAAGTTACTTAACCAAAATGGTATATACACGCAATTGTATAAATCTCAATCTTATTGGTATCAGCAATAGTGGTTGTAATTTATGAATAAACACGCTATAATATTTATAAATATACATGTAGATATAGAGGCGATATAGGTAGGTCGTCCTATGATGGAAACATCATATATAAATCTTGTATTTAAATGCAAGCGTGTATATATTATGAGTTAGGGGAGCGGTTTTATGAAAAAGAAAATATCAATAATATTAGCCTTAATGCTCTGCATATCACTTCTTGCAGGCTGTTCTACTGGTAGTAAGGGCAAGGATGATTCATTGGATAGTGTTAAAAAGGCAGGAGTTATAAAGGTAGGACTTTCTGATGATTATCCTCCAATGGAATTTAGAGACAAAGATAATAAAATAGCTGGTTTTGATATTGATGTTGCAAATGCAGTGGCAAAAAAACTTGGAGTTAAGCTTCAAATAGTTACAAATGCCTATGATGGTATTTTTTTAGCGCTTAATTCTAAAAAATTTGATTTTGTACAGTCAACTGTTAGCATAACTGATGATAGAAAGAAAAAAATGCTTTTTTCTGATCCATATATAAATGGAGGCTGTGCTATATTCTTAAAAACTGGCGATAATTCAATAAAAAGTCCAGATGATCTTAAGGGGAAGGTTGTAGGATGTCAAGCAGGAACAACCTCACAGGATGCTTTAAGCAAGCTCTCAGGACTTAAAGATGTAAAAAAATATGAAGCTACAACGGATGCTTTTTTAGATCTTCAAAATGGAAGAATAGCAGCAGTAGTTGCTGACCCAATGGTAGGAGATTACTACATGGTTAAAAACCCTGGAAAGTTTAAAAAGGTAGAAAAATATTTAGGCAAAGAACCAATAGGAGCTGCTTTTAGAAAAAATGATAAAGCCTTAAAAGACGCTTATCAAAAAGCATACAATGAACTTAAAAAGGACGGAGCTATATCAAAGATATCAAATAAGTGGTTTGGATATGATGTAACAAAGAGTGATAATTAAATTTAACTACTTAAAGGTGCACAGAATGTAAGAATTCTGTGCACCTTTATAGTTGGCTTTGTTTTAAATTTAGACTTTGTATTCATAAAAGTAGAAAATAAGGCAAAAATAATTATAGGCTGTAACATAAATGGAATTGTGGTAGAATTGTATATAATGCGTTGGAAAATTAAATTAACAAGAATGATTTATCTATACATAAAAATATTGTAAGTGGGTGATCTTTATATGATAGAAGTGCCTGAGAAGCCTAGTTATGTCGTAAGTATACTTCAAAAAAATAAATTCAAAGCCTATATTGTCGGTGGATGTGTAAGAGACAGCTTGCTTTTAAAAGAGCCAAATGACTGGGATATAGCAACGTCAGCAAAGCCAGAAGATATGATAAAAATATTTGAAAAGGCAGGACATAAAGTGATTCCTACAGGCTTAAAGCATGGAACTGTGACTGTAATGATTGACAAGAATGGGTATGAAATTACAACGTTTCGTATAGATGGAGAATATTCAGACGGAAGACATCCTGATAGTGTTGAATTTACAGATGATTTAAAAGAGGACTTATCCAGAAGGGACTTTACAATAAATTCTATGGCGTACAATGAAAAAGATGGTTTAGTGGATTATTTTAATGGATATGAGGATTTAAATAATAAAGTGGTAAGATGCGTTGGGAATCCTGATAAAAGATTTAATGAGGATGCACTTAGAATGCTTAGGGCAATAAGATTTTCAGCACAATTAAGCTTTAAAATTGAAGAAAAAACAGCAGAGGCCATAAAATCAAATCATAGTCTTATTAAAAAGGTATCTGTAGAGAGAATACAAAATGAAATAAATAAAATTTTAATGTCACATAACCCAAATTATTTAGCAAATCTTTATGACTATCAATTATTAGATTATATAATTCCGGAGTATTCAATTTGCTTTAAGTGTGAGCAAAACAATCCAAATCATATTTATAACGTAGGCGTTCATATAGAAAAATCTTTAGGATATGTGGAAGGAAATTTACCACTTAGACTTACTATGCTTTTTCATGACATTGGAAAACCGCTTTGTAAAACTAGAGATGATAAGGGAATAGATCATTTTTATGGTCATCAGGAAAAATCCTTTCTTATGGCAGAAAATATACTAAAAAGATTAAAATATGATAATGCCACTATAGAGAAGGTGAAAATTCTTGTTAAGTTTCATGATGTTGAGTTGAACACTTTTAGACAGGTAAGAAAGGTTTTAAGTATTATAGGAGAAAGAAACTTTATTGATTTACTAAAAATAAAAGAAGCGGATATAAGGTCACAAAATCCAGAGTATTATGAAGAGCGTCATGAAAAAATTAACCTTGCTAAAGAAATGTTTAAAAAGGTTATTGCTGAAAACAATTGCTTTAAATTAAAAGATTTAGCTGTAAATGGCCGCGATTTGATAAATATTGGAATAAAAGATGGAAGACTTATAGGTAAAATACTTAATAAGTTGCTTGAAATTGTTATTGAAAAACCTGAAACTAATAATAAAAGTGAGTTGTTACGAGCCGCCAAAGACATGCTGGATATTTTTCAGAATTCCAATTAATATACGATAATTATAATAGATATAAGACTTATAATTTTTGTGATATTTAAGGAGGATATTTATGAGCGAGAAGCATGCAGAGATAATCATAGAAAATGATATATATTTTATGGAAACTGTATTAGATAAAATTATAATTAACGATGGATATGAAGGTATTGAAGTCTTGGATTGTAATCTTAAATTGGTAAGGAAAATAAATATTTTTAAAGATATTGTTATACATTATTCTTATGTAAATAGCAAATCTGATGAGATAATTTTATTTTGCCCAGAAAATGGATGCTTTGTACATATTAATCTTAATAATTATGATGTTAAAACTATTTTTATTAAAAATACCTTAAAGAATGTTATATTTTCCAAAGTCTATTTATGGTACGATAATGATATTATAATACTTGATTTATATAATATGACTTTTATAAGAATGGATTTGAATAAGGGCAATTTAGAAATACTTAAAGAGGAAGAAATTATGGGGCTATATCCTTCATTTTATAGATTTTGTAATTACATTAATATAAAAAGTGTAATCGATATCGCGTCCAAGAACTATAAGGCAATTGTACAGAATGGTAATAATGAATTTTTTGTATACAATTTAGATGGAAGCTTTAAAAAAATAAATATAGAAAATACCCTTGACATAATTGATTTTATATACAATGAAGGAAATATAGGGATTGTCTATGGGGATTATGTAAAGATAATTGGAAATAATAATAAAAAATTAATAAAATGTGAAGAAGGGGATGTGTTTTTAAAAGCGTCATACTTAGAAAATGGAAATTTAGTGGTATTAAGCTGTGATAAGTTAAAGCAGTTGCAGAGCAAAGTATTAATATTTGGTTAAAATTACAGTAATAACTTACGCTTAATGCTTATTTGACGTTTACTAATAAGACATATATAATTATAAGGAAAAGGTTGTACCTAGCACTATATAAATTAAGTTACTTATAATTTGAATATAATGGCGCTTAAAGATTTGAAATTTATTTAGGGAGGATAATAATGAAAGAAATCGGAAATATACTAATCTTTTTTTCAAATTCACTAACATATTTCGCCTTTGTTTTCTCCATATATTATTTAATAATAGCTTTGTTTGGAATTTATAAAAAAGGGAATTTAAAATTAATAAAGCCTGAAAAAAAGTTTGCACTAATAGTTGCTGCTCATAATGAAGAGGTTGTTATTAACGATATAATAGTTAGTTTGAATAATTTAGATTATCCTAAGGAATTGTATGATACATTTGTAATTGCTGATAACTGTACAGATAACACAGCTAAGAAAGCAAGAGAAGCTGGGGCTTTAGTTCACGAAAGATTTAATGACAAGAAAAAGGGAAAAGGTTATGCATTGGAGTGGATGTTTAACAAAATATTTAACATGGATAAAAAATATGATGCGGTATGTATTTTTGACGCTGATAATCTTGTATCCAGAAACTTTTTAAAGGAAATGAATAAAAAACTTTATTCAGGTTCTAGGGTAATTCAAGGCTATTTAGATAGCAAAAACCCTATGGATACTTGGATTACTGGAAGCTATTCAATAACATTTTGGGCAAATAATAGAATGGCTCAGCTTTCAAGAGTCAATCTTGGAATTTCAAGTCAACTTGGTGGTACTGGATGCTGCATGGACATAGAAATACTTAAAGAATTAGGCTGGGGAGCCACTTGTTTAACAGAGGATTTAGAGTTTACTTGCAAATTAGTATCCAATGGATATAAAGTTGATTTTGCTTATGATGCAGTTGTTTATGATGAGAAACCTCTTACATTAATTCAATCTTGGAGACAGAGAAAAAGGTGGATGCAGGGTTTTGTAGATGTAAGTAGCAGATACTTTTTTAAACTTATAAAAATGGGCATAAGAAAGGCAAGTTTTACGGCAATAGATTGCGCGATTTATACTATTCAACCTATACTATTTATTTTATTTGGTTTAACAACACTTATAAATATGGTGGGAGTAGTTATACAGCTTTTTAATTATTCGAATAACTATAATAGCATTGCAGTTTCACACCACAGTATTAGTGCGCTTGCTATATTTATGTCTATAGTTGGAGTAGTAATTTATTTATATACACCAATTTTGCTTATTGCAGAGAGAAAATTTAATTTTAAAGTACTAATATATTATATAATAATGCCAATTTATATAATAACATGGTTACCTATTTGCATACAGGCAATTTTAGATAAAGATAATAAGGAATGGGACCATACAATACATAGCAGAAGTGTTAATATTAGCGATTTAGAAAAAACGCATTAGAGTTTATTTAACTTAGGAATATAAGAAATGTGTGGGGATGTTTGGTTGAGTAAGATTTTTCGATTGATTAGTGTTGTGGTTATAATTATTTTTATGACTTCAGGTTGCATAGATCAAGGAAGTGTAACAGTTAAGGAATTTGATGAAAAAATTAAAAATATTGGAGATATATCTACATTAAAAAAAGAAGATGCTAAAGGACTTGAAGATTTATATAAGATAAATAAAGTTGAACTTACAGATTTTGCTTTATATACATCAAAATCCAAAGATAATCCTGAAGAAATTTTAGTTCTTAAAGTTAAGTATTTAAGTAGTATAAATGAACTTAGGTATAAGATACAAAAAAGGTTAAATGAACGAGCTAATGATTTTAAAGGAAGTTCACCTGAGAAATATAAGTTAATTAAAAATAGTTTATTGCAGGATAGACAAAATTTTATAATTTTTGTTATTTCTAAGGATAAGTCAAAAGTAGAAAAAGCATTTGATAAGATGGTTAAAAATTAATTTTATGAGAAATGATAGAGTTTTTATTAATCCTATCATTTTTTGCTTTATCCTTTACGAGAAGTAACAGTACTTTTTTAAATTATTTGTTAAAAAATTTTAAATTGTGTGATATAATAATCTTGAATTTCTTTGGAAACAGTATTCTTCTGAAACTGTAGCCTAAATAAAATTAATTTATATTATTCGACTTATATCCTTAAAGTGGAATAAGAACGGAGGGAAAAATTGAATAAAAATGTATTAGCTAAGAGTAAATTTGAGACAAGGCAACTAACTATTGTTGGGCTGTTATCTGCAATTTCTGTAACTTTGGGACTAACTGGTTATGGCTTCATACCATTTCCAATTGCTCATGCAACAATTATGCACATTCCAGTAATTATAGGTGCAATTATAGAAGGACCTGTTGTTGGAATTTTAGTAGGACTTATGTTTGGAGTATTTAGTATGATCCAAAATATGATGACTCCTAGTGTGCTTTCTTTTGCCTTTATGAATCCATTGGTTGCAATTTTACCAAGAGTGCTTATAGGGGTTACTGCTTATTATACTTATGCATTACTTAAAAAGTGCAATGAACCACTTAGAATTGGTATAACCGCTGTAGTTGGAACACTTACCAATACTGTTGGAGTACTTACAATGATTTATTTCTTGTATGCAGAAAGATATGCACAGGCTGCTAAAATAAGTGTAAGTGGTGCTGCAAAAGCTATATATGGGGTTGCTGGGCTTAATGGTTCTATAGAATCTGCTGTTGCAGTTGTTATAATAGTGCCAGTTGTATTAGCTATAAAGAAAATAAGAGGACGTAGTTAAGGAATATATATTGCACAAGCTATATGAGGCTTGTGCAATTTTTTGTGTAACGAAGGAAACCACTTGCTAAGCAAGTGGAAGAAAAAAGGCTTATGCCGTTGAGCAGAAAAAAACTCCTA
>NZ_JAJNKE010000032.1 GCF_021043395.1 Clostridium guangxiense
AAACGGAAGAAAATCATCATTAACTTTTTACTGAAGGTAAAAAAGTTCACCTTTTAGCGAGCAGAGCAAGTTAAAACACTTCACCCTTAGCTTTTTCGCCTTCTTTTTAGGCGAAAAAAATTAGTTATTACTTCGCAATATTTCTAAATTATGACCGAATATATTTAGTGCAACAGCCCCATTTAATATTTTGAGATACTATTCCTTTATATCTTTTCCTTCATTGTAGGTGTAATCAAATTCTGCATTGGAGATATTATTTGATACTATTGGATCCCTAACTGGATCTGGAAGCTTAGTGTAATCATGTTTTGAATATGACTTTATTATTTTTGCATTCTGTTCAAGATAATCTCTTTCATTTGGACCATAGGAAATTTTCGTTTTGCTTGACATCATTATCACTCCTCGTATAATAAGATAAATAATGTTTAAAGTGAATTTTTTATGCATATAATAATATCTATTAATCATAGTGTTTGTAGTTTATGTGGATTAATTCAAAATAAAAAGTGAAATTGTACAAAGTTTTGGATTTTAATGAAAAAAGCTTATGGTTTTGGTATAATTTATATAAATAAAATATTTAGGAGGGATACAATGACAGAATTTAAACAAATTTATAAATGCCCTATATGTGGTAATATGATTGAAGTCCTTCATAAAGCTGGAGGAACTCTTGTTTGTTGTGGAAAGCCTATGATGCTTGTTTCTGAAAATACAGTAGATGCTGCTGTTGAAAAACACGTTCCTGTTATTGAAAAAATAGAAGGTGGTGTTTTGGTTAAGGTTGGAGAAGTTGAGCATCCTATGCTTGAAGAACATCATATTGAATGGATAGAAATTCATACTGAAAATAAAGTATATAGAAAATATCTAAAACCTGGTGAAAAACCACAGGCAGAATTTAAAATTGACGAAGAAGTTTTATATGCAAGGGAATATTGCAATGTACATGGTTTGTGGAAAAAATAATGCAAATGCAAAGTAACAATGCTTCGTCACATAAACATACGCGGGGTTTGGGCGTATAGCCCAAACCCCGCGTATGTTTATACTCGCTAGCAATCAAACAGATTGAAATCTCTAAGTATTTTATGATTTTTTCGCCAAGGTTTATTAGAATTTTTTGAAATTGTTCCTTCACTCCCACGGTAGTACAAGGAAAAAATTCCTCTGTGCCTACAGAATTTTGGGTAAGAATTTATATAGTTTATTAAATTTTTATAGTATATCACCTAAAAATAAATTGGGTTAGGTATTAATCTGTTTAGGTAAAACATTTAGACATGGTTACAGTGATTTTATTATACATATACAAAATATGAAATGGGGAATAAAAATGATGATATTTGATGCACATGCTCATTATAACGATGAAGCATTTGATGGAGATAGAGATGAGGTAATTGATGAATTAAAAAAAGACGGAATTGTTGGAGTTTTGAATTGTGGAGACTCTTTAGAGGGATCGATACAATCTGTTGGGCTTGCAGATAAATATGATTTCTTTTATGCAGCAGTTGGTGTCCATCCAGAATATGCTGATACTGTAAATGAAGAACTTATAAATAAAATAAAAGAACTTGCAAAAAATCCAAAAGTTAAAGCTATTGGTGAAATAGGCTTGGATTATTACTATAAAGAAAATCCACCTAAAGAAATTCAAAAAGAAGCATTTATAAAACAAATGGAACTTGCTAGAGAATTAAAAAAACCAGTTATAATACATGACAGAGAGGCACATGGTGATACTCTTGAAATAATAAAGCAGTTTCCAGATGTAAAAGGAGAAATTCATTGTTTTTCAGGAAGCGTTGAATTTGCAAAAGAGTGTTTAAAACTTGGGTATTATTTAGGATTTACTGGTGTTGTTACCTTTAAGAACGCTAAAAAGGTGGTGGAAGTTGTTAAAGAGGTACCTATGGATAGAATGCTTGTTGAAACTGATTGTCCATATATGGCACCAGAACCTAATAGAGGGAAAAGAAATAGATCTGAATATATAGAAGATATAATAAAGAAAATAGCAGATATAAAGAGCATCTTACCAATAAATGTAAGTGAGAAAACAATACAAAATGTTAAAGACTTGCTAAAGTTATAAAATTGATGTAAAATGAGAACATAATTATTTAAAACAATTTATTCTAAAATTTCATTACAAAGCATATACCTATAAAGGTGACATATAAAATTATATACAGTCCTCTCTATTAAATTGGATACCGGTTAAGTTTTATACGCTATTATACTTTTATTTATTTTATGCATATCATGCATTTTTACCGGGTGTAGAAATTTAATTGTGGCATTAAATTTGACATTTTTCCAATATTGGGGTTATAATGTTAAAGACTTTTGCCTTTGGGGGGAGGTATTACTATGTTAGAAAAGATGAAAAGCATTGTTAGAAATAAGCTAGGTTTACGCTTTAATAATAGCTTTTCAAATGCTACTAGGGTACTTTTGTCGTTTATAGGCTTTTTAGTAATAATTTCATTGGCTGTTACAGCAGTTGGCTTTTCAATGCGAAAAACATTAACTGTTAAGATTGATGGTAAAAGCAAGCAAATTGTTACTTATAGAAGCAATGAAAAAGAAGCCTTAGAAAACAATAACATACTAGTAGGGCCAAAAGACAAGGTTCAACCAAGTTTGGACACGAATATAAGAGACGGAGATAAAATAGCCATCAAAAGAGCTGTAAATGTTAATATTGCAGTTGATGGAAAGGTGCTTAAGATTAAATCCGCAGAAAAAAATATACAGGATATGTTAAAGGCGGAACATATTACTTTAAGCAAGATTGATAAAATTAAACCGGCTAAGAATTCGCTGTTGAAAAAAGAAATGAAAATATGCATTATAAGGGTAAATTCTCAAATTGTTAAAAATAATGAAGAAGTCGGTTTTGCAACAGAAGTTATAACTGATAACACTATGGGAAATGATGAAAAGCAAATTATCCAGCAAGGGCAAGCTGGACAAAAAGAAGTTTCAACAAAAATTGTATATGAAGATGGCGTTCAGGTATCTAATAATATTGTAAGTGAAAATTTAATAAAGCAGCCTGTAAAGCAGATTGTAAAAATAGGTACTCTTGGTGTTTTAAAGCCTGATAGAGGTGGAAGAGTATTATACGAAAAAAGTATTGATGTAGTTGCAACTGCTTACACAAATGATTTTGGGTTTGGTATAACAGCCTCTGGTTCAAGAGTAAGGAGAGATACAAACGGTTACAGCTCGATAGCTGTTGATCCGCGAGTGATTCCTTTGGGTTCAAAACTTTATATTCCAGGTTATGGTTATGGGGTTGCAGAGGATACAGGCGGTGCCATTAAAGGCAATAGGTTGGACTTATTCTTCTCAAGTGAAAAAGATTGTTATAACTGGGGTGTACGAAACATTAAAGTGTATATACTTAAAAACTAGGAGCTTTTAACGCTCCTAATTTTTTTACTTATACTTGGGTATATTAAAGAAAATGCTCATAAAAGTTTATGTCATTAATGGATTATAACGTAAAATATCAATATTTTCTTAAATATAGCTAAACTTACTAAATAAATCCTTATATTTGAAGGTAAAGGAGTATTAATTTTTATGATAAAAGAAGTAATTGTTGTTGAAGGAAGAGATGATATATCTGCAGTAAAAAAAGCAGTTGATGCTGAAATTATCTCAGTAGGTGGTTTTGGTATAAATTCTAAAGTAATAGATAAAATAAGAGAAGCGCAAAAGAGAAAGGGTGTAATTGTATTTACAGACCCAGATTTTGCCGGTGAAAAAATAAGAAAGATAATAACTAAAAGAGTTAAAGGAGTAAAACATGCGCGTATATCTCAAAAAGATGGAATTAAAGATGGTGACATAGGTGTGGAAAATGCTTCTCCAGAGGCAATAATGAATGCTCTTTTAAATGCTAAATGTGAAGTTGAAGAAAAAAATGAAATTTTTAATATAGAAGATATGATGTTTTTTAAGCTTGTTGCCGATAAAAATGCTAAGGAAAGAAGAGATTTAGTTGGAAGAGAACTTGGTATAGGATATGCTAATGGAGCACAGTTCTTATCAAGATTAAATAACTTTGGAGTCTCAAAGAAAGAACTTTCAAAGGCGGTAGAAAAAGCTGATAAGGAGATTAAGAATGGATAGATTAGACACTAAAGAGATTGTAAAAAAGTATGGTTTTAAGTTTTCTAAAAGTTTAGGACAAAACTTTTTAATAGATGTAAGTGTACTCGAAGATATAATTCAAAGCTCAGATATAAATAAAGAAGACCTAGTTATAGAAATAGGACCAGGTGTTGGAACACTTACAAAAGAGCTTCTAAAAAAAGCCAAAAAGGTATGTGCTATTGAATTAGATTCGGATTTGATACCAATTATAAAAAAGGAAATCGGAGAAGAAGAAAATTTTCAACTTATAAATAAAGATGCACTAAAAGTTGATTTTAACGAAATAATAGGAGAAGAAAAATCAGTTAAACTTGTAGCAAATTTGCCATATTATGTGACTACGCCTATAATTTCAAGAATTTTAAATGAAAAATATAATTTTAAATCACTTATAATAATGATTCAAAAAGAAGTTGCAGAAAGAATTAATTCAAAGCCAAATTGTAAGGAATATGGTGCATTAACTATACTAGTCCAATATTATTGTAATACTAGTATTGTAAGAAATGTTAAGCCATCATCATTTGTTCCTGAGCCTAAAATTGATTCAACTGTAATAAAATTAGAAAAACTTTCTGAGCCTAGAGTAAAAGTAAGGGATGAAAAAATATTTTTTAGAGTTGTTAGGGATTCATTTAATATGAGGAGAAAAACTCTTTGGAATGCGCTTAAAACCTTTAAGATATCAAGTGATGATATGAAAACTATATTTGAACTTGCCGGAATAGATCCCAAAAGAAGGGGAGAGACGCTTTCAATAGAAGAGTTTGGACACTTGGCAGATGAAATATATAAGCTCAATAACAGTGCTTCGTAACATTAAAAAAACTCTATAAATCTAAGGTGGAAAAATCACAAAATCCTAAGATGTTTCAATAACTCGCGTTGCTCAAGCAGATTGAAACATCTAAGTATTTTGTGATTTTTCTACCAAGATTTATTAGAGTTTTTTTAAATCGTTCCTTCAACACTATTATTTCGCCTCCACGGTAGTACAAGGAAAAAATTCCTCCGTACCTACGGAATTTTAGATGTTAACTTGTGTATCCAATTATATATAAATTATTGTACTGTACTATGTAAAAATGTAAAAACGTTATCAATTAAGTTTTAAAATTTTCTGTGTCAGCAGAAAATTAACCTTCACTCTACTCTCTACTCTTTACTCTCTACTCTTATTTAAATATTCGTACATTTTTACGATAAGTACCTCATATATTAGTAATGTATAAATTTAATGGAGGTACAAGTAATTTGAGCCAGAAAAGAAATTATAGTAGAAGTTTTATAATTCTTCAGGAAAATGAAAAAGGGCACGGAATATCTTCAGATAAACTTCCAACAGGCTATACTAAAATAGAAACTAGAAATGGAAAATGTAAAGTGTTTTTTTATGTTCAAAACTTGAAGAGCACATCAAAGCCTTATCATATGATACTTGTGTGCAATAAAAAAGACACAAAAAAACTTATAAAATTAGGAGAACTTAATCTTGATGAGTATGGAAAGTCAGAAATATCCAGAGAATATGATGAAAATGATGTTGCAAAAAGTGGAATATCTATAGATAAAGTTATTGGTGCTGCAATATCACAGTTTAATGGCAGCGATATGGTTGTGCTAATGAGCGGCTTTAATGCTACAGATATTCCAGATTCTTGGAAAACCTATCCTTTAATTGATGAAAAAAATAAAGAAACTAATAATAGTTTTGCAAAAACATTAGATTCCAAAATAATGGAAGTTAAAAAACCAGAGGTTAAGGTAGAAGAAGTAAAAAAGCAGGAGGTTAAAGAGGTTAAAATACCAGAGGTTAAAGTAGAAGAAGTAAAAAAAGAAGAAATTAAAGTACAGGAAGTTAAAACTAATAAGTTTAACCCTAAAATAGCGGTTGAGAGAAAAATAGAAAAAGATCCAGACAGTGTGGAGAAGCAGTCTGATAAAAAAGAAAGTGATAACATATTTGATAAGTATGAAGAGATCATAGAGAATACCAAGAAAGATATTTGTGAAGAAAATAAAAACATAAACTCTAATGAAGTAAAAGATGAAAATAGAGAAAATAATAATGAAGTAAAAGATGAAAATAGAGAAAATAATAATGAGGTAAAAATTGAAAAAAGTGAAATAAAGGTTCAAAAAGAGGAAAATAAGTGTCCGTGCTATTCTCATGATGAACCACAAGAAGAAAATACTGTTCAGGATGAAATTCCTATAGCAAATAGAAGTGAAGACTATCCGATTGGTAAAACGGGAGAATTCTTTAAAAAGTTAGCAGATGAATTTGAAGATTTGGGAAAAATATTTGAAGATGTAAGATGTTGTAGATGGTATAGGATTCCAATGGATTACAGAAAACATAAACACCATAAGGGGGATTATAACAAATATGCACTTTTGTATTATCCTATGATGGCATATTATCCATATATTCAGAAAAGTGGATATTATTTTGTGGGATATAAATATGATAATAAAGGAAAGATGAAATACATTGTGTATGGAATATTAGGAACTAAAAATAAGTTTGATCAACCTTTTGGTGGTAGAACAGGCTTTGTATCATGGGTTCCAATTGAAAAAGGTAAAGAAGATTACGACGATACTGGATGCTGGCTTATGTTCTATGATTTTAAAAATGCTGCGATACTGGTACCTCAAAGATAAAATACTGAGGTGAATTAGATTATGAAGTTTGTAATTATAAACGGGAGAAAACTAGGTGGAATCGTAATTGTAGTAGGACTTATGCTTGTTTTGTTTGGGGTTGGAAGTAATCTTAGCAGTAGAATTAGATCTACAGCGTATATTCAAAGCAATATGGGACAATTAAAGAAATACAGTGTTAATAGTTTAAACATAAATTATATGCTCCCAGCTAAATGGAAGACAAACATTGAAAAGTTTGGAGGAAATGAAATACTTTATCACAATGATTTTAGAGCTTCGGATAACTCTGTATGGGGATTTGTAGAGGTATGGAATAAAAGCCAGGATTTAAAAACTTTTCTTAATACAAGCAAAGAAGTATCTGAAAAACAAAATAACATTGAGCAGTATACAATAAATGAAATATCAGTAAAAAATGAAAAAGGTTATATAATTGAATATACGCTTATAAATAAAGAAAATAAAAGGTTTAAAGCAATTGAGTACTTTATAGAACACGATAATAAATTTATAAGATTTTCATTTTATACGAATAGTAAAGGCTATACCACTAATATGAAATCTGTGTTTAAGGCTATAGTGGAAACCTTAAATTATTAACATTAATTTTATTGATAAAAAAAACTTTAAGTATTATAATCATAGGAGAAGTTAAGGCTTCTTCTATTTTGTTTTAGGAGGAATTTATTTGAGGTTAAAAAGGCTTGTATCTTTTTTCATACTTATATTGCTTATTTTCTCTACTTCGGCATGTGAGAAGGTAGATAAAATTCAAGTTAAAATGGGGTTGAAAAATGAAGATTTTAATTATATGAAGCAAGGAAAGATAAGAAAAATAATAATACAAAGTACAAGGGATAGGGGTTTTAGATTTGTAGTTACAAGTCCAGAAACGATAAATGAAATATACGATATATTGTCAAGTGCTAAAATTGCTTCCCAAAAGTCAACATTAGATCCAGATTACATATTCGATTTATATAAAAGCGATAAAGTTAAATACGATAGCTTTTATTATATAGCAGGCATTGATAAAAAGGATGGTGGAAACTTATATAATAACAAGAAAAAATATATAGTTTCTGGAAGAATAGATAATGATATAATAAAAGACTTTCTAGATATAGATGCTAAAAGGCTTCCAAATAATTTTAATAAAGTATATTATCCTATGATTTTGCAAGCACTTAATCAATATGAGAGTTCTGGAGTGGACAAAAATAAAACTATAGGCATTAACTTTAAAGATGATGTAAATGCATTAAAGTATATATTGTCAACAGACATTGAAGATTTTAAAAAGAAGCTTCCAAGTAATGCTAGCATAATAAAGGATGATAAAGTATCTACAGATATTGTTGAAAAAGTTGAAACACGAGGATATAAAACTGATGCATACAAATGTAAAATAACTTTTTATGACAATAAGACTATGATTCAAAAGGTGTATTATGCTGTATGCTCGTATGATAAAGGCAAATATTCCTGGACTATTTCTATATCAGATAGTCAGCCAGCAAATTTTTAAATATAATCAGGAGGAAAACTTATGAGTAATTGTGATAATTGTGCAAGTAGTAAGAATTGCAATAAAAAGGATAAAGGCTGTAACAAGATTGAATGTAAATACGGTAAATTTAAAAAAATAATAGGAGTAATAAGCGGTAAAGGCGGCGTTGGAAAATCTACGATTACGGGTATAATCGCTGTAAAACTTGCCAAAGCCGGATATAAAGTTGGAGTACTTGATGGAGATATAACAGGACCATCAATGCCAAGAATACTGGGAATAAACAATAAAAGAAATCTTATAGTGCAAAAAGAGGGAAGCGAAGAGGTAAAATTCATACCTGCTGAAACAGAACTTGGAATAAAGGTAATGTCTTTAAATTTAATGATTGAAAGTGAAGATCAGCCGGTTATATGGAGAGGACCTGTAATAAACAATGTATTAAATCAAATGTACGTTGATGCTGAGTGGGGAGATCTCGATTATTTACTTATTGATATGCCACCTGGAACTGGAGATGTTGCACTTACTGTTATGCAGGGAATTCCTTTGGATGGTATGGTTATAGTTTCAACACCTCAGGATATGGTTTCTATGATTGTTAAAAAGGTAGTTGTAATGGCTCAAAAACTAAATGTCAATATATTGGGTGTTGTTGAAAATATGTCATATATTAAATGTGAAAAATGTGGTGAAAAAATGAAGGTTTTCAGTAAAAAATCAGCTGAGGAACAAGCTAGATATTTAGATTTACCACTTTTATCTGAAATGCCTATAGATCTTGATCTTGTAGAGAATCTTGAAAATGGCACTGCAGAAAAATATATATGTGATAATAAAGATTATGATGAACTTATAAGTAAAATATGTAAATAGCTTTATGGAAAAGAACAGTAGATGATTTTGTTTTTTGTGCAAAATTATCTGCTGTTTTTATTTTTATAGACTTTGAATATAAATTTTGATAAACATTTTTTCAAACATAAGTTTTTTATAAATAAATATATGTTTAAATTCACATAATAAGATATAAATATATATTTTATATCAAAGGGACAAAATTTATATGGAAAATTTTTAAGCTTATTTTGATAATATGTGTTTACTTTAGATGAGGATTTTATAAGTTTAAAAATGAGGAAGTGATAAAATGCTTAATATACCTTCTCATGTTGGTATTGTTATAGATAATTGTTTGGAGGAAATAAATTTAAAGGAAAAATTATTGAGGAATATATTTAAAGTATATGATATATGTTCTAATATAGGCATAAATGAAGTTACTTTTTATGGTATTAATAATTTTTATGATGAAATTGCATATGGACTTATACTAAAGGGAGCTAAGCTACTTGTAGTAGGGAATACGGAATCTGCATATTTTCCAAATGAACTTCTTCAATTTGCTCAAGGTAGAACTAAGGGGGATGGAGTAAAAGTAAATGTTTTAGTAAACTATAGTATAATATGGGATATAGATAATAAAATTTCAAGTTATAACTATAAAAATAATTACAATGATGAAAGGTTTGAATTTGTAAGCAGCTTAGATTTAATAGTAGTATGGAATGGAAAAAAAGAGCTTAAAAGGTTTTTACCACTGCAGACGATTAAATCAAACTATTATATTGAAAAACAATCCTTTATGAATTTTGAACCATTACACATTTATAATGCAATAAGATATAAATGTTGTAAAAATATAAAATATGAAGCAAATAAAGCTTAAAATATGCAAAAATTATTAAACTTTATATTGATTATAATTTTAATAAAGTGTATAATAATTTTATATTATTGAATATGAGCGCATATATATGCAAAAATGATGATGAAGGGAAGAGTACATTTAACGAAACTTTCAGAGAGTCGGGGGGCTGAGAAACCGGCAGTATAGTTATTTGGAAGAACATCCTGGAGTAGTTAACCCAAATCTAATTTTGAAATTTGGAAAGTAGGCTTAAACGGCTGTCCACCGTTAAAAGGAATAAGTATCGGTAAGTTTTAAAGTTATTAAAAGCAACTTTTATTTATAGAATTTACCCGTACCGAGTTTGAGATGGCTTCGGCTAATTAGGGTGGCACCGCGAATATATCCGCCCCTATACTTTTTAGTATAGGGGCGGATTTTTATTTTTCATAAAAATGGAGGTTTTATAACATGAAAAAATTGTACGTTAAAGATGCACTTGATATGAAAGAAGGAGAAGAAGTAGTTTTAAAAGGATGGATTCATAAAATATATGATCTTGGTCATGTAAACTTTATTAAGCTAAGAGATAAAACTGGAATTATGCAGCTTGTTGCTACTAAAGAACAATTAGAAGGACTAAGAAACGAAATGTCAGTTGAAACCTCTGGTGTACTTAGCAAAAATGAGAAGGCACCTGGCGGAATAGAAGTTCAACTAAAGGAAATTAAGATTTTAGGAAAGGCTTATTATGATAAGTTACCTTTTGATATAAATGGAAGAAAAATAAATGCAGCTCTTGAAGTTCAACTTGATCATAGAAATATGAGCTTAAGAGCACCTAGAATAATGGCAGTTTTTAAAATTCAAGAAGAAATATGTGAATGTTTTAGAGCATATTTAAGAGAAAACAAGTTCACAGAAATTCATACACCTAAGATATTAGCTTCTGGTACTGAAGGGGGAAGTGAACTATTCACTGTTAATTATTTTGATCACAGAGCTTTTTTAGCACAGAGTCCTCAGTTTTATAAACAAATGATGGTTGGGGTTGGCTTTGAAAAAGTATTTGAGGTTGGTCATGCATATAGAGCTGAACTTCACAATACTTATAGACATTTAAATGAATATGTAAGTTTGGATGCTGAAATGGGTTTTATAGAAGATGAAACTGAAATAATGGATCTTGAAGAAGGATTTATGAATTATTTATTTAAGCATTTAAAAGAAAACTGCAAGAGGGAACTTGAAATGTATGGTATAGAGCTTCCAGATGAAGTTAAAATACCTAGAATACCTCTTTCTGAAGCACAAGAAATAGTGTATAAAGAATATGGAAAGAGATCTCCAAAAGGTGATTTGAATGCTGAAGGTGAAAGATTATTTTCAGAATATGTTAAAAAGACATATGGCAGCGACTTTGTATACTTAACAAAATATCCAGCTTCAAAGAGACCTATGTACACAATGCCTGACCCTGAAATAGAGGGGGCAACAAAGAGTTTTGACCTTATATATAAAGGACTTGAAATAACAACTGGTGGTCAGAGAATACATGATTATGAAATGTTGGTTGAAAATATAAAGAAAAAAGGTTTTAAAGCTGAAGAATTTGAGTTTTACACTGAAAACTTTAAGTTTGGTATGCCTCCTCATGGTGGATTTGCTATAGGACTTGAAAGAATGACAATGCAGATATTAGGTCTTGAAAATATAAGAGAAGCTTCACTTCTTCCAAGAGATATGAAGAGAATAACACCATAAAGGTAAAATAATATTATTTTAAAACATTAAATGAAAAGTATAAAACTAAATATCAAAATTATTAAAACTCTAAGAAGTTTCAATAACTCGCTAAGCTCAGACAAATTGAAACTTCTAAGATTTTTAACAATTTTCATATAAGTTTTAAAAACTATTAGTTGTTTAAAGAATAAATAACTATACCAAAAAACGAGGAGTGATTATTTTGAGTGATAAGCATGTAGATTTAGATACAGTTAAGTATATTGCTAAACTTGCAAAGCTCAAGTTTACAGAGGAAGAGGCAGAGAAGCTTGCAAAGGAATTTGAGGCTATACTTGGACATTTTGAAACTATAGATAAAGTTGATTTATCTGATATAGATGTTAATGAATTTGATGAAGTTAATACTGAGTTTAGAAAAGATGTTCCTACGGTTTTTGAGGATAAAAAGAAACTTATGCAAAATGTAAAATCCTTAAGAGATGGTGCTATTGAAGTGCCAAAGATAATAGAATAAGGAGGCTTTTTAAATGGATATATTGGATATGACTGTAGAAGAATTAAAAGCTTCTATATTAAATAAAGAATTAAAGTCACAGGATATAGTTAAAGCTTATTTTGATAATATAGAAAAAACTGAACCTGAAATAGAAGCATATATAACCTTGTGTAAAGACTATGCAGTGAAGCAGGCGAAAATAGTAGATGAAAAAATAGCAAAGGGAGAAAAAGTAGGAAAGCTTGCTGGTATTCCTATTGCTATAAAAGATAATATATGTACAGATGGAATAAAAACTACCTGCGCATCAAAAATGCTTTATGATTTTGTTCCACCATACGATGCTACAGTAATAAAGAAATTAAAGGAAGAGGATGCAGTAATAATAGGAAAAGCAAATATGGACGAATTTGCAATGGGTTCCTCTACTGAAAACTCAGCTTTCAAAGTTACTAAAAATCCAAGAGATATAACAAGAGTACCTGGTGGATCATCTGGTGGTTCTGCTGCTGTAGTTGCTGCTAAAATGGCTCCAATATCTTTGGGATCAGATACAGGTGGTTCAATAAGACAGCCAGCAGCTTTTTGCGGAGTTGTAGGCCTTAAGCCAACTTACGGGCTTGTCTCAAGATTTGGACTTATAGCATTTGGTTCTTCCCTTGATCAAATAGGACCATTTGGAAAGACAGTAAAGGACTGCGCAGAGCTTTTAGATGTTATTGCAGGAGAAGATCAGCTTGACAATACAAGTGTAAAAGGTCTTGCTAAAGTTGATTACCTAGATGGAATTGATGATGGAATAAAAGGTATGAAGATAGGAATGCCAAAAGAATTTTTTGGAGAGGGCCTTGATCCAGAAATAAAGGCAGCAGTTGAAAGCACTATAGAAAAATTAAAGAGTTTAGGTGCAGAAGTTACAGAAATGAGTCTTCCAATAACTGAAGAAGGGCTTTCTGCATATTATATAATTTCATCAGCAGAGGCAAGTTCAAATCTTGCAAGATTTGATGGAATAAGATATGGATACAGACCAAAGGATTTTGAGGATGTATATGATTTGATGGAAAGCAGTAGAACAGAGGCTTTTGGAGATGAAGTTAAAAGAAGAATAATGCTTGGTACCTATGCTCTTTCCTCAGGTTACTATGATGCATATTATAAAAGAGCATTAAAACTTAAAAAGAAAATAAAACTTCAATTTAAAGAGGCTTTTGAAAAGTTTGATCTTATACTTAGCCCTGTATCGCCTGTACTTCCTTTTAAAATAGGAGAGAAAAAAGCAGATCCTCTTGAGATGTATCTTGCAGATATATACACAGTAAATATAAACCTTGCTGGAATTCCTGCGATATCAATGCCTTGTGCCGTAAGCAAAGAAGGGCTTCCAATAGGTTTGCAGCTTTTAGGACCTCATTTTGGAGAAAAGAAAATATTTAGAGCAGCAAGAGCACTTGAAAAGGAGGAAAGATAGGTATGAGTTACGAAACCGTCATAGGTCTTGAAATACATGCTGAATTAAGCACAAAAACAAAAATATTTTGTAATTGCTCAACAGAATTTGGTGCTAAACCTAATGAGCATACTTGCCCAATATGCATGGGACTTCCAGGAACACTTCCTGTTTTAAATGAAGAAGTTGTTCACCTTGCAGTAAAAGCAGGAGAGGCACTTAATTGTAAAATAAATAAGTTAAATAAGATGGATAGAAAAAATTACTTTTATCCAGATCTTCCAAAGGCATATCAAATATCTCAATTTGATTTACCTATATGCGGCAGCGGATATGTAGAAATACATACAAAGGATGGAATGAGAAAAGTAAGACTTAATAGAATTCACATAGAAGAGGATGCTGGCAAACTTGTTCACATGGAATATGAACCTTATTCACTTATAGACTATAACCGTGTTGGAGTTCCTCTTATAGAAATAGTTTCTGAACCAGATATGCGTTCACCAGAAGAAGCAGTTGAGTTTATGAAGACATTAAGAGCAATACTTCAGTATGCAAATATATCGGATTGTCGTATGGATCAAGGTTCAATGAGATGTGATGCGAACATATCCTTAAGAGAATTTGGAAAAGAAGAATACAACACTAAGGTTGAAATAAAAAACATAAACTCTTTTAAAGAACTTCAAAAAGCCCTTGAAAAGGAGGAAAAACGTCAGAAGGAACTTTATGATTTTGGAGAAGGCTTCAGAATAAAACAAGAAACAAGAAGATGGGATGCAGGAAAAGGAAAAACTGTAACCATGAGAACTAAGGAAGATGCTAACGATTATAGATATTTCCCTGAACCAGATATAATTCCTATAGTTATAAAGGATGAATTAATTAAAAATGTAAATGAAGAAATGCCAGAGCTTCCAGTTGATAGAACAAAAAGATTTAAAGATCAGTACAATCTTACAGATAAAGAAGTGGAAATACTTGTAGAAGATAAGGCATTATCCGATTATTTTGAAAAAGTTGTATCCTTGGGAGCAGACAGTAAAACAACTTCAAACTGGATGCTTGGAGATATGCTTAGATTAATGAGAGAAACAGAAACAGATTCCAAGAACATACCTGTATCTCCTGAAAGTATGAAGGAGCTTTTTGATATGATTAAGGGCAAGGCAGTAAGTAATACTGCTGCAAAAGAGGTATTTGAAGAAATGTTTAAGACTTCTAAAGAGCCTAAAGTTATAGTTGAAGAAAAAGGATTATCACAAATAAGTGACAGTAGTGCCCTCGAAAACTTAGTAGATGAGGTACTTAAAAATAATGAAAAATCTGTTGTGGATTATAAGGCAGGTAAGGTTCAAGCTATAGGCTATCTTGTAGGTCAGGTTATGAAGGCAAGTAAAGGAAAAGCAAATCCGCCTATGGTTAAAGAAATATTAGAAAAAAAACTTAGCAATTTATAAAATGTAAAGGAAATACCCTCATATTCATAAAAATACGAGGGTGTTTCTTTTTAGCTTCTTGGATCACTATTAGTATTAGAGTTTTTGTTCCTTTTTCGTTTTGATTTATCGTATGTTAGCCCAATTTCATCTGACAATTCCTGAGTCATTTTTTCTAGTGCACTTTTTGTTTTTTGACCAGCTTTTTTATTATCTTTACTATTCTTATTACCTTTGTGAGCCATATAAAAGAACCTCCATGATATTCTTATTTTAAATTAAAGTATTTTAAGGATTTGTACAAAATATATTATAACCAAAAGCAATAATTTTATTAGTGTTTATATTTTAACCTTTTAGGTCTTTATCTCTAGTATTAACAGATTATTAATACTTTTTTAAAGGTTATATTATACCATTTACAAGAATGTTGTGGTATAATGTTTTTAATGTTAATAAAGAAGGCTAAATTTACATTTATGATAAGGAGTGGATTGTAATGAGTTTTTCAAATAAAACAGTATTAGGTACTATAGGAGGTTTAATTATTGCTTTTTTAGCAATAACATTGTTTATTAAAATTCTTCCTGTCATTTTAGTGGTGGGCTTAACTATTTGGGGAGTATTTAAAATAACTAAATGGTTTGAAAGTAAAAGCAATAAGAAAATGGAATTTAGTAAAAAAGATGAGGTAACATCGGAATTCTCAAGTGAAGATAAAGGCTTTGGATATGATAAAGACAATGTAGTAGATGTTGATTATACTGAAGTTAAAAAATAATATTTTAATAAAAAAGTATAATTTAAACTGGTGCATATATAAAAAGGATGATATAATTTAATAAAAGAATTAACGTGTCAAAAAACTTAATATTGTTTCTTATCAAGAGTGGTGGAGGGACTGGCCCTGTGAAACCCAACAACCAGCATTTTTCATTTGAATGTATGGTGTTAATTCCTGCAAATTTATTTGAGAGATAAGAGAGAAGTACATTTTAGAAATTAAAAAACTGTTTTTCTTATTGAAAAGCGGTTTTATTTTTTTATAGGAGATGATAAAATGCCTAATTTAAGCAATAAACTTGATTGGTTTACAGAATCAGTAATAAGAAAAATGACAAGAATATCTAATGATTATGGTGCTATTAATTTATCTCAAGGTTTTCCAGATTGGGAGCCTCCAAAAGCTATAACTGAAGCGCTTAAAGAAGCAGCAAGTCATGGACCTCATCAATATGAAATTACCTGGGGGTCAAATGAATTTAGAGAAAAGCTGGCAAAAAAGCAGGAAAAATATATGGGCATTGAAATAAACCCCAATGAAAATATAGTAGTTACCTGCGGAAGTACCGAAGCCATGATGGTAGCTATGATGTCTGTTTGCGATAGAGGCGATAAGGTTATTGTATTCTCACCATTTTATGAAAACTATGGAGCAGATGCAATACTTTGTGGAGCAGAACCTATATATATTCCACTCATTCCACCAAAATTTAATTTTGATAAAGAAGTTTTAAAAAAAGCATTTGAGGAGAAACCTAAAGCTTTAATACTATGTAATCCATCTAACCCTGTTGGAAAAGTATTTACAAGAGATGAGCTTTTATATATAAGTGATCTGGCTAAAAAATATGATACTTTTGTAATAACAGATGAGGTTTATGAACATATTGTATATAAGCCTTATAAACATACCTATATAGCGTCGCTTCCAGGAATGAAGGAAAGAACTATATCCTGTAGTTCACTTTCTAAAACTTATTCTATAACTGGGTGGAGACTTGGATATATTATAGCCGATAAGAAAATAGTCGATAACTGCAAAAAAGTTCATGATTTCTTGACGGTAGGGGCAGCAGCACCGCTTCAAAAAGCTGCCTGTGCTGGTCTTAGTCTTGGAGAGGATTACTATGAAGAATTGATTGAAATTTATGGTAGAAAAAAACAGCTTTTTTTAAATGGCTTAGAGGAAGCAAAACTCAAATATTTTGAACCTCAAGGTGCGTATTATGTTTTAGTCGATATATCAGAGTTTGGTGAAAAAAGTGATTATAAATTCTGTCAGTGGCTTGCAAAGGAAGTAGGGGTAGCAGCAGTACCGGGGTCAAGTTTCTTTAAGGAGGATGTGAACAATTACATTAGATTTCACTTTGCTAAAAAAGATGAAACTTTAATAGAAGCAATAAAAAGATTAAAAAAAATTAAGGCGCTATAAAGAAGTTGACATTTGATTTTTATTGATTTATATTTATTGTGGTAATTATATAATTTTTATTAGTAAATTGTCATTTGTTCTCATAAAATCTCGATGCTTCTATGAATTTTATGAAAACAAATAACTGATTTACTTAAAAATTTACATAATATGAATTATAAGAAAGAAGGGACTCGCACTTGGTATATTTTGATAATAGTGCAACTACTGAGCCTCTTAAAGAAGTTTCAGAAATAATGAAGGATGTTTTTTATAATTATTATGGAAATCCGTCATCACTTCACTCTTTAGGTAAAAAGGCAGAGGATAAGTTAATAGAATCAAGAAAAATTTTGGCAGATACGATAGGGGCAGAAGAAAGTGAAATTATATTTACTTCTGGTGGAAGTGAATGCAATAATTTTTTAATAAAAGGTTTTGTAAAACCAGGATTACATATTATAACTTCTAAAATAGAGCACCCTAGTGTTTTAAACACTTTTGCTCAGCTTGAAAGATGGGGAGTAAAGGTTACATATATAGATGTGGATGATAAAGGAAAAATAAAACTTCAAGATCTTGAAAATAGCATAACAAAGGATACTGTTCTTGTAAGCATTATGCATGTTAACAATGAAACGGGTACTATTCAGGATATTAAAGCTATAAGTAAGACTATAAAAGCAAAAAGTTCAAGAGTAAAGTTTCATGTAGATGCAGTACAAAGCTATGGAAAGCTAAAGATAAATCCTAAAAAGATGGGGATAGATTTGCTTTCAACGAGTTCACATAAGATATATGGACCAAGAGGAATAGGTTTTGCCTATGTAAGAAAGGGACTTGTACCAGAGCCTTTAATAGCGGGCGGGGGGCAGGAATTTGGTTTAAGAGCAGGAACAGAGAATCTTCCGGCTATTGCAGCTTTTGCTTATGCAGCAAAAAATATACATCAAAATATGGAAGAAAATTATGTTAAGGTAAAGAAATTAAAAGAATATTTTATAGACAAAATTTTTAAAATTGATGATATTAGAATTAACTGCGGATTGGGTGATGATTTTCTCCCACATGTAGTTAATGTTTCCTTCAATGGAGTAAGAGGAGAAGTACTTGTTCATGCACTTGAAGAAAAAGACATATATGTATCTACTGGCTCAGCATGTTCATCAAAGAAAAAACATATAAGTCATGTTTTAGCGGCAATGGGAATAGAAAACTGCTACATGGATGGTGCTTTAAGATTTAGTTTTTCTCCCAGAAATACAATTGAAGAAATAGATTATGCAGTAGAAAATTTAGAAAAAATACTTAAGTTTTTGAGGAGAATAAAAAAATGAAAAAGCTAATAATGGTTAAATATGCCTCCGAAATTTTTCTAAAAGGTTTAAATAAGGGGAAATTTGAAAAAAAGTTAAGAGACAATATGAAAAGATCATTAAAGGGTTTGGAATATACTTTTGTTCATGATTCCGGAAGATGGTTTTTAGAAGGCAGCAATGTTGATGAAATTATAGAAAGATTAATGAAGGTATTTGGAATCGCT
The DNA here is from genome assembly GCF_021043395.1 of Clostridium guangxiense. Classification (GTDB taxonomy): domain Bacteria; phylum Bacillota; class Clostridia; order Clostridiales; family Clostridiaceae; genus Clostridium_S; species Clostridium_S guangxiense. The sequence goes on from NZ_JAJNKE010000032.1 coordinate 18,927, forward strand.
GAAATTTGTGTGGTATCACAGATAGAAACAGATTATGATGCTATAAAAGCACAGGCACTTGAAGAAGTAAAGGAAAGCGGAGCTAAAACTTTCAAAATAGAGACTAACAGAGCAAACAAAACATTCGCATATAATTCAATGGAGATAAATAGAGAGGTTGGAGCTTATGTTCTAGATAACCTTCAGGATATAACTGTAGATATACATAATCCAGAATGTATGGTTCACATAGATGTTAGGGATAATACCTATATTTATTCAAAACCTATAAAAGGTCTTAACGGAATGCCATATGGTACTAATGGGAAAACACTTCTTATGCTTTCCGGTGGAATAGATTCTCCAGTAGCAGGTTATATGATGGCAAGACGTGGAGTAGAGGTTGATTGTGTTTACTTCCATAGTCCTCCATATACAAGTGAAAGAGCTAAAGATAAGGTTAAAAAGTTAGCAGAAATATTAACTGGATATATTGGAAGAACTAATTTATATGTAGTTAATTTTACAGATATTCAGATGCAGATAATAGAAAAGTGCAGAGAAGACGAACTCACTATAATCATGAGAAGATTTATGATGAGTATTGCTTGCAGAATAGCCAAAGACAATGAAATTCATTCTGTAGCTACAGGAGAAAGTATAGGTCAGGTTGCAAGTCAAACAATGCAGGGGCTCGTAGTGAGCAATGATTGTGCTGATAGACCTGTATTTAGACCACTTATAGCACTTGATAAAATAGATATTATGGAGATTTCAAGAAGGATCGGAACTTATGAAACATCTATACTTCCATATGAGGATTGCTGTACTATATTTGTACCAAAGCATCCTAAGACAAAACCAATTTTAGAGCAGATAAAAAAATCTGAAAGTGCTCTTGATAAAGAAAAGTTAATTGAAGAAGCTATTGAAAAAACAGAAATAATTAGGTTGTAAAATTTGAAATATAGTTGTATAATGTTCATAAAGATGAACGTAAGTTTTATTTTTGCATAAAATGTTATTAAAGACGAATCGATGATAGGGAATAGTAAATTAGGTTTATAACATCAGAGATAAATCCACATTGGCTGAAATGGATTTTTGGGAGAATTTAATTGAATGCACCCTTGAGTACCGGGTTGAAGTGTATTTTATACATGGTGAACTACGGCGTGTACGCACGATAAAGCGTTAGGGTATTATGATGTACTCGATTATGAGTGTTGTAAAAGGAAATTTTATTTAATTTCTTTATTTGCAGCAAGTAGAGTGGAACCGCAGATAACTTCTGCCTCTATAATATTTATTATAGAGGTGGGAGTTTTTATTTTGGAATTTATTTATAAGGAGTGTTTAATTATGAATTCAGCAGCTTATTTTAATGGGATTGCAGAAGATTGGAACAAAATAAGGAAAGAATATTTTAAAGATGAACTAAGAAACAAGGTGATTTCTAAAATTAATATAGATGGTAAAGTTTGTGCAGATTTAGGTTGTGGTACTGGTTTTATATCGATTGGTCTTTCAGAAAAAGCAAACATAGTTTTTTCAATGGATAATTCGACAAATATGCTTCATGAATTAAAGAAAACTACTTTCAATAAAGGCATAAAAAATATATATCCAATGAAAGGTGATATGTATGATTTACCACTATATGATGAGAGTGTGGATGCAGTTTTTATTAATATGGCACTTCATCATATAGAAGATATACAAAGAGCAGTTAAAGAAATGCACAGAATATTAAAAAAGAAGGGAACGCTAATAATATCTGACGTAGAACAGCATAATGGCACTTGGGCTAGAGAAGAAATGCATGATGTTTGGCTTGGTTTTTCTCATGAACAAATAAAAAATGTTATGAAAAAAGCAAGTTTAAAAGAAATAAAAGTTGAAAGTAGTGGACTTAAATGTACAGGTTACTCAAGCAAAGGTGAGTTTACCGAAACAGGAATATTTATAGCACAGGGTAAAAAATATTAAATTATAAATAAAAACCTAGTAAAACAATATGAAAAATATAAAATGGAGGAGATATTATGAAATTTGAATCACTAGTAATACATGGAGGAATTGACGGAGATAAGGAGACAGGAGCAGTTAATGTGCCTATATACCAAACATCAACTTATAAGCAGGAAGAAATAGGTGTAAACAAAGGTTATGAATATTCGAGAACTGGAAATCCTACAAGAGCTGCACTTGAAAAACTTATTTCAGATCTTGAGGAGGGAAAGAAAGGCTTTGCATTTGCTTCTGGAATGGCTGCTATCACAGCAGTTATAATGCTCTTTAAAAGTGGAGATAAGATTTTGATATCAAACAATGTTTATGGGGGTACTTTTAGAGTACTAGATAAAATTTTTAATAACTTTAATATAAAATATAAAATGGTAGATATGACTGATATAAAAAATGTTGAAGGAAGCATAGATAAAGAAGTAAAAGCAATTTTTATAGAATCTCCAACCAATCCACTTATGGATATAACAGATATAGAAGCTGTTTCAGATATTGCAAAGAAAAATGGATTGTTAACAGTGGTTGACAACACCTTTATGACTCCATATCTTCAAAAGCCATTAAACCTTGGTGCGGATATTGTTCTTCACAGTGCAACAAAATATTTAGGAGGTCACAGCGATTTAATAGCTGGACTTGTGGTAGTTAACAGTGAAGAACTAGCAGAGAAAATGCATTTTATACAGAATTCAACTGGTGGTATACTTCAACCCTTTGACAGTTTCCTTTTAATTAGAGGAATAAAGACTCTACCTGTTAGAATGGACAGACACATTCAAAATGCAACAGTAGTTGCAGAATTTTTAGAAAACAGAGAAGAGGTAGACAAAGTATATTACCCAGGATTGAAAAGTCACCCTGGATATGAACTTCAAAATAAGCAGGCAAAGGGAGCAGGAGCAGTTTTATCTTTTGTAATAGATAAAAAATATGATTATAAAAAGTTTATGAAGAGTATAGAACTTATAACACTAGGTGAAAGCCTTGGAGGAGTTGAATCCCTAGCATGCCATCCAGCTACAATGACACATGCAGCACTTCCATATGATTTAAGACAGGAGCTTGGAATAGTTGATAATCTTATAAGATTGTCTATAGGAATAGAAAATGTTAATGATTTAATAGACGATTTAAAAAAGGCCTTTGAACTCATTAGATAAACAAGCTTAAAGGATGAAATTGATAATATCAAGTTTATACTGATAAACTGGAAGCTGATTCAGAGCACAGAGTACAAAGTACAGAGTACAGTGAAGGTGGATTTACCTTTCGTTTCTCTCAGGTAAATCTTAGAACTTAATAGTGTCAGCTACGCTGAGCACTATATTTTAAGCGCTTTGCGTGCATTAAGTTTAAGATTTTTTGTAGCGACAGCGGAGAAAAATCATCCTTCACTGTACTCTGTCCTCTGTACTTTGTACTCTGAGTTAAATTCCAGTTTGTCGGGGTAAACTTGGACTTTGCAATTTTTAAATTGTCAGTTATTTATAGATAAGAGTTAGGGGATGTAAAAATGAATTATTTAAATGATGTTAAAGATTCTATTGGAAATACTCCAATTTTAAAAATAAATAATATTCCATTTAAAGAGGGAGTAAATGTATTTGCTAAGCTTGAAAATTTTAATCCAGGTGGAAGCGTCAAGGACAGAATAGGGGTATACATGATTAATAAAGCTGAAGAAAGTGGAAAGTTAAAAAAGGGCGGAACAATAATAGAAGCTACAGCAGGAAATACAGGGATAGGCATTGCACTGGCAGCTTTAAATAAAGGATATAGAGTTATATTTGTAGTACCTTTGAAGTTTTCAATTGAAAAACAAAAAATAATGAAGCTTTATGGAGCAGAAATTATTCATACCTCAAGAGAAAAGGGTATGCTTGGTGCTGTAGCAAAGGCTGAAGAGCTTTTAAAAGAAATACCAAACTCTATAGCACTTAAGCAATTTGAGAATACTGCAAATCCACTTGCACATTATGAAACCACAGGACCGGAAATATATAAAGCATTAGATGGTAAAATAGATTATTTTGTGGCAGGAGCTGGAAGTGGCGGCACTTATACTGGTATAGTTAAATTTCTAAAGGAAAAAAATCCGGAAATAAAGGGTATATTAGTAGATCCTGTCGGTTCAACTATGGGAGGTGGAAAAGAATTATGCTATAATATAGAGGGCATAGGAAATGATTTTATACCTGATACTATGGATATGAAGCTGGTTGATGAAGTTATAAAAGTAAATGATAATGAAGCCTTTGAAATGGTTAAGACTTTAGGAATAAAAGAGGGTCTTGTTGTTGGTTCATCTTCTGGTGCAGCTATGGCCGGAACTTTAAAATTGACTGAGAAAATAGCAGGAGGTAATGTAGTGACGCTATTTCCAGATAGAGGAGACAGGTACTTTAGTAAAGAATTATTTTAGAGAAGCATGATAATTTGAAAGTCCTCCTTCAATTTTAAGGATACATGAAATTTTTAAATTTATGATACGTAATGTTTTACAAATAATTTAGAAAATTAAGAGTACAAAGTATAGATGACAGAGTACAGTGAAGGGTGATTTTTCTCCGCTATGCTATTGAAAATCTCTAAATATATTTTCAATTCAATAATTATAACAGTTTATTTGATTTTTTAGATTTTACGTAATGAAATGGAGTAAAATCATCTATAACTGTACTCTGTACTTTTTAATCTGTACTCTGCATGAAGGGTGGCTATTCAATGAATTATGATTTTGACAAAATAGTAGAAAGAAGAAATACAAGCTGTGTAAAATGGGATGCAGGAGATAAGGATGTACTTCCAATGTGGGTGGCAGATATGGATTTTGAAGTTCTGCCAGAGATTTTAGAAGCAGTAAAAAAGAGGGCTGAACATGGTGTATATGGATATACTTTGTTTAGTGATGAATATTATAATGCGGTGATATCCTGGGTTAAAGAAAAACACAATTGGGATATAAAAAAAGAGTGGATTATATATTCACCAGGCGTTGTTACAGGACTTAATCTTATAGTAAAAGCACTAAATCAAGTTGGGGATAAAGTTGTTATTCAAACGCCTGTTTACTACCCATTTTATAGGGCCATTGAAAATAATGGTTTTAGAGTTCTTAAGAATCCATTAAAATTTGAAGATGGAAAGTACAAAATGGATTTCGAAGATCTTGAGAAAAAGCTTAAAGATAAACGAGTTAAGACATTAATTTTATGCAGTCCGCATAATCCTGTTGGAAGAGTGTGGACTAAGGATGAACTTAAAAGATTAGGTGATTTATGTCTTCAAAATGGGGTTACTATTATTTCTGATGAAATTCATTCAGACATAATTTATAAAGAAAATGAACATACTACTTTTGCAAGCATAAGCAAAGAGTTTGAAAATAACTCTATAGTATGTATGTCTGCAAGCAAAACTTTTAATTTAGCAGGACTTAGAACTTCGAGTCTTATTATTCCAAATGAAGTATTAAGAAGAAAAGTTATAAATGTAATAGATAGTGTTGGAAATGCAGAACCTAATGCTTTTAGTGAATGTGCCACAGTTGCAGCCTATAATTATGGAAAACAGTGGCTAAGTGAAATGATTGATTACTTAAAGGGAAATTTGAATTTTATGAAGGAATATATAAATGAAAACATGCCTTATATAAAAGTCATAGAACCAGAAGGAACTTACCTAGCGTGGCTTGATTTTAGAGCGCTTGAAATGGAACCTAATGAACTTCACGAATTTATTCTCAAAAAAGCAAAGGTTTGGTTTGATGAAGGATACATATTTGGTTATGAAGGAAACGGCTTTGAAAGAATCAATTTAGCATGTCCAAGAATTATTTTAAAAGAAGCACTTGAGAGAATTAATAAAGCGATTAACCAAAGTAGAGAGTAGAGAAGGATGATATTTTGAAATTACCAAAAGAATTTTATGGTAGGGATACTATAGTTGTAGCTAAAGAGCTTTTAGGAAAAACTTTTGTGCACGAGGTAGAAGGTATTAAAACCTCTGGGAAAATTGTGGAGACGGAAGCCTATAGAGGGATAAAGGATAAAGGAGCACATGCCTATGGTGGCAGAAGAACACCAAGAAATGAAGCTTTATACGGACCAGCGGGATATTCTTATGTGTACTTTATATATGGATTATATTACTGCATGAATGTAGTTGCTATGAAGGAAGGAATTCCAGAAGGAGTTCTTATAAGAGCTATAGAGCCAATTTCAGGAATAGAGACTATGAGTGAGAGAAGGTTTAAAAAGCCATATAGTGAACTGTCAAAATATCAGCTTAAAAATTTAACTAATGGACCCTCTAAGCTTTGTTTAGCAATGGACATTACAAAAGCGCAAAATTCTATAGATTTATGCGGAGGGGAGCTTTACTTTGAGGAAACCGAAAATGAGCCTTTTGAAATAGTTGAAGCCAAAAGAGTTGGTATAGATTATGCAAAAGAGGCTAAGGACTATCTTTGGAGGTTTTATATAAAAGGAAATAGGTATGTGTCGGTGAAATAGTTTCTTAAGTTTTTACCAGAAATACTGTTGATGGAATTAAAAATCGAATAAGGTTATTAAATTGTGGAATGAGTCAAATTTTTGACTCATTTTTGCGTTTTATTTGTTATACATTTTACAAAAATATTATTGCATTTATGCAAAAAAATGGGTATCATAAATATATAAATCTTTTGTTGTATATTCACTTAATAGATAATAAATACCAAATGCCAAATCAACTCTAAGTAAATCTCTGTATTCTATTAAAAACTTATAACATAAATAACTTTTCATTAAAGTTGTTCAATTTCCTGTGTTTTTAAAACTATTGTAAATAGGGGGAGTAATACCATATGTATCAATTAATTATCATCTTCTTCATAATAACATGTATAACGGATGGAATTTATTTTTTATGGTTAACATTGTTGTTATTATTTCCGCCAGTATTACACTTAAAAGATAAAGAATATATTGATGATATTGATCTGCATTTTTTTATACTTGTACCCTGTCTTAATGAGGGAAAAGTTATTTATGAAACAGTGAGAAATCTATTATCATTAAATATGCCAAATACTGTTTTTATAGTAATTAACGATGCTTCTAATGATAATACTTCAACAATACTTGAAGGAATTGTCGATACTCGTTTAAGAGTTCTAAATCGTGTTCTTCCAAATGCCCAAAAGGGTAAGGGTGCAACTTTAAATGATGGATATGAATATGTAAAAGGGATTGTAAGTGAAGAGGGACTTCAGCCTTCAAAAGTGGTTCTTGGGGTTATGGATGCAGATACGTTCATTAAGAGAAGCTTACTAGAAAAAATAGCTATTATTATGAACAATGAACCTAAAGTTGGCATGGTTCAAGCTCGTGTTAGAATAGGAACTTCAACTCGTAATTATTTTTTACCTTTAATGCAAGATTTGGAATTTTATACTTTTATAAATCGTATGCAGAATGTACGTGAATACACAGGAACAGTTGCGGCAGCTGGAAATGGTCAATTTAATCGATTATCAGCTATGGAAACACTTGGTGATGAACCTTGGAGCCAATGTTTATTGGAGGATTTTGATTTTAGTTTAAGATTGTTATTAAATGGATGGCGTACACGTTTAGTTCAAGATGAAAATATTTACCAACAGGGTGTAATTAGCTATAAAAAATTTGTTAAACAGCGTTCCAGGTGGGCACAGGGGTGTATCCAATGCATGCCGTATATTAGTAAAATAATAAAAGCTAAATATTTATCTCTTTCTGGAAAAATGGAAGTGGCTTATTTTATGATGTTACCTTGGCTGACTTTACTTTCAACTGCGGCACTGTTCTTTTCGTGGTTTTTAATATTATATACGTATTGGCATCACTCCAGCATTATAAGAAGCAAGCTTAGTTCATATCAAGATAATGAACTGTTAGCGTTGTTAATATTAATTCTTATATTTGTGTTTTTGCCTGGAATTGTATTTTCAATATCTTATTGGCGTGACACAAAAGAAAGTTTCTATAAAACTCTGCTTGCAGGTCTATTTATTCCTATCTATAACATGCTGCAAATACCAGCGGTAGTAGTTGCAACTTTTAGGCAAGCTAGTGGAAGAAACAGTTGGATTAAAACCGAACATTTTGTAGACTCTGATAAGGCAGTCTAAAGCAATAACAGGGAGGTAAAGGTTATGGAAAAATCAAATTTAACAGATGCAAATGCGAACGATACTTTAATGCATGGGCGTACAGCTACTATAGTTATAGCTGGCTCAAACGCTGCAGCAGCGCAGAAATCTTGGGCGGATGGTGTTTGCATAGGTTCAAGTTCTAATTGCATTGATGATGCTCAAATTCAGGCTTTAATTAATGAAGCTGTAGCAAATGAATTTACTTCAATTTATATACAGGCATTTGGTACGTTTTGGATTGGAAAACCAATATGTATTCCCTATGGACTGAATTTTTATGTAAATGGTGAAGGTATACCAAATGTAGATTTTAATATTGCAATTTGTACAACTACACCAACAGCAGGAACTCAATTTAGAAGTTCAGCTGCCTGGAATACTACACCTTGGTATGGAACTTGCAATACAGAAGGAACTAGTGTTACGAAGGTTTCAGGCACTTTACCATTTGATTCTAATTGGGTTGGTCAACCTATTTATATAAATGGTAACTATAATCATGTTGCTTCTGTTAATCCGAGTACCAATACTTTAACTCTTACTGATAGCGTACCAACTCAAACAGGGGTACCTTATTATTATTCGCCATCAATATTTGTCAGAGTTAATCCCCACCCTGAAGCAGGGACTATTAATGCTAAAGGTCAAACAAGATTTGAAAATTGTGCTTTAATGCCTGCTTTTGGCGATGCTGCTTATACAGTACCTATATATGGATTAACTGATGAATACGGTGCTAATTTACGATTAGATAATTTTATGTTTCTTCCTTGGGGATGGTTTGAATTAGGTCAACCTGCAATAGATCAAACTAAAAATGTATGTATGGCATTTAATTGCCAGGGTGGTAACATGGGAGGAGGAACTGATTGTACAATAGGTTCGATTTATATTTTTGCACATGGAGGGGCAGGTCCATGCTGGGAATCAATAATAGGATATGATTGTGTCAGAGTAAGGAAAATAATGATGTATGGATGTTTTAGAGGAATTTCATTTCAAGATGCTTGGCTAAATGAGATAGATGATCTTGTGGTTTATGCCGCGCAAGGTTTAGCTGTGGCATTTAATACTAATGATGGTCATGGAAATATAATTCATAGGTTAAACTATGAGTCTCTTGGTATATGCTGGATGGGAGATAATCCTTTAGTGTACCTTTATGATGATACTTATGTTCAGATTGATTACTTTTTCAATTGGCCATCATCATATAGTAATAATATAATAACTATAACCAATGATGATTCACGTATAGAAAAGACTTGTCTTGCGTTTAATTTAGGTGATAGTGGTATTGTACAAGTAGTTCCTCGCTCAGTTACTATTCCGTATGCCTTTGGTGGTATAATTGCAACTCCATTCTTAGATGGTGGATATCCATCTATTGGCATTGGAAGCGGTAATATGGCCGTACCAACATCAGGAAATACTTATTATGTAAGAGATCCAGTTGACATTACTATTAGCGGAGGAGCCGATGTTTCTATCATTTGTAAAGATGCCCAAGGTAATATAATTGATAATGGGGTTACTTCTTTGAATCACCGTTTTTTACTAGGTGCAATGCGTTATACCGATGATTATCTTGATACGGGGTGCTCAATAGCTATAACATATACTATTGCTCCAACGGTTGTCGTTGTTCAGGCTGAGATAGGTTCAACAGGAACAATTCCTATTCCGATATCTGGTGTTAATTATGTAGCCTCTAAAATTGGCCTTGATATATCATTTTCAGGAGGTACAGGTGTATCTGCCACAACAATGGATGGTTCAAGTAATACAGGAGGAAATGTTTTAGATACAGGTTTAACCTCAATGGTTGGTTATCATTTATCCCCAGGACAAATAATAAATTTTGGGAATTTTACAATAGTTCCTTCTAGTTTAGTTGTAAGACGACATAGCGAACTTTAACTTGCTGCGCTGAATAATCAATTAATATTTAGAGGTGTGTTGAATGGGTGAGGTAATTATTACTATATTGTGGTTAGTGCCAATTATTTCAATGAGTATTTCTATCGGAGCGGGAATAATTTTATATATTTCTTTATATAATTATAGAAAAAACAAAATGTTAAAGCAAAAAAATAAAGGAGGTGCTGCATGAATTTTATTTATGATTTAATGAAGCAGAAATTTGATTTTATTATTCCTTTATTTTTCATAATTATAGGTATTGTTGTAGCCATAATTATTTTTTTATTGCGCTTTTCTATTTATACAAAAAGAAAAAAGTATTATTCTAAAATACAAACATCTAATGCTGATACCAAAAAGGAATAATTGAAATATTGATTAGTAACGCACAAAAGTGTCAGGATGAAATCATAAATAGGAAGAACCATAGAAAATAGTGATATTAAAGTAGGTTCATATATTTTTCACCACATCAACTTGTTTTTCATATTATGAAGTGAAGAGCAATAATGGTGTGGTGTTTTGTGTGTTATACGCATTAATACTGGCAGGGGGGAAAGGAACAAGATTATATCCGCTTTCAAGAAAGGAAAATCCCAAACAGTTCTTAAAAATTGTAAATAATAAAAGTTTTTTAAGAAATACTGTTGATAGAATAAAGACTTTGGTAAGCAAGGATAATATATACGTTATAACTAATGAAAACTACATTACAAGAATTTATGATGAACTTCCAGATATACGAAAGGAAAATATATTTACTGAACCTGAGAACAAAGAAACTGCTACATGTATAGGTCTTTCGGCAGTGAAGCTTTTAAAAAAGGACAACGATGCCACAATGATAGTGCTTCCTTCAGATCATTATATTGAAAATGAAAAAGAATTTATAGATACTTTAAAGCAGGGAATTGAGGTTGTTGAGAGAAGAAGAGGGCTTGTTACAATTGGAATAAATCCCACGAGACCCGAAACAGGATATGGCTATATTCAAATGGGTGATAAGATTTTCAACTATGAATCTGTATATAAAGTTGAAAGATTTCTTGAAAAGCCCAATATAGAAGTTGCAAAGGACCTTTTAAGCAAAGGAAATTACCTCTGGAACAGTGGAATGTTTATCTGGAGGGCAGATACGTACTTAAGAGAAATGAATAAATACCTTCCAAAGATGTATAAAGGTATGATGGATATTTATGAAGCGGTTGGAACAGAAAGTGAACATGAACTAATAAATGAGCGATATAGAACAATGGAAGGCATATCTGTTGATTTTGGAATAATGCAAAAAACAAGGAAAGGCTATGTTGTGAAATCAAACTTTGATTGGGATGACCTAGGCAACTTTAGTTCTTTATCAAGATTTTTAAAAGACTATAAAGGCGAAAATACTGTAAGTGATAATGTTTTTTTAGAAGACACAGAGAATTGCTCTATTTTTGGAAGTAAAAACCTCATAATTTGTTTTGGGGTTAAGGACTTAATTGTAGTTGATGCAGGGGATGTTGTTTTAATAATGGACAAAAATAGGGATCAAGAACTAAAACATCTTGTTGAAGAGTTAAAAAATGAAAAGGAAATAGAAGGGTATCTTTAAAAATCCGCTCGAAGTTTTTCGGGCGGATTTTTTATGTTACTTCGCAATTGTTGAAAATTTATATATTGTAGTGTGATTGTACTCTTCGCCAGCTTTTAAAAGTGGAGACTCAAAATGATTATCATTTATAGCGTTCGGAACATATTGAGTTTCAAGGCAGATGGCACTTCTTTTTTCATAGTGAATGCCTCCTTTACCAATATCGGAGCCGTCAAGGAAGTTTGCACTGTAAAATTGCATAGCTGGGGTTGTAGTATGTACTTCCATAACTCTGCCTGTAGCTTCATCAACCAATTTAGTAGCAACCTCATTTAAATTTCCTTTAGTATTTAACATCCAGTTGTGATCATATCCACCGCCAAATTTAAGTTCGTAATAATCTTCATTTATTTCAGCTCCAACAGTTTTTAATTCTCTAAAATCCATTGGGGTTTCGCTTACTTTTATAAATTTGCCGGTTGGAATAGAGAACTCATCAGCTTCTGTGAATTCATCAGAATTTATCATTAATTTGTGGTTCAAAGCTGTTAAAGCTTGGTTACCAGTTAAGTTAAAATAAGAGTGATTTGTAAGATTTACTACAGTGTCTTTATCACTAACTGCTTTGTAGTTTATTTTTAAAGCGTTATCATCAGTGAAAGTATAAGTAATAGTTACATTGAGATTTCCAGGATACCCCTCTTCGCCATTCTTGCTTAAATATGAAAAGGCAAGTACATTCTTTTCACTATCAATTATTTTAGCATTCCAAACAACCTTATCAAAGCCTTTTATGCCGCCGTGTAAGTGATTTTTACCATTGTTTTGAGCTAATGAATATTCCTTCCCGTTAATTGTAAACTTGCCAAAGGCTATTCTATTGCCGCATCTTCCAATAGCTGCTCCAAAAAATTTATCACCTTTTTCATAGGCTTCTATATTTTCATATCCATGTACAACATCAGCTAAAAGTCCATTTTTATCAGGAACAACTAATGAAACTAGAGTAGCTCCATAAGTCATTATTTTTACTTTTGAATTATTAGAATTAGTAAGAGTAAATATATCTACATTTTTACCATCTTTAGTTTTTCCAAAATTATTCTTAACAATAGACATAATAAAGGCCTCCCTTAAAATCAAATTAAATAAATTTTATGTACAATACAATAGTAAACGGTTAACAAATAAAAGTAAAGGTTTAAATTAATAAATTTATATTAATTTTAAAATTGCTTTATGAAGTTTTTTTTTATAATTTTTCACATGACAGGCAAAAACATTTAAACATTAGGGCAATGCATTTAAATTGGAATTTTAAAATTGTTATGTTATAATTACTCATATGATAAAATGAATTAATATATTTTGCTGAATTTACATGTATAGATTAATAAGTTTTGATACGATAGCTCTAAAAAAGGGGGAATAATAAATATATGAAGGTATGGAAAAAATTCATAAAGTATTATGAGCCGTATAGGTTTCTTTTTTTTGCAGATATGTTTTGTGCGCTTGTTGTTTCTTTAATTGACTTATCTTTTCCTGTTATACTTAATTATCTTGTAAAGAACTTTTTCATAATGGACAGGACATATATAATGAAGATGATAGCTTATATAGGAATTGGTCTTTTAATTATGTATATGGTAAAGTATTTTTGCCAGTACTTTATAGCTTCTTGGGGACATATTATGGGAGCTAGAATGGAAACTAACATGAGAAGAGATTTATTTGATCATCTTCAAATACTTCCATTTTCATATTATGATGAAAATAATACTGGTGAAATGATGTCAAAGCTTGTATCAGACTTGTTTGATATCTCAGAACTTGCACACCATGGACCTGAAAATATTTTTATATCAGCACTTAAAATAGTAGGTTCTTTTGCAATACTTCTTACGATCAACGTTAAAATGACCTTGATACTATGCGTGGTTACTGCTATTATGATTGTATTTTCCTTTATTCAAAATAAGAAAATGCAGAGGATATTTATGGATAATAGGAAAAAAATAGCAAATGTAAACTCAATGGTTCAAGATAGTCTTCTTGGAATAAGAGTTGTAAAATCCTTTGCAAATGAAAAGCTTGAAAAAAGAAAGTTTGGAAGAGCAAATAAAAATTATCTTGAATCTAAAGTTAGCAGCTATGTAGCTATGGGAAAATTTATGGCTGGAAACTCGTTTTTTCAAGGTGTTTTGTATGTATCAGTAATAGTATCAGGTGCAATATTTATAACTCAAGGTACTGTAAAAGCTACTGATTTAGCTACATATGCTTTATATATAAATATACTTATAAATCCTATTGATGTACTTATAAACTTTACAGAGCAGTTTCAAAAGGGATATGCAAGCTTTAGAAGATTTATAGATGTTATGGAAGCTGAAACAGAAATAGAAAACAGAGAGAATGCAGAAGTTATATCCGATGTAAAAGGCGATATAGAATATAAAAACGTGTCCTTTAGCTATGATAAGGAAGATTATGTGTTGAAAGATTTAAGTATAAGCATAAAAGCTGGAAAAAATATTGCACTTGTTGGACCATCTGGAGGAGGAAAAACAACTCTATGTTCTTTACTTCCTAGATTTTATGATGTTACAGAAGGAGCAATTACAATTGATGGAAAGGACATAAGGGACATAACCATTGAATCCCTTAGAAGTTGTATTGGAGTGGTTCAGCAGGATGTTTACATGTTCTCTGGTACAATTAAAGAAAATATAGGCTATGGAAAACCTGAGGCTACTGATGAAGAAATTATGGAGGCAGCCAAGAGGGCAAATATCCACGATTATATAATGAGCCTTGAGGATGGATATGACACATATGTTGGCGAAAGAGGAGTTAAACTTTCTGGAGGGCAAAAGCAGAGAATTTCAATAGCTAGAGTTTTCCTTAAGAATCCTCCAATCTTGATACTAGATGAAGCGACCTCAGCTCTTGATAACGAAAGCGAAAGGTTTATACAAAAATCACTTGAAGAACTTTCAAAGAACAGGACAACTATAGTTATAGCTCATAGATTGAGTACAATTAGAAATGCAGATGAGATTATAGTTATAAACAATGAAGGCATACAGGAAAGAGGAAATCACGAAGAATTACTTGAAAAACAAGGACTCTATGCATACTACTACAATATGCAATTTGAGGGCTTAGGAGCATGAAAAATCAGTGTTTGAATTGTAATCGTCAAAAATTCGTCAAAAATCTATAATATTTTATCAATCAATTTTTTAGCGCGGTCAATCATATCATCGTTAACGTGAGAGTAGGTACGCATGGTTTGTACAACATCATGACCTAATAGATTGGCCGTTGTTTTAAAGTCTAGTCCATTACCGATTAATGTAGTAGCATAAGTATGTCTTAGTTCATGAACTGATATTTTATAACCCAAATGCTTATAAGTATTACATAAGGTTGATGATACTACATTTCTTTTTTCATAATCAAAAATTCTATCATTTAGACTTATAATTTTTTGATTACTTTTATATTTTTTAAACTCTTCCATCAGATCCTTTGGAATTGGTATAACTCGATTCGAATTTTTTCCCTTAGTTTCTCCGAATCCATAAACTCCCCGTTTATCTTTTTTCCACTGCTTATTAACTACAAGAAGATTATCGTTAAAACCAATATCACTCCAAGTTAGACCCATTATCTCACTTATTCTAAGTCCGCATTTAACAGCAATCATTGTTATTAGATGTAGCTTTGGGTTTTTTATCTTATTTAACAAGTCCTTAGTTTGCGCAAATGTAAGGGCCGTTTTTTCTTTTTTCTTTTTTTCAACCTTAAAGTCTATATCATGTACGGGATTTTCTAAAATTATTTTATCCTTTTTTTGGGCATAGTTGAAAAGATAATGAAGTGAAGATAAATATCCTTCTATCGACATTTGACTATATCCATTTTCAACTAACTTATCAATGCATTTCTGGATGTCAGGGGCCTTAATATCTATAACTTTTAGGTTATTAAGTGCTTCAAATTTGGTAAATGTAGAATTGTAGTGGTCTATAGTATTTGGTTCCTTATATAGCTTCTGGTGTTCAATAAAATCTAATGTATAGTCCTTAAAAGTAATGTTTTCATAATTAGCATTTAATTTACTTTGCAAAGCTACGGTCTTTTTTAATTCATCAAGTAACTTATCTGCTGCAATTTTTGCAACTGCTTTACCCTTAAAACCTTGCTTGCTTTTTTGCCTCCATTTCCCGCTGCTGTCTTTGTAAGAAATAATAAATTGAATTCCTTTATCTTTTTCTCGGTAAGTAATATTGTACTGCATAAAATCATCCTTTCTGAACATATGTTCTTAAAATTTTAGAAAAATATATAAAGACTTTTAGTCTTTAAAGCATTTTTAGTATTATCAAATTAGGTTCGAAATACACTAAATAATTATCTATTTCATAACATATACCATACTTTTCACGGTAATGCTGAATTGCCTGTCCAAGAAATTCCTCGGTAATATTTAAATACTCAGCAATTTCATGCTTGGATCTTATGCCCTTCTCAAAGGCATTAATTAAATCAACAATGCCTACAAGTTTTTCATATCCCCAGTTACGGGCTCTTTTTTCCTGTTTTATGTTATTAGTGTCAGTTTGATCAAGTATGTTGCCATATGTAGTGCAGTAGTGTCCAAGCTCTTCGGATAGTATACAGTTTTTCTCACGCGAATTGAGATTTTTTTCAATAGCTATTTTATTGTTTTTACATATTCCACTTAGTCCAAATTTATGTAACGATCCCTCTTTAATTTTTAATCTTTTATCCTTATTTTCAGCTTCAATCAATAATTCTTCATATGTCATATATTCGCCACCTTGTAAATCTAGTCTTCATCATCAAATAAAGCATCTATGTATTTTTCTAGTAGTTTCATTTTTTGAGGTGTTAAGTCCTTACCTTCTAGATGCGCGGCTAAAGTATTAATTTGATTTTCTTTGTTTGATTTTTCTTCACTATCTAAACCCAATAAATAATCTAAGGTTACGTTAAAATATTTAGCAAGTATTCTAACATAAGACATTGATGGTTCGGCTTTGCCGTTTTCCCATCTTGAAATCATAGATTTAGATGGATTAACACCATATTTTTTTAATTGTTCTGCCATTTCGTCCATTGATATATTTTTTTCTTCTCTTAAAGATTTTAAAATTTCGCTTATATTTTTCATTTTTCTTAAACTCCTTGTAAAAAATTGATTAATCTGATTATATCATACAAATTCCATAATGGGAACATATTTTTAAAAAAAATCATAAAAAGTTATTGACAAAGGAACAAATGTTTACTATACTAAAATCATAAAGTTCCTAAAAAGGAACAATGGAAGGAGGAATATAGATGTCTGGTTACGCAAAAGTTAAAGGCTACCTTGTAGAACATGGGATAAAACAGAAAGATGTAGCCACTATTCTAGGTATGTCTAATTCTACATTTAATAACAAATTGAATGGAATAGGAGATTTTACAATAACACAAGTAAAAAAAATGTGTAAAGAATTAAACATGAATGCAGATATTTTTTTTGCAGATTTTGTTCCTAAATCGGAACGAGAAAATTCTATAAAGGAGGTTGCTATTTAAAATGGAACAACTCCTTACTAAAAAAGATGTAGCGAAGCTTTTAAATGTATCATTACCAACAATAGACCGATACATTTCAGACAAAATACTTACTCCCGTAAAGGGAATACCAACAGTTAGATTTACGCCAAGCCATATCGAAGAACTTGAAGGTGTTGAGCCAGAAAGATTTTCTCCATTAGAACGCAGAAGGCTTGAAAAAGAACTTGAAGAATGGAAACACAGAGCAGAGGAAGCAGAAAAAATAATCGCTAGGGTAAATATGATTACAACTGAAACTATGTATTTAAAGTTAAAGGAGAGTGTATAAAATGCTTAAATTAAAGGATTTAATAAATTACCTTTAGAAGCTCAAAAGGTTTTTACAGGATTTCTTAAAAATTTTTATGCAGCATTTGAATTTCCACAGGATCATGAAGTTGCAAAAGTTGCTATTGCAAGGGAAGGTCGAGGGAAACACGCAACACAATTTATAAAAGCTACTACTAAAAGTGGTGAGTGGTTCAGAGTTCTATCTCCACATACTTGGTACTAGGAGGTTGGTTCTATGACTGATGAACAGAAAAGGCGTGAGATAGCCTATAAAAGACAAGGACTTGAGCAGATAAAAAATATGGTTTCAGATGAACAATACCAAGAAAGAAAAGAGGTTGTTGATAAGGAAATCATGGAACTAGATGGCAAGAGCCACGGAAGGAGGTGAGGAAATGTTAGGAACTAAGTATGATTTAGCAGCAATTATAAGATTAGATTCAGCAAAGTTATGTTATGAGCATACTGGCATTGCACTGGTTATTACTGATGGTAAATACATTCAAATAGAAGATGAGAAGGAGGAAAAATAATTTATGTGGATTAGAAGTCAAGATAAAAAAGATTTATTAAATGCACATAGAAGGATACATGCTGTGGATCAAGCTGTATATGCTGACAGTATGAGAATAGGTAGATATAAAACCAATGAAAGAGCTCTTGAAGTAGTAGACATGATACAAAATCAATTGGTAGTTGGCTCATCAAGTGATGTGATACTTCATGGAAAAAGGATTATGCAAGAAAATGTTTTTCAAATGCCTGAGAAATAAAAAAGGACTCTCGCCAAAGAGTCCAAACAAAGTTTTATAACACATTCATTCTAATACAGGAATGAAAATAAATCAAGAAAGGATTATTGATTTGATTAAGCAAGTAGCATTAATTAAATTCAAAGGCTATCAAGAATTTATGGAGTACTCATATTTCACTGATATAGAAGATTTAAAAGAAGGTGATGTTGTAGTAGTACCAACCAATAACTTTTATTCAGTAGGTGTATTTTCAAGGTACAGTACCAACAAGCAGCATATAAAAAACGCATCTAAATGGATAGTTGAAAAAGTTGATACTGAAGCTTTTGAAACAAAAATGTTTTTAGGAGGTTTTGATTAATGAATGAAAACCTAGAAATTATAAAAGCAATAATGACTGAAGCAATCAAGATAGATATTACTGGAAAGCAAGATATAGAATTCAACTACCATTCAGCTAGTAAAAAATTAACTATATCAGTTTGTACAGACGCTACTAATCCGACATTTAATGATGGGTTAACCAGAAGTTGGCACGTTAGTGTCAAAAATACTGAACTATTAAAAGCGGTTCTTAAGGAACTTCAAAATATTGAGGTGCCAGCAGAAGAGTCAAGCAAAGAAGTTAATGACTTCTTAGGATAAATAAGTTAGGAGGTTTTAAGTTGAATACACAAATAGAAATACCAATTAAAAAGGTTACCGTAGCACAGGTTGTTAAATCAAGGTTTAGTGCTCTTAAAACAAAGGTTAAGAGTGTCAATTTTATAGGTACTGAATACTTCTTTCTAAAAGATGAAATGGCACCTAAAGGTTTTAAAAATAGAATTGGTGCTCTGAAAGAAATTAGAGAAATAAATGGGAATGTTTTTGAGTATTTCCTAGATGGCTACAAGTTTACTGATAATGATGTCGAGCATTATAAAATTTCAAGTGATAATTCAATAATAATTTTGGATACAGGAATGGATAAGCTAGGAAAAATTGGTCTCAACTATAATTATTACAGCTATTTTAAGAAACTTGGTGCACAGTTAAAATTCAAGGATAGAGTTAGTCCAATAGGATTGTTTAAAGATAATGAATTTATAGGTGTTGTATTGCCAATAAGAATTAAGGAGGAAAATTAATTATGAAAATAACAGCAGAATTCAATTCAAATGAGGAGTTACTAAGTTTTATAGGTGCCTTTGGTGCTAATGGAATTACTACACTTGCAACAGAAACAAACAACAATTTATCACAGGGTATAGTAAATTCTACAGTAGTAAAGGAAAATTCAACGAGTAAAGCTCAGGACACTAAGAAAGTGACAACAAAAACTGAAACTGCAGCAGAAACAGCAAAGAAGGAAACCACAAAGACTAATACAGCTCCTAATGATAAACCAAAGGAGACAGCAAAGGAAGGGTCAAAGTCTGAGGGAGAAGTTCAGATAACTAAGGAAATGATTAGAGCTAAGTTCATGGAGCTAATTAAAGCTGGTAAGTCAAAAGAAGCTAAGGAAATAACTAAAAAGTATGGTGCTAGTAAGTTACCAGAGTTGAAGGAAGAAAATTATCCAGCAGTATATAAGGAAGTGGAGGCATTACTGTAATGGCAGTTCATAAACTAAGTCTTTCAGAGAATAGAGAATTTAATCACATAATTTATGTAGAATCTAATTTTGATACAGATTATGTAGATTCTGTTATAGATGATATAGCGGGAGATTCCATATGTACTGATGATATAATAGCTGATCTTGAACAAAAAGGATTTACCATAAAAAATACTTGCTTAGATGAAGATGGAGAAATTTCAGAATTTGAATTTGAAGAATCGGAGGAATTAGAATAATGCCAGAACAACATGCGATATTAAGCGCTAGTTCTTCGCACAGGTGGCTCGCTTGTCCACCATGTGTAAGACTAGAAGAAAAATTTCCACAAAAAACAAGCGAATATGCAGCAGAAGGAACTCTTGCACATGAATTAGGAGAGATAAGCTTAAAATTCACGCTAGGTGAAATGCCTACAAGGACATTCAATTCCAAGCTTAAAAAAATTCAAGGGGATAAATTATTTACCGCAGATATGCCTGACTATGTAGAAACTTATGTTGATACTTGCTTAGAGAAGTTTTCAGAAGCTAAAGCAAAAACACCGGATGCTATTTTCAAGGTAGAACAAAAACTTGATTTTTCTGAATGGGTTCCAGAAGGTTTTGGAACGGGAGACTTTGTAACAATAGCAGATGGAACTATGGAAATATGTGATTTAAAGTATGGAAAAGGTGTTCCCGTAAGTGCCAAAGGCAATCCACAAATGAGACTTTATGCACTTGGAGCAATAGCAGAATTTAGTTTCTTATATGACATTGAAAAAATAAAAATGACCATAATACAACCTCGTTTAGATAGTATTTCTACTGATGAAATATCAGTAAAAGATTTACTAGAATGGGCTGAAAAAGTATTGAAACCAACGGCAGAACTTGCATTTAAAGGTGAAGGAGAATTTAAAGCTGGTGAGCACTGTGGATTCTGTAGAGCGAAAAGCGTATGTAAGGCTAGAGCTGATAAGAATATGGAACTTGCTAAGTATGAATTTAGATCTACTGATACCTTAAGTGAAAAAGATATATCAAATATTTTGGGTCAAGCCGATGAACTTGCTAAATGGGTTAAGGACATACAGGAGTATGCGTTAGACCAAGCATTGCAAGGTGTAGCATATGAAGGTTGGAAAGTTGTAGAAGGTAGAAGCAATAGAAAATACACTGACACTGAAAAAGTAGCAGAAATATTAATTGCTAACCAATATGCTGAAGGTGTTATTTATAAACCTAAAGAGCTTCAAGGTCTTACTAACATGGAGAAGCTTGTTGGTAAGAAAAAATTAAATCAGTTAATAGGTGATCTTATAGAGAAACCTCAGGGTAAACCTGTATTAGTATCTCAGGATGATAAAAGACCAGTGTTTAATTCTGCAAAAGCAGATTTTGAATAAATAAAAAATTTAAATATGAAGGAGAATGATTAATATGTCAAATATAAAAGCAAAAAGAACAGGAACAAAGGTAACTACAGGAAAGGTTAGATTAAGCTATGCACACCTTTTTGAGCCACATGCAATAGAAGGAAATGAACCAAAATACTCAGTAAGTGTAATAATACCTAAAACTGATACAGAAACATTAAAAGCTATCAAGGAAGCAGTTGCAGAAGCTAAGGAACAGGGTAAATCTAAATGGAATGGAAAAGTTCCACCTAATTTAAAAACTCCATTACGTGACGGTGATGCTGAAAGACCAGATGATGAAGCCTATGCAAATTGTTACTTTTTAAATGCTTCAAGCAAAAATAGACCAGGAGTTGTTGACCAGAATGTACAAACTATTATGGATGCAACTGAGGTTTATAGTGGCTGCTATGCGAGACTTACATTAAATTTTTATCCGTATAGTGCGAGTGGTAACAAGGGTGTTGCAGCAGGACTTGGTAATGTTCAAAAGCTTGAAGATGGTGAACCACTTGGAGGATTTACAAGAGCAGAAGACGATTTTGACGCTGTAGGTTCAGAAGAAGACTTCTTAGGATAATGGATACTTTAGCAATAGAAAAAGAATTATGGAAAGACATACCAGGATATGAAGGTCGTTATCAGGCTTCCAACGTTGGTAGAATAAGAAGTTTAGATAGATATGTAACTCAAATAGGAAGAACTGGTAAACCATTTACAAGATTACTTAAGGGTAAAATCCTAAAGCCAGGTAGATATAATCAAGATGGTCGTGTGTCAGTAGTGCTTGGACATGGAGCAAATGGCTCACCAGTCCATCATCTAATTGCATTAACGTTTTTAGGAGATAGACCTAAAGGTTATGATGTTAGACATTTAGATGGAAACCCACAAAATAATAAATTAAGTAATTTAGCTTATGGTACAAGAACTCAAAATATTTTAGATGTATATAGACAAGGAAAAAAGTGGAGAAAAACATCTATAGAACAAGCTATAAAGATAAAACACTTATTAAAACATAATATTAAGTGTTCGGAAATAGCCAAAATTGTTAATGTTAAAACTTCTGTAGTCTATGACATAAAAGAGAATAAAATATTTTGGTGGCTGAATAAAGAAGGTGTTATGAATGAATAAAGATATACTTTCTATCGACGTAGAAACATATTGCGACTTAGATATTAAAAATGTGGGTGCTTATAAATATTGTGAGCACCCTTCATTTGAAATATTACTATTTGCATATGCTTTCAATGATGAACCTGTGGAAGTTGTGGACTTTGCGCAGGGTGAAGATTTACCAGATAGTGTTTTAGACGCTCTTGAAAATCCTAATATTATAAAAACCGCCTTTAATGCAAACTTTGAAAGAAATGCCATATCCAATGATTTTGCATTAATAGAATGTCCTCCAGAACAATGGCAATGTACTATGATTAAAGCTTTAACTCTTGGTTTACCTGGTTCACTTGATATGGTTGGAAAAGCTCTACACTTTGAAGAAAATAAACAAAAGATGAAAGAAGGTAAGGCATTAATACAATACTTCTGCAAGCCATGTAAACCTACAAAGGCTAATGGTGGAAGAACAAGAAACCTTCCAGAACACGCACCTGAGAAGTGGGAAATATTTAAAAAGTACAATAAGCAAGATGTTGAGGTTGAAAGAACCATAAGAAATAAATTAAATAAATACCCAATTATAGAAAATGAACAAAGATTATGGGAACTAGACCAACACATAAATGATAGAGGTGTTGGAGTTGATTTGACATTAATAGAAAAAGCAATTGAATGTGACAGTAGTTACACTGAAAGACTTACCAAAGAAGCTATAGAGCTAACAGGGTTAAGTAATCCTAATAGTCCAACTCAATTAAAAAAATGGATTGGTGAAAGAGTTGGCCATGAAGTTACTAGTCTTACAAAAGACGTAGTTCCAACTCTTATAAAAGAAACTACAGATGAAAAAGTTAAAGAAATTTTAGAACTAAGACAGCTTATGGCCAAGACCTCGATAAAAAAATATGAAACCATGCAGAGAGCTAGATGCAAGGATGGAAGAGTAAGAGGATTATTACAATTCTATGGTGCAAATCGTACTGGTAGATGGGCTGGAAGATTAGTACAAGTACAGAACCTTCCACAAAATCATTTGCCCGATTTAGATAATGCTAGAAACTTTATAAGAAATGGACAATTTGATGAAGTGGAGTTCTTATTTGACAGTATACCAGATACACTCTCACAACTTATAAGAACAGCATTTATCCCTAAAGAAGGTAATAGATTTATTGTTGCTGACTTCTCCGCTATAGAAGCAAGAGTAATTGCATGGTATGCAGGAGAACAATGGAGACTAGATGTTTTTAACGATAATGGTGATATTTATTGTGCTTCAGCATCAAAAATGTTTAAGGTACCAGTAGAAAAGCATGGTATTAACGGTGATTTAAGACCAAAAGGAAAAATAGCAGAGTTGGCCCTTGGTTATGGTGGTAGTGTTGGAGCTCTTGCAAGTATGGATAAGAAAAAGGATATTCCTGAGGAAGAACTTCCGGGGTTGGTAAGAGATTGGAGAAATGCAAACCCTAAGATAACAAAATTTTGGTGGGATGTAGATAAAGCAGCTAAAAAAGCAATAACAGAAAAAACAACAGTAAATTTGCAGTTTGGTCTTAAGTTTATATATGCCCCTGGGGTGTTATTCATACAGCTGCCGAGTAGAAGAAAGTTAGCATATTTAAGACCTAAGGTTGAACCACATGAGACTTTTAGTGGTGACAAAATCACATATGAAGGTATGGAACAAACTTCAAAGCAGTGGAAAAGAATAGACACATATGGTCCAAAACTTGTAGAGAATATAGTTCAAGCTACCGCAAGAGATTGCTTAGGTATTACTATGATGAGAGTCGAGGAAAAAGACTTTCATGTTGTAATGCATGTACATGATGAGTTAATACTTGATGTACTTAAGGAAAAGGGCAGCGTTGAAGAAATATGCAACATATTTGCTGAACCTATAGAATGGGCTCCGGGATTACCACTAAAGGCTGATGGATATGAATGTAATTACTACATGAAGGATTAGTTGTGAATATGAATAAAATGTGAATCAATAAGAAGGAGTGAAAAAAATGATTAAAAAAGTTGAAGGCATAAGTGTTTTTAAACAAAAAGAATATATTAGAGCAGAACACGAAGCACATGAAATTTTAGTAAAGAATGGATATTTGCCACAAGGGATGACAAAGGATTTTAAAAAAGTTATTGTGTTTAAAATCCAAAATGAACATAGAAATAATGAAAAAAAGGAAGTGTTTTATTTTAATAACTGGCAAGAAGCAATGGAATCATTATGCAGTTAAGATGAATATTAAGTTCGCACTTCAACTAAAATATCACGATATAGGTTAAAAAATCATCAAAATGGCTATTTTTATCACAGAAATAGTAAAAAAATCACCAGTTGAATAAAAGATGAATTTAAAAGGAGGATTTATGTTAAATTTAAAAGCGATAGAATTATATAATATTTTAAAAGAATATTCAGAAGAAGAATTAAAAGATTTAAACATTACTATTGAAATTAATAGAGGTATTCATAATCAATTAGGGAAAAGTGAATATGCTAATTTAGTAGAAAAATATCCAAGTCAAATACGAATAATTAATAAAGAAGGTTGAAAAGTGAATAAAAAGCAAAGAGTTTTATATAAAGCATTGGAAATTATATCTTCTGCCACTTTGACATTAGAAGATGCTCAAAATATAGATGAAGAACTTAGTGTTGATGAAATACAAGAAGTAGTAAATAAGTTTTCTAAAAAGATAACAGAATTTAATGTTGAAGAGTTAACTCAATTAGCATTTAGATATCAACCATATGCTGATAATGTTATAACTGGAATTATATCAAAACTTAATGATATATAGGTTCGCAATTCAAAGAAATTGTAAGGAGGTAGCAAATTGGAAATAAATAAAAATATTAAGGTTGAAGCTGTTGATGATAGAAACATATGTATCTTAAAAAGAACAACAATCAAGGGTAAAGAAGATTGGAAAAGAACGGGTTACTATACAACTCCTCAGGGAGCATTAAAGGGATTAGTTAACGACGAGATAATAGGCACAGGATTAAAAGATTTTGAGACAGTGTGTAATAAGATTAATGAATTATATAAACTCATTGATGGGCTCACAGTGAAGTCAGAAACACCTAAGAAGAATGATGAAGATATAAATGATTTTTTAGGAGAGTGAAGCTTATGGTGTCTCAAATAAAAATAATATTGCTTCCATATAAAAATTTTAAAGATAAGATTAAAAAAGTAAAACATTTTGAAGGTGAATATCACATTGAAAATATATCAGAAATGGATAGTACTATAGGTTTTTTATATATGGAAAGGAGAAAAAAGAATTAGAGCCCAAGTATTAAAGATAAAACAGACTTTACTATAAAAATGCTTCAAAAACGAAAAAAGAAAAAGGATAAAGCAAATAAAGCAGCAGTATATGACGTTGTAAGTAGGGCAGTAAAAAGATGTACCAGAAAGTAGTTAAATAAGGAGGTGGTAACTTTGGAAGATAGTGCAGTAGATAAAAAACAAATCTTAAAAATTAAATATGATGGATCCATAACAATAGCCACCGGAAAATCAAAAAAAGAAACTCACTGGAAAAACAAAAATCTATTATATTCAGCTTTAGTTGAGAAATTAAGTCATACAACAAAAACACCAGAAACATACGCAGAATATAAGAAAATGCCTAAAAGTGAAAGAGACAGAATTAAAGATGTTGGTGGATTTGTAGGTGGTAGTCTTAAGAACGGAAGACGTAAAGCCGAGAATGTGGCCAACAGAGCAATATTAACACTAGACTTGGATTATGTTCAAAATGATATATGGTCAAGCATAGAACTTTTATGGGATTTTGGCTGTCTTATGTATTCAACCCATACACATGCACCAGATAATCAGAGGTTAAGACTTATAATTCCATTATCAAGGCCAGTACTTCCAGACGAGTATCAAGCCATAGCAAGAATGATAGCTAGTGATTTAGGCATAGACCAATTTGATGATACAACATATGAACCATGCAGGTTAATGTACTGGCCATCAACTAGCAGTGATGGCGAATATATATTTAAGGTCCAGGATGAAAAATGGCTTAATCCAGATGAAGTACTTGATAGATATACATTTGGTTGGCAGGATGTTAGTTATTGGCCAGAAAGTTCAAGGTCGAGAGCAAAAATAAATACAGCAATAAAAAAACAGGAAGACCCTTTGCATAAGAAAGGTATTATAGGAGCCTTTTGCAGAACTTACTCAATTACTGAGGCTATAGATGAATTTTTAAAAGATGTTTATATACCTGGTGCAGATGAAACCAGGTACACATATGCAGAAGGTTCAACAACTGGCGGAGTTGTGATATATGATGATAAATTCAGTTACAGTCATCATGGTACAGATCCTGCGAGTGAAATATTATGCAATGCATTTGATCTTGTTAGGATACAAAAGTTTGGTGATTTAGATGATGAGGCAAAGCCTGATACTCCTGCTAATAGATTACCTTCATTTACTAAAATGACAGAGTTTGCTTCAAATGATAAAAATGTTATGCAGACTTTAGGAAAAGAACGTATGGAAAAAGCTCAGGAGGATTTTGGAATAGTTGAGGAAGAAGTTGACACTGAATGGGTTAAAGAACTTGAATACACAGACAATGGTAAACTAAAAAGCACAAGAAGTAATTTTCTACTAATAATTGAAAACGAGCCACTGCTTAAAGGAAAAATTGCTTACAATGAGTTTTCTAATAGAGCTGTAGTTGTTGGCCAGCTTCCATGGAGAAATAAAAATAATAAATCAGACTGGAATGATACAGACGACAGCGGACTACAGGAGTTTATTGAGAAGTATTATAAAATAAGTTCTACAGTAAAATGTGCTGATGCACTGGCATTAAGTTTTGAAAAACATTCAGTGCATCCAGTAAGAGAATACTTAAATAATTTATTCTGGGATGGAGTTAAAAGAATTGATACCTTGCTTGTAGATTACTTAGGAGCTGAGGACAACAATTATGTAAGGACAGTTACAAGAAAAATATTAGTTGCAGCAGTAGCAAGGGTTTTTGTTCCCGGATGCAAATTCGATAACATGCCCGTCTTAAGTGGTCCTCAGGGAATAGGTAAAAGTACCATTATTAAAAAGTTAGGTAAGGAATGGTATAGTGACAGCTTAACAACAGTAAGTGGTAAAGAAGCTTATGAACAATTACAAGGTGTATGGCTCTTAGAAATGGGAGAAATGATGGCCACAAAAAAGGCTGACATTGAAGCTACTAAACAGTTTTTATCTAAGCAGGAAGATATTTATAGAGTCGCGTACGGTCACAGGACTAGTAGATTTCCACGCCAATGTGTTTTTATAGGTACCACAAATGATAGAGAATTTTTAAGGGATAAAACAGGCAATAGAAGGTTCTGGCCAATAGATGTAGGTGTGACAACTCACAGCAAAAGCGTGTTTAAGGATTTAACAGATTATGAAATTGACCAGATATGGGCTGAGGCTGCAACATTATGGAATGATAAAGAACCTTTATATTTAAGTACAGCAGAAGAGAAAGAAGCGCAGGAGCAGCAGGAGGCACACAGTGAAGAAAGTGCAAAGGCAGGATTAATTGAAGAATACCTTAACAGACCAATTACTGATAACTGGTACAACTTAAGTATCGTAGATAGAAGAAACTACATTCATGGTTCTGATTTTGGAGACATCCCAGAAGGTAATGTACTGAGAAATAAAACGTGTGTAATGGAAATATGGTGTGAGTTATTTAATGGTGATCCTAAGAGCCTTACACCAATTCAATCACGCGAAATTAATGATATTCTTAAAGGCTTGAAAGGCTGGGAGAAAAATAATGCACCATTAAGTTTTGGTAAAATTTATGGCAGACAAAGAACTTATATCCGGATACAGAATTAAAAATCAGACAAAAAATTCTGTATCCGCAGTAAAGAAGAAACGGATACAATTGATACAAAAAAATATACACTGTATCCGATTTTGTATCATACTAAAAGTATTGTACACCAATGGATATAATACTACATGATACAGATGATACAAAAAATATTATATAAGTAGTATTTATATAATTAGGCATATACGTATACACACATACACGCCTAAACACGCGTATACACGTATATAAGAAAAAATTGTATCATTTGTATCCGTTAGATAGAAGGTGATTTTATTGTTAGAAAGTGTTATTGAAAGAAAACTGAAAAAACAAATTGAGTTGATTGGTGGTAAAGCATTTAAGTTTGTTAGTCCAGGAGTGTCCGGAGTACCAGACAGGATTGTTCTTTTACCACATGGTAGGATTGTTTTTGTAGAACTTAAAGCCCCAGGTAAAAAAAGAAGAAAACTTCAAGAGTATAGAGCTAAAGAATTACAAGCTTTGGGTTTTAGGGTTGAATGTATAGATAGCATTAATGGAGTTGAGAATTTTGTAAGGGAGTTGAAGTAAATGCCTAAAATAAAAGTAAAATGTGAGAATTGTGGAAAAGAAATTTATAGATACAAAGGTCAAATATTAAGTCATGTCTTTTGTAGTAGAGAATGTTCAAAAACTTATACAAGCGAAAGAATGACAAAAATGAATGAAGAACTTAATCCTACGAGAATGACTAATGAAGTTAAGGAAAACTTAAGATGGTCACATTTATTAAAAGGTGAAGGTAAGACGTATCCCAAAATTCATGGTAAACATGCACACAGAGTAATTGCTGAAAAAATATTAGGAAGAAAACTAAGAAAGGGAGAAGTAGTTCACCATAAAGATGAAAACAAATTAAACTTTAATGAGGATAATTTAGAAGTGCTACCTTCCCAAAAGGAACACGCAAAATTGCACCAGAAAAATGGAAGGTTTAAGTAGAAATATTATGAAAGATAGAAGGTGATTTTATGAAATTTAAGCCCTGGAATTATCAAGAATATGCAATTAGCCACATCATAGACCATGAGGCATCCGGTTTATTCTTGGATATGGGCATGGGTTGAGTACGGAAAAACAGTGAGTACCTTAACAGCAGTAGATGAATTATTGTTTTTAGGTTTAGTTTATAAAGTTTTAGTTATAGCACCTCTAAGAGTAGCAGAAGATACATGGAGTACTGAGGTTCAAAAATGGGACCATCTAAAACACTTAAAAATATCAAAGATTCTAGGAACTAAAAAAGAAAGAGAAAATGCTTTAATGGTTAACGCAGATATTTATGTGACCAATAGAGAGAATGTGGATTGGTTAGTTGGTGAATGTTTTGGTAGATGGATGTTTGATATGGTTGTTATAGATGAGTTAAGTTCTTTCAAAAGTTCTAAGGCTAAAAGGTTTAGATCATTAAGAAAAGTAAGGCCTTATTTTAAAAGAATAGTAGGACTTACAGGAACTCCAGCACCTAATAGTTTAATTGATTTATGGCCACAAGTGTATTTACTTGATGGAGGTAAAAGGTTAGGAAAAACAATAGGCAGTTATAGAGAACAATATTTTACCCCAGGTAATAGAAATCAATTTGTAGTTTATAACTGGAATCTAAAAGAAGGTGCAGCAGAAGCCATTGAAAGCAGGATAAGTGATATTTGTATTTCTATGAAAGCAAAGGATTACTTAGATCTACCTGAAAGGATAGATAATTCTATAGAGGTTAAATTACCTGAAAGTGCAATGCAAAAATATAAAGAACTAGAGAAGGATCTAGTTTTGGAACTTGGAAAAGAAGACATAACAGCAGCAAATGCAGCAGTACTTACAAACAAATTATTACAAATGTCTAATGGAGCTATCTATTCAGAAAATAAGGCAGTTATAGAAATTCATGAGGAAAAATTAAAGGCTTTGTTAGAAATTATAGAAGCAGCTAACGGAAAACCAGTTTTAGTATTTTATACTTTTAAACATGATTTTGATAGAATAGTTAAATTTCTAGGTTCTAAAAAATTAAAAGCAGTTGGATTAAAGGATTCAGCAGATATTAAAAAATGGAATGAGGGTAAAATACCAATACTTTTAATTCATCCAGCTTCAGCAGGACATGGCTTAAATCTTCAGTATGGAGGAAATATTATTACCTGGTTTGGACTTACATGGAGCTTAGAACTCTACCAGCAGGCAAATGCAAGATTACACAGACAAGGTCAAAAGGAAACAGTTGTTATAAATCATATTATAGCTAAAAATACTGTGGATGAAGATGTTATGAAGTCCTTAGGTAGCAAAGAAGTAAATCAAAATATACTTTTGGAAGCAGTAAAGGCAAGGATAGAAAAATATAAGAGCTAGGAGGTAAAACGAGGTATGAAATTATTAATGCATATTTTGAGAAAAAATGACAAATTGAAAATAGATAATACAACAATCACAACAGAGGGGGATAATTACTAAGCTCACAGAGGAGTACGCTGAGGTAGTTGATGCAATAGCCAGATACAACAAGAGTAAATGCCTTAGCAATCTTAAAGAGATAGTTAGAGAAACCTTTGACTTAATCCAGATGTGTATCTTGATTTTATGGAAGTGCCACAGGAAAGCGTTAGATTTAGATGAACCTAATTTAATCCAGGATATAAACATAGAACATAAGGACAAACTAATAGGTATATAAATGTCAAGATTAAAATGTAACTTTTTGATCATTTAAGGCTGTAGGTTTTAGTGTTCTTCCTGCTTTATAT